>CBDBGT010000011.1:0-560244 GCA_965205365.1 Bdellovibrionales bacterium
GTTTGATCGTTGGACTCTAGAACTTGTTAAAGCACAAGCTGAGGGCAGCGGTATTGTAGAGTCAATTTCAAAAGAAAAAATCAGAGTAATCTTACGTGAACACGATGTAAAACCCTGGCAGCAAAGAATGTGGTGTGTTCCTGAGCTTACAGACGAGTATATCCAAAGAATGGAGTCTATATTGGATCTGTATGAAAGAGGCGATAGTGAAGACTACCTTTTAGTTTGCCTTGATGAAAAGCCTATAGTTTTATTTGAAGACAGTCGTGCTCCTGTTTTAATGGAAGCCAGCAGTTCTAAAAAGGTAGACTATGAATACAAGAGAAATGGTACAGCCAATGCCTTTGTGGCAGTTGAGCCCTTCGGTGGCAAATATGTTGTTGAGATTACTCCTAATAGAAAAAGTGTTTTGTTTGCACAATTTTTAAAGAAACTATCTATTAAATATAAAAAAGCAAAAAAAATTAGTTTAGTTATGGACAATTTAAATATTCACACTAAAACATCACTTGTAAGAGAGTATGGGGAAACAGAAGCTCATAGGATATGGAGTCGGTTTGAAATATACTACACTCCAAAGCATGGAAGTTGGCTAAATCAAGCAGAGATTGCTATTGGT
Source organism: Bdellovibrionales bacterium (assembly GCA_965205365.1). Classification (GTDB taxonomy): domain Bacteria; phylum Bdellovibrionota; class Bdellovibrionia; order Bdellovibrionales; family UBA1609; genus JALZUR01. Next base: position 620 of record CBDBGT010000011.1, read on the forward strand.
ATGTATTCTCGACAGTGTTTAGGAAAAACAAGAATTCCATCAATAAAACTTTTAACAAAAAAAACTGAGGCATGGGTTGATTACATTAATAACAAAGCTGTTACCATAGGATGGTTTTTTACAAAAAATGAGGCTCGTGAAAAAATGGGTTACAGGGGAAAAGATTAAATGGTCAGTGTACTAGCTGAACAGTCTGCTAGAATCATCTTGTTAAAAAAAAGCCACGAGATCTGGGGGGTCAAAGAGGACGAAGATTAAGTCCTGATGACAAAGAAGTTTGTCTTGAATTAATTAACACCTCTTCTAAAAATGGCTGTAGACTTAAACTTGCCTGCAGCGATTTAGAAATTGATATTAAAACTTTCAACCGCTGGAAACTTTCTTTAACTGATAAAAGAAAAGGACCCTTATCGCCTCCAAAAAATAAATTAAGTGATAAAGAAAAAGATGAGATCATTAACACCTGTACTTTAAAAAAGTATGTTGATGACTCTCCTCATGTGATAGTTTCAAAACTTGCAGATGATGGAGTTTATTTAGCAAGTGAATCAAGTTTTTATAAAGTTTTAAAAGAGAATAAACTTTTAGTTCATAGAGGAAGAACAAAACCAAAAACTAAACAAAAGCCAAAAGGAATGACTGCAACGGAAGTGAATCAAGTTTATTCTTGGGATATTACTTATTTAAAAACTTCGGTGCGGGGTCGGTTTTATTATTTATATATGTTTATGGATGTGTTTAGTAGAAAGATTGTAGGTTATAAAGTACACGTTAGAGAAAGTATGGATTTATCATCAGAGTTAATTAAAAAGATTTGTGAGAGAGAAAAAATAAAAAGAAATGAGCTAGTATTACATTCAGATAATGGCGGCTCAATGAAGGGAGCAACGATGCTAGCAACACTTGATTGGTTGGGAGTTTCAAGTTCATTTAGTAGGCCGAGTGTAAGTAATGACAATGCCTATTCAGAAAGTTTATTTAAGACGTTAAAGTATGTGCCGGATTATCCAGAGTTTTTTAAAAGCATAGGTGATGCAAGAGACTGGGTTGATAGTTTTGTTAATTGGTACAATGAAGAGCATCGTCACAGTGGAATAAAGTTTGTGACGCCATCAGAGCGTCATTTAGGAAAAGATAAAGAGATATTAGAAAAGCGTAAGGAAGTTTATGAAGCAGCAAGAAGGTTAAAGCCAGAGCGCTGGAGTGGCAGAGGAATTAGGAATTGGGAGCGAGAGAATGTGGTGTATTTAAATTGTTTGCCAAGTGAAAAAGTAGTTGTTATGAAGAATGTGGTTTAACTGAATTAAATTTCCCTTCAGGTCCCAACTATCCAAAAACCAGGGGTCTGTGTCCAGCCGTTCTTCTATTATTACATCATCATCTATTTTTATCGCTTCATTTGTCATGTTCTTCTTCCATATCACGGCAATTCATACCAGCTTCCACGGCCTTTGCCGCGTATCACTAGATGATTTTTTTCTAGTAATGTCCTGAAATGCTCTTTTAGAGTGTTACGGCTTACACCGGTAATTTTAATCATATCGGCCATTGTGACCCGCCCATGTTGCTTGGCATGATCCAGAATTTGCAAGGATAGCTCCGGCAAACTGGATAAAATCATCTTTTCACGTTCAACCTTTTTGGCGAGATTGCGACTCTGTTGTAGCAAAATCCGCAAGAAGTAAATCACCCAAGGTTGCCAGTCGGGATTTTTGGTGCGAATTGTGCCTTGTGTTTGGCGTAAGGCCAGATAATAACCTTCCTTATTTTTCTCAACCACGCTTTCCAAAGAGCTATACGGCACATAAGCATAACCGGCACGTAGTAGAAGCAAGGTTGTTAAAACACGGCTCAAACGGCCATTCCCATCCTGAAACGGATGAATTTCTAAAAACACTACCACAAACACGGCAATCGTCAAAAGTGGGTGCAGCGATTTTGTTTCCAGAGCTTCATTCGTCCAGGCAACAATCTTGCTCATGAGTGCCGGTGTATCAAAGGGTGTCGCCGTTTCAAATACAATTCCCACCTGCTTACCGTCTTCATCAAAGGCGGCAACACTATTGGATGAGGTTTTGTACTCCCCGCGGTGACGAGAATCTTTTTCGCTGTATTTCAGCAGGTCACGGTGGAGCTGCTTGATATGGTTTTCGCTCAGGTGAATATCTTCCCATGACTGAAACACCAACTCCATCACTTCGGCATAACCGGCAACTTCTTGCTCATCACGTGTTTCAAAATTTTTGATTTGTAGGTTCGTCAGCAGCTTTTCGACATCACGATCTGAGAGCTTGCTTCCCTCAATCCGCGTTGAAGATCCGATGCTTTCAATGGTGGCAACATGGCGCAAGGCACTTAAACGCTCTGGCGCAAGTGTCCCTAAAGCACGCCAAGCTCCTTTGAATTCATCAATTTCAGCGATAAATCCTAAAATGTCTTGCGTGATGTTCAATGTATCCGTTTTTATCATGCCCCCATTTATACACCCATAATCACCCATTATGCAAGCCATAAATTCACCCATAAACACCTATTAAATATTTTTTACTGTTACGCTTACAGGAGTTTTGCGCTCTTGATTACTTTGCGCTGAATATCACCGCATATGCGCTGGTAATCATAATAATAACGGCCTTTGGGCTTCATATTTAACAATTTTTTTTTCAGTTTTGTCATTTGCAATTGAAGATAAAAAAACAGATACAATAGTAAAGTATGTCATAGGAAAGAGTGTTGATTCCAGCTATCAAAACTATACTAAGCTATACCAGAAGTTATACGACTTTTCTAAATGCATTCAAGAAACAGATTTTTGGGCTGTTGAGGCACAATATGGTTCTGATAGATTGAATTATGGAATAGCAAATGGAGTATATCGGCATTGCCTTGAAGAAACAGCCATAGAGAATAGTTGTATTGGCAGAAGCATTATGGATACTGCTTTAAGCGCTAGACATAATCTAAGGGTATTGGAAAAACCTAGTGACCTTGATATCTCTGGTCATGGTGCAGTTTCACAAGAAGTAATTTTTATAGGGGATGCTCCAAAAAAAGAAGAGGGCGTGTTAGGCTTCTTTGAATCTGGTGGAATGAGCGTTGTTACTTACGGACATTCAAAATTTTTCTATTTAGTAGATGCAGCTGTTGGTTGTACTGATGGCTATTTTGGAGGTTGCCGTCTCTCTCCAGGCTTACCTCGATCTTGTCTCTCTGAGTATAAAGTAGAGAAAAGTCAGTAAAATAGACTCTTCAAACTCGTACAAAAAACAACAAATACAGGTGAACTTGTGATATTGCAAAGTTCACCTTTTAATTAAAATACTAACAGGGTAGTTTTATGTCAGTTAGTTTATTGGCTAGTTTTTCCCATGATGACAGGCCTTTAGAAATTTGGTATTTATGCAGCGTAATTTGGCTCAAAAATTTGTTGGATAGCAGTAAATGGTGCGTTTCCTCTTTTTCTGTTTGTTAAAAGATATGATCTTATTCTGCAAAAATACTAATATATCCAATAAATATTCATAAAATAAGGTAAATAAGGTCTTTTAATTCATTAACTTAGCTTGACCCGTTTAAGTTTATTTAGTTAGGTAAAATTTGCTCTAAAATCCTGTTTTGCCGACGTTTTTTAGGGTGCTGCCTGCCAAATGGTGAAATCATAACCAAAGGAGGAATATATGGCATTAACAGTAGAAGAAAAAAAACAAATTATAGATCAGTTTAAAGAATCTGAATTAGACACTGGAAGTTCACAAGTTCAAGTAGCGTTGTTAACAGCTCGTATTGAGGATCTTCAGGATCACTTTAAAAAGAATAAAAAAGATAACCATTCTCGTCGTGGACTTTTAAAAATGGTTTCTCAACGTAGAAAGCTTTTAGATCATATGGGAAATAATGATATTGAAAAATATAGAAAGCTTATTCAAGATCTCGGCTTAAGAAAGTAAACAATGTGTTCAAGGAGGGGGGGCTTAAAGGGTCCTTTCTTTTATTAAAAAACCAATTATTTTGGTATTTAATTAGTTTTATGAAAAAAATTTAAATAAACAAGATAAAGAGAGACAAAGATATGAGCGAATTTAGTAAGGATTTAAAAAAAATAGTAGAATTTAATTTTAATGGTAAGAAAGTTTCTTTAGAAACAGGTTGGTTGGCTAAGCAGGCTCATGGTGCTGTTTTAGTAAGGGCAGGGAGTAACGCTGTTTTAGTAACGGTTGTTTCCTCAACAAAAGAATCAACAATGGATTTTTTTCCACTAACAGTAGAATTTTCTGAAAAAATGTATGCATCAGGTAGAGTTCCTGGGGGATATTTTAAACGTGAAGGAAGACCAACGTCATTTACAACCTTAAATGCTAGAATGATTGATAGACCCATTAGACCCTGTTTTCCGGAAAATTACCGGTTTGAAACTCAAATCGTTGCAACAGTAATGAGTTATGATGATAAATTTCCTGTAGAGATTATGGCAAGTATTGGTGCTTCTGCAGCTTTACATATTAGTAACATTCCTTTTAAAGGTCCTACTTGTGCTGCAACAGTTGGTAGAATAGGTGGTAAATGGACTGCAAATCTTTCTAAAGAGCAGATGGAAGAATCAGATTGTCATTTTGTTGTTGCTGGCACTGAAAAAGGTCTTTTAATGGTGGAGGGTGAAGGGGATTTTTTAAGTGAAGTAGAGGCATTAGATCTTTTAAAATGGGTTCATAATGAAATGACTCCAGCCTTTAATGCTCAAAAAGAGCTGCGTAAACTTACAGGGGAGAAAGTGAAAAGAGAATTTACTGCTTTTTCTCCAGATGAAACTCGTAGTGCTCAAATGGCAGAGTTTGTTAAGCCATTAATAGGCGAAGCACTATCTAAAACAGATAAGATGCAAAGATATCAGGGTTTTGATGAAGCAAAAACAGCGGCTAAAAGCAAATTTGTGGAAACTGTTGAGGATAAAGACCTTCAGACTACAATTTCTAAAGAACTTTCTCATGTTATTGATAAAACTAAATACACTCTTGCAAGAGAGAGTGTTTTGTCTACAGGCTTAAGAATTGATGGAAGAACAACTGTACAAGTAAGGCCTATAGCATGTGAAGTGGGGCTACTTCCAAGAGTTCATGGGTCAGCTTTATTTACTCGTGGTGAGACTCAAGTTATTGGTACTGTGACTCTAGGTACTGCTGATGATGAGCAGACCATTGAGACTTTATCTGGATCCATTAAAAAAAGATTTATGCTTCATTATAATTTTCCTCCATTTTGTGTTGGTGAGACTGGGCGTATGGGTGGAACAAGTAGGCGTGAAGTTGGACACGGTTTTTTAGCTGAAAAAGCTTTAGAGCCTATACTTCCATCAAAAGAAGACTTTCCCTATACCATTAGAGTTGTAAATGAGGTCTTAGAGTCTAATGGCTCTAGTTCAATGGGTTCAGTTTGCTCTGGAACAATGGCATTGTTAGATGCTGGAGTTCCCATAAAAGGAAATGTTGCGGGTATTGCAATGGGGCTTATTAAAGAAGGAGATAGATTCGCAGTTTTAACTGATATTTTAGGTGATGAGGATCATTTAGGAGATATGGATTTTAAAGTTGCAGGTACTAAGGATGGAATATCAGCTCTTCAAATGGATATTAAAATTGATTCAATTGGTTTTGATATTATGGAGCAAGCCTTAACTCAGGCTAAAGATGGGCGTTTGCATATTTTAAATGAAATGGAAAAAGTAATTTCAGTTTCTAGAAATTCTATTTCTGAATTTGCACCAAGGATTTACACCATTAAAGTTAAACCAGATAAAGTAAGAGAAGTCATCGGTCCTGGTGGTAAAATGATTAAATCTATTGTTGAAAAAACTGGTGTTAAAATTGATATTAATGATAACGGAACTATTAACGTGGCTTCAACTGACCCTGAACAATCAAGAAAAGCAATTCAGATCATTGAAGATATTTGTGCTGAGGCTGAAGTTGGAAAAACTTATTCAGGTAAAGTTGTTAAAATTATGGATTTTGGTGCTTTAGTTGAAGTTTTACCAAATACCACAGGTCTTTTACATATTTCAGAAATAGCCCATGAAAGAGTTAGAAGTGTAACTGATGTTGTAAATGAAGGTGATCAAGTTAATGTTAAAGTTTTAGATGTGGATAGATCTGGGAGAATTAAACTTTCAAGGAAAGCAATTTTACCTCAGGAAGAAGCACATTAAATTTGAAGACAGTCTTTAACAAAACAAAATTAGAAAATGACCTCACCATTGTAACAGAATCCATAGGTGGTAGAGCTTCAGTTCATCTAGGGCTTCATCTTTTATGGGGCACTAGGCATGAGCCTGGGCATATGGCGGGATCTGCTCATTTAATTGAACATATGGTGTTTAAAGGAACTGGAAAAAGATCAGCTCTAGATATTGCTACAGAGATTGAATCAGTAGGTGGTGAGATTGAGGCTTCAACAGGAAAAGAAATCACTAGCTATACAATCCAGTGCTTAAAAAAAGACTTGAATTTAGGAATTGATATTTTATCAGATATTTGTCTTAACGCTCAATTTATAGAAGAAGACTTTGTAAAAGAAAAAGATGTGGTGATTTCAGAGATTGATATGTCCTCTGAAAATTTTGAAGAATCTGTTTTTGATTTTGCTTTTAAAGAAATCTTTGAAGATCATGAGCTTGGGCGACCAATTTTAGGCACTTTAGAAGCTGTGAAAAAAATTACTTGTAGTGATCTTTTTAAATTGTATAAAGATGTGTACTCGCCTCAAAATATGATTTTATCTATTTCAGGAGAAGTTGATCATAATAAAGTTGTTAAAGAAGCTAAAGAATTTTTCAATTATAAAAATAGTGCTTTTAAACACAATCCTCTTAAAGTTTGTGAAGGCAAATTTAGAGCAAGCACTAAGTTTGTTAAGAAAAATTCAGAACAGTCTCATGTGTTAGTAAGTTTTAAAGCTCCCCCTTATCCATCAACAAAAAGATACCTGGCTTATTTGGCTAATCTTGCTTTAGGTGGAGGAATGACCTCAATTCTTTTTCAAAAAGTGAGGGAAGAGCTAGGGCTTGCTTATTCAGTATATTCTTATCTTCAGTGCTTTATGAAAGAAGGGGTTTTGTTTGTTTATGTTGGAACAAAACCAGATAAAACCTTACAGATCGTGTCTGTTATTTTAGATGAAGTGGAAAAGTTGGCCAAAGAAGGTTTTACACAAAAACAGCTTAATCTTTATAGACAGCAGTTACTTGGAGAAATTTTAATGGGTGCTGATGATTTAGATTCTAGAATGAACTCCATTGCTTTAAATGAATTGGTTTTTAATGAATATAAGTCGCCTGAAAAAGTAGCACTAGAAATAAATCAAATAAATATAAATCAAATAAATGAGTATTTTTTAAATCACTTTTTAAAAGATCCAGGGGTAATGATTTTGGGTCCTAAGAGCAAATAGATATTTTAAATATATTAAAAGGGGGAAGTTAATGATTAAGGATAAAATAAAAGATATCGCGAGTTTAGCAGAAAACATGTTTAAAACACTTCAAGAAAAATCTGAAACTCTTCCCATTAAACAAATCATTGAAATGGGTGTTGATATGGTTGGAAATCAGATTTTAGATGTGGCGGGTTTTAAAAATGAAATTGATTTAAAAATTAAAAGACTTTCTCACTTTCAAGGGGATTTGCCAAAATATAAAACATCAGGGGCTAGTGGTATGGACATTAAAGCTTGCATTGATGAGGCTATTGTTATTCAACCCCAAAAAAGAGTTTTAGTTCCAACAGGTCTTGCTATGAAGATTCCTGAGGCTTATGAAATTCAGGTTAGACCAAGATCAGGATTAGCACTTAAAAAAGGCTTAACGCTTTTAAACACTCCAGGAACCATTGATGCTGATTATCGAGGTGAGATTCAAATTATATTGATTAACCTTGGTCATGAGGCCGCCGTTATAGAAAATGGTGAACGCATTGCTCAGCTAGTTGTTTGCCCAGTAGTTAAAGCTAAGATTTTAGTGACTGATGAGCTTGATGATACTGAACGTGGTGAGAGTGGTTTTGGGAGTACGGGATCTCATTAAGTTGTAGTGGTTTAAATTTAATTCAAAGGAATGTTTGGAAAAGTTTTGAAAAAACACCATGAGCAGATCCCAAAAATAAAAGCCAACTTTTTTAAAGAGGTTTCTTAATTGATTATAAAGGTTTTTCCTTTCTTTTAGGGCGCATAAGTTTTCTATAGTGTTTTTCTAAGTCTTTTATCATATTAAGAAAACCATTTAGCTTATTGTAGTTCTTAAATTCTTCGTAAGCGATCTAAAACTAACCCCATATAATTAGGAATTAAAATGTGAGAGCTTTAACTTTATTTACAGTTTTATTATGGACGTTTTCTTCTTTGGTTGTGCCAAGTTCTTTTGTCTTTTAAGGTCAAATTATAAAGCCCAATGGAGAAGCCTTAGAAGACAATAATGTTAACTTTATTCTTAAAATCCTATCTCCCCTAAACCACTGCCTCCTCTATGAAGAAATCTGCACCCTTAATATGACAGACTCAAAAGGAGTTTTTAACTTAAGCGTTGGGTCTGGCACAACCACAGGAAATGGTGGCTTAACAAGTTTATCTCAAGCTTTAAACAACATCACAGGGCTTAACTGTGACTCTGGGTCTTCATACAGTCTAAGCCTCACTGACACTAGAAAACTTAGAATGACTTTTGAAGTGGTCCCCTTACTCTAACAAAGGACCACACAATTGAAAGGTGTGCCCTATGCTTAGTATGCTCGTATATTAATGAGATGTTTTTTTTACTTTTTGGTGAAAAATACTTAAAAAAGCAAAACTTAGATATGTGACTATGCTTTCTAAGTTAAGTCACAATTCATTTTTTAGAAAACAGGCTAGAACCTTATGGTATTTAAAAAAATAAGGTGTATTTCTAGACTAAGGCTTTAGTTTTTGTCTAGAAAATTTTTAGACTTTTTGTAGAGGGTTTTAAAATTATACAAAAAATGATAATTTTATAAGAGTGTTTCATTTATTTATGATGTCTTTTTTCTTAATATCTACACCTGCTTTAGGAAAGTTAAAAGTTTCAATTTTACAAATAGCAAAACCTGACACCAGTGTTTATGAGCTTCCATCATTTGATGCTCGTATTCTTGTAAATTTAAAACGTGGACAAAAACTTTATGGGCTCAATAAGAAAATTGTAGGAACAGATGGCTTTGGTTTATTTTATAAGGTGAGGCTTAAAAAAAATGTATATGGTTATATTTTAGACACATCAGTTAAAAAATTTAAAGAGGCTAGGAATAAAAGAAAAGGTAGAATTTCGGGACGAGCTTTAAAAAAACGTCAACATAAGGCTAAAACAGTAAGTTCTTATGATGGGTACTCGGTTCCATATTCAAAATCATATGGTCTAGTGTTCTCTTCCCTAAGTTATGTTTTAGACATAAACAAGAATACTGAAAAATCCAAAGAAATGTTTTTTGGTGGTAAAATTTCAGGAGCAGGGTGGGGAATATCATCTTTTCCACTGGATATTTCACTTTTGTTTAGTCCGTCTTCTCCTAGTTTATTAGATTCTTTTACTCAAGATCATTCAGGTTTCATGGTCTTAAGCGAGGTGGGGCTTCCTTTTGAAATTAATAGAGGGTTTAATTGGTCAATTTATGCATCCATAAGTGGAGTTCTTTCTTATTATAGTTTTGATTTAATCCTTAATGGAGCTAAAGAGTCTAGTAATAAAGCAGAATTAGGTATTTCTGGAGGTTTAGGGGCAGGAATACGTATTGGGCGTTATATTTTTAATTTAGAAAGCAAATATATAAAGCTTAGTAATAATCACACTGGGTTTGAGTTTAGCGTAAAGCGAATATTTTAAGCAGAGTTTTTTTAATCTGCGCACTGTGCAGTGAAAGAAGTTTTATATGTGGATAAGTTTAAATTTATGGAAACTATAGAAAACAATGTTGTTAGTAGAATTAAAAAACTTTCAGGGCAGGTGGTGGATCAGATTGCCGCAGGGGAGGTTATTGAACGACCTGCACAGCTTATTAAAGAGCTTGTAGAGAATAGCTTAGATGCAAAGGCTTTTAAAATTGAAATTTCAGTAAGTTCAGGTTTATCACAAATAACAATTGTAGATAATGGGGTTGGAATTTTAAAAGAAGACTTTTCTTCAGTTTTTCAACGTCATTCAACAAGTAAACTTTCATCTGCAGAAGACTTGTTTTCTTTAGACAGCTTTGGTTTTAGAGGGGAAGCTTTATCAGCCATTGGGTCAGTTTCAAAAATTAGCTTAGAAAGTAAAACTTTAAGTGATGACAGTGGGAGTTTAATGATTTGGGACTCTGGAAAGAAAATCTTAATAGATCAGAGTGGAATTAGAGAGGGTACAAAACTTTCAGTGTCTAATCTTTTTGATAATGTTCCAGCGAGAAAAAAATTCTTAAAATCTCAACGTTATGAGATGACATTAGTTAAAAAAATTTTTCATTCTTTTGCTTTGATACATTTTGATAAAGAGTTTAAATTTTTAATGGATGGAAGTTTGAGTTTTTTTTATCAACCTGAAAAATCTTTAGAAAAAAGATATGAGCAAATTTATAAGAAAAAACTTTATAGAATAAATATTCCTGAAACAGAGTACATTAAAAAAGGATCTGCAGTATATTTAGAAGAGCCTGGAATAGAATCTAAAACTTCTCAGTCCTTGTGGACATATGTTCAATCTAGATGGATTGAGGATAAGTCCATTCATGCAGCAACAAGAGATGGGTTAAACACTTATTTAATGCACGGCTATCAACCAAAAGGGGTTGTAGATTTAAAGCTAAACTCTGAATTTGTGGATGTGAATGTTCACCCTATGAAGTCACAAGTGAGGTTTCAGGATTCAAGTCACATATATAAATTTATTAGATCAGCAGTTTCATCTTGGGCTGCATTGGCTCCATGGTCCACTAAAGTAGTGTCATCACAACCATTTAATCCACCCTCTGAAAATATTAAAATGCCTGTAATGACCAAACCTTTTCAAAAACCTAGTAAAAAAGAAGTAGAGCAGGCGGTTTTATCTCAAGTTCCTTTTGAATTTAAAGATAAAGCAGTTCAGTATAAAAAAAATTATGGTGATTTAAAAGTAAAAACCATTGAAAAGGTTTTAAAGCAAGAAGATGGTTTTGAGCCCTTGTGGTCGAGTTTAATGGTTGTTGGGCAAATAAACCTGACTTATGTTGTGGCTCAATCTAATGAGGCAGTTTTTTTTATAGACCAGCATGCAGCCCATGAGCGAGTAGGGTATGAGAAACTACTTAAATCTTGGAAAAAAAATCAGGATTTAGATGTTCAAACTTTATTGATGCCACTGCATATTCAAATGGAAGAGAATTATATTGAAGCATTATTGACAAAGCAAGAAGACCTTTCTTCCATTGGGATAGTTATTGAGCAAGGCGGGGTAGAGACTGTTGTTTTAAATGCTCTTCCGGGATTTTTAACAGAAGGAGCAGTAGATAGTGCACTAAGAAAACTCTCACAATCTATTATTAAGTACGGCGGGGGAAGCTCAGTGGAGGAAATTTTTGAACTTTTTTTTGCAACAGTTTCTTGTCACTCAGTTATTAGAGCTGGCCATGCCATGAGCCATGAAGAGATGAAACTTTTACTTCTTGAAATGGATAAGTATAAATCTAATTTTTGTCCCCATGGGAGACCTGTTTATAAGAAAATAAGTTTTCAATCTCTGCATAAAGATTTTGGAAGGTTAGGATAGTTGTAGTTGTCCCCTCATGTGTATATTGTAGGGCAGACAGCTAGTGGAAAAACAGACTTTTCTCTTAAATTGTGTGAAGATTTTGGTTATGAAATTTTAAATACAGATAGTCTTTTATTCTATAAAGGACTTGATATAGGGACTGCAAAGCCAAGTAAACAGGATCGTTTAAGAGTAAAGCACCACTTAATTGACATCTGTGACCTTGGTGAGGAGTTTACTGCAGCAGATTATTTAAAAAGTGCTAAAAAGGTGTTGTCTAAGGTAGGTAAAAAACTTTTATGTGTGGGGGGGAGTGGTTTTTATATAAATGCCTTAGATGTGGGGCTGTTACCACTTCCAAAGACAGATGAAAAAATTAGAAAATTAGTTTTAAAAATTAAAAATCCTGTTGAAGAATTAAAAAAAGTAGATCCTCATATTTTTAATAAAATTTCAAAAAATGATCTTTATCGTGTGGGAAGGGCTTTAGAGGTTTTTAAACAAACTGGGAAACCTTTAACTCAATGGCAAAAAGAGTACAAGCTTAAGTCATATGCTAAAAAAATAGCCTTTGATTTAGATAGAAAATTTTTAAGAAGTTTGATTACTGAACGAGCTAGATTAATGGTTAAAGCTGGTATTGTTGATGAGGTGAGGGCATTGTTAGATTTAGGGTATGAGGCTTGGAAGCCCCTTTCCTCGGTTGGGTATGGACAAGTTTTAAAGTACCTTAGTGGAGAGATTAAAACTGAAAATAAAATGCTTGAAGATATAGTCCATAAAACTATGCAGCTTTCAAAAAGACAAAAAGTCTGGTTTAAAAAAGATAGATCAGTGACATGGTTTGATTTTTCTGAAAAAAAGAAGGCAAAAGAATTTGTAAAGAATTGCTTAGAGGAGAATTTATGGAAAGTATGACAGGATTTTCAAAAGAGATAGTTCAAGACAAGAGCTTATCTCTTAATATTCAGATGAGATCTTTAAATGCAAGGTTTTTAGAAGTTAAAGTGGGGTTACCAGCAGATTTAGCTTTTTTAGAAGAAGGTTTTAGAAAGAAAGTTAAAAAAGAACTTTTAAGAGGAACAGTTGATATTAATATTTTTTGTAAGAGAAAAGGTTTGAATCTTCCCATTAAAAATCTTAAAAAATGGATTTTAGATTATAAAAATAATGCTAAGGTATTGGGTGTTAACGGAGACCTTACAATGGATGCTGTTTTGAAAAAAACAGGTGAAGAATTTAAAGAAAGCCTAACGGTTCAAGAAAAAAAGCTATTGTCTAATACTTTTATAAAAGCTTTAAAAAATTTAAAGAAAAGAAGGGTTTTAGAGGGTAAAGAATTAAAATTAATTTTACTAAAAGATTTAAAGCTTATAAGTGTTGAGCTTAGTAGGGTTAAAAATTTTGTAAAAAAGAATAAAAAAATAATTTCTCAAGAATGGAGAAACAAGTTAAATGAGCTTGAATTAAAAGTTGATCCCCAAAGGCTTGAAGTAGAGGTTGCCTTGTTATTAGAAAAATCAAATATTGATGAAGAAATCAACCGTATAGAGATTTATACAAAAGAATTTGTTAGGGTCTTGTCTGATAAAACAAACCTTGTAGGTAAAAAATTAGATTTTTTTTGCCAAGAGTTTTCAAGAGAAATAAACACAATTGCTTCAAAATCTAAGAATGTAGATTTGACTCGACTTTCGGTTAATCTTAAATCATACGTTGAGAAATTAAGGCAACAGGTACAAAATATACAGTAATGGGGAAGATGATTATTGTAGTAGCTCCTAGTGGAGCTGGGAAATCTACGTTTATAGATGAAATACTTAAGTATCCTGACCTTTTGATTAAAGACACTATTACATATACTACTCGTAGAATGAGAGATGGTGAATTTGAAGGTAAGCCGTATTTTTTTTTAGAAGAAGATGAGTTTAAAAGCAAGATTGAAGATAATTTTTTTATAGAATGGGCTAAGGTTCATTCATCGTTTTATGGAACATCTTATGAACAGGTTTATGAGTTTTGGCGAGCTGGGTATTCTGTGATTATGGATGTAGATATTCAAGGCGCTCAGACTTTTAAGAATAAATTTCCAGAGGCGTTAGTGGTTTTTATACAGCCTCCAAATGTAGAGGCTCTTAGAGAGCGTCTTTTAAAAAGAGGGGGTGGAAAACTTCCCCTTGATTATGAATTGCGTATGAAAAGCGCAAAAGAGGAGATGGCCTGGGCTCAAAATGCTGATGAAATTGTGATAAATAGCGATTTTTTAAAAGCTTTTAAAGAATTTCGAAAAAAAGTTGAATTTTATTTAAAAACTGCGTAGAAAAATAGATTCATTGGAGGACAATTCATGGCTCGTGTAACTGTAGAAGATTGCTTGGAAAAAGTAGACAATAGATTTAGTTTAGTTTTACTGGTTTCTAAGAGATCTAAACAGATTTTAAAAGGTTCTCTTCCAACAGTTCCCATTAAAAATAATAAGTTTGTAGTGGCAGCTTTAAGAGAGGTGGCTGCTGGAAAAGTAGATTTTGATAAAAATTTATGGACTGAGTCAGGTCAGATGCAGGTAGAAAGGGCCCTTTTTAAAGGATAAGTTTTTAGCTATCTAGACTTTTTCACAGTAAATTAAAATAGATTTAGAACCGATTAAAATTTTAATGCAGTGTGTTTAAAGGTTTAAATAGAGTTATTGGGTAGGAAAGTTTGACAGACCATGGGAAGCAACTTGAATTAGAAGTTACAACAATTGAAGAATTGGTTGAACTTGTAAAAAAGTACCTTTCCCATGAAGAGGCTGAAAAACTTTTTGATGTTTATGAATTTTCTAAAAAAGCACACAAAGGACAAATTAGAAGGAGTGGTGAGCCTTATATAAGCCATCCTTTAGCAGTTGCTGGAATCATTGCACAGATCCGATTAGACTTCTCGTCAGTGGCTACAGGGCTCTTACATGATACTGTAGAGGATACGCAAGTACAGCTTTTAGATATTCAAGAAAAATTTGGTGAACAGGTTGCATTTTTAGTTGATGGGGTCACAAAAATTTCTCAGATGAGTTTTAAAAATACTCATGAAAAACAGGGCGAAAACATTAGAAAAATGATTATTTCTATGGGTCGTGATGTAAGAGTAGTTTTAGTAAAACTTTGTGATCGACTTCATAATATGCGGACTTTAAAACACATGAAACCTATGAAGCAAGAAAGAATTGCTTTAGAAACACTAGATATTTATGCACCGCTAGCAAGTCGTCTTGGTATAAATTGGCTGAAAGTTGAACTAGAAGATTTGTCATTTAGGTACGCAAACCCTGAGGCATTTTATTCTTTAGCTCAAGAAGTTCAAAAGAAAAAAAGAGAGCGTGAAAAGTTTATTGAAGACTTGAGGAGGCTTTTATATAAAAAAATAGGGCTATCATTTAAGAGTAAATTTGAAATTCAAGGGCGTCCTAAGCATTTATATTCTATTTATAAAAAAATGTTAACAGGCTTAGAATATGATCAAATATATGATGTTTTAGCTTTTAGAGTAATAGTTCTTAATGTTGCACAATGCTATGAGATTTTAGGGTTAGTGCATTTACATTGGAAACCTGTACCAGGAAGGTTTAAAGATTTTATAGCAATGCCTAAAAATAATAACTATCAAAGTCTTCACACCACAGTGATTGACCATGGTGGTGATAGAGTTGAGATTCAGATAAGGACAAAAGAGATGCACCTCATTGCAGAGCAAGGAATTGCTGCACATTGGAGTTATAAACAAGGTGGAGTGGATCAAAAAGTTATTAAGAAGTTTAACTGGTTAAGAGATTTGGTTTCTTTACATCAGCAGATGGAGGGCTCTGGAGAGTTCTTAGAAAGTATAAAAACAGACCTGTTCGATACAGAGATTTATGTTTTTACACCTAAAGGAGATATTAGAGAATTCCCCCAAGGGGCAACACCAATTGACTTTGCCTATGCAGTTCATACTGATATAGGTATGAGGTGTACAGGAGCAAGAGTTAATAGAAAATTTGTTCCTTTAAAGTATGAGTTAAAAAATGGTGATCATGTAGAGATTATAACTTCAAAAACTCAAACCCCTTCAAAAGACTGGTTAAACTACTGTGTAACAACAAAAGCAAAGAATAAAATTCGTTACTATATTAAAGAAGAACAAAGAAAACGAGCTTTAGAAATAGGAAAAGGAATTTTAGAAAAATCTTTTAGAAAAATTGGACTCAACCCAATATCTTATTTTAAGAAAAACCCTATAAATTTTGAAGAACTTTTAAAAGAGTTAGGGGTTAAGACTTTAGAGGAATTAAACATTCTCTTAGGTTATGGAAAAATTTATCCAGATCAAATTCTTAAGAAATTTTTTCCTAAAGAAAAGATTGATCCAGAACTTAAAGAAGAAAGTTTTATTTCAAAAACTGTTAAAAATGCTTTAGGGAAAAATAAAAAAAATTCATTAGTTATGGTTGATGGAATGAGTGATATATTGGTTTATTTTGCTAAGTGTTGTCATCCAATTCCAGGAGATGATATTACAGGTTTTATTTCAAGAGGAAGAGGTATTACAGTTCATAGAGCAGATTGTCCAAAATCTTTTCAACTAGATTCACAAAGAGAAGTGGATGTTGAGTGGGGTAAGACAAAAGAAGGCTTAGTAAGAAGGCTTGTTCAGATTTATGTTCTTGCATCAGACAATAGTGGATTGCTTATTCGTATTACTGAGGTGTTTGCATCAAAAGGGATTGATTTACAAAATGCGCAGATCAAAGCAACTAGAGATAAAAAAGTAGTGGCATATTTTGATGCTTTTGTTAAAGATTCAAATCAGCTTCAGGTAGTTATTACAGAGCTTAGAAAATTGAATGATATTATTGAAGTTAAAAGAATTTAATTACAATCTGTTATATTTCCATTAAGAGGTTGTGTTATGCATTCAGTGTTTTGAAAATTACAAACCATTCTAATATGATAGTGGTTTTTATGTTTATTTTCATGGCGCAGCTTTTTAAAAATTTTATTTCTTTGAGTTTTTGTGGCATTGGTGTTGTTTTTTACATAGGTACATAAACTATTTATAAAAGCTTTATCTATGAAAATAATATTTACTCGCTCAGTAGCTATAAGGATATTTAAGAACTCCCAGTTTTTTTGTTTAAAAGTATTGTCTAAACTATCTAACTCAGTCCAACTTTTAAAGTAGTTTGGTTGTTCGCAGTTGTTTGCAGTGCTTGGGAAAGAAATATCCGCATCTAGGCCGTTTTGATGACTCATTTGTTTTTCAAGAGGACCACCTTTTTTAGTAGATAAATTATTTACACACAAGGGAGCATTTGGATATAGGTGATTAAATTCCTTTGAAATATATTCAAGTGTTTTTATTAAAAGACCTGAGGCATACTGTTTATTTCTTCTGTTTGGATTGATTTTAGAGCCGTTAAGATTAGTAGGGAGTTGTATTGCGTTTTTTATTTTACCGTGCGTACTAAGATATTTAGCGTAAAAATATTTAGACTGATTAAAAACAGTTGTTTGGATTTCATTTAAAAGTGCATTATTGGAAGTTTGTTCATGTGGTAAGAGATTATAAATTTCTGCTGAGTTAATATTAAAAGCCGCTGTTGCTTTATTTTCATCAATATTTGGCAATACAAATCTACCAGCTCCAATAGTTGTACTTTCACTGTCAATTTCATGGTGAGGCGGGGTGTTAAGGTTTTTTGAATCATCTTTAGATTTTGGTAAAGGATTTTGAGTAAGAGAATCTTTATTATTTTCTTTAATAAAAATAAGTTCTTTTTTAGAAAGTTCTTCTTTAGAGGTTAGAGGGTCTTTAGGGCTTGTTGTAATAGGCTCTGGGTTAAGCTCTTCAGGCTTTTGTTCAGTATTAAACACTAAAGGTTCATTTGCAGTGTTAGGATTGCCTACTATAAACTGTGCAGTAACTTTTAACTCATTTATAAAATAAGCTATTTCAAGAACTAGCTTATCACATATTATCTCATGGTTATCTAAACACATACCTTGAAGCGTCACTATTTTTTTTGAAAAACCTGAAGATTTAATAAATAAGAAATGTTTTTTATGATCCTTAGGAGCTAAAAAAGTAATGGGTTCTAAAGTACCGTTGTGTGTAACATCTAGAGTAACTTTTTTTTGACCATTATTTTTAAAAAGCACTTTAGGGTTTGAGAAAGTAATTTTCTCATTTTTGAATTTAGACAGCTTCATCCTAACTTTTTTTGTTCGATTTTTTTGGATTTCTTCTTCTAGTTTATTAATTAAAGAGTTTTTAGAATAAGGTGGGGCAACGGGGAGGAGTTCAATGGTAGGCTCTCCTTGATCATTTATTTCAATATGAGGTGTCGTTTTTGAGCGGACTAAGCCATTAAGGGGCATATTTTCAGCACAATTGGTTAGAAAGAGCGTAGAGATTAGAATAAAGCCTAGTATAGGGTTGTGTAGTACTGTCATCACTAATTAGTGAGCAATATAGGTGCCAAAATATTAAATTTATTAGCTTTTTTAAGCTTTTGTAAATACTTTATTTTTAAGGGCTTAACCTTTGAAAGTCAGGGGTTATCCATAAGATTTGACCTCACATTATTTTGTCAAACACCTCATCTATTTAGATTAAAGTATCTTTAAGAAAAAAACGATAAGAATGAGTGAGAAAATTTAAGGGAGGGTCTAGAGTGAAGTTTGTATTTTTTGTTAGCTTAATGTCGTCTTTTTTGATTGGTTGTTCTGCCTTGGGTGTTTCAGAGGAAAAAAGGAAATATAGTTGAAGCTAGGAAGCTTTATAAAAAAGCCTGTGATGGTGGAGTTATGGGGGGTTGTTCTAACTTGGGTGTTTTAGAGTATAAAAAAGGAAATATAAAAAGAGGGCGAGATATTTTGAATAAAACTTGTGATAAAGTGTCATTACCAGGGGAAACTGACGGTCTAATTACCAAGGGATTATGTCGGTATCGGTGCATTAAAAAAAAAGCTTGAAAATTTATTTTTATGAGGTCTTACGAAAGTTAATAAGCTTTCTTTTTTGAAGTCGAAGAGCTATGGTCTGCATTTTATGCCTAAGCCAAATATTTCGCACTCCACTTGGTGCTATATCAATCTCTAGGTTTTTTCATAGGTGGCGTGAGATCTGGGCGCTTAGATCGCCGAACTCAGGTTAATAAGCTACTGAAAGGATCTATTTTTTTCAAAAAAGTTTTGAAAAAAAATTCATAAAGACCTCTTTTTGCTTTACAAAAGGCAAAAAACTGAATATCAACTCGATTGTAAAATAAAGAAACCATTACTTTTGAAGCGAGGCACATTAAAATGAAACTACTATTAACTACTCTTTTATCAATATTGATGTCTACAACAGCTTTTTCTGCTATTTCTATGAATAATAGCTCTAGCTATGTAGATATTATAATCAAATCAGTAGCCAATAACCAAAATTTTGTTAAGTTTAATTATTGTCAAGCTGATACACCTTGTGAGTTCTTAGGACCACAAGAATATTATTCTTTAAACGATTTAAAGCGCCAAAGGGTTTACGAATATACACAAATTTTTTATGCAGTTTTAACTAATGTTCTAGTCGTATCCGGAGCTATGGTTGCATATATGTCTCTTCCTTGGCATTTGTTTCCTGCTTTTATGACTGCATTAGATACTACACCTGGCGCTGCTGTTGGACTTATACTTGCCTTGGGTAGTGTCACTGGAGTGACAGTTGGCCTAAACTCTATTGTTGACTCCATTAATCCTATAGAACAGTACAAACAAGTTAAAGCTTTTTCTGATGCAATAGGTAATGAAGACTATATCTTAGAAAAAGATGATTTTAAAGATTTTGTTTTTCGCTTAAAGCTTGTTTTAAACAAAATTAACGAAGACATAGAAAGCTTTGAAGATGATGACATAGAAAGCTTTCAAGACGATTATCTAATGCCGTAATACACAAAAATTACTAAACCCTAACTAGAAAATAAAAATCTTAAACCTGTACCTGACTTCGACACTATTTAAAAAAAACACGTGAGTTCAAATGCTGGTGGTTTCCATAGTGTGAGAAACTTTTTTAAACTGAACGTCAATCTTTCTCTAATGTAATGTCACTTCATTTAGCTCAATCGTTGCCTAAGTCTAGGTAAAATTACAAGTTTTTGCAAAGTCTTTAGAAAGAGACTACATTTACACAATATGAATATAGCATTATTTAATTTTATATCGTTATTATTTTTATTTACCACTTGTGTAGCGGGAGCTGAATCCTGTTCAGTGTCTTTTAATAAAATTAAAAATAGTGGGCTGTGCAATATGGTTAGAGTAAAAGAACTACAAGAAAGTAGTTTAGACTCTTCCCTATGTGATAAAAGACAGTTTACTAAATCTTTAAGTTTTTTTGCAAGTTGTGAGAAAATGGCAGAAGAAACTTTTTCTTTTTGTAAAAAAGAAAATGCCATAGATATAACACAAGAGCTTATATCTTATATAGGCTTTATAAGAGAAGCTAGGGGTCATTTACAAAGTAGATTATTAGCTCCTTGTTCTAAAGATGAAGTTGTGGCTAGTAAATTAAAGGCTAAGGATTTATCTAAAATGGGTGTTTTAGTTTCTGGCATTAAAGGCATTAAAGACTTTTTCTTTAAAAAAAAGAATGTAAAAAAAGAAAAAAAAGCTTTAAATAAAATTAATAAAAAAGATTTTAATAAAACCTCTTCTCAAAATAAAAATACTACAAAAAAAACTAAAAGTGTAGCTAGAAACTTAACATCTTTAATAGATAATAAAGCTCTTTTAAAAGAAGCTTTGTTAGATGAAAACGTTCCAGGCTCTATATTTTATGGAATGACATATTTTCAAAAGAGTTTGTGTAAAAATGCGCTTAACTCTGGGAATATAGATGGAATTAAAGCAGCGTGTTTTCAATCAATAAATGCTGCGTGGTTTATGGATCGAGACAATTCCATGTCCGATGCAACTGATAATGCAAGTAAAGCGCTTTATATATTTTCTAGTATAAAAGGAAATGTAGTAACTACTCAAATTTGTCCTGGGGTTTTTGTAACTGTGGCACACGCACTTAATGATGATGTTTTGTCTTATAAAGGGGAGGCTTTAAAAAAGTTTTTAGCAAGTGATGAGGGCGGTAGAGTTAGAATTTACTCTTTTCCTATGACTCTGTTTATGCAGTTAGACGGAAATGTTCTAAACTTTGAGTATTTTGGAAAAAGTTTAAGTGGACTTAAGGCTTGGAATGATCCTGATAACGATTATTTAATAGTAAAAGTAAACCCGTTAGAGGCAAAAGCTTATGCAGGTGCTATGGGGTTTAATTATAACTCTAAACACTATATTACTCCAGTTTTAGCTTCTGGTGAAGAAATTAAACAAGCCTCTGATAATGGACAAATTGATATTTATCTTTATAGGGGAAAAACACAGTATGGTTGGGATGAAGAAGCTAAAACTCCTGTTATTGATGAAGAGGGTAACTTTGATGAAACTAGTTCTCGTTTAGATTTTGGTAGAATTTTTCATACGCCTCAAAGAGTTAATGTGCGGTGTGAAATTGGGGGTAGTTCTAATTATTTCATAACAAATTCATGCCCATCAGAAAAAGGGGTGTCTTCAAGTCCTTATATTTTTAAGAAAAATAATAAATTTTATTTAGTTGGTATTCATCAAAGTGGAAGCGGTAGACGTGAGAATTATTTTTCTAGTAACCAAGATGGAGGTACTAATTTCTTACGATCTGCTGCTTTTTGTGAAGACTATAAAAAAGCTTGTGGTAAACCCTGTGTAACTTTAAAAAAAGTGCTTGCCATATAAAAATCTAGTTTTAAAAAAACAGTGAGTTTTATTCCTTGTGTGTATCTATCTGAAACACTTTTGCAACAATTAAGGACTATTTTAATATAAATAGTTTAAAATTATACTGTTAAAAGACTTATTTTTTAAGCTTATTTGCCGATAAGGTTTTATGAAAATTTTTTTCATCATGGTTTTATTATTAGTTTATATGACATTTTTAAAAACTGGCTTTGCCTTAGCCCCTCCAGAACTGAAAGCTTGTGAGTTGAAGGGCGGTAAGGTTGTTACAGTTTCGAATAATCAATGGTACTGTGATATGTCATCTAAATTATATGAGCAAAAAAAGAAAACTTGCCAACAACATGGAGGCGTGTGGACTAAAGAGTTTGAAAGTGGAGATGCATATTATCATTGTAATGTGCCACAATGTCCTAATGGCACTGTTGGCTCATGGTCTGGAAGGAGATTATCTAGTTGTCATTGTGAAAATGATACTAGTAAAGTAGTTCCTTTAAATGCTTCACGTCAAGATGTTGATTGGTTTTGTAGCAGAGAAATTAAATCTGAAAGCCCTGATCCTAATAGCACTTTATCTGAAACTCAATGCTCACAAAAAAGTGTTGATACTAGGGCTTTATTTCTTGCGAAAAAAGCAGCAAGTAAAGATTTATTAGTCCAATTAGATAAAGCACAAGAGGTTACAATAGCAAGTTGTAAGCAAGCAGTTAACAAGTATGTAGAGTATTGTGCAAATGAGCCTTCTTCTCAACCTAATACTGATGAAAATACAGCACAAGGTGGTGGAGCACTTGGAGGTTGTAAGCGAGCAAAACAAGCTCATGAAAAAACTCTAAAAGCTTATAAAGCCTTTGTATCTACATGTGAAAAAGCTTTTTATAATATTACTTTAGCTTGCCCTCAAACTATTTCTGCAACGGGTGGTGGTGAAGGAGAAGTTAGTTGTCAAGAGTTTAGAGCTTTTAAAAAGTTTAGTGAAAAGGGTTGGCGCAACCTTTCTAGTATTTTTCGTACAGATCTTACGAGTACTGAAGAGAGACAGAATAAGATAAAAGGCTATTTTGATAATTTACAACCTGCTTTGCAAAAGAGTATTGAGGACTCCATTAAATGTATAGATGCTTTTGGGGGAGGGTCTAAAAAGAAGAGCTTAAGCCTTTTTGCAGATGACGAAGTTTTAGGAGAAATCACAGAAAAAGCTAAAGGATGGATAAAAAAACAAAGAGCAAAAAAAGATTCAAGTGATGAATTAGGAGGGGGGAGTGGAACAATAACAGGCTATGGCAGTGTTTATACAGATGAACAACCTAACAACACCGTTAGTGGAAAAACTGATTTAAGCAACAACGTATTTGAAGATACTTACTCCGTTCCTAAAGGAAGTTTATATGACTCTATTGAATCAGATGATTCTAAGTCTCCTTCTTCTAAAACCAATAATGGACAAATTCAAAGAAACACGGCCTCTCCTTCTGGAGGAAATACAAACTCTCGTCTTTTAGGAGGAGACTCAGGGGGTGAAAGAAAAGCCAACAGAGCTAAAAGACGTGTAACATTTAATGCACGAAGGATTTTTGAAGGATATAAGAATTTAAAACCCTATTTTTCTGATCCTAATATACTTGTAAATGAAACGGATCGTCACATATATGGTAGAGAGCACCTTACTGAAAAACTAAAAGAAGCTCAAAATAAATTAGGAACAGATGTGCCGCTTATGTTTATAGACGGTAGCTTTGTACAAACATTTTTAGCTGAAAAAGTAGAAGAAAAAAGATTAGAAAGAGAAAGACTAGGAGCTTTAAAAGCTAAAAGAAAAACAAATGGACTAGCATATAATCCTAGATTTTATAAGGCTTTAGGTCTTCCCTATGGTATAAATATAAATAAGGAAGCCGATATTTTTAGATTAGTAAATTTGAGGTATCAAAAGACTCTCCCTGGTCTAGCATCTAGCATTGATTATAGTTTTTATTTCAAAGCAAAAAAAAAGGAGAAGGAAGAGGAGAGTAAGTGGTGGAGTTTGGAAAATATCCTATCATTTTTTAAGTTTTGGTGAGTGTGAAAGGTTTTTCACGATGACTCACACTGGTCCGAGCTTAGGGTTTCTGTAAGTGAATACTTAAGTTTAGTGGAGGGGGTTGTACTTTTTAAAAAACGACTTAAAGCTGTATTTCGTTTAAAGGTGTTAAAAACTGGTGAGGCAAGTTTTTATAAAAACAAAAAGTGTATTGATGAGTTTAAAAACCTCACAGCAAAGTTTTTAAGAGAAAGATTCTTTAATGAAATTGAGTTTTTGGAAAATGAAAAGTTTAAATTTAGAAAGTTGTTTTTTAGGAAAATAAATACAGCTTGCCTTAGTGTTTTCTAAACGTTTCTTAGTTAAGGAGGTCTATTTAGAAACTTTTAACCGGTAAGCAAGCCCTAGATAAAAGCTAATGGAGTTCATTTTAACGGTGTCTGAAGATGGGTATAAGCCATACTCTATCCATAAGGGAATATAGAGTTTATGAGATGCTAAAATGTCTATACCTGCTCCAACCTGCATAAAAGTAGTTGTTTTAAGATTCGCTATATCTAAGGCTGTTGTATTGTTAGAAGTAGGGTTAAATAAAATACTTATTCCAACTCCTCCCCAAAACTTATGCTTTCCCTTATTTAAATAGTAACGAGGCCAAATATCTAGATTTATATAGCTTAAGCTTACTCTACAAACAGTGTTAAGAATATTGTCTTGTTTTAAGCACTGAGTGTTGTTTGTGTCTTCAGTATGAAAAGCTTGCTTTCCTAAGGAAGCTCTTAGATGAAATTTTTTATAAAACTTATAGTCCATGAGCAGCTCATAGGAAACACTTGTTCCTACATAGGAGTCTAAGCGAGGAGATGTTCCTGTGAAACGCACATCAGAAGAGTTATTATTGTAGCCTAAGGCAAATCCTAAGCCGAGTCCTTTATGTAGGGCAGGGGGGTTTTTAATAGTTGAAATTTTTTGGGTTGGGATATTACGTACTTTTAAAGTCCAATTAGCTAAAGCTTTTCCTTTAATAAGCCTTGCTAAGGCTTGGCCAGGTCTAAGTTTCACTATTTTAACAATACCCCTTTTTTTTCCTTTGGACATGAGATAATAGGTTTTCCCCATTTGAATATCATCACCAGCAGTATCAATTAAGACAGCAGGTCCTTTTACTTTTAGAATTTGTGCAGAGAAAGAAGATATAGGAAAACCTAAGCTTAGTATAAAAAGCAATGAAAGTATATAACCCATAAAAACGCTTCCTATTTTAGACAACACACTCATTATAGCGCTGTATACTTTAGAAGGTCTTGTTTTTTTTTCTAAACTAGACCGTTATTTAAAAGGACTAGCTTAAGACCTTATTAAAATGGAATTTCTTCGTTTGAAGACTTAAAATCAGGTTCTGGTGCAAAATCAGTAAATGGATTGTCATTAGCAGAAGGGTTATTAGGGTCAGCAGAGCTTGATGCCTGAGTGCTGCTTCCAATAAACTGAACATTTGTTGCAACAACTTCTGTTGTGTATTTTTTATTTCCTTGCTGATCTTCCCATGAGCGAGTTTGAAGTCGTCCTTCAACAAAAGTTTGACGGCCTTTAGTTAGATACTTACCACAGATTTCAGCAAGCTTTCCCCAAACAACAATTCTGTGCCATTCAGTTTTTTCTTGTTTCTCACCATTTTTGTCTTTCCAAGCCTCACTTGTTGCAAGACTAAACGTGCAAACAGTGTTGCCAGAACTTATATTTTTTGTTTCAGGGTCTGAACCCAATCTACCTAGAACAATGACTTTATTAACACCAGACATACTTATTTCTCCTTATTATTTAAAAGTTTTTATGTGTTACAGTGGCATATTGCAAGTAGATAGTATTGTTAAACTTAATTTTATGTGCAAATTTTTGTATTTTAAGCCGGACACGCCCAGAAATTAAGCTTTTATATGAATTTGTTTATTATTTACTCAAAAGAGTTTAGGCGAGAGAATCTAGGTGGCCTAAAGTTTTGTTTTGCATTACCTTGAACAGTGAATAGGTACTTTGCTCCTCCTTGAGGGAGTTTAACAATATTAACATTTCGAGGGTTTATGAGGGGTTGTATATCTGCAGCCAATGTTTTTTGAAACTCTACATTTAGTTCAAGCTCAATACTAAAATTATATTTTGTGCAATTTTGAGATATATTTTTACCAGATTTACTAAATAAACAGGTTATAAAACCTTTATAGCGACCGTTAATAGGGGAGGATTTAGTTCCTAAAGTTCCCTTTGTAACTATTATTTTCCCCTTTTCTATTTTTCCAAAAAGATTTGAATTGTCCCAAATAACTTTTTTAGGAAGAGGTATGTTACCTATGTTTGGGATACGGATGACTGTAGGGATCACCACTTTTTCCATGTTAAACTTAAAGTTTCCTTTAGGTTGGACTCTAAAGCTGTCTTCGCCTTGGGCAAAAAAATTACCACTAAGATTTCCTGTTAGTTTATAGGGAAGATTTTGAAAATCAATTAAATCTGCTAAAGAGATGTTTTTTAAATCTGAGAATAGGGTAAATTTTTGAGTTTTTTCTTCGGTTTTTCCATTTAGACTCAAACTTAAATTTGCATAGCCAGAGAAAAAACCAGAAAGTAAAAGAGACCCTCCAGGTTGAAATTTTAAGAGAGAAAAAATATTTGGTCGAAGAGTGATGTTTTTTACCTTAAGAGGTTTTTTAAACATTTTTGTAGAAAGTTCAAAATTAGATGTTTGTATACCAAAGGGCAAAAGGTTTAAATTAATATTGTCGTAATCAACAGATCCACCTGAGGATTTCATAATCTCGTTTATTTTTTTTTTAGAAAAAGATGTTAAATCTGACAATGGAAAAAGAGTTATAGAAAAAAATAGAACAGCGCTTAAGAAAAAAGCTAATTTTTTTTTATGGTATAAAAAAATATCTTTAAAAGGCGAGAAGAGAAGAGCTAAGAGTTTAGACAAAGTCATTATTTTTGACCTCTTCTAGATCTAGGTTTTTTAGACTTTTTAACTTTAGGGCTTGGTAAAATATCAGAAGCAGGTTTAACAAATAAATTAGCTACAGTAATGGAACCGTCAAAATAAGAAGGGTTTTCAGAATTTGCTTTAAGTTCAATGGATTCAATAAGTAAGGACTTGTTGAGTTTTTGAACACTATAAGTAAGGGCTAGAAATTGATCTATATTTGTTTTTTTTGTTTCAACATTAAAGTTATTTTGATTTGCTGAACGGATAATTTTAGACCTAGTTTTACTAGGACTTACTGACATTTGGTTTGGTAAGAAGTTTATTGAATAGGCATTTTCTAGGGTATTCACTTTGGTTTTAAAATCTGCTAATTTGTATTCTTTAGGTGTTGAAGGCATAGATTTAGATTTTTTTTGAAAAGAAATGATTTTTTGAGTAAGTTTTTTTTGTTCTTCAAAAAAAACCATATTTTCTAAAGAAGCTTGGTATTTTATAATAGGTGTTGCAAGAGTTAAAAGGATAATTAGAAAGCAAATGGTTGTAATCAATAGTTTTTGAATAAACGGAGAGAGTGAATTGAATTTATCTTTTAAAGAGTCAAAAGTCGAGCTTTCTTGAACGTGAGAGACAATAGAGCGAAAATACTCATTAATCTGTTCAATTATATTTTCAAAAAGCATAGGCTACATTCCCTTTTTTAATTTAAAACTTATTGTAAAATTGATATTGCCGTTATCCTCAGTACGTTGAGTTTTTGAAATTTTACCGGAACTAAGACTTTTTAATCTATTTGAAAAAAATTGGAGTTCATTTTTAGCACTTGTTGTTCCTTGGATTTTTACAAAATTTTTGTTTATTTTAAGGTTTGTGATATCCATTGGGAGCTTGCTTCTTGAAGAAGCTTTTTTAGAAATATTTTTTAAAGTAAGGAGAGGGGCATTTGCATATTGTTTTGTTTTTTTCATAATTTTTAGTTTTATAGACTCTCGCTTTTCAAGATCAGTGAAAAGTTTTTTAAGTTTTTCTTTTGTAGCACTGTGTTTTTGAATTTGAAAAACATTAGCGGCAGCGGTTTTCATGTTCTTTTTTGCCTTAAAAGCTAATTCTTCAGATACAGAGCTTCTTAAAAATGAGTATATAAAAAAAATAACAATGGAAGCAGTCATTAAATTAATATAAAATCCCCAAGATTTCCAAAGTATTTTTAAGGAAGAGTTTTCTTGGGAAAACTCTTCTCGCCTAAAGTTTATAGCAGGGTTTTTAGGTTTTCTGTATGCTTCAAGCGCAAGGCCTATTGCAACTCCCATGGAGAGTTTGTTTTTAGCACTGCTAGCAATGTTGATCTCAGGGTGATGTTTGATTTTTAAAACTTTATTACAAGGGATTAGCGTAAATTCAGTTAGCTTAGGGCCTAAATTATTTAATGAAGCTAAACCACCAACTAAACCAATGCCCTTAATATCTATAGAGTTTACACCCTTAATTTCTAAAATGGTGAGCTTTAAGACTCTACCTAATTGTTTGATTTCATTAGATAGTATATTTGAAAATTCTAGATCACTTTTTGATCCAGATTCAGCGCTTAAAAGTATTCCTTTTGAGGCTCTAATACCTTTTAAAGCCTCAGGCTCTTGAATATTCTTTTTTTTAGCCATAGCTTTAGCTAAATTTAAAGCACCCCAGCTAATTTTTCGAATGTTACATAAACCACCACTGCTTCTAACAATTAAGGTAGATGAAGAATGGCCAACGTCTAAAATAGCCTCCCCATTTTCTAAAGTGATATTGTTTGGAATTAAATTTTTAGAAGTTTCCTCAGTTTCTCCTTTTTTATCCCAGTCTATATCTAAGTTCTTTTCAGGAGGAGTTGATAAAATATCTTCAAAAAGATTATTTAAAGCAAAACCCTCTAAAGAAATTATCTTAGGATTTATTTGAATATCTGATGAAAGCGTTAAGTAAGATTTTATAAGCTTTTTTGGTGCCGCAATGGAGAGAACCTCTGATCCATTTGGTAGCAATTTAATAATCTTACCCTCAAAAATAGCGTCATAGGAAGAAAAAGGTATAAGATCTTCAAGCTCAAAAGGTAAACTTTTTAAAATTTTAAACTTATCTTTAAAAGGAAAGAAAAGACTTCGAGTGCTTATTTTATCTTGAGGTAAACCGAGGACAAAAGTAGTGTGTTCCTTGTCATATTTAATAAGAATATCTTTTAAAATTGTTATGAGTTCTAGGTCTTTGTCGACACCAGGTTTTTGAGAAAGAGGGTGCTCATGTAGCTCTACTACTACAATGGAAGAGCCTGATTTTTCAAGCTCAGCAATTTTAATACTATAAGAACCAATGTCTATACCAATAGTTTTCAAAGCAAAACCCTCTTTGTAGATATCTTCTTAAATATAACATGAAAAGTCTACTTGTTTGGTATAAGAGCTACTGGTAGTAGTGTTTAAAATGGCTTGTTATTTAGAATGAGTAGGCTTGTATAGTGTTTTTTTTAAAACTGTTAAAAATTTTGCTTATTAAAATTGAGAGTATATTGTGTGCACTTTCTATGAAAGACTTAATATTCTTAAGGTTTAGGTTTATAGAGTCAACTGGCGTTGTTGCACACAAAAGCCCTTTAAATAAAGGACCTCAGCACTAAACACTTGTAAAAACGGGTTTTAAAATAAATTTTTCAACCCTAATTTGATGTGTACTGTGCAATAAAGCCGAGTCAACTTAATGTGGTTAATGAGTTTAAATATGATTTTATATGAATACGCATACCTAAGTTGTGTAGGATTTTCTTAAAGGTTTTTAAATAAAATAGAGTTTAGGTCAAAGGTCTAGATTTATGAAAGAACTTATCAAGGCTTAAAGAGCCTTTTGTTAAAATTTTTATGATTTGAAAAAGAATAACTCATGTTATGCACTTTTCATAAAGTTTTAGCTTGAAGTCTTAACTTTTAAGGTTCAGTGAGCACAGCTTGCGGGGTTTTTAAAATTAGCTTCATACTTATTCCTGTTTGACATATTTTCTGCTCTACACTCATAACTTCTAGTTTAATAAAACCATAGAGTGAGGAAAATAGATGGTTTAGCTGGGATTTTTCTTTTTTCCTAGGCGATTTAGTCAGACTCGTATTCTTCTTTATCGAGGGATGGCACTCCTCAATTTTTCATCTTTTTTTATAGATTTTAAGGAGTGAGTCTCCATGAAGGCTTAAATCACTACACACCAAGCATAAAGTTTCTCCTCCACCATTCTCGTTTTTGAAGGTTTTTTTTACCAAGAGTAGAGGGAAATTAAACCCTTTTAAATCACAGCAACAGTGGCTTCATGTGCAACAACGCCAAAAAAAAATTCTTACTTATCAAACCTAAGAAGCTGTTTGAAAAGTCTAAATTCTCCTGACCATGAGATGAATCATAGAAATATAAATCATAGCTTCACTTGATTCTGCCAGCCTTTCATAATCTTTAGAATGCCTTCTATAATTTCCTAGCCATGCAAAAGTTCGTTCAACAATCCAACGTTTTTTAACAACCTTAAATCCTGGATCCTTGTCGGTTCGTAAAACCACCTCAAGGGTACGGCTGAAAAGAGTTTTAGCAAAGTGAATGAAGTCCCCACGGTAACCACCATCTACCTAAATCAATTTTAAACTTGAAAACCTTGAAATGATATTTTGTAAAACTAAAATCCCACCATCTCTATCTTGAATGTCAGCTGCATGTACAACCACTGTCATTATAAACCCCAAAGTATCCACTAGAATGTGGCGTTTGCGGCCAACCACCTTTTTCCCACCATCGTAGCCCTTTATTCCTCCCACAGAAGTAGTCTTCACAGACTGAGAGTCCATGCACGCCCCTGAGGGTGTTGAATTTCTTCCCTCTTTTTTCCTCAAGTACTTGCTCAATTGGGAGTTGATTTTAAGGAGATTTAACAAACATAAAGCTTACTAATCGAGACCCTGATTGTGGATCTTTTGTAGGGACTTATTTTTCAAATGTTTACGATGCTCAAGAGGACGTTCATTATGTAAGTAATTTTATTATTACAGCTAACAACACCTCTTGCCAGCTGGTTAGTAACAACCTTCCTAACCATAATGTTGGAGAGAGTACGTCAACAGGAACGAGTTTCTCTACAAAGGTGGCGCCAAATACTCTAGATTATACATTAAATCTTCCTCGAAATCCTGTTCGAACAAATAATGCTAGATATATTCGTAAAAGAGGAGGCTATATAACTCTTAACGGTATTATGTTAAATGGAGTTGATTTAGATATGGACTCTGCATTTTGTTATGATTCAGGTTCTGGAACAATTATTCTATCTGGATGTGGATTGACTGCAGAGTGGTACCTTGTACCCAAAAAAAATCCTATGAATGTTGTTTTAGACAAGTATGAAGGGCATCCTTTTAGGGGGCGTTATCATTACCATGGTAACAATACAAGCCTATCAAATTCTGGAGTTGATGAGTCTCCTTCAGAATCTATTGTTGATCCTAGTGGATCTCCGGTGATTGGTTTTGCTCCGGATGGCTTTCCTATTTATGGAGTTTATTTTTACGACATAAAGAATTCAATATTAAGAAAGGTTAAGTCTAGTTGGGTAACATATACTGGTGAACGTGAAGCACCTTTGGGTTCAAGTAATTCTCCTCCTCCAGTGGCGATTTATATTAGGGGTCTTTTCGTAGAGGATTGGTATTATTCTAAAGGTAGTGGTGATTTAGATGAATGTAATGGTATGGTTGATGCTTATGGAAATTACGGGTACTATACTACAGAAACGTATCCCTTTGGCCCCATTTGTGTATTTGGAACTTTAGATCCATCTTTTGAAAAACTCCAATCTTCATATGATGATGGTGGAGTGAATTAGTGTTTACGTTCTTAAACTGTTAACAGTACAAGTAGAAGACATATTTAACTTTCACTATTCTTAAAAACTCTTTAGGTGAAAAATAGTTAAAATAGCATAGAGCATTTAAAAATTTATTTTACTCTGCTCTAATGGTTTAGCTTTCTTTTTATAATTAGATACATTGATATTTTTAGCCAGCTCTTTTTTAAAGATTTTTATTATCTCTAGTGAACTATTCTCAAGTTTATTTTGCAGACTAAGAGTATAAAAATTTTTTAAATTTAAAAACTCATATTGAGTCGAAAAATATTTTTATATGAGTTGTCTCATTGTGAGTAAAATATAAATGACTAAGAACACAAAGCTGATTTTTGAAATTTTGATTATGTTTAAACCATATTATTTTAAACTCTGAGGACTTTGACTTTGAAAAAAGTATTAAGTGTACCATTTTTATAGGCTTAATTAGAGACAAAATACATAGGATACGTGGTTTAGATGCTAGGCTGTATTGTGGCTTTAATGAGCGTATGAGTAAAAAAATATTCGGAAAATATAAAGCACTAAGGGTTTTATCCCTCTGTAATATTTTTAAGTTTGTTATAATTTAATAGGGAGAAAGTATGAAGATACTAAGTATAATTTTAACAATCACTGGATTGATATTAACGTTATTCGGATGTAGTCAAAATATTCTTACTAGTCAAACAAACTCTTCAATTGGAAATGAGTTTGATAATGATGAAGAAATTAAACTTTTTTTTAGCTCTTCTCTTCCTACTATTACCTTAGAGAACTCTCAAGCTTACCCTATAAGTGGTGTGTGTGATTCTGCTGCTGGAGTTGTAGCTGTTGTTGTGGGCACCCCTAATGTTACAAAAAATTTTCCATGTGATTTAAATGGAAATTTTTCAGGTACAATTGATGTAAGCAAGGTGACCTTAAATCCCACTAATATTGTAGCAACTCAAGGAGGGGCAATAGCTTCATCTGATTTAATGCCTATAAATGATCAAAATGGTCCAATAAGTGCTCCAGTTGCAACTTCTCCTGGAACTTATATTGGAGGAGTTAGCTTTTATAATTTGTCTATTTTATGTAATGAAGAAGGAGAAATTGTAAGTATTAGTGGTGCTGGTATTGATCCAGGCACACAAACGTATACTTGTACGGATAGTGGAGCAGAGGACTTTCCTTTAGTATTAGCAAGTTCAACAGAAACTAATAATCCAAATGAATTAACGGTTTCATCAACTGATAAGTATAATAATCCATCAGAAGCAACAACCACGGTGAATGTTCCAATAGATAATGTCATACCAGTAGTGTCTGTAACAGCAGGTTTAGGTGTCATTCAAGGGCAAAGAGCAAGTTTTAGTGTTGCAGTTACTGACTTAAATATTTCAACACTGAGCTATACTGTAAACACTTCTGGTGTAGAGTCTCTTTCTTATAATTGCAATACAAATCCATGTTTAATAACAACAGGGGTAATTCAATCACCAGGTGAACTTACTTTAACTGTAGGAGCTAAGTCTGTGGCAGATGATCTTGGAAACACAGGGGACAGTGTTTTAAGATCAGACAGTCTTACAGTAAGCCCTGCAGGAGCTTTAGGTTTTAACAATCCACTGTCTACAATCAACACTCAAAACGCAAGTTCTTATCCTGTGGAAGGAGTCTGCGATGGTGCTTTAGGAAATGTTACCATAACAGTGGGTGGAGTAAGTGAAAGCATTTCATGTAATGCTCCAGGAGTGTTTAGTGGCAATATTGATTTAACTAGTGTGAATTTAAATCCAGCAGAACTAAATGTCGTTCAAGGTGTAAAAACAGTTCCTGCAAGTCCATTTCCAGTAAACGATCAAACTCCTATACTGAATGCTCCAACAATAGCAGATGAAAATTATAAAAGTGGATTGAGCACAACACTGGCTCTAAATTGTAATGAAGCCGGAGAGGTGGTGACGTTTACAAATGCGTCTTTAAATCCAACTGAACAAATGTACACTTGTGCGGGCTCAGGGTCTGAAAATGTAACATTAACTTTTTCACCAGGAGAAGAAACTAGTGATCCAAATAGCGTAGACGTAAGCTCTGTGGATGTAAATGGAAACCCAACAACAAATAACACTCAGTTTAGTTTACCAATAGATAACCTAGGACCAAGAGCTGTTGTAACAGCAGGTTTAGGTGTCATTCAAGGACAAACAGCAAGTTTTAGTGTTGCAGTTACTGACTTAAATATTTCAACACTGAGCTATACTGTAAACACTTCTGGTGTAGAGTCTCTTTCTTATAATTGCAATACAAATCCATGTTTAATAACAACAGGGGTAATTCAATCACCAGGTGAACTTATTTTAACTGTAGGAGCTAACTCTGTGGCAGATGACCTTGGAAACACAGGGGACAGTGTTTTAAGATCAGACAGTCTTACAGTAAGTCCTGCAGGAGCTTTAGGTTTTAACAATCCACTGTCTACAATCAACACTCAAAACGCAAGTTCTTATCCTGTTGCAGGAGTCTGCGATGGTGCTTTAGGAAATGTTACCATAACAGTGGGTGGAGTAAGTGAAAGCATTTCATGTAATGCTCCAGGAGTGTTTAGTGGCAATATTGATTTAACTAGTGTGAATTTAAATCCAGCAGAATTAAATGTAGCTCAAGGTGCACAAACAGTTCCTGCAAGTCCATTTCCAGTAAACGATCAAACTCCTATACTGAATGCTCCAACAATAGCAGATGAAAATTATAAAAGTGGATTGAGCACAACACTGGCTCTAAATTGTAATGAAGCCGGAGAGGTGGTGACGTTTACAAATGCGTCTTTAAATCCAACTGAACAAATGTACACTTGTGCGGGCTCAGGGTCTGAAAATGTAACATTAACTTTTTCACCAGGAGAAGAAACTAGTGATCCAAACAACGTAGACGTAAGCTCTGTGGATGTAAATGGAAACCCAACAACAAATAACACTCAGTTTAGTTTACCAATAGATAACCTAGGACCAAGGGTGTCTGTAACAGCAGGTTTAGGTGTCATTCAAGGACAAACAGCAAGCTTTAGTGTTGCAGTTACTGACTTAAATATTTCAACACTGAGCTATACTGTAAACACTTCTGGTGTAGAGTCTCTTTCTTATAATTGCAATACAAATCCATGTTTAATAACAACAGGGGTAATTCAATCACCAGGTGAACTTACTTTAACTGTAGGGGCTAACTCTGTGGGAGATGATCTTGGAAATATGGGAGACAGTGTTGTAAGATCAGACAGTCTTACAGTAAGCCCTGCAGGAGCTTTAGGTTTTAACAATCCACTTTCTACAATTAACACTCAAAACGCAAGTTCTTATCCTGTGGAAGGAGTCTGCGATGGTGCTTTAGGAAATGTTACCATAACAGTGGGTGGAGTAAGTGAAAGCATTTCATGTAATGCTCCAGGAGTGTTTAGTAGCAATATTGATTTAACTAGTGTGAATTTAAATCCAGCAGAATTAAATGTAGCTCAAGGTGCACAAACAGTTCCTGCAAGTCCATTTCCAGTAAACGATCAAACCCCCATAGATACGGCTCCAACAATAGGAGATCAAAACTATAAAAGTGGATTGAGCACAACACTGGCTCTAAATTGTAATGAAGCCGGAGAGGTGGTGACGTTTACAAATGCGTCTTTAAATCCAACTGAACAAACCTACACTTGTTTAAACTCAGGGTCTGAAAATGTAACACTAACTTTTGCACCAGGAGAAGAAACTAGTGATCCAAATAGCGTAGACGTAAGCTCTGTGGATGTAAATGGAAATCCAACAACAAATAACACTCAGTTTAGTTTACCAATAGATAACCTAGGACCAAGAGCTGTTGTAACAGCAGGTTTAGGTGTCATTCAAGGACAAACAGCAAGCTTTAGTGTTGCAGTTACTGACTTAAATATTTCAACACTTAGTTATACCGTAAACACTTCTGGTGTAGAGTCTCTTTCTTATAATTGCAATACAAATCCATGTTTAATAACAACAGGGGTAATTCAATCACCAGGTGAACTTATTTTAACTGTAGGAGCTAAGTCTGTGGGAGATGATCTTGGAAATATGGGAGACAGTGTTGTAAGATCAGACAGTCTTACAGTAAGCCCTGCAGGAGCTTTAGGTTTTAACAATCCACTTTCTACAATTAACACTCAAAACGCAAGTTCTTATCCTGTGGAAGGAGTCTGCGATGGTGCTTTAGGCAGTGTTACGGTAACAGTGGGTGGAGTAAGTGAAAGCATTTCATGTAATGCTCCAGGAGTGTTTAGTGGCAATATTGATTTAACTAGTGTGAATTTAAATCCAGCAGAATTAAATGTAGCTCAAGGTG
The DNA here is from genome assembly GCA_965205365.1 of Bdellovibrionales bacterium. GTDB lineage: Bacteria > Bdellovibrionota > Bdellovibrionia > Bdellovibrionales > UBA1609 > JALZUR01. The sequence continues at coordinate 36,428 of CBDBGT010000011.1, forward strand.
CACAAACAGTTCCTGCAAGTCCATTTCCAGTAAACGATCAAACCCCCATAGATACGGCTCCAACAATAGGAGATCAAAATTATAAAAGTGGATTGAGCACAACACTGGCTCTAAATTGTAACGAAGCAGGAGAGGTGGTGACGTTTACAAATGCGTTTTTAAATCCAACTGAACAAACCTACACTTGTTTAAACTCAGGGTCTGAAAATGTAACATTAACTTTTTCACCAGGAGAAGAAACTAGTGATCCAAATAGCGTAGACGTAAGCTCTGTGGATGTAAATGGAAATCCAACAACAAATAACACTCAATTTAGTTTGCCAATAGATAATTTAGGACCAAGGGTGTCTGTAACAGCAGGTTTAGGTGTCATTCAAGGGCAAACAGCAAGCTTTAGTGTTGCAGTTACTGACTTAAATATTTCAACACTGAGCTATACTGTAAACACTTCTGGTGTAGAGTCTCTTTCTTATAATTGCAATACAAATCCATGTTTAATAACAACAGGGGTAATTCAATCACCAGGTGAACTTACTTTAACTGTAGGGGCTAACTCTGTGGGAGATGATCTTGGAAATATGGGAGACAGTGTTGTAAGATCAGACAGTCTTACAGTAAGCCCTGCAGGAGCTTTAGGTTTTAACAATCCACTTTCTACAATTAACACTCAAAACGCAAGTTCTTATCCTGTGGAAGGAGTCTGCGATGGTGCTTTAGGAAATGTTACCATAACAGTGGGTGGAGTAAGTGAAAGCATTTCATGTAATGCTCCAGGAGTGTTTAGTAGCAATATTGATTTAACTAGTGTGAATTTAAATCCAGCAGAATTAAATGTAGCTCAAGGTGCACAAACAGTTCCTGCAAGTCCATTTCCAGTAAACGATCAAACCCCCATAGATACGGCTCCAACAATAGGAGATCAAAACTATAAAAGTGGATTGAGCACAACACTGGCTCTAAATTGTAATGAAGCCGGAGAGGTGGTGACGTTTACAAATGCGTTTTTAAATCCAACTGAACAAACCTACACTTGTTTAAACTCAGGGTCTGAAAATGTAACATTAACTTTTTCACCAGGAGAAGAAATTAGTGATCCAAATAGCGTAGACGTAAGCTCTGTGGATATAAATGGAAACCCAACAATAAATAACACTCAATTTAGTTTGCCAATAGATAATTTAGGACCAAGGGTGTCTGTAACAGCAGGTTTAGGTGTCATTCAAGGGCAAACAGCAAGCTTTAGTGTTGCAGTTACTGACTTAAATATTTCAACACTTAGTTATACCGTAAACACTTCTGGTGTAGAGTCTCTTTCTTATAATTGCAATACAAATCCATGTTTAATAACAACAGGGGTAATTCAATCACCAGGTGAACTTACTTTAACTGTAGGAGCTAAGTCTGTGGGAGATGATCTTGGAAATATGGGAGACAGTGTTGTAAGATCAGACAGTCTTACAGTAAGCCCTGCAGGAGCTTTAGGTTTTAACAATCCACTTTCTACAATTAACACTCAAAACGCAAGTTCTTATCCTGTGGAAGGAGTCTGCGATGGTGCTTTAGGAAATGTTACCATAACAGTGGGTGGAGTAAGTGAAAGCATTTCATGTAATGCTCCAGGAGTGTTTAGTAGCAATATTGATTTAACTAGTGTGAATTTAAATCCAGCAGAATTAAATGTAGCTCAAGGTGCACAAACAGTTCCTGCAAGTCCATTTCCAGTAAACGATCAGACTCCTATACTGAATGCTCCAACAATAGCGGATCAAAATTATAAAAGTGGATTGAGCACAACACTGGCTCTAAATTGTAATGAAGCCGGAGAGGTGGTGACGTTTACAAATGCGTCTTTAAATCCAACTGAACAAACCTACACTTGTTTAAACTCAGGGTCTGAAAATGTAACACTAACTTTTGCACCAGGGGAGGAAACTAGTGATCCAAATAACGTAGACGTAAGCTCTGTAGATATAAATGGAAATCCAACAATAAATAACACTCAATTTAGTTTGCCAATAGATAATGTGGCACCAACAGTGTCTGTAATAGCAGGAGCAAGTATTGTAGAAGGCAGTAGTGCAAGTTTTACAGTGACGGTAAGTGATGGAAATAGTTTTATACCATTTACACCTATAGTGAGCTCAGGAACAGTAAGTTTCGGTGCTTGTTCTCAAGCTCTATGTCAAGTAACTGTAACTGGAGCAGTTGCAGGTACGCTCACTTTAACAGTAGATGCAGGTGATGTGGTAGATGCAGCAGGGAACGCAAATGCCGCACTTGTAAGTGATAATTTAATAGTGAGTGCTCCACAAATACTAGGGGCCATAGTGTCATCAAGTGATGGGGACAGTGATGCATGGTATGAGGATTTAGATACAGTTTCTATTCAAGTGCAATATGATGCTAATGTTGTGGTCAACACTTCCAGTGGAACACCAACTATTCAAGTTACCCTATCTAGTGGAATTAAAACAGCTATATATTCTCAAGGTTCAGGTTCTCAGAACTTAGATTTTACAATACCTGTTGTAAACAATGATTATCAATGTAATGGGATTTTAGCTTTAGGAGGCGTGGATTTAAATGGTGGTACAATTCAAGGCAGTCTAGGTGGAACTGTCAACAATTCTGGTTTACCGCCTTCTGTGAGTGGAGCAAAAATAGATGCTAAGAACCCTACTGCTCCAAGTGGACTATCTAACGATCCAACTAATGCGTTTAACAATTTTTCAAGTGCGTTAAGTTGGACTCAAGGCACTGATGAGTGTGGGCTTTCAAATGTTGAATATGGATTTGGAACTAGTTTAGGAGGGTTGGACACTCAAAGCTATATAGATATAGGTTTAGTAGCGACCTACCAAGCACAAAGTGGTAAGGATTTAGCTTTATTTAATTTAATGGCAAATGCTAATTATTATACATCAATTAGATCTGTAGATGATGCTGGAAATGTATCACAAGAAGAAAGTAGTTTAGCATGGAGCTTTATGTGTTCAGACCCATGGACGGGTATAAGTAGGCTTGTTGCTCTAGACAGTTCTAATGAAGAGTCTATTTTTGATATAAATAACGTAGACGCATCAGATGCCAGTTTTGATGGTTTTGTTCATAGGTGGGAAGACCAAAGTGGAAGCAATAATCATCTAGAAGCACCTTCCCTTGGAGCAAGGCCAATTTATAACCATGACGGTTTAAGTTCAGGATTAGATTCCTATGTTCAAGGTGATGGAGAGGATGATACTTTAGTCAACGATATTGATGATGTTACATCAAGTTTTCAGTTTTATTATGTATTAAAATCTTTAGACCCTGCGCCCTCTAGTAGAGCAAGTTATTTTAGTAACAGTGATAACCATCTTTTAGCAGGATCTTTTCAGTTAGATTATGATGAGACTGGGGATTGTGCGGGTAAATTTAGAATCTTTATAAGAGATTTAGAGGGTGCGCCTGTTGTCTCCATCTGTGGCTCTGACTACAATACGAATCAACATGTGTTTATTATTAAATATAATGATAGTACGAAAATAATGTCGTTATCTGTAGATGGAATAGAAACTGGTTCGTATACTTTTACAAACTCTCCAGCCTTTAGATGGTTGAGATTGTTTCAGAATAGAGCAGGACATCAGTTTCAACAGGCTCAGGCGCTAGAGTTAAACTTAGCAACTCAAAATTTAACTTCTACTCAAGAGGAAGCAATATCTGAGTACTTAGTTTGCAAATGGAATGTAATTTTATAACCCTGATATTTGTCTGGCAGGCTTTTTTGTCCATGTCTTCATGTATAGTTGATAAATTATATCGGTTGTGTTGTAAGAGACAAGTAGACCTTTTTTTTGTTTTTCTACATTCGCTGATGAAATCAAATCTTTGCACTGGAGTTTTGGTGGTTGACTCTAATCTAGGAAAGGCCTTATGATGAAAAATATCCAGTTTTATCATTTGATGAGCGCCCTTGCCAGTTGTTAGAAGACGTACTGGTTGGGACTTTGCCGCAGGCAGGAAAAACCAAAAGAGAGGATTACCATTATAAAAGAAATGGAACCTGTTGTGTTTTAATGGCTATAGAGCCATTGACGGGGAAAAGAATAATTGAAGTTAAAGAAAGGAGAACCAAAAAAGAATATAAAGAGTTTTTTGAAAAGATATCTAAGGCGTATCCCAAAGCAAAGAAAATTACAGTGATTCAAGATAATCTCAACACTCATAATCCATCTTCATTTTACGAGAACATGGAGGCAACGGATGCCTTCAGGCTAACTGAGAGATTTGAAATGGTTTACACTCCCAAGAAAGCGAGCTCTGGTTAAATGTGATTGAAATTGAATTTTCAGCTTTATCAAAACAATGTCTAGACCGTCGAATTGGTGAACTTTCCAAGTTGAAAAAAGAAACCTTAAAGTGGGCAAAAAAGCGATCTAGCGATAGAGTTAAAATAAAATGGCAATTCACGAAAGATAAAGCACGCAAAAAGTTTGACCGACTTTATTGCGATATTAAGAATACATGAGACGGTACTACTAGGTTGAGTAAAAAAATCTTATGCTTAACCCTGGTCAAAGTTGGGAAATATTTTTTTTACTTCCTTCTTCATAGTGCATTTTTTTGATATTTTTTGAAATAATTTCATAAAGGTTTTAAGGCGGTTGCAATATGGAGAAAAGCCTTGTACTCTTCTGTTCGTAAAGATAAGGAAATAACAAACAAAGGAGATTTTTTTATGAAAACATTAATTTTACTAATAGGATTTTTACTGCCCTTTATAAGTTTTGCCATGGGTGATGGTACTAATTCCGCTAAGGATTGTGAACTTATATTATTTAGCAATAGGGCTAAAGCCATTGAGTACTTTGTCAGTAAAAGATCTGGCTGCTTAAAATTTATAAATAATCAAGACAACACAGGCAACACGTTTCTACATACGGCTGTAAAGATAAATTACGAAACCATTTTAAAAGTGCTTATTAAAGCTGGAGCAGATTTAGATATTCAAGATAACAGGAGTCTCACAGCTTTAATGATGGCTGTAACCCTTGGTGACGCAGCCACTACAAGTATACTCGTTAATGCTGGGGCAGATTTAGATATTAGAGATAACAGTGGCAGGACAGCTTTAATGGTGGCTGCAGTCTCTAATAACACAGCCGTTACAAGTATACTCGTTAATGCTGGGGCAGATTTAGATATTAGAGATGAAAGTCGCATGACAGCTTTAATGGTGGCTGTAGGCCTTGATCACACAGCTGTTACAAGTATACTCGTTAATGCTGGGGCAGATTTAGATATTAGAGATAACAGTGGCAGGACAGCTTTAATGAGGGCTGTAGGCCTTGATCACACAGCCGTTATAAATATACTCGTTAATGCTGGGGCAGATTTAGATATTAGAGATGAAAGTCGCATGACAGCTTTAATGCTAGCTGCATACTGGGGTCACGCAGCCACTGCAAGTATACTCATTAATGCTGGGGCAGATTTAGATATTAGAGATGAAGTTCGCATGACAGCTTTACGATGGGCTAAAAGAAAGATAAGAGAAGCTAATAAAGCAGGGATTAAGGCTCCTGGTCATCGGTCTGTTGTAAGACTTATAGAAAAAGCAGCAAAAAGAAAAAAGTAATGCCCTACAAGGAGGCTATTGGTTATTACAAAGAAAGTAATTAATTTAATAGCTTTTCCTTTAAATTGTTTTCCATAGATTTACCTCTTATTTTTGAGGTAAATCTTTAATAATATAATAAGATTGATATACAAACTCAAAGAGACGCAGGATAAGCACATCAACCTCTGAAACAGCCATGCATTGTTTTAAGAGTATTTTTAAAGGAACTTTAAGTTCTAGGGAGTTTAAGAGTCAGTTTAATAAAGCTGCCATTAAATGTAAGATTTTAAACAAATTTTTATGCCCATTTGTAAAATTTAAATCACAGAACCAATGGCTTCATGTGCAACAACGTCTTAAAGAGCTATAGTAAAATTTATTTTTTTTTGAAGGTAGAAAAAAATTATTATAAATATATATTAAGAGTAGGAAAGTTCTTTTAAGAATGAGTTTATAGATTTTATAATGAGGCTTGAATATTTTATGTTCTTAAATAAGTGTTTTATTTATTGCTATTGTATTTTCCATGAAAATACAATATTAAAAGTATCGTTAATATTTTCTCCTCTAACAAAATCAGCGTTTTGATTTTGTTTTTGTTGAATGGTAGACACTGTATAAGAAGGAATTAAGCGTCCTCTCCAAGGGAGTATTGGAAAAAAACTGCTTAAAGAGTAATTAATATGGCCTAGTCCACTCACGCCTTCAGGTCCATAGGCGTATTTATTGGAAGCTTTATCTCCAATGCCAAACTCTACTTTAAAGGTCACATATTTAAAAATACCAGTACTAAAACCTACAGCAATATAGTTGTCTGATTGGCCCTTGATATTTTTATGGTAATCTAAAGAAAAATCAAAGAGCCTTTTATACTTATATGTGTATCTAATGCTGGCATCCCAAGTTCCACGCCGTGCATTTCTATAGCTTTTTTCTTCCTGGTTTTTTAGCAAGATTACAGGACCCTTTGGGGGCTCATCGTTAAAGTAATAGATAGAGGTTGAAAGTTTATGCCTTTTTTTAAAGCTTTCTGTGTAAACAAAACCCCTGCCCTTAAATTCAAGTTTATTAAAAAGAATAATTCGAGGACCAACAAAAATCAGTGGAGCATCATAAGTTAAAGCTCCACGATAACTAGTATTGCTTATAAGGATGAAGCCAAAACTAAGTTTAAGATTCTTTTTAGATTTGTGTGTATTTATTTTTACATCACTTTGAGGTGACTTTGAAGGAAGATTGTTTGTGTTTTGAGCCATTTTATCATGAGCTGTCCTCGTAATAGTAAAAATAGTGAGTATTAAAAAACTGGATAATTTCATATTTATAAATTTTTTATTGTGTTTACTAAATTTTCTCCTAATGGCGTTGTTGCCCATGAGCACTCAACTTAGGCTAACAAGAGGCTGTTGCAAAAGCGAGTATAAATTTTTTTAGTGTGCCCTAAGGGATTTGAAATCGAGCAGTTTTTATATAACATTCAACATAGTTGTTGTTTTCAAACTCTATATTTACGATTTAAGGGCTGTTTTTCTACCAAAAGTCAGGTTTTAACCGCTCTTTCTTTGTAAACTTCCACTAAAAACTTAAATTAAACGCACTTATCCTTAGGACCCGTTTTAAGTTTTGAACTGTATCCTCCATCAAAGCTTGGAACTCTACTTTCTCCAAGTCTTCATAATGGCAGCGCTTATTCACTTTTGAACAAGTACTTTCAAATGGCATATGAACTGAAGACCTCCAATGATCTAAATCTCTATTTTTACGCTTGTGATTTCTCTTTCTAATTGTTTCATTTGTGCACATCTTAGTTTTTATCTGCTCATCCACAACACCACTATCATAGCTCTTATCTAAAAACACCATTCCACTTTTAGGGCACAGGTCTTTTTTAACAAAGGCTTTAGTGTTGGTAACATTAGCACCTGTGATTTTTAAATCTGTTACAAGGCCTTGACTCATATCTACTTGGTGATGTTTCTTCTACCCTAGCCAACACTTGTTCTTCCCCCTACAACCAAACCAAGCATCTGAAGAGTATTTTTTCACATTCTCATTGCTCATCTTCGGATTATCGTTATTTTGAGAAACTTGAGTTTAATCTTAGAAAGCTTTGGGCAGATTAAAAATCCCTAAGTTCACATTAAAAAAAACAACATATAGCAAAATAAATAATTTTGAGAATATACTAAAACTAAAGATTCATTAAAAATGGTTTTAGACGGGGAGGAGAGCTGGACTTTTATCTTAAGCCTATTTAGTTAATTCAAATTTCAACTTAAAAAAGGCTAAAGATAAGCTTTTGTCCAAAATTAAAGCTTAAGGAAGAGTTCTTGTTGGGTTATTTATTGTTTTAATTTCAAATTAAATTTATAATTTAAAATATAACACAAAATTTAAGGTCAAATTATGAGTGAAGCACTGAAGAAAAAAACATTTAAAGATTTGTATGAAGATTTATGTGCTCTTCCTGAAAATGTTGTTGGTGAAATTATAAACGAAGAGCTTGTTGTGAGCCCAAGGCCTGGGTTTGAACATGCTAATGCAAGTTCGGCAATAGGATCTATTTTTTTTGCACCTTATCAACTAGGAAAAAATGGTCCTGGAGGATGGTGGATTTTAGACGAACCAGAAATTCATTTAAAAGATCAAGTTGTTGTTCCTGACGTAGCAGGCTGGAAAAGAGAAAGGCTTCCTAAGCCTGCAGGAACAACATATTTTTCTCTAGCTCCTGATTGGGCTTGTGAAGTCTTGTCTCCCTCAACAGTTCGTTATGATAGAATATCTAAGTTAAAAATTTATGCTGAAAATAAGGTTCCTTATTACTGGATTGTTGATCCACTAAATAGGGTGTTAGAAGTTTTAATTTTAGATGGAAAAGGCTATAAAGCAGACCTTGCCTTTGGAAAAGATGATTTGGTTAAAGCTCCTCCATTTGAGGACCTTGAGTTTAATCTTGGGGAGCTTTGGGCAGATTAAAAATCCCTAAGTTTATACTAAAAAAACAAAATTAATATTCTTGAAAAAAGATAAAGTGAGAGTCCTGGAGAAACTTAATTTATTTTTAGCAAAAGAAAAAAATTAATAATAAGAGGAGAAAAAATAAAGCAGAAAGCTATTGAATCTTTATTTAATAGTTTAATAAAGCTTGGTGATATAGATGCAGAGACAACTTTGGGTGACTTTGAAGAGAGGGTTGTTCTAACTTTGGTGTTTTAGAATATCAAAAAGGAAATATAAAAAGAGGGCAAGATATTTTGAATAAAGTTTGTGATAAAGGTAATAATTGGTCTTGTAAAAAAACTGATCTTATGAATATTAGAGTTTTTTAAACCTTTCTTTTTTTTAAATAATTAAAGAGCTTAAGACCTTAATTTTTTTTTACTACTTTTGTATCAAAATAAGAAAAAAACAGTTCTTTGAAAACACTAAGTTAAAAATAAAGCTAAAAACCCACACTTATTACGCCTTAATATTAAATTAAGAAAATCACTTAATTTACTCAAGTTTTTAAGCCCTTTATCCGATACATAGAGTATAAAATATAAGAATTTATATAGGATATAACATGAAAGCTTTAACTTTATTTACAGTTTTATTATGGACGTTTTCTTCCTTGGCTGTGCCAAGTTCTTTTGTCTTTCAAGGTCAAATTATAAAGCCCAATGGAGAAGCCCTAGAAGACAATAATGTTAACTTTATTCTTAAAATCCTATCTCCCCTAAACCACTGCCTCCTCTATGAAGAAACCTTCACCCTTAATATGACAGACTCAAAGGGAGTGTTTAACCTAAGTGTTGGGTCTGGCACAACCACAGGAAATGGTGGCTTAACAAGTTTATCTAAAGCCCTAGACAATTCCTTAAACAACATCACAGGGCTTAACTGTGACTCTGGTTCCTCATACAGTCCAAGCCTCACTGACACAAGAAAACTTAGAATGACTTTTGATGACGGCAGTGGTCCCCTTACTCTAACAAATGACCACACAATTGAAAGTGTGCCCTATGCTCAGTATGCTCATAAACTTGGCGGAAAAACACTTCATGACTTTATTCAAGTCAACAGTGGTGTGACACAAAGTAATTTAGAAACTGTGTTTGATAACGGTGTAAACCAAAGAGAGTTTATGGCTTTAATTGAGGGCCGTTCTAACCAATACTCTCCATTAAGCACTAGTGGAGCTAGTTCTTTACCGAGCTTTTCAAATCCTCCCCTTAACTCTAAGGCAGGAGATGTTTGGTACAACTCTACAACCAATGAAATCATGTACCACAATGGATCAGTAAACACCGTTGTTGGCCAAGGGAGTGGAACTGTGACCAGTATCACCACAGGAAGTGGTCTAAGTGGTGGAATCATTACAAACAGCGGTACAATTTCAATTGCCACAGGGGGTGTATTAAACAGTCACCTTCAAGGTGGTATCCATGGAAGTAAAATCACAGGAGGAGTTTTACCAGCCTCAGTGGTTCCAACAGGAACTGATGATACAAAGCTTTCTCTTCAAGGAGGAAGTTTATTAGGTGATCTTAACCTTAATGGAAATGAGGTTTTAAACACAGGTCATATTATGCAAAACCCGAGGAGTACAATGACCCTAGGTTCTTATGGGAATTTAGAAGAGGCTAGTCTTTTAGGTTCTTTGAGTGCGGGGAATGCTGGAGCCACTTGGTACAATAGTGATTCTAGTGTGCTTAAGTACTGGGATGGTAGTGGTGTAGAAGTTTTAACCACAGTGAGTGTAGGTGTATCAAGTGTTTTAGTGAGTCCCCCGTTAACTTCTTCAGGTGGTAATGATCCAAGACTAGGCATAAGCCTTGGTAGGGGTTTATACAACAAGAGTGGAAGTGTGGAGATAGATTTAGACTCTCTTAGTGGTTTAGACTTTAATGGAAGTAAGTTAAAGGTAAAGGCAGGAAGTGGTATAAGACTAACAGGAAGTGGTATAGAGGCAGATACGGGAACGAGTTTAGGTCAGTTAATGAGAGTAGACAGTCTTCCTGTGTGCACAAGTGGGGAAAAGATTCAAAGAAACTCTGGAGCCACAGTGACTTATTCTTGTGTGGCTGATGTAGATGAAGACACAAGTCTTTTAGGAAAATCAGCAGGAGGAGACCTTAGTGGAACTTATCCAAACCCCATTTTAACATCAACAGGGGTGAGTGAGGGAATCTACTTAAAAGTTAGAGTGGACACTAAGGGAAGGGTAAGAGAGGGTTTAAGTTTAGTAGAAAGTGATATACCAAACTTAAGTGGAAATAAAATCACTTCAGGAACCATTAATACAAATAGATTAAACACAGGAACAGGGAGTAATGACCTTGTTAAGCTTGATGGTTTATCAAGGTTACCAAGTGTAGATGGGAGTCAGCTTATAAACTTACCAAGTAGTGCTGACAATATGGGAAATGGTGAGGCGCAAGAGAATATACATCTTAATGGAAATTATTTAAGTGGAGACGGTGATAATGAGGGAATTAGTGTAAACAGTGATGGCGATGTTTCTGCAACAGGGTCTATTAGTGCATCTAGTGTTGTGCTTTTAAATGGAATAAAAATTGGAACAGAGACAACAACTTGTAGCAGTGTAAATGAGGGAACTTTAAGGTATAGTACTTTAGAAAAGAAAATGGAGTTTTGTAATGGAACAGTGTGGAGTGTTTTAGGTGTTGAGCCTGATCCATGTCTTGTGTCTTCTTCACCCCCCCCCCCCCCCCCCTCAGGAACCGTGTGTAAAGGTGGAGCAATTTATCTTGGAAGTCTTAGCCCAGGTGCTACTAGTGGAAGTGGAACAGATCACTATATGACCACCCCTGGGGGTTGTGAGGACATTCCATCAGGAAGTGTTTCAGGAGGTTCGGGGACAAATTCCTATGCATTAAATGATTTTACAGTGATTTGTTCTGGTACGGATAGCTTACATAAAGATTGGAATGATAGTTTAACTAATTACTACGATATTCCAGGGCTAGTAAACTACATATCAACTCCTGGAACTGGTCATGGTGAAAGTAACATAGATTTAAATTACGGTTCAGCTAATACAGATGCAATTGCTGCCATCACTTTACCGCTTCAAGGGGGTTATCATGCCGCAGCAAGGTATTGTCATAAGCTTGTTTATGGTGGTTATGATGATTGGCATTTACCTAATCGTTATGAGCTTAATTTAATGTACACAAACCGCTCTGTTATTCGAGGTTTAGATCAAAATGGTTCATATTATTGGTCGTCTACGGAGGACGATCATTACTATGCGTGGGTCCAGAGATTCTCAGATGGATTCCAGCATAATTATGACGGCAAGGCCAACGATTTTTTGATTCGGTGTGTGCGGCGGTTTTGAGGCTTAAAAGGGCTCATTATGATTTTTAAATTAGTTAAAACTGCAGCTAAGGTAGCAACGCTCAAAGAACCCGAGATTAAACTTAAACCCTAAGCTTAGTTTTGTGTTTTTACTTTTTAAGTTCATATTTAATATTTTTTAGGCTGTACAGTCTATGGCATGGTTCACCGTTATCTAGAAGGGTGTGATCCATGCCAACAAGCCTAAAGTCCTGAAAAAGATAAACAAGCTCCCTCCACACAATTAAAATTTGGTTACTAAATAAACTAAATTGTCGGAGGATTAAATGGAGCTATTTGAAAAGTTAATCGTAAAATCACTAGGTCTTCAAGGTGTAAAATTAGAAAACTGGGAGGCTTGTGATAAAGAGTTAAAACTAGTCCTTTACGCAAAACAAGATCGTGAAAATGTAGGCTGTAATCAATGTGGCTGCCAAATATCTCATGTCCATGAGTGGAAGCTTCGAAAAATTAAAGCTTCTCCAATAGGCTCATATGAAGAGGTGTGGATTTACTTAAAACAGCTTCGAGGGCACTGCTTAATGTGTGATGATAAAGTCAGATCAGCTGGTGTTGATTTTACTCACCCTAATTTTGAAAACTTAACTTACTCACTTGTAGAAAAAGCAGGACGTCTTTGTGAAGAGATGACTTGTGAGTCAGTTGCTAGAATTTTAAGAATGAACCCCAAGACTGTGTGGAATTTGGATCAGTACCGGATGAAGCAAATAAAACCTCTTTTAAGCTATGCTGAAAGAAAGTTAGATTTAGAGCAGATGTCATCTGATGAGGTGCACTTTAGAACTATTTTTGGAAAGAAGTCTTGTGACAAGAATACGATTAAGTTCATCACAAATTTAGTCTGTACGAAGATGAGAAAGGTGCTCTCAAATGCAATGGGCAGAAAGGGTTCAAGCTTACTTAATTGTTTAAAGGTATTAACAAAAGAGCAGCTAGATAAGATCAAGTTTTTTGCAGTTGATATGCATGATGCTTTTATTGAGGCTGTGATAGGTAAATGTGAGAATGCTAAGGTCTGTGTTGATAGGTTCCATGTTGCAGAAGGGCTAAATAATTTTTTTGATGATGTGAGAAAATTTGAGTTTAAAAAAGCTAAAGAAAATGAAGATAAGTTTTTAATGGATGTGCTAGCACCTCATAAAAGATATATTTTAGTGGAGCGTGAGAAGAATTTATCTAAAGGAGATTTTACTAAATTAGAGAGGCTTTTAGATGTGAATAAGAACATTTTTAAAGCTTCAGTTTTAGTTGAGCACTTCCATAAAGTTTTAGATCAAAAGAATGTAAAAGACTTTAGAAAAGCTCTGGTTCTTTGGTACCGATATGCAAGAGAGTCAAAATTAAAGCCCTTTTTGAAATTTGCAAAAACCTTAAGAAAGTACAGAGGTTACATTGAAGGATATATTATGTCTGGGCTCACAACAGCAGTAAGTGAAGGCTTAAACAACAAGATTAAAGTGCTTAGAAGGATGGGCTATGGTTACACAAACCCAGAGTCATTTATGCACAAAATACTGCAGCGATGTGGACTTTTAAACTCAAATTACATCAATACTTCAAGTTGGTACTGGCCACCTCAAATGAGATTGGCACAAACTACACCCTTCTAGATAACGGAGAGGCCTATGGCATCACCCCTAAAGGTGTTTATGCGGGTAACCTTATTAATTTAAAAAGATATCTTGACAAACTGTATGTTATGTTTGATATGAAGCAACTTTGGGGCAAACTATTTAACTTGCTGGGGAAGCTGTTCTTTTCCAGCTGATTATATAAGGATAAGGTTTTTTATGCAACGACTACACACTACAATAACCGCAGTCACAGTTGCTATAGCAATCACTGTGGGCACTAGTCCGGCTAAAGCGGATAAACTAGATGATGTAATTAATAAAGGTATACTTCGTTGTGGAGTGGTTCTTGATTTCCCACCCATTGGATATCGCGATAGGGACAATAAACCAGCAGGTTTTGATGTGGAATATTGCAAAGATATGGCAAAAGCTCTGGAGGTTAAGTTTGAAATTCTACCTTTGGTTTGGGCTGAAAGGTTGCCTTTTATTATCACTAATCGTGCTGATGTTGTCTTCGGGGGAACTTCTGATTCTTTAGAACGCGCTAAGACTGTGGGCTTTTCCATTCCCTATGCAGTGTATTACGCTCAGGCTGTTGTTGGCAAAAACTCTGGTATCAAGACTTTTGAAGATATGAAAGGTAAGCGAGTTGCTGCTGCCATCAGTACGGTGCAAGAGGTGGAGTTTCTTAAATATGCAAGAAAATGGGGAACAGAGAACCTTTATCAAGGGTATGAAAGTGAAAATGAAGTGTTCCTAGCTGTTGCTCAAGGTAGGGCGGATGCGGGGATCACCACAAGCACCGCTGTAAAACCCATTGTGGCTAAATATGACACCATCATTGTCGGCCCTAGAATGGCATGGGGAACGGATTATACATCGATTATTGGTCCAAGAAAGGACTTTGGCTGGCTTAATTATCTGAACCTGTTTGTAACCCATCAGGTTCGGTCTGGACGTTACCAAGAGCTTTGGGAGAAATTCGTAGGCGGCAAAGCGCCAGAATTACGCATTCCAGGGGTTATGTACTAGATTGAATTTGGCTTTTATTATGTATTAAAGCCGGTAAGAGGAATCTGTGCGTTTATTCTAATATAAGGCTAGATTCTAATCAATACTCATATGAACTATTAAGGGCCTTCCTTTAGGAGGTGGGGAATCTTTTTTTTCTGATGAGGTGTTTGAATCTTCTTGACTAGAATTCTTTGAATGAGAAGAAGCACTCTTGTCTAATTGTTCAATGAAAATTTCTTTTAAAGCATTTGCATCTAAAACGTAGGCTGTAATAGTTGTTGTTATGTTTCCTGTAATGCCAGATGATGTGACTAAAAAAGTGGAAAGAGGAGAGTAGAGAATGGGTATGCCATTTGAATGAATTTCTTCAATGTTAGAGAAGTTAAGCTCACTTAAAAGGTTGTCAAAACTATTTTCATCAAGGCTTCCACCTTCAGCTTGTATCTCATCTCTGCGCATTAAAAAGTCTTTGGTTGCTTCTTCAGTAAACTGAGGGTCTATACTCATTAAGACATTTTTTTCAGCAGTGTTTACATTGATCCCAAAAGTGCCATGAATAGTAATAAGATTTTTTAAATGTTTGAATATAAGGTCATCCATTTTATCTACAAGCATCAATTCAGATAAAGTCATAAAGGAGGAGTTTCTTGGGTAACCTTTTTGCTCTTCAAAAGTGTAAAAACTTGATTCACTGCCTCCGTTTCGAGACTCTTCATCTTTGTCCACCCAATCAGCTACGTTATTTAAAACTTCTTTTATAGAATCTATTGAGTGTTTTTTTGATAAAGCATGGTCTGTGTCTAGAAGCTGGTTAAATGTACGTAGTAGGGTTTCTAGTGTTTTATTAGAAATAGTTTTTACAGGAGAGCCTAAGCTGTTTAAATCTATTTTTTCACCAGCATCTTGGATTTGATGGAAAAAAGTAATATTACTAATTAAAGATTTTTTTAAAATGGTTTTGGTTTCATCTTTTGAAATTAGTCCTGCATTTTCTGGGATTTCTATGGGCCATGGTAGAGGGAACTGCCAAATCATTGCAAGCTGCTGGCTAAAGTTTATATTTTGATTTCCTACGGCTTTACTAATTGAGGCTTTTGCGTGTTGAAAAGCTTTGATTCTTAGTAATGCCATTTCTAAACCTGCTTTTGCAGAATATTTAGATTTTAATTTTTTCAACTCTCTACTTGCAAGAGTAGACTCAGTAAGTGTTTCTGTAGAAAGTTGAGTAACAATGAAGCCAGCAATGGTGAAAAAGAAAAGAGCCATCATCAACGCAGCACCGGTTTCATTTTTTTTATTTACAATCTCTTCTTTATCACACATTAATAAATGAGTCTCCTAGAGTTGATTTACGTTGCTTGTAGGTTTTAAGGCTTGAGAGTCTTTGATTTTTTTAAAAGGGTTGTTGTTTGCAAAATCAGTTTGAAAAACACCAGTTAAGTATTCTTTTTTAAATTTTTTTTTGTTTTTTTTATCAGGGATTTTTATTTCTAAAAATAAGGAAACTGCGGCTGGAAAGTTATTTCCAGTACGCTGATCACTTTTATTTCGGCTATCCCAAGACTCAACCCAATCAGCAGTTTCTTTTGAAATATCTTCATCCTGAAAGCTTAAGTATTTAAACTCCGCTTTTTCAATATTTTCAATTAAAACAGACTCTTTTCCACCTTTGGTTACATCCTCATCAAGGTTATATGAAACAGATCTCCACAGACACTTTGATTCTTGATCTTTATATTTTCGACTTTTACAAGTTCTAATAAAGTATCCAATTTCAACTAAATCAGAAATTTTATCAGCAGACCTAAACCGCACCCCTGAAGAAGATGTGAAATAAGCTTTCTCATTATCGGCAATGAAATGAGTATAGATTGTTTCTTTAATAGGTGCAATTGGACTTGGGCGAGGTTGAATATTCATACTTTTTTTTAACTCTTCGGTTAATGTTGCTACAGTTACAAAAGGTCGGGGGTTTTCTTTCTTATTGTATTCTTCAATTTTTTTCTTAACATTAGCATCATATCTTTTTACTCGCTCTTTTTGAGCCTCAGTATATAAGAATAAATTTAGATCACGAAAGTTAATTGCTTTTCCAATATCTTTTTTAATTATATTCATCGAGGCTCTTAGTTGATTGATATTGTCTATACCAGCTGTGATCCGCTTAGTTTGTACAGTAGATTTTCTAAGCATTTGTGTAGTTGTGATGCTTAGAATAGACATAAGAGATATGGCTATGAGTAGTTCTAAAAGGGTGAAGGCTTTTTGGTTTGTCATAGGTTACTAACCCCTGAGGGAAGGTTTCCTAAACCTAGGTCTAAAGGTGTGTCGTAATCTACTAAAATTGTTGCAATGGAGAAGCGGTATTTTTCAGCTTTCGAGGAGGATTTATAAATTATTGTAACTTTTACTTCTTTAATAGAATCTTCAAGGTGCTTTTTCATTTGAGTAATGACCTTATGTTTCATCTCATCAAGAATACCTTCTTTTTGTGTGAGAAGGCGAGCTATATCAGGCATTTTAAACTCAGCACTTTCCCATTCCCATGTGTATGCAGAAAGGCTTTTGTCTTTAAAAGTTCCTGTTTGAATATCCTTGGGAAGTTTTTTTACATCATTTTTATACATAATTTGAATTTCTGTTATTTTTTTTTCCAAAAGATAAACAGCTTGAGTTTTTGCTTTTGATTTTTTAACTCTTCTTAAATTTCCTTTCCAACTAGATGTGAGTAGGATCATTATGGAAGCTAAGATAGATAAAGCTATAATGACTTCTAAAAGAGTAAACCCTTTTTTAGTTTTCATCGATCTTGAAGCTCCTCTAAACTTTTATGGTCTTTAACTGTATAAAGTTCACCACTAATGCTATCTGAAATCATAGTGATTTTATAAGAGCCGTCTAGGTTTGTAAATTGTATAGATGTTTCCTCAACAAGGCCATGGGGGAAGTAGTGAAAAACTCCAAGCCCTTCACGAATAGGGTAGTCAATCCCTGAAATTTCAATTTGATTGATTTTTAAATTTTTCGGCATTTTTAATTTTTGAAAACTAAATTTTCTAGCTTTTTTAAAGCCCTCATTGTTTTTTATTTTATTATTACCTTTGTTTTTTTCCTTGTTTTGAAAGTTTTTAAGTAGTTCTTTAAACTTTTCCCTAGATTCTTTCTCTGTTCCTAGAAGAATGGGCCTAGGTGTTTTTTCCACCCAGATTTTAGGAGCCTCTTTATCGTTTAGTAGAAAAACTATTCTATATGTTGAGTTCTCTAATAAAGCTTGGTTTCTTATTTTTTTTGACATTAAAGAAAAGCGCCTAAAAAAACGTTGAAACTCTTTTTGAGGATTTTTAGGTGGCCTTACTGCAAATACAGCTAGGGTCCCTAAAATACCTAGCACTATAAGAATCTCAATAAGAGAAAATCCATTTTTTTTTGTCATAATTTATTGTAAAGTGTAATTGATTGAGGTGGAAGGTAAATTTTTATATACCCTCATTCATTAAAAGTTTTTAGTTTAATAAAAGAACGTGTGCTCTTAGGCCCTCATGAATAAGGTTTAATGCTTTTTCAATTTTTTTTGAAATTTCAGAAAAAGCTTGAGTGTTTAATTCTTTAGTTTTCTCATTCATATATATTGATCTATTCATTTCTATTTGGATAGTATGCCGGCCTTTAAAAGGGTTGCCATAAGTTTGGGTTATGCGACCACCCTTATAAGGCCAGTTCACCTTTACTTCAAAACCAGCTTTCTCATAAGAAAAAACAACAAGATCTTTAAATTTAGGATCGCAGCTTCTTCCATCTTCATCGCTAATTACTATTTCAGCTCTAGTCTCTCCAGGGTCTCTGTGAATTGATGTTCCTTTAGACGGCATGCTGTGAACATCAATATGAAAAATACGCTTGTGACCTTGTAATTTAAAATATTCAAACTGTGCTTTAATAGCGTTGTGGAAAGGCTCATAATAAGATTTTACTAAAATAGCGTGAAGTTCTTTTGATATAGGCTTTTTCATAAGAGTCTCACCAATGCTTGTTTTAACCCAATGAAGACCGCTTGAAAAAGTGCCAGAAGAGTTTGTTGATTTTTGAACACTGTCGCTGTCCACATCTATATTTAACCTGTTTAAATCAATAGCATACCTGGACCATGGAGTGTATATAAATGGAAAGCCGTTTTTTTTTGCTAAGGGCCTATAAAAGGTGTCTATAAAACGATCAACATCTCGTAATAGAGTAATAGGATTGAGTTCTTGTAGCCAGTTTGCTTCCATGGGAATTTTTTCACCAGAGTGTGGGCATGATATAAATATAGGTAAGTTTGATTGTTTCATAAGAGTTATTTTAACATGTTTTTTACAACTTTAAAATATGTGTTTATGAGTTTTAGTTTATAAGTTAGTCTATTTTATATGAAAATTTATACTAAGACAGGGGACGCTGGGCAGACAAGTCTATTCTCAGGGGAGAGGGTTTCAAAAGCCCATAAATTAGTGGAGTCTTTTGGGTTTTTGGATGAGCTTAATACTGGTGTAGGTGTTCTTATTTGTAGTTTAAGGGCGGAGGAATTAGTAGAGTTTAATAAATCTATTGAGTTTTTTGAAAATCTACAGAGTCAAATTTTTTCTGTGGGAAGTTATTTGGCCTCAGAGTGTAAGGATCAAAAATATATTTTAAATATTTCAAAATGGGTGGCTTTACAAGAGTCTTATATAGACAAACTAGATAGTGAATTAAAAGTGCTTAAAAACTTCATCCTTCCAGGAGGAGTGAGCTCTGCTTGCAATGCCCACTGTTGTAGGGTTTTAACCCGTAAAGCAGAACGGTGTGTTGTTGGTATAGGGCTTGATTTGGAAACAAGCCCTGTGATTCTTTATTTAAATAGATTATCAGATTTGTTTTTTGTTTTTGCAAGGTGGATAAATCATATTAAAAATATTAAGGAACCTATTTGGAAAAGTTAAATTGTCTAAGCCGAATGGTTAAAAATTTAGATAAAGAAAAGTTTGAGGAAATGGGGCCAAGCTTGAGTGGATCTTTTATGGACCTCTCTTTTAAAGAGGGGTCTGGAGCATATTATGCTCAGTTTGGAGAGAATGTAGAGAAAAGGTATTTAATAGGTAGCAATGGTAAGGTAAAATCAGAATTTACAGCATTTACAAGAGATTTATATCAAAAAGATAAAAATAGTCTTGTAAAAGTTCTTTTTATTGTAAACGCAAGAACTGTAAACACTAGAGAATCTTTAGTGGGCTGGTCTGAAAAATTATTTCCTGAGATTTTAAAGTTAAAAAAAGAGTTTTCATGTAGCCACGCCCTTTTCTTTTTATCTAGAAGAGAAAAATGGTTGTTTGACTTTTTTATTCGCCCAAGAAAAAAAAGAGAAGACCAAATAAAGTTTAGTCATGTACGTGGAGCAAGTATACAAATTGTTCAGGGAACAAAGTTTTCTGCACAAGCCCCACTTAAGTATGTTAAAATAAGACGTGCTAAGGAAGAAGATCTTCAAAAATTAAGTGGATATATAAAGCAAGCATCTATGTATGCACCACTTTCAAGAAATGTAGGTGAGGAGCAGGTTTTAAAAGAGTTTAAGACGGTAAAAAATTTTTCCCCTGATGATGTGGCCCTAGCTTTTAATTCAAACGGTGAAATTGTAGGGTCTTTAGGTGCTGTAGATATGGCAAATCATGCAGACATTAAATTTAAATTTAATGATTTATTTGAGCCTACCTTTAATGTCCTCCAAGGGTATCTAAGATTAGCATCCTGGGTTGCGGACTTAAGACCGGTTTTAGAAAAAAAAATACAAAATGTAAGGATTTTTACACATATGTATTTTAACAATCATGATATTTTTTATTCTTTAATTTATTGGTGGATTGAGCAAACAAAACATATTTCTAAAAAAGAAAGGCCTGTGTTTTTGTATCCTTTTTATATGGGAGATTTAAAGGCAGCAGCGCCAGAATCTCTTTTTATCAGTAGCTTTAAGGGCGATATTTATTTAATTCAGGATGAAGGAGAGCTGCCATCTGAACTTTTAAAGCCAGTACTTTTTTCTCAACCTTTAGACATAGATTTAACATATTTAATTTAATGAAAACATAGCTTACATATAACTTTTAGGTTTTCTATGAGAACTGCCTAGACGATTTACTTGCAGGTTATCCCACAAAGAGGGAAACTGTTATATAGTATGTTTAAGTCTTTTTGGTGGGAATAAATGAGTAGCAATTATTTTGAGAATAAAAAAATAAAAAGTGCTTTAGTTTATCTCTTTTTGCTATACTTAGCATATCTTGTAGTTGATATATGTGTGCTTAAATTTATTAAGCCTAAATTCTTAGTTGAAGTATTGAGAAAAGATAAAGGCCCTAAGGTTAACACCTTTGAATCTCAAACAGGAAGTTTTGAAATTGCTGAGTTAGGAGAGAGAGGGACTTTTACTGACGAAATAATAGAGCGTAATATATTTAATTCAAAACAAATGCCTAAGCCTATTGCAAGCCTTGAAGGTAGAGATAGAACTGAGGAGCTTGAAGATGGGGAACCTGTGTTGTCAGCTTTACAACTTATATTAGCAGGAACTGCTGTTCATAGAAATCCATTTAGATCTCTTGCAACAATTACAAATTCAGGAAGTACTGTGAGTTATACAGTTGGTGATCAGGTGGCAAACCTTGCTGAAATTATTAGTGTCATTCGTAAAAAAGTTATTATTAGAAATTTAACAACAAAAAGACTTGAATATATTGAGATTTCTAAAGGCCAAGTTCCTGTGGAAGCACCTGTAGCTAGAAATAAATTTAAACCTATTAAAAAAAAATCTAATGATTTAATCAAAAGAGATGGTAATAAGTTTATTGCTAAAAGGGCTGATGTGGATGCTCAAATAGCAAATATTTCATCCCTAGCTAGGCAGGCAAAAAGTAGGCTTGCTAGAGACCCTGCAACAGGTGAAATTTTAGGCTATGAAATTTTTGATATTAAACCAGGTTTGTTACAAAATTTAGGCATTCAAGATAATGACATTATTACTGAGGTCAATGGAAGGCCAATTAAGAATCCAATTCAAGCAACTAGTGCGTTTTCAAAACTTAAAGGTGTTAATGAAATTAGAACCACAATAAATCGTGGTGGTCGAATTATTCAATTAGATTATATAATTGAATAAGGATTTTGAAGAAAAGGGGATATTATGAATAAAATAAAAGTGATATTTACAGTATTTTTTGTAATTATAAGTGTTCCTTTAAGTGGACTCTATGCTCAAACTAAAGAAACATATAAAGTAAAAGGGGCTAAAGGGTATTCAACAGATGAAATTGCAGGACCTAAGTCAAAAGCAGGTGTTAAATTCAGTGATGCTTATCCTGAAGAGATAAATGAAAAAAATTATCCAGATATGATTGATACTTTTGATTACCCAAGTATTGAGATTAAGGATCTTATAAATGTTATTGCTGAATTAACAGGTAAGAGGTTTATCACTTCAGAAAAAATTAGTGGCAAAGTAACAATCAATTCAAAAGAACCCATTTCTGTTGCTGAAGCTTATAAAGTCTTCTTATCGGCTTTACAAATGAATGACTTGACAGTTGTTCCTTCAGGAAAATTTTTAAAGATCATTAAAACAAGAGATGCAATTAAACTCTCCATTGAAACTTATACAGGAAAGTATTTTCCTGATTCTGATCAAATGATTATTAAAACTGTTAAGTTAAAGTATATTCCTGCAGCTCAATTGGTTAAATCTTTAAGATCATTATATTCTAAAGATGGTGATATTAAAGAGTATGAACCTACAAACTCTCTTATTATATCTGATTGGGGTTCAAATGTAGAAAAAATTGTTGGTATCATTAGAGAATTAGATGTACCAGGGTTTGAAGAAAAAATGGAAGTGATTCCTATAAAATATGCTTTGGCTAAAGATATTGCTGAATTGATTAACAATATTATTAATAAAGGTCAAAAAAGATCAAGTTCAATTCCTAGGTTTAGAAGGTCTAGGAAGGGAGACATTTCAGGAAAAAGTTCAGTTAATTTGTCATATGTTACTGACGATACAAGAACCAATTCAATTATTGCCTTGGGCAACTCTGGAGGGATTAAGAAGGCTAGAGAGCTTGTGAGCATTCTTGACTCTAAGCGTGACGGGGAAGAAGAAGGTGGTGTTCATGTTTATTATGTTAGGCATAATGATGCTGAAGAAATGGCAAAAACATTGGGTGGTATTGCTAATGATTCTAAAAAAGCTCAGACAGGTGGAAAGAGTGGCAGAAATTCTTCAGTGAATTTGCCGAACACAGCAAAGCCTAAGACACCAGCACAAATTTTTGGAAGTGAAGTAGCGGTTAAGGCTGATAAAAATATAAATGCTCTTTTGATAACAGCAAGTGCGTCTGATTATCAAAAAGTAAAAAGAATTCTATCTAAAATAGATATTCCAAGGGATCAGGTTTTTGTTGAGACTATTATTATGGAGATCACATCTGATAATCAAAGGGATGTGGGGATAGACATTGCTAAAGTTGATACAGCAGGTGCAACTAGTGTAACTAATCCTGCAACAAGCTTTGCTGTTCAAGGTATGTTTGGGAATGAAAATGGTGGTTTGAAAGATTTCTTAACAAATCCCATAGCAGCTTTAAGTGGTGGTATATTGTCTTTTGGTACAGGGGAGGAGAAGCACTTAAGTATAGGTGGTGTAACAACTACGGTAAATTCTGTAATGGGTTTAGTAAAATTAATTCAAAGCTATAAAGTTGGAAATATTTTGTCTACTCCTACCATTATGGCAATGGACAATGAGGAAGCAGAATTAGAAGTTGGAAAGGAAGTTGTTGTGGGGCAACAACAGGTTTCAAATGCTGCTGGAGCAACGGTTTCCACTAAAAGAGCCGATGTGAACACAAGTTTAAAGATTACTCCATCTATTAGTCCAGAGTCTAATGCTGTTAGGCTTAAAATAGATCAAAAAGTTAAAGATGTTGTTCAAGCCGGAGACCCTAATACTGATATCAACACAAAATCTTTAATTACAAACATTACTGTTCCAAATGGTGATACTGCAGTTTTAGGTGGTTTAGTGAGTGAGAAGGTTTCAAGTACAGTAAGTAAGGTTCCTTTATTAGGAGATATTCCAATTCTAGGGTGGCTGTTTCGGTCTAAGAAGAAAGATGTTAGGAAATCAAATTTAATGCTTTTTATAACACCTAAAATCATTAGAAACCCTTTACAGAATCAAAAGTTATTAAAGGTAGAAATTGATAAGCGGTTACGCTTTATTAAAAAGAATATGAATGGTGTAGATCCTTTTGGTAATAAGGTTGATGAAATCTCTAAAATAAATCGTTCTAATAATAGTTCTAGTTGGGATGAGGAAACTCCTGAGGAGCTAAAAGAATATCCAGTGATTGAGACAGAATAAATATGACAACACCTTTAAAAGCTTCTTTAGATTCAATTTTACTTAAAGGCACCTCCTTTTCAAAGGAAGAGTTAGGCTCCTTATTTTCAACGTATTTGTCATCTGGTGAAACAGTGGAACAGGTTTTAAGAGAGAAATCTTTTAAAACTTCTAGTGAAGCGGTAAAAAATTTGTCTCACCTTATAGGTGTTGATTTCATGGAGGATGTTCCTTTTGGTGAAATTTCTGGAGACTTAGTAAGAAATATACCAATCAACTATGCTAAAACAAATGAAATCATACCTTATAAAGAAGAAAAAGAAGAGCTTTTTGTATTCTCTTCAAATCCTTTAAATTTTAATGTTTTAGATGACTTAAGGGTTCTTTTTAATAAAAAAATAACACCAATTATGTCAACAAGCTTGGTTATTCAAGAGGCTATTAATAAGGTTTATGAAAAGAGTACGTCAGGTTTAGATGGTTTTGATGAAGTTAGTGGTGAAGAATATGATTTAGAAGACCCTGTTATAGATTTATTAGAAGCTGGTGAAGATGATGCTCCAGTAATTAAACTTGTAAACTCTTTATTATTTAGAGCTGTAAAAGAAAAAGCTTCAGATGTTCATTTAGAGCCTTATGAAAGAGATATGGTGGTAAGATTTAGAATCGATGGAGTTTTATTTGATATTTTTAAACCACCTAAGAAGTTACAAAATGCAATTACTTCTAGAATTAAGGTTATGGCAAATTTAAATATTGCTGAAAAAAGGCTTCCACAAGATGGAAGGATTCCTTTAAAACTTGCAGGTAAGGATATTGATGTACGTTTGTCCACTGTTCCAACAGCGTTTGGTGAGCGAGTAGTTATGCGTCTTCAAGATAGATCTAATATTATTTTAGATCTTTATCAGTTGGGTTTTTCAGCTAAATCTTTAGTTCAAATCAATCATATTTTAGAAAAAACCTACGGTATTTTATTGGTAACAGGTCCTACAGGTAGTGGTAAATCAACTACACTTTATTCTTGTATATCTAAAATAAACACCATTGATAGAAATATTGTAACTGTTGAAAATCCTGTGGAGCAAAGGATACATGGAATTGGACAGATTCAAACTAATGAAAGAATTGGTCTTACTTTTGGGACTGCGTTAAGAGCTATTTTAAGACAAGACCCTAATGTCATTATGATAGGAGAGATTAGGGATTTAGAAACAGCTGAGATTGCTATTAATGCGTCGTTAACTGGTCACTTAGTCTTATCTACTATTCATACCAATGATTCATCAGGAGTTTTTCCAAGGTTGATTGATATGGGGTGTGAGCCTTTTTTAATTGCAACATCTTTACTTGGTGTAATTGCTCAAAGACTTGTAAGGGTTTTGTGTGATCATTGTAAAGCTCCCTATACACCTTCAGATATTGAAATAAAAGCGTTAGGTTTAACGGTAGAACAGATAAACAGTGCTAGTATTCATAAGCCTGTTGGCTGTAGTGAATGTAACCATAAGGGTTATATTGGACGAACTTTGATTATGGAGCTTTTAGTTTTAGATGATGAGGTGCGATCTTTAATTATGCAAAGAGTAGACAGTGGAACAATTAAAAAAATTGCTGAAAAAAATGGAATGAAGACTTTTAGAGACCATGGAGTTTCTAAGGTTTTAAATGGAATTACATCTATTGAAGAAGTGATTACAAACACACAAGTGGATTAGTAAATGCCTTTATATGAATATAAAGCCTTAAATAGGCAAGGGAAAAAAGTTAAGGGAGTTGTTGATTCTGATAACTCTAAGGCAGCTCGTGTGGAGCTTAAGAAAAAGGGTCTTTATGTAACAGATGTATATAATAAATCTCAAAGGCAAGGGAAAGCAAAAAGTGGTATAAGCTCTAGCGCAAGAGTAAGAATTGATGATTTATCTCTTGCAACTAGGCAATTAGCAACACTTCTTAAAGCTAATATTCCCTTAGTAGAAGCTTTGGCAATATCTGCAAGCCAGTCAGACAATGTAGTTTTAAAGGAAGCTTTCTCAGACATTAGGAATGAAGTTAATGAAGGTGGAACTCTTAATAAAGCATTATTAAAATACCCTGGAATATTTAATAAAGTTTATATTTCAATGTGTGAGGCTGGTGAAACATCAGGAACCCTTGATGTTATTCTTGTTAGGCTTGCTGAGTTTACAGAGAGCCAAAGTGAACTTCAAGCCAAGTTAAAATCAGCAATGACTTACCCTATGATTATGCTTTCTTTTATGACTTTATTAGTGGGCGGATTGTTTATTTTTATGATTCCTCAGATGAAACAAATTTTTGAGGATAATGAAGACTTAGAACTTCCAGTATTGTCGCAAATTGTTTTTGCAACAAGTGATTTTTTATTAGAATACTGGGTTCTTATTATAGCAAGTTTTTTGTTCTCTGTATTTTTATTTCAAATTTGGAAAAAATCTCCTTCAGGGAGTAATGTTTGGGACGCAATTAAGTTAAAATTTCCAGTTTTTGGAAACTTAATCAGAATGGTTGCTGTTGCAAGGTTTACAAGAACGTTGGCAACATTATTAGATGGTGGTGTTCCTATGCTTCATGCTATGTCTATTGTTAGAAATGTTGTAGATAATGAAGTGTTGGCAATAGCTTTAGATGAAGCTAGGGATAATATTAGTGAAGGAGAGTCCATTGCAGGTCCCCTTAAAAAATCTGGAGAATTTCCACCAATTGTAATTCATATGATAAGTACTGGTGAAAAAACAGGCGAACTTGAAAATATGCTTACACAAGTGAGTGATTCTTACGATTTTCAGGTAAGAAATAAGGTAGATAGTTTTACATCTATTTTAGAACCAGTTATGTTAGTCTTAATGGGGCTTATTGTGGCAGTGATTGTGTTTGCAGTAGTCTTGCCAATGCTTGCAATGCAGGGGACTGTTTAAAGATTTAAATTTAAAAAAGGTTTAGCATTTCTAAAGTAGAAGGAGAAAAAAATGATAAGAGTAAATAACCAAAAAGGTATGAGTTTAGTTGAGATATTAGTTGTTTTGGCTATTATTGGTGTTATTGGAACAACAATTGCCAGTAATGTCATAGGCAGGAATAAAAAGGCTAAATATGATACTGCAAAAATTCAAATATCTAAAATTACTAATGCAATTAATGAATTTTATAGTGATTGTGATCAAATTCCAGATTCTTTAGGTCAGCTTATTGACCAGCCAAGTGAGGATGTTTGTGAATCTTGGGGATTAGGTGGAGCATACGCTAAAAAGCGAGATCTTTTAGATCCATGGAAGCAAGAATTTATATATGAAGTAAAAGGTAGTGATTTTGTTATTATAAGTTATGGGGCTGATAAGTCTCAAGGTGGAGAAGGCTTAGGGAAAGATATTTCAAGTGAGGACTTATAATTTCTTGTCGGATTCTTCACTGTCTTATGCTTAAGAATTTAGAGTAAAATTTATTATTTTAAGTAAAGATATTTTTTACTTAAATAAGACATCTTTAAAATTTTTATTCCACAATACTTAGTACACCGTGGCATTAATTTTTAGGTTAATAAATTTGAGGTATCAAAAGGCTTTCCCTGATATAGCGTTTAGCTTTGATTATAGCTTTCTCATAAAAGAAAAAAAGACGAAGATAAAGATAAAGAGTAAGTGGTGGAGCTTAGAAAATATTTTATCATTTTTTTAAATAATTAAAGAGCTTAAGACCTTAATTTTTTTTTACTACTTTTGTATCAAAATAAGAAAAAAACATTTCTTTAAAAACACTAAGTTAAAAACACAGCCTAAAAAGCTACACCCATTAAGCCTTAATATTAAATTAAGAAAATCACTTAATTTACTCAAGTTTTTAAGCCCTTTATCCGATACATAGAGTATAAAATATAAGAATTTATATAGGATATAACATGAAAGCTTTAACTTTATTTACAGTTTTATTATGGACGTTTTCTTCCTTGGCTGTGCCAAGGTCTTTTGTCTTTCAAGGTCAAATTATAAAACCTAATGGGGAAGCCTTAGAAGATAATAATGTTAACTTTATTCTTAAAATCCTATCTCCCCTAAACCACTGCCTCCTCTATGAAGAAACCTTCACCCTTAATATGACAGACTCAAAGGGAGTGTTTAACCTAAGTGTTGGGTCTGGCACAACCACAGGAAATGGTGGCTTAACAAGTTTATCTAAAGCCCTAGACAATTCCTTAAACAACATCACAGGGCTTAACTGTGACTCTGGTTCTTCATACAGTCCAAACCTCACTGACACAAGAAAACTTAGAATGACTTTTGATGACGGTGGTGGTCCCCTTACTCTAACAAATGACCACACAATTCAAAGTGTGCCCTACGCTCAGTATGCTCATAAACTTGGCGGAAAAACACTTCATGACTTTATTCAAGTCAACAGTGGTGTGACACAAAGTAATTTAGAAACTGTGTTTGATAACGGTGTAAACCAAAGAGAGCTTATGGCTTTAATTGAGGGCCATTCTAATCAATACTCTCCATTAAGCACTAGTGGAGCTAGTTCTTTACCTAGCTTTTCAAATCCTCCCCTTAACTCTAAGGCAGGAGATGTTTGGTACAACTCTACAACCAATGAAATCATGTACCACAATGGATCAGTAAACACCGTTGTTGGCCAAGGGAGTGGAACTGTGACCAGTATCACCACAGGAAGTGGTCTAAGTGGTGGAATCATTACAAATAGCGGTACAATTTCAATTGCACCAGGGGGTGTATTAAACAGTCACCTTCAAGGTGGTATCCATGGAAGTAAAATCACAGGAGGAGTTTTACCAGCCTCAGTGGTTCCAACAGGAACTGATGACACAAAGCTTTCTCTTCAAGGGGGAAGTTTATTAGGTGATCTTAACCTTAATGGAAATGAGGTTTTAAACACAGGTCATATTATGCAAAACCCGAGGAGTACAATGACCCTAGGTTCTTATGGGAATTTAGAAGAGGCTAGTCTTTTAGGTTCTTTGAGTGCGGGGAATGCTGGAGCCACTTGGTACAATAGTGATTCTAGGGTGCTTAAATACTGGGACGGTAGTGGTGTAGAAGTGTTAACCACAGTGAGTGTAGGTGTATCAAGTGTTTTAGTGAGTCCCCCGTTAACTTCTTCAGGTGGTAATGATCCAAGAATAGGCATAAGCCTTGGTAGGGGTTTATACAACAAGAGTGGAAGTGTGGAGATAGATTTAGACTCTCTTAGTGGTTTAGACTTTAATGGAAATAGGTTAAGAGTAAAAGCAGGAAGTGGTTTAAGACTAACAGGAAGTGGTATAGAGGCAGATACGGGAACGAGTTTAGGTCAGTTAATGAGAGTAGACAGTCTTCCTGTGTGCACAAGTGGGGAAAAGATTCAAAGAAACTCTGGAGCCACAGTGACTTATTCTTGTGTGGCTGATGTAGATGAAGACACAAGTCTTTTAGGAAAATCAGCAGGAGGAGATCTTAGTGGAACTTATCCAAACCCCATTTTAACATCAACAGGGGTGAGTGAGGGAATTTATTCAAAAGTTAGAGTGGACACTAAGGGAAGGGTAAGAGAGGGTTTAAGTTTAGTAGAAAGTGATATACCAAATTTAAGTGGAAGTAAAATCACTTCAGGAACCATTAATACAAATAGATTAAACACAGGAACAGGGAGTAATGACCTTGTTAAGCTTGATGGTTTATCAAGGTTACCAAGTGTAGATGGAAGTCAGCTTATAAATTTACCAAGTAGTGCTGACAATATGGGAAATGGTGAGGCTCAAGAGAATATACATCTTAATGAGCATTATTTAAGTGGAGACGGTGATAATGAGGGAATTAGTGTAGATGCATTAGGAAGGGTTGGAGTGGGTAAAAGGAATCCTCAAGCATTATTAGATGTTGCTGGAAAAGTAAGGGCAACAGAGATTTGTGATGAAAGAGGTGGAAACTGTAAGGATGTGTCAACAGGTTGGGATAGAGGGAGTGTAGGAGCAAACCAAGTGACCAACGTTCCTTTTGGAAATGTTTTAGGCACAGATGTTCAGACTGCAATTAATGAGCTTGATTCTAAAAAAGTTCCAATAACTAGAGAAATTGCAACAGTTTTAAATAGTGGATTAAGTGGAGGGGGAGACTTATCCACCAACAAGAATTTAAGTGTGGATATTCATGGAACTGTAGAAGAAAGTATAGTGAGTGGTTTAGACAGTGTTTTAATTCACGATGTATCCCAAAATAGTTTAAAAAAAATAACACAGTCAAATTTTTTAAATGATTATTTTAAAGGATCTTTAGGAACGAGTTTAGGTGATGCAATGGATGCTGGAGGTGTGCCTAGTTGTGGAGTGGATGAGAAGCTTAGAATGAGTCAAGGTCCTGTTTATTTATGGTCATGTGTGGTGGATGAAGACACAAGTCTTTTAGGAAAATCAGCAGGAGGGGATCTTAGTGGAACTTATCCAAACCCCATTTTAACACCAACAGGGGTGAGTGAAGGAATCTACTTAAAAGTTAGAGTGGACACTAAGGGAAGAGTGACAGAGGGTTTAAGTTTATCAGAAAGTGATATACCAAATTTAAGTGGAAGTAAAATCACTTCAGGAACCATTAATACAAATAGATTAAACACAGGAACAGGGAGTAATGACCTTGTTAAGCTTGATGGTTTATCAAGGTTACCCAGTGTAGATGGAAGTCAGCTTACAAACTTACCAAGTAGTGCTGACAATATGGGAAATGGTGAGGCTCAAGAGAATATACATCTTAATGGAAATTATTTAAGTGGAGACGGTGATAATGAGGGAATTAGTGTAAACAGTGATGGTGATGTTTTTGCTTCTAGAAATATTGCTGCTGTGGGGTCTATTAGTGGATCTAGTGTTGTACTTTTAAATGGAATAAAAATAGGAACAGAGGAAACAACTTGCAATACTTTAAACGAGGGAACTTTAAGGTATAGTGAAAAGAAAATGGAGTTTTGTAACGGAAGTGTGTGGAGTGTTTTAGGTGTTGATGATCCATGTCTTAGTTCTTCCCCCTTGCCAGGTGCTGTGTGTAAAGGTGGAGCAATTTATCTTGGAAGTCTTAGCCCAGGTGCTACCAGTGGTAGTGGAACAGATCACTACATGACCACCCCTGGGGGTTGTGGAGATATTCCATCAGGAAGTGTTTCAGGGGGTTCGGGGACAAATTCTTATGCATTAAATGATTTTACAGTGACTTGTTCTGGTACTGATAGTTTATTTAAAGATTGGAATAATAATACAAGTAATTGGTATAATATTCCAGGGCTAGCAAATTACACATCAACTTTGGGAATTGGTCATGGTGAAAATAACATAGATTTAAATTACGGTTCAGCGAATACAGATGTAATTGTTGCCATTACTTTAGAGTCTCAAGGGGGCTATCATGCCGCAGCAAGGTATTGTCATAAGCTTGTTTATGGTGGTTATGATGATTGGCATTTACCTAACCGCTATGAGCTTAATTTAATGTACACAAATCGTTCTGCTCTTCCAGGTTTGGTTCAAGGTTCAAATGCTTGGTATTGGTCGTCTACGGAGTACAATTTTACAATGCGTGGATCCAGCGGTTTTCTGATGGCTATCAGAATGGCGGCAGTAAGAGCGATTCTCGGCGTGTTCGTTGTGTACGGAGGTTTTGAGGCCTGAAAGGGCTCATGAGCTCTTTAGCCCTTTAGTTCTTTTATCTTAAGGAGGCTTTAAGCCTCCTTAAGATAAAATTATTTAATTTTAGAAATGTACTTAATGAATTTATTCAAGCGGGATTTTTTATTTTTTTTTCATACCGCCCTCCATGGCCTTATAAAATCATAAAATCAAGAGATTGCAAAAATTGTTGATCTTTTGTTGAAAATTAATGGTACGGTGTACTAGTGGATATTTTGAAGTTAAACCTTTTATTTAAATATTTAATTTTTATCACCAGTAATATGTTAAAAATATTTTTCTTTAAGTAATAATGACTAATTACTATAAAATATATTTAAAAAGATTTTTTAAATCCCTTTTTTTCTAATTCCTTTAAAAGTTGGATTAAAGGAAGACCTTTAATAGATGTTTCATCTGTAGTTTGAATTGATGTAAATAAGGACTGTCCATTTTTTTCAAATTTAAAACTCCCAGCACAATCATAGGGTTTATCTAAGAGAAGGTATTTTGTAATTTCATTGTCTGAGAGCTTTTTAAAGTTTAATTGAGTATTGCATTCAAAAAAAATATCATTACCGTTAGTATCATGTAAGTAGGTAGCGGTTACTAATAGGGCAGATTTTCCAGATATAGAAGAGAGTTGTTTAAAAGATCCATTAAAGTCTTTACCTTTTCCTAAGGCTATGTTGTTAAAAATTAAGGCTTGATCAGAACTGATGATTATAGAGTTGGGGTGGTTTTTTGAAAGTGATAGGGCTTTGTGTTTTGCTAAAAACATACAAAGTTCATGTGAGAGGCCTTTAAAGTTATGCTTTAGAAGGTTTTCATTGCAAAGAGGCTTTTGGGTTATAAAGTTAATATTTAAACTTTTAAGCAGAGCTTTTCTATAAGGGCTTGTACTTCCAAGAATTAAATTTTTCTTCATCTTTATAACCCCATTATCTTTGACTTTTTATATAATGCTTTAGACACTTTGTGTATGGAAAATTATATACATCAATTGAGTCCTATAGCTTTACCTATTTATGAAAATATTGCCATACGTTGGTATGGGTTAGCTTATCTGGGAGGTTTATTATTGGGCTTGTTGCTCATGAGAAAAATGAGTCAAAGAGGAGGTAATCTTTTAGATTTTGAACAGCTCTCAGATTTTGTGACATGGATGGCTTTAGGAGTTATGGTTGGAGGAAGGCTTGGATATTGTTTATTTTATTCTCCTGATCTTTTAACTGATTTTTCTGTAAGTTTTCCTTTTTGGGGGGTTTTAAAAGTATGGGAAGGTGGAATGTCTAGCCATGGGGGAGCTTTAGGTGTTCTTTTTGCTTCCTACTTTTTTGGTAGAAAACATAAAGTCTGTTGGATGCATATTAGCGATCTTAGTGTTTTAGGTGCTAGTCTTGGGTTTTTCTTTGGAAGAATTGCTAATTTTATAAACGGTGAGCTTTATGGAAGAGTTGTTGAAAAACCAATTTCATGGGCAGTAAAATTCCCTCAAGAACTAACACAGTGGATTCATTATAGTCAAAATAAGCTAATGACTTTAGAGCCACTTGCTCAAAAATTTGCAGGAACTATAGGTGTGCCAGAGGGGCTAACAGCTTATAATTGGACAGAGCTTGTTTCTAGATATGCTTTAGAATCTAAAGCAAAGGGTATTGTTAAGGGTTTTGTTTCATGGATTCAAAATCAATGTATGGAAAAAAATCAATTAGTGGTAGAAGCTTTACAAACAGTTTTACCAGCAAGGTATCCTTCACAACTTATTCAAGCTTTATGTGAAGGGTTACTGGTGTTTATTATATTAAATATTATTTGGTTAAAGCCTAGAAAACCTGGTGTGTTAACAGCATGGTTTGGTATTTTGTATGCCACTGCAAGAATTATTGGAGAGCAGTTTAGAATGCCAGATGTGCAGATAGGATTTCAGGCCTTTGGGTTAACAAGAGGTCAGTGGTTAAGTGTAGGGATGTTGGTAGTGGGACTTGTACTTTTAATCTACTGCTTAAGACGTGATGTTGAAAAAATAAAAGGCTGGTCTTAAATTTAGATAAAAAATTAGTTTTAATTAAAAGTTTAGTGTTATATATTATTCATCTATTTTTAAAGAAAAGCTAATTTCTTAGTAGAACTTATTTTTTGGAAAGGTTAAGCAACAGGCCCATGAGAATTAAAAGAGAAGAATTTTACTTCAGTTTGAGACTATTTCCATATTTATAGTCTAGTTTTCCTAAAAAAATCTCATGGGTAACCTCTGATCGAAGTCTAGAAAAAATTGGAAAAATTATACACAATAAAAACTACGGCTATACTTTAATTTTATTTGCTTAACGAAAGGATCTAAGTATGAAAACTCTACTTTTCCTCCTGCTACTGCTTCCATCTTTTGCCTTTTCCTGGTTTTTAGACTCTGGGGGTTTAGATGGTAAAGACTGGGACTCCTCCATTATGGAAGGAAAGTCTTATGTTTTATTCTACGTCAGCCCTAAATATAAAGACTTAAACAATGATGCTTCAGAAAGACTACGAGCTGAAAAATTTGAAGATAGTGTTTTCGGTTCAGTAGCTGTCATTGATTTTAAAAGCTCTTGGGTTCCTAATGGGTTTATAAAAAGAGCGCTTAAAAAGAAGCAAAGAAAATACCCAAGAACAATTTATTTAAAAGATAAAAAACGCTATCTGCATAAATCTTTAAATTTTAAACCCTCTGGAAATGATATTTTTGCATTTGATAAAAATGGTAATGAAATATTTAGACAATCTGGAAAACTCAATAAAGAGGATATAGTTAAACTCATTAAAGTTTTAAGGGTTTCAATTAAATACTGATGTTACCCATTTTCATAAATTTTGAACCTGAAATCTCATCAGAATAATTTTTTAAGTTCATATTGAGCATGCTATTACACCGTACTTTATTCAAAAGGAACCTCTAAAATACCTTCTGCAAGCTCAATGGTTTTAAATTTATTATTTTTAATTTTAAAAACTCCAAGGTTTGTAATGACTTTTGAAATACAGCCAACCCCTGTTAGGGGGAGTGTACATTTTTTTAAAAGTTTTGAGTTTCCCTTTTTATCTGTATGTTGCATAACTACGATTACTTGTTTTGATGAAGCAACTAAATCCATGGCACCTCCCATGCCCTTAACCATTTTTCCAGGAATCATCCAGTTAGCAATATCACCATTTTCTGAAACTTCCATGGCACCTAAAATAGTTAAATTTACATGTTGACCTCTAATCATTGCAAAGCTTTCTGCTGAATCAAAAAATGAAGCTCCCGGCACAGTTGTCACTGTTTGTTTTCCTGCATTAATAAGGTCGGCGTCAACATCTTCATTTTTTGGAAAAGATCCCATTCCGAGCAAGCCATTTTCGCTTTGTAAAAGAACAGATTTTGTTTTTGGAATAAAGTTTGAGACTAGAGTAGGGATACCAATTCCTAGATTCACTGTGAACCCATCTTTAATCTCTTCAGCAGCTTTCATTGCCATTTGATTTCTTGTCCACCCTTGAGTCATGAGTCACTCCTTACAGTTCTTTGCTCTATTCGCTTTTCAAATTTTTCACCCTTAATGACTCTTTGAACATAGATCCCGGGCACATGTACTTGATTAGGGTCTATTGAACCAATAGGCACAATCTCCTCAACTTCTGCAACAGTGATCTTTCCAGCTTTTGCCATAATGGGGTTAAAGTTAGCAGCGGTTTTATTAAACACTAAATTTCCATATGCATCAGCTTTTTGAGCTTTTATGAAGGCAAAGTCAGCGTGAAGAGCTTCCTCTAAAATATAAGTTTGTCCATTAAAGTTTTTATGTTCTTTGCCCTCAGCTACTTTTGTTCCAACACCGGTTGCGGTGTAAAAGCCTGGAATTCCAGCCCCACCAGCTCTTATCTTTTCAGCTAGAGTTCCTTGTGGAGTAAGCTCTACTTCTAAAACTCCAGATAAAAACTGTTCTGCAAAAAGTTTATTTTCTCCTACATAACTTGAGATCATTTTTTTTATCTGCCTTGTTTCTAATAAAAGACCTAAACCAAAACCATCAACACCAGCATTATTTGATATGCAAGTTAAGTCTTTTACTCCAGATCTTTTAAGTGCAGCTATAGCATTTTCTGGAATGCCACAAAGGCCAAACCCTCCAACCATAAAAGTCATGTTGTTTTCCACACCTTTTATGGCTTCTTTAACTGAATTTACAATTTTATTCATACTTTCTCCTATACTCTCTCAACTAAAACAGCTACAGCCTCTCCGCCACCAATGCAAATGCTGGCTATTCCAAATTGTTTGTCTTGAGTATGTAATGCGTGTACAAGGGTTGTAAAAATTCTTGCACCACTTGCTCCAATGGGATGGCCAAGTGACACAGCTCCACCGTGAACATTTATTTTCTCATTTGGAATGGCGAGTTCTTTTTGAGCTGCCATTGTGACTACAGCAAAAGCTTCGTTTATTTCAAAAAGGTCTATATCAGAAACTGTTTTGTTAGCTTTTTTTAAAAGGCTTTTCATTGCAAAAATAGGCGCTGTGGTAAACCACTTAGGGTCTTGTGCAAAAGTCGTATAATTAATAATTTTAGCTAAGGGTTTTACTAAAGTTTCCTGTGAAAGGCTATTCCTTGCTAGAATGAGTGCAGAGGCACCGTCATTGATTTTACTCGCATTTGCGGCAGTTATTGTACCACCTTCTTCAAAGGCAGGTTTTAAGTTTAGCATTTTATCAAATTGAGCTTTTCTAGGTTCATCATCTACTGTTATAACCTTTAACCCTTTGCGGTCTTTGACTTCAACTGGAATAAGCTCATTGTTAAAAAAACCTTTTTCTTGAGATTTTTGTGATTTTTTATAACTGTTTACTGCAAATTCATCTTGTTCTTCACGGGTAAATGAGTATTCTTTAACGCAAAGTTCAGCTGCATTTCCCATGTGCCAATTGTTATTAGGATCCCAAAGGCCATCTTTAAGCATAGTGTCTTCAATTTTAACATGACCCATACGGTATCCTGTTCGTGAATTTGGTAAAATATGAGGAGTTAAAGACATGTTCTCCATTCCTCCAACAATTGTAGCTTGAGAATGCCCAAGCTTTATGGAATCAGCCCCTAACATCAAGGCTTTTAGACCTGAGCCGCAAACTTTGTTAATAGTCATGGATGCGATGCTTTTTGGAAGACCTGCTGCAATAACAGCTTGTCTTCCAGGAGCTTGGCCTAAACCGGCTGTAAGAACGTTACCCATTATACATTCTTCAAGAAGAGAAGGGCTAAAACCACTTGCTAAAACAGCTTCTTTAATGGCTACAGCTCCAAGTTCTGTAGCTGGTACAGTAGAAAGAGAGCCTCTAAATGCTCCAATAGGTGTTCTTTTTGCTGAAAAAACAAGTATATCTGACATATTTAGCTCCTGTGGTAAATCTTTTTAAGAGGGTTCATGCTTGCGACCAGGAAAGAATCCTGTCATATTCATCGATATATTTAAAGTTAAAACATATTAAATTTAATAAAATCTAGAGTTTAATAATAACTTAGAGGGCAGATGGCTAATAAAAAGAAAATAAAAAAGAAAAAAACTACCGTAAAAAAGAAAACTGCAGTTAAAACAGTGAAAAAAAAGAAGGCAGTAAAGAAAGTAGCTGTGAAAAAAAAAGCTGCTGGAAAGAAGAAAGCTACTAAGAAAGTATCTGTAAGAAAAAAGACTAGTGGAAAGAAGAAAGTTACTAAGAAAGTATCTGTAAGAAAAAAGACTAGTGGAAAGAAGAAAGCCACTAAGAAAGTATCTGTAAGAAAAAAGACTGCTGGAAAGAAGAAAATCGCTAAAAAAGTTCTTGCTAAGAAGAAAGCTTTAGGGAAAAAGCTTGTTAAAAAAACAGCACTTAAAAAACTTACAGGTAAGAAAAAAGCTACAACTAAAAAAGTTGTTGCAAAAAAGAAAATAGCTAAAAAAGTTAAAAAATCTACCCTAGCTAAATCGGCCTCTAAGTTAGTAAAAAAGCTTAGTTCAAAAGTTGAGAAGGTTTTAAAATCTAAGATATTAAAAAAAGCTGAAGAAGTGGTTAAGCCTGTTAAAACTTTAGAGGAAGCTAAGGCTATAACACAGGGAAAGATTACAGCGGCACTGGCTAACATAGCAAGCGCTAAAAGTACAGGAGTGGTGTCTATTACAGATGCTGAAGGTCGTGTTTTGTGTAGATCTGTAAATTGCGATCAAGTTACAGTAGTTGAAGGGTATTGTCGATATCACTATTTATTGTATTGGAAGAAAATTCAGCTTAGAAGAAAAATTCTTTCAGAAGGAAAATTAGAAAAGTATGTTCAAGAGCTTACAGCAAGGTATCCAGATAAGTACTTAGATATTTTATTAAAAGATTTAGCTTCAGAGAAAAGCTTTCAACAAACTTGCCAGGAATTAGGTATTGGTGGCAGTGAGAATGAGATAGATCCTGATGATGAGGATAATGATAATGATCCTAATTTTTAATATTTGAACCTGATAGTTTTTTAAAAAAGTATTTGACTTACTTAAAAGCAAATTCAGAGTTTTCAAGAGTTTTAACAATTTTTTCAATTTCATCTGAATCTGATGATAAATCTCCAATAATGAGGTTTTCTTTAGATGAAGGTGTTTTCTCCTCACCTAAAAGTATATTAGCTTGAAGCTCTAATTCTGTGTTTGTACTATGGAATTTATAAAAAACATTAGATTTTTCGTTTATTAGGTTCCAATGGTAGGAAAAGTGCTCAAGGTTATTGTTTTTAAAATAATCAATAAAAAGCTCTTTAGTGCTAAAAACTAAACTTTCTAAAGACTCTATTACACTGAGTTTAGAGTTAATGGTTTGAATAGAGGTGTCAAAATTTATTTGCATTAGACTGTTTTTTTTAACATAGCCTATGCGAAGTATAATTTCTCCTTGGTAAACCCGTCCAAAGGTGAAAAATGAACCTTTATTTCCATGTTTTTCAAAGTCCTCTTTAAAATTGTTTTTAATGGCCGTAAGCAGTTCTGTAGGTAAGGGAGTATAGGCGGTATTTCTTTTATTTTTTGGAGTAATCATAGTCACTATTGATGCTTTGCGTTAGCAAAAAGTTTTTCATAGAAATACTTTTAGGGATCTCGGATAAAGAGTCAAGACATTGATCTTATAAACTCTTAGATTTAGTCTTTATGGAGGCTTTTTAGTGAGCAGAGAAATCATTAGATATAAATCTATTGGTGAGCCAGTAATTCCAAGTTTATTGACGAATTTAGAAAAAGGTTTAGAACCACAGGGTCTTTTTATATCTACTTATGGTTGTCAGATGAATGATAATGATAGTGAGCGTATAATTTTTCTTTTAGAGTTTATGAACTATACCCAAGTTTCAACTCCTGATCAGGCATCTTTAATCATTATAAATTCATGTTCAGTAAGAGAAAAACCTGTTCATAAGGTTCAATCTGAAGTTGGTCGATATAAAAAATTAAAAGATAAAAATCCTAATTTAAGAATTGGAGTTGCTGGCTGTGTGGCTCAACAGGAAAAAGATAAATTATTAAAAGATTTGCCTCTTTTAGATTTTGTCTTAGGTCCAGATAATATAGATTCTCTTCCTAAAATTATATCAGATATGAACAAGGCAGGGAATAACTATAGTAGAATAAATGCAGCTCAATTTAAGCATCAAGAACCTTATCATATTGAAACTTTAGTGAGAAGTACTGGGGTATCCACTTTTGTGAATATAACTAAAGGTTGTGATAATTTTTGTACTTTTTGTGTGGTTCCTTATACAAGGGGGCGTGAACGTAGTAGACCTTATGTTCATTTGGTTGATGATATTAATGGTCTTGTTCAAAAAGGTGTTAAAGAGGTTACGTTGCTTGGTCAGAATGTAAACTCATATAAATGTGAAACTGGAGTGAATTTTGCAAATCTTTTAAAAGGATTGTCAGAAGATACAGATATTAAGCGCATTAGGTATACAACAAGTCATCCTAAGGATTTTTCAGATGAACTTATTCAAGTTTTAAAAAAGTATAAAGATAAAGTCCCTGAATATGTTCACTTACCTTTGCAATCAGGAAGCTCTGGGGTTTTAGAGCGTATGAATAGAGGCTATACGAGAGAGCACTATTTAAATATTGTTAAAAAAATTAGAAAAGAAATTCCTAGTGTTTCTTTTTCCACAGATATAATTGCAGGTTTTCCTGGAGAAACTGAGGAGCAGTTTGAAGAAACCTTGTCTTTGTTAAAAGAGGTTGGGTTTGAAGGAGTTTATGCTTTTAAGTATAGCTCAAGGCCTTTTACTAAAGCGGCAAAGTTTAATGATCAAGTCCCTGAAAATATTCAAAACAAAAGACTTCAAAGGCTTTTTACCCTTCAAAGCCTTATAGCGGAGAAGGTCTGTAAAAGATATTCAAATCAAATAGTTAGTGTGTTAGTAGAAGGGAAGGATTTAGAAACGGGTATTTACAAAGGTAAAAATCCACAGAATAAAATGGTTTACTTCAAGCCCTTAAAAAATTGTTTAGATACTGATTTAACAGGACAAACAGTTTTGGTTAAAATTATAGAAGTTATGAGATCTACACTTAAAGGTGAAATGGTATTTGGGGAAATGAACTGATGATTAAGCAAGTAAAAATTATACCTCAAACTTTTGCTCTTGATGAAAAAACTCAGCAGGGATTGGTTATATTTGAAACTGTTGAAGAGAAAACTAAATTTTCTGTTTATTTAAGTGAAAGTATTGAAGTAGGCTTGTTTTTAAAAGAATCTTTTAAAAGACAAGAATCAGGGTTTGCTCTTTCTAAAAAAATTTTTGAATCTCTAGGGTATAGATTAGATAAAGGTGTTATAAATGAACTTGATGGAGAGCAAGAAAAAAGTATTATGGTGTTAAGAGATGTTGATGATTTTTTAAAGAAAATTCAAGTGAGTATGCTAGAGCTACTAGGGATGTGGACATTAGAAAATTTCCCCATATTTGCAAGTATACAGTTTATTGAAAATTGTAGAGATATTAAGGCTAAACTTAAAGAAACAGGAAAGCCTTTAAAAATAGATTTATACAAGAGATATGGTCAGAAATATTTAATGTAGAAGGGAAGAGGGGTGTAATTTGTTGCATTTAACAAAAAAGCCAGAAATTAAAAAATCTTGCTTTATTGCACCTTCAGCAGATCTTTATGGTGCTGTAACTTTAGGGGAGAACTCTTCAGTTTGGTTTCAGTGTGTTTTAAGAGCAGATGTAATGCCTATTACAGTAGGTGACAATACTAATATTCAGGATGGATCAATTGTTCACGGGAGTCTTAATAAAGCTCAAACAGTTATTGGCAATGGTGTGACCATTGGGCACAAAACAATACTTCATGGCTGTAAAATTAAAAATGATTGTCTTATTGGTATGGGATCTATAATCATGGACAATGCTATTATTTCTAAAAACTGTATTGTTGGTGCTGGAGCTTTAGTTACTGAAAATGCTACTTTTAAAGAAGGTATGCTTATTCTTGGTGCGCCAGCAAAACAAGTTAGAAAACTTACAGAAAATGAGCTTTGTTGGATTAAATCAAATGCTACTCATTATATACGTTATTCAAAATCGTATATGACAGGAGTTAATGGGGGAAGAAATGAAAATTAAAAAAGCATTAACATTTGATGATATACTTTTAGTGCCACAGTACTCAGAGTCTGTTCCAATGTCTATTAATCCTTGCACTTATTTTGCAAGAGATATTTATTTAAATATTCCATTAATTTCAGCGGCTATGGACACAGTAACTGAAAGTAGAGTTGCACAAGTTATGGCTCAAATGGGAGGGTTAGGAATTATTCATAAAAATCTTTCCATTGAATCTCAAGCTTTTGAAGTTGAAAGAGTGAAGAAATATGAAAGTGGTATGATTCAAGAGCCCATAACTCTTGCTCCAGATATGTTGGTGAGTGATGCACTTATGGTTATGAAAAAATACGCCATTAGTGGAGTTCCTATAACAGTAGATAAAAAACTTGTAGGAATTTTAACAAATAGAGATTTAAGATTTGAAACTAATATAGAGCAGCCTATTTCTCAGGTAATGACCAAAGAAAACGTAGTGACAGCAAAAGAAGGAACAACCTTAGAGGAGGCGAAAAAAGTTTTACAAAAGCATAGAATTGAAAAACTGCCTGTTGTTGATGGTGCTGGAAAATTATGCGGCCTTATTACCATTAAAGATATTGAAAAATCTATTACATACCCAAATGCAACAAAAGACTCTTATGGAAGGTTGTTAGTGGGGGCTGCTTCAGATATTAGTCATGCTGGCATTGAAAGAGCAGAAGCTTTAATGGAATCAGGCTGTGATGTTATAGTGATAGATACAGCTCATGGGCATTCTAAAAATGTTTTAAGTGTTGTAAAAGAAATGAGGGGAAAATTTAAAGATTTAACAATAGTAGCGGGAAATGTTGTAACTCCTGAAGCTACACAAGCTTTAATTAATGCAGGTGCTGATGTGGTTAAAGTTGGTGTGGGCTCGGGAAGTATATGCACAACAAGAGTTATTTCTGGTGTGGGTCTTCCTCAGGTATCAGCTGTCTATGAGTGTGCAAAGATTGCAAAAAAATTAGGAAAAACTGTTGTTTCAGATGGTGGATCAAAATTTTCTGGAGATGTTGTAAAAGCTTTAGCAGTTGGTGCAAATACCGTGATGCTTGGTAGTATGCTTGCTGGTTGTGATGAAAGCCCTGGAGAAACTTTATTGTATCAAGGACGTACTTATAAAGTTTATAGAGGTATGGGTAGTTTAGGGGCTATGAAACAAGGTTCTAAAAATCGTTATTTTCAAGAGTCTGTAAGTGATTTAGATAAACTTGTTCCAGAGGGAATAGAAGGTCGTGTTCCATATAAAGGATCTGTAAGCGGTATAATTCATCAAATTGTTGGTGGTATTAAATCAGGTATGGGTTATTGTGGTGCAAGTTCAGTATCAGATCTTCATAAGCATACTGAGTTTGTTGAAATTTCAGGAGCAGGGCTTAAAGAATCCCATGTTCATGATGTTACAATTACTAAAGAAGCTCCTAACTATAGATTAGACTAAGGTATATAAGTTGAAATTATTTGATGATGTTGTAAAAGAGAGTGTAGTCATTTTAGATTTTGGCTCACAGTTTACTCAATTGATTGCAAGAAGATTAAGAGAGCTTAATGTTTATTCAGAGGCTATTCTTTTTTCTACGAGCTTAGAAGAGATTAAGGCTAGGGCTCCTAAAGCTATTATTTTAAGTGGAGGTCCTCATTCAGTTTATAATAAGAATTCACCAAATAGAGACATAAAACCGCTTTTACAAATAGCTCCAGTTTTAGGTGTTTGTTATGGAATGCAACTTTATTGTCATCAAATGGGTGGAAAAGTTGAACCTTGTGATGTTAGAGAGTATGGGAAAAGTACTATTAAGTGGAGTGAAGAGATTTTAAAGGGCAAGTCTGAACATTCTGTGTGGATGTCTCATGGAGATTTAGTTACAGCCCTTCCTTTAGGTGCTCAAGTCATTGCCACATCTGTAAATGCTTGTCCGGCAGCTATTAAGGCAAGTGGTTTTATGGGGTATCAATTTCATCCAGAAGTTGCTCATACGGATTTTGGAAAGGAGTTGTTAGAGTATTTTTTATTTGATTTTGCAAATATTCAAAAAAATTGGTCTTCAAAAAAAGTTTTTCATCGTATTGAAGAAAAAATAAATAAAATTGTTAAACCTGATGATGTAGTTTTATGTGCTCTAAGTGGTGGCGTAGATTCAGCGGTTGTTGCAGTTTTGCTCACTCAGATTTTAGGAAGAGATAAGGTTAAGTGTATTTTTGTAGATACGGGTTTTCTTAGAAAAGGTGAATATGAAGAAGTGATGTTAAAAATGAAGTCTTTAGGGCTTGATATTAAAGGAACTGATGCTAGTAAGATGTTTTTATCTGAATTAAATGGTGTACTGGATCCAGAAAAGAAGAGAAAGACTATTGGTTATGTTTTTATTGATGTTTTTAAAGAGGAAATAAAAACTTTAGGAAAGGTTGACTGGCTTGCTCAGGGAACACTTTATCCAGACGTTATAGAGAGTATTTCACCAAATGGTCAATCAGTTACAATAAAAAGTCATCATAATGTAGGTGGTTTACCAGAAAACTTGGACTTAGCTTTTTTAGAGCCTGTTAGAGAACTTTTTAAAGATGAAGTTCGTGAATTAGGAAGGTATTTAAAAATGCCTGAAGAGGTTTTAAGAAGGCACCCATTTCCTGGTCCAGGACTTGCCATTAGAGTTTTAGGGGCTATAACTTTAGAAGATGTGGCTATTTTACAAGAGGCTGATGATATTTTTATATCCTCTTTAAAGGAAGAGGGGATATATAATGATATTTGGCAAGCTTTTTGTGTTCTTTTGCCTGTTAAAACAGTTGGAGTGCAAGGAGATGGAAGAACCTATGAAAAGGTTTTATCTCTTCGAGCTGTAAACTCAGTTGATGGAATGACAGCAGACTGGTTTGAGTTTGATTATAAATTTTTAAAAAAAGTTTCTAATAGAATTACAAATAAGGTTAAGGGTATAAATCGTGTGGTGTATGATATTACAAGTAAGCCTCCTAGTACAATTGAGTGGGAGT
Source organism: Bdellovibrionales bacterium (assembly GCA_965205365.1). Lineage (GTDB taxonomy): Bacteria > Bdellovibrionota > Bdellovibrionia > Bdellovibrionales > UBA1609 > JALZUR01. Next base: position 80,688 of record CBDBGT010000011.1, read on the forward strand.
AGGTAAATGAGTTTTTGTCACCTTCACAGTCATTCCCACTACTCTCTTTTAAAGTGCTCAAGCTCTATTTCTGCTCTTGTTAAAAAGAATAAATCTTTGGGTTATGAAGCACTGGCACTAACAGATATGAATAATATGTTTGGAGCTGTAGAGTTTTATTTTGCAGCTAAAAAAGAAGGGATTAAGCCTATTATTGGTTTAGATGTTTCTTTATCTGGAAAATTTATCAAAAATTTTTCAGATACATATAATGTGGTTCTTTTAGCAATGAATTATACAGGTTATCAAGAGCTTAGTCGTATAGTGAGTTTTGCTCACAAGGAGAATAATTTTGATGGTGTGCCAAGAGCCACGATTCAAATCATAAAAGAAAATTCTAAAAATGTCATCGCCTTAACTGGTGGGTATGAAGGTATTTTGATTCAAAGTTTTTTAAAAGAAGGTAGAGATAAAGCTGAAGAAAGACTTCTTAATTTAAATAAAATTTTTTCTAATAGGCTTTACATTGAAATAAATAGGCATGGCTTAGACTATGAATCAGATTTTTTGTCTTTTGCAGTGAAGATGTCTAAGAAACATGGAATCGAATTGGTTGCTGCCAATGATACAAGGTATACAGAAAGTAATGACTTAGTTACTCATAATGTCTTAATTGGAGTTGGGTTAAATAAGACTTTAGATGAAGTCACTAACCAATCATTAATAAACAGTGAGTTTTATATAAAATCAAAAGAGTCTATGAAAGAGGTTTTTTCTGAGGATGGATTTGATAAAGCTTTAAACAATACAAAGGTGATTGTGGACCGTTGTAATATTGAATTTACTTTATCAGACTCTAAAGGAAAGCCTATTTACCATTTACCAACATTTCCTACAAAAAAGGGTCGGTCATCAAAAGAAGAGATTAGAGAAATTGCTTTCAAGGGTTTAGAAAAAAAACTTTCTTTTTTAGAAAGTCAAACAAAGAACAAGCTTAGTTTTGAGGAACATACTGTGTATAAACAGCGTTTAGAGTATGAGCTTAAGACAATTGATGCAACGGGTTTTAATGGTTATTTTTTAATTGTACAAGATTTTATAAACTGGTCTAAAAAAAAGAATATTCCTGTAGGGCCTGGTCGAGGATCTGGAGCAGGTTCACTGGTGGCTTATTGTTTAAATATTACAGATTTAAATCCTATTCCATATGCATTAATTTTTGAAAGATTTTTAAACCCTGAGCGTATAAGTATGCCAGATTTTGATATTGATTTTTGTCAAGAGCGAAGGGGTGAAGTTATTGATTATGTAACTCAAACTTACGGTGAACAGTCAGTGTCTCAGATTATTACCTATGGAAAGCTTCAAACTAGAGCAGCTCTTCGTGATGTGGGTAGAGTTTTGAGCTTTAGTTTCATGGAAGTAAATGATATAGCAAAACTCATTCCTGACATCTTAGGAATTAGCCTTCAAGAGGCCTTAGATCTAGAGCCTCGTTTAAAAGATATGATGCGTGAAAATCCTCAAGTACATAAATTAATAAGTCTTGCTATAAAAGTAGAAGGTTTAGTGAGGCATGCTGGAATTCATGCTGCTGGTGTTATTATTGCAAATGGTAATATTATAGATCACGCTCCTGTAACCAAGGGTGCAGATGGTGAAAATGTTGTTCAGTTTGATATGAAAAACTCTGAAAAGATTGGACTTATTAAGTTTGATTTTTTAGGACTTAAAACACTGACACATATTCAGTATGTTCTAGGTTGTATTAAAAAAACTAAAGGTAAACAGATTAAGGTAGAGGATATCTTAATTGATGATCCAGGGATTTATGATCTTATGTCTAAGGGTGATAATGATGGAGTTTTTCAGTTTGAAGGTGAAGGGATTACAGATTTAACAATGAAAGCTAAACCTTCATGTTTTACTGATATTGTTGCATTAAATGCTTTATATAGACCAGGTCCTATGGAAATGATTCCTGACTACATTGAAAGAAAAAGTGGAAAGAAAAAATCTGAGTATATATTTCCAGAGCTTGAAGATATTTTAAAAGAAACTTATGGGATTATTGTTTACCAAGAACATGTACAGCTTATAGCCTCTAAAATTGCAAACTACACTCTTGGTGAAGCTGATATGCTTAGACGTGCTATGGGTAAGAAAATTGCAAAAGAAATGACTCAGCAGAAAACAAGGTTTTTAAAAGGGGCTTTAGAGAATAAATTTGATCTTAAAAAATCTGAAGTTCTTTTTGATCTTATGGCAGAATTTGCAAAATATGGTTTTAATAAAAGTCATGCTGCTGCTTATTGTGTTGTGACAGCTCAAACAGCTTGGCTTAAGTATTATTATCCTGTTGAGTTTTTTGCTGGTCTTCTTACAACAGAAATTTCAAATATAGAGAATATTACAAAATATGTAAAAAATGCAAAAAAACATAAAATTAAAATTATTCCTCCCCATATAAATACTTCTAAGTATGTATTTGATACAGATGGAGAAAAGATTTTTTTCTCATTGGGTGCAATTAAAGGTGTTGGACAAAATATAGTGGAACTTATTGTTAAAGCTAGAGAGTCTCTTCCAAATAAAAAATTTGAATCATTAGAAGAGTTTTTCTTAACTGTAGATACTAAAAAATTTAATAAAAGAGCAATTGAGAGTTTGGCAAAGGCTGGAGCTTTTGATGGTTATGGGTATACGAGAAGTGAGCTTTTTTCTGAAGGGTTTAAATTTTTGGATGCTGCAGAAAAGAAAAGAAAAGACTCTGAGATTGGCCAATTTAACCTTTTTGATACTACAGATTCAGACGAAGGTAGTTTTAATGTTAACCTTACTAAGAAACCTGAGTGGGACAATAGGGCAAAGTTTCAACTTGAAAAAGAAGTTTTAGGATTTTATTTAACAACTCATCCTTTAGAGGCTTATAGCTCACTTCGTTCATCGTTTAAATCAATTTCAATTGTAGATCTTAATAAAGAAAATCATAAAAAAGAAGTCATAGTTTTTGGTATTATTTCTAAAACAAAAGAGTTTATTACTAAAAAAGGAAGTCATATGGCCTTTGCAGAGGCTGAAGATGAAAATGGTTCAATTGAGCTTATTATTTTTCCAGATGTTTTTAAAGAAGTAAAAAGTGCCTTAACAGAAGAAAAACCTTTATTGATCTCTGGAACTTTTGAAATTCAAGAAGGCAAAGGTGGAAAAATTTTAGTTACTAATATTAAAGATCCTGTTGACCGACTTAAAAAAATAAAATCAGTATCTTTGTTTTTAGAAAATCCTGAAGAAATTGAAATGGATGAATTTTTTAAGTTTGCTGGATCAAAATCTGGTGGAGCAAAAATGTATTTAAATCTAGATTTAGCTTTACAAGGGTGTGAGTTGGGTTCAAGGGTTAAAATAGATGTGTTAGAGCCTGAAGGGGTTGAAATTGACTTTGATTTTTTAGATAGACTAGGTAAAATATTTAAAGGTTATCGTGGTTTAGAAGTGGGAGTATAAGAGAATGAGAATTTTAATTTTTTTATCAATAGTAGTTTTTAGTATTTACGTAAATGCAGTAGGTTTATCTACCATGAAAATTTATGAAACAAGTCAAATTAAGAATGAAAATATTGATATGTGGGATAAAAAAAATCATGCAATTAAAAATGCTAAAAAAAAAGCAACATTAAATCTAGCAAAAAAAGTTTTAAAACCAGAAACTTTTCAAAAAGCAAAAGAACGCTTAGAAAAAGAGGTGGTTCCCCATTCAAGTAGATATCTAATTAGCTTTGTTGTGAAGTCACATGGTGTGGAAGAATCTGGTGATTTTAAGGCATACTATGTTAATGTAGAATTTAAGTATTCTTTAAAAAATTTTAGAAATTTTTTAAAAGATAAAGGATTTCAAACTAGTGATTTAAAAAAACACAAGATCATAGCTTTTATTGAAATTTTAGATGCTACAGATGTGAAATCATATAGATGGTGGGAGAGTAAGAATTTAGATATACACCCAATTATGATGTCTTTTCAAACTAAACTTTTAGAGTCTTTAAAAGGAGAAGGGTACGAACTTATTCCAGTTCAAAGATTAAAAATCTTTGATGGGTTAAAAAATATAGCAAGTAGAATGGGTGCTCAGTATTATATTAGCGGATCATTAAAAATTAAAAAGAAAAATAATATGTATAAAGTAAATAGTGGTATTTTTAATTTTTATGAGGTTTTTTCTCAAAAACTTGTTTCAACTATAGATTTAAATAAATTTGGATATTTATTGGCAGAAAAAGAAGGTGAAAATAAAGAAGTTGTAAATGTTAAACCAAAAGAAAAAGATTTATTAAAAAAGGCTTTTGTAAATGCAGCAAGAAAAATAAAAGCCTCTGAGAATATGCAACATTTAATAAGTTTAGGGTTGACTGAGGTTAGTTTTCAAGGAGTAAAGTCACCTTTAGAGCTTAAAAATGTTAAAGCTTTAATTCGATCAAATCTAAAAGGCAATCTTTCATCTTTAATTGAAAGGCATATTGAAAATGGTAAAGTCATTTTTTATGTAAGAACTGTACTTACTCCACAAAGACTATTATCAGTTATGAATTCAAGGGCTTTTGGTTTAAAGGCTTATAAAGGAGTATTACAAAAGGATGGAAAATCTTTGTTGTTTAGAACCATTTATTAGAAAAAATAGTTATAAAAAATATTTTGGTGAAGAATGGCCTTTTTTAAAAAGTTTTAAAAATCAGTTAGAAAAGATTAAGAATGTTAGAGAAAATGAAGAGAGTATTTATATTCTCTCAGGTGTTCATACTTCTGTTTTTACGCTAGGAAAGTCATTAGAAAATAAAAAATCTTTAGGTGATAATTTTATACAAACAGATAGAGGAGGGCGTGTTATGTATCACGGCCCGGGTCAACTAACACTGTATTTTATCTTTAAATATCAAAAATATTTTTCAGGGCCTAAGGAGTACATTAAATTTCTTTTTGATATGTGTATTAAGCATTTGAAAAAAAAGCATAAAATAAATGTTTACCATAAGGATAATGGTCTCTGGAATGAAGAAAATAAAAAAATTGGGTTTGTGGGGTTAAGGATTAAAAATGGTGTGTCCTATCACGGTATTTCTTTAAATTATAATATTGATTTAGGAGCATTTTTAAAACACAGTCCCTGTGATATATTAGGTGATGAGGTAGGGAATTTGTTTAATAAAGAGGCTTTAAAACCTTTATTTAAAACAGAGGCTAATATTCTAATGAATGATTTTCTTAGAGGATTGACTTTAAGAGAGGCTTAATTAGGATGAATTTTTTTATTAAAAGAGCCTGTAGCTCAGTTGGTTAGAGTGCTACGTTGACATCGTAGAGGTCAGCAGTTCGAATCTGCTCAGGCTCACCAGTGGTTTTTAGGGTATATTAAACTTAATTTAAATACAGGCTCATGAGAGCTTTAAAATCCTTGTTTTATAGGGGTTTTTTAAATATTAGATTTTAATTGCTTGAATTTTTTAAATAATTATAGCATTAAAAATATGCAGTTTTTGAGAAAGAAAAAAATATTAACATTTAACTTGAGGAGATGGGTTTGGGAATAAAACAAAAGCTAAATATTACTTTAAAAGAATTCGGTATAAACTCATTGATTAAATTATTACAGCTTAGTTTATTTTTTTTTCTTGCTTACACCCCATGGGTTCATGCTTTTGACAATTTTGTTCTAAAAGAATTAGAAATAAGGACCTTTCAATCTTTTTCATCAATGTGTTATAATTATTCAAAAGATTTGCCTACTTCACCAGACACATTTAAGTGTCGACGAAGTTTTGATAGCCTTTATGTTGATGGTCGTATTGAGGGTGTTATGCTAGATGAGATGGCTTTATGGGGAAGCTCTAAAGGGTATATTTTTCCAGGCCAGCTTCCCCTAAAAAAAATCTATTTAAATTCTAAAGGTGGAGTGATGTTTAATCACAAGGGGAACTCCGTTACTACTGTAGACATTATTAAATTTATTAAAGAAAAAAAACTAGAAACCTATGCTGGAGCAGAATGTAAGAGTGCTTGTGTTCCAATATTTACGTCAGGTTTAGTTAGAAAGGCATCACCGAAGACAAGGTTTATGGTTCATAACCCAAGGCTTAGTGAGGCTCATCTTCTTTTTTTACAAAGTAAATGTGGAGATTTATTAGACTTAGAATCTTGTCGAGAAGAAATGGCTAAGATTCAAGCTATTCAGATTGTGGATATGGATTTATATTTTGATCTTCTTGAATATGACGGGGTGTCCATGACTTTAAGAAGAGATTATTTAGCTGGAAAAAAAGATAGCCAAGCTCCTTTAAAGGGTAATCTAATTGGAATTAGAGATTTATATTTTGATGGGCAAGCAGCATTAAATTACGGTGTGGCATTAGAGCTTTTTAAAGACTGATATTAAGCTACACTAAATAAAATTAATGGATTTTATGTTGGCAAATTGAGTCCTTTTGTTTAGAATATCGAAAGTATAACAAAGGGGAATAGTATGTCTTTTATTGAAGATTTAAGTAATCAATTTTTAATTTTTACAGAGGATCATATGATTAATATGGTTATTGCTCTAGTTTGTCTAGTTACTGGGATAGCTTTAATATGCGTAGCAGTATTGATATTAAAAAAGTTTATTTTCCCAATGTTAAAACTGAATCACTATTTTAGTAAACTTATGGGAAGAACTGAGCCATTATTTAATTTAGAGAAATTTTTAATAAGAATATTTTTTATAGTTTCTGCGCTTACTATTTTTGCGTTAGCAGCTCAATTTGCTCAAGTAGATTATTTTGTCGATCTTTTTGATAATATTTTTGCTTGGATTGGGACATTGGCTGTTTTAGCTTTAAACGCATTAAGGCCCATAGCGTTAGCACTTATATTTTCTTACTTAGTTCGCGGGGGGATTATCTGGTTTGGACAGAAGGTAAAATTAGATGATCTTTTAGGACAAAAACTTACTGGTGATGTTATTTCGTTTAGTTTAACAAAGAGTGTATCAGAAATAGCCTACGGTGTTGTATTTTTATATTTTCTCCCTGAGATTCTTAAAGGGATTGGGTTGGAGCAGTTAAGTGGCCCGATTACAAAAATGTTTGAAGAAGTCGTGTCTTTTTTTCCAAGGCTTATTGTTGCAGGGATTATAGTTTTTCTTGGTTGGTTTGCTGCTAAACTTGTTAGGCAAACAGTTGAAAGTTTATTAGCTTCAATGGGTGTTGATGGTGCTGTTAAAAGGGTATTTGGTGATAATGTCTTAGGTGCTTTAAAAATTTCTAAAATTATACCTACAATTATATACGTATTTATTATGGTTTTAGCGGTTATTCAGGCACTGGGAAAATTAAAACTTGAAACCTTAACCGCACCAATTGAAAAGCTTTTAAACTCTACAGTTCAAGGCTTGCCTACGGTAGTTTTTGCTGTGTTTTCAGTTTTAGGTGCTGTGTATATTGGAGGTGTTATTTCTAATTTTGTATCAGGGCTTTTAAGAGATATTGGTTTTGACAATATTTACAAAAAACTTGGCCTGTCAGATATTAAAGCAGGTGCTAAAACTCCATCAGAAATTATTGGCTTCCTCGCTTCTGCAACTTTAGTGATTGTTATCACCACACAGGCTTTAGGGAGTTTGGGGCTTAATAATTTATCCGAAATTTTAAATACACTTATATATAGATTTATTGATGTGATGATAGGTGTGCTGGTTTTTGGTATTGGCCTTTATGTGGCTAGGAATGTTTCTGCTTGGGTTGAGCAAGCTACTCAAGTACACTATGCTAAATTTTTAGCACTCATCTCTAAATTTGTAATTATTGTTATTTCTGGAGCTATGGCCCTTCAACAAATTGGAATTGCGGATGAGATTGTTAAAATAGCTTTTACTCTTGCTATGGGGTCTATTGCTTTAGGAGCTGCAATAGCAGTAGGATTAGGCTCTAAAGATGTAGCTGGTGAAATAGCAAGAGACTTTGTTTCTAAACTTAAAAAATAAAAAAGGTTAATAGTTTTTAATAGTTATAAAATTAAAAAATCGTAACCTAAAAGTTACGATTTTTTAATGAGTTCTTTAATAAAATCTTTTTGTTCTCTTAAATGATTAGGTATTTGATATCCTGGCTTAATTAAAGAAGTTATAAAATTCTTAGCTTTAACAAGCTTATTTTGAGCAATATATAAATCTACTAAAGCTTGAACTACAGTAGTTTGATATATTTCAGGATCATTTTTAATAAGTTTTAAAAAGACTTTCTCAGCATTGGCAAGGTTTTGAGTTTGGCTTAAAGATTTTCCATAGGAAAATAAAGTGACTTGGTCCTCTCCTCCACCTAGAAAATATTTTTTTAAATATGTTGTGCTATCAGCAAATCTTTTTTGTCTAAATAAAAGCATGCCCATTTTTTTATTTGCATCGATATTATCAGGATATTTTTTGAGAAAAATATCATACATTTCTGCAGCCTGAATGAAAAAATTCTTTTCAAAAGACATGTCACCTAAAGAGAGTGCCTGATCTGGAGAAATGGTTCCAAAGACTCTAGAGATTTCTAAAGGTGTGACTTTAATAGATTCTTTTCCCCATTTTGCTGTATGAATAAAGCTGGTTATTAACAGAAGAGAAAAACCTATTATAGTATAGTTAGAGGCTTTGTTTTTTTTATACTCAAATTTAGTTCGAGACATACTTTTGGTATATCCACACGTACAAACCACCATTTCTTCATCCATACGTTCTGCTGGTATCAGTATTTGACAATCAGGGCAAATTTCTTGTTGTAGCATAGTGTACTCCTTTGACATTTATTGTTTCTATACATTGTAAGGTAAAGCAAAATCGGGGCATGGCTGTAATACTGCTAGTTTTGAGTTGAACAGTGCTAGTATGAAGGTTTTTCAAAAATAGGTATAAAAAATGTTACTTATTTACCCTCTTCGTAAAAGATCAGGGTTTAGGCACATTGTTAAAATAGTTGTGCAGGGCGTTGTTGCACATGAAGCCACTGTTTTTGTGATTTAAAAGGGTTTAATTTCCCTCTACTCTTGGTAAAAAAAACCTTCAAAAACGAGAATGGTGGAGGAGAAACTTTATACTTGGTGTGTAGTGATTTAAGCCTTCATGGAGCCAAGACTTCTCTCAAACTTAAAAAACTCACCAGAAAGTTCATTTGTGGCATCATCAATGGCTACAATTAGACAAGGCTTCTCCTCAATTCTAACAACCCCACTTTATCCACTGGTATTGACAAACCAGCTTCAAAGCCTTTAAGGCAACCAGTGATGGCTTTAAAAGAAGTTAAAACTAGAAAAGCAAGAGCAATAAAAAGTCTAACTAAGAAGCTGTTTGAAAAGTCTAATTTGACTTGATTTAATAAGGCAAGAACTTCAAGGAAGAGGTAAAAATGTCTATTAAAAAAGGTTACGGAAGCGATTTAACAGATACTCAGTGGGAACAGCTCAAAAAATATTTACCAAAAGCAAAATCTGGAGGTCGACCAAGAGAAGTTGATCTTAGAGAAATAATGAACGCAATATTTTACATCAACAAAACAAGCTGTCCGTGGAGGTGGCTGCCAAAGGACTACCCACCGTGGCAAACAGTATATTCGTATTTTAGAAGTTGGCGTCTTTCAGGGGCCTGGGAAAAAAATCAACTCCCAATTGAGCAAGTACTTGAGGAAAAAAGAGGGAAGAAATTCAACACCCTAAGGGGCCTGGCATGGACTTTCAGTCTGTGAAGACTACTTCTGTGGGAGGAATAAAGGGCTACGATGGTGGGAAAAAGGTGGTTGGCCGCAAACGCCACATTCTAGTGGATACTTTGGGGTTCATAATGACAGTGGTTGTACATGTAGCTGACATTCAAGATAGAGATGGTGGATTTTAGTTTTACAAAATATCATTTCAAGGTTTTCAAGTTTAAAATTGATTTAGGTAGATGGCGGTTACCGTGGGGACTTCATTCACTTTGCTAAAACTCTTTTCAGCCGTACCCTTGAGGTGGTTTTACGAACCGACAAGGATCCAGGATTTAAGGTTGTTAAAAAACGTTGGATTGTTGAACGAACTTTTGCATGGCTAGGAAATTATAGAAGGCATTCTAAAGATTATAAAAGGCTGGCAGAATCAAGTGAAGCTATGATTTATATTTCTATGATTCATTTCATGGTCAGGAGAATTTAGACTTTTCAAACAGCTTCTAACATAACACCAGAGCATGAGGAGGAAATAAATTGAACTATAAAAGATTTAGCAAGTTTTCGTATAAACCTTGATATAGCTAAAGTCGAGGGTCAGCAAGGGGCTCACTTAACAGCTTTAGAAGCCAACTTCACTCAAAAGCAAGAGGGGTTACTCCAGTATTTAGAACAACATAGAATTATGACACAGTCTGAATTAATGGAAAAAATAAGAAGCCATATTCGCCATATACAAAAAAATCAAACTACTGAGAAAAGATCAGAAGAAAGACGCCAAAAGAAACAAGAACAAAAAACCAAAGAAGCAATTATTGATGGCAATCGTATGGTTTTTCACCCTATTAAGCCAGGTAAATTCACTATGGGTGATAAAGACACCTGGATGTTTGAAAGTGAAATCACTAAACCCTTTGATATGATGGCCACTAAAACCACACAAGTTATTTGGAGAAAAGTAACACAACTCGCTCAAAAAGAGTTTGGAGATAAATATAAAGAATTAATCTTAGACCCATCGCGTTTTAAGGGAGATCTTAAGCCTGTAGAGGTGGCCTTTAGAGATGTTGACTTGTGGATCAGTGCTTTAAACGAACTGTCACAAAATGGTCATACTGGTCTTAAAGGAGTTATTCTAAGCCATAAGCAGGGTCATACCTACAGGCTTCCCACAGAGCCTGAGTGGGAGTTTGTTGTTAAAGGGCGAGGACAGTATAATGAAACCTACCATTTTGGTAGCAACAAGTCTGACTTAGTAGAATATGCTTGGTTTGCTGAAAATTCTTAAAAGCAAACCCATGAGGTTGCACAGAAAAAGCCTCTGGTTATTAATGGTAAAGAATTTTACGATATGTATGGAAATGTTTTGGAATTGACAGGAACCTGGCAGGATGATTATCCGACCTCACCACAGGTGAACTGGAATGGCCCTAGTAGTGGCTTCTTCCGTGTGGTGCGCGGCGGTAGCTGGTTCAACTTCGCTGAGAACGTGCGGTCGGCAAGTCGTGACTTCAGGTGGCCGAGTAATCGTGAAGATTGGATTGGGTTCCGCCTTGTGAGGACTGTCCATTAACCATTATGTTAAGTTGTTCATTTAATATTTCATTCTTTTAAAACACAATCGTATTTACTCCACATAACACTTTGCTCAACATAAGCTCTCTGACACTGCTATTGTGAGCTTGGACTTAATGTAAGCTTTAATATTTATTTTGTATTTTTTAATAATTTTTGCAAATTTCGAAAATGAATTAAGTTTTGACCCTTAAACCAGTAAATACCACTTAACTAAAAGTTTTCTAAATTCTTTAATTATTAACTTTTCATCCATTTTACTTCTTTCCTTCCAGGCCATTTTAAGTGCCTCCTTTCTAGGAAAGTGTAAACCATGTCTCGGGTATAAAATGTAAACTATGTGTTAAGACGGACATTTCTGCTTGTTTATTCTGCTCCAAAAGTCTAATGAACATAGGCAACTAAACTAGACTTTAGGAGGTCACATGAAACAGTTTTTAATTCTTGGTATGATTATTTTTTTTGGAGCTACACAAGGTTTTGCTCATATACCTGAAGTAGATGCAGATAAAATTACAGAATGTAGGAATATTTTAATAACCTGAGTTCGGCGATCTAAGCTACTATCAGAGCGGTGTTTATCAATTTTTGTTCTTCTGCGCTCCAGTTGATTCTTGGTTTTTTTTCTTGAAATGTATACGCTACAAGCCCTGCAATTATATTAACCATGGCGTTTGTAGGACTACGGTGTCTAGAGTGCTCTACTTGAGAAATATTTTTAAGCTGATCATTTATGGTCTCAATAACTGAGCGCTTTCGTAAAAGAATTTTATCCTCCATTTCCATCAACCTATTCTTCATGCCTTTTCTGACGGAAGTGATCAGTTTGACCCCATTTTCAAAAAGCTCATTAAATAACTTTTTTGAAATATAACCTTTATCAGCAAACAGCTTTCCCCATAAACCCTCTGCCAACTTAGGAACAGGTTTTCTGTCATCAACATTGCCAGCTGTAATCTGTGCAGATAACAAATGGCCAAACTCATTGGTGACAATGTGAAGTTTAAATCCAAAAAACCAACCCATTGTAGACTTTCCAACTGCAGCTATGTCTTTGAAAACTTTATTCCTTTTAATGCGTTTATTTCTACATACTCTCAGAGGTGTAGAGTCGATAAAATTGATTCCTGTTGACTTTACAAACCGTGATTTTAAAAAAGAACAAAGAGGTATGAGTGCTGAGGGGATAAGCTCTACAAATCTTGTGTAGCTTACCAAATAAGGGAAGTCCCCTTTGTGATAAGCTCTCAAGTGTAGATAGAATTGCTTGAAGGTTCTAAATCCACATGGGTGAAATAGAATTAAAATTGATATAACTTCACTTATTGCTAGATTTGAGGGCGTACCTCTAAAAGGCTTTCGATTTTCTAAGGCTTGTTTTTTATAAACATTTTCATAATGCATACAAAAATCATCGACAGCGCAAAAAACAGTGGTAAGCTTATCTTGAGTCATAAAATTCCTTTTTAAAATTGCCGTCATTGGCGTTTTTGTTTGAACTAAGGATTTTATGGCTTTTTTTGTTTTCTGGGATTGCAAGGGGCGTCAAAAACTTTAAACACTTATTTTATAAAGAATGTAACGCCGAACTCAGGTTAATAGATTCCATTACTCGCAATAATATAAAAGGCCTTGAATTATTTTTCAGTGAACAAACTAATTGCAGCAATATCTTTAGTATTGATGCTGATATTGATGGTAAAACAGCTCTTATATGGGCTTCAGAGCATGGCTACACTCAACTTGTAAAAGCATTAATTGAAAATGGGGCTGATGTAAATATTCAAAATAAATATAAATACACAGCTCTTCTATGGGCTTCATTGGAGGGTCACACTAAAATTGCAAAAGCGTTAATTGACGCTGGGGCTGATGTAAATATTCAAAATAAATATAAATACACAGCTCTTCTATGGGCTTCATTGGAGGGTCACACTAAAATTGCAAAAGCGTTAATTGACGCTGGGGCTGATGTAAATATTCAAAATAAATATAAAGAGACAGCTCTTATATTGGCTTCATGGAAGGGTCACACTAAAATTGTAAAAGCGTTAATTGACGCTGGGGCTGATGTAAATATTCAAAATAAATATTATAAATACACAGCTCTTATATGGGCTTCATGGAAGGGCCACACTAAAATTGCAAAAGCGTTAATTGACGCTGGGGCTGATGTAAATATTCAAAATAAAAATAAAAACACAGCTCTTATATTGGCTTCATGGAGGGGTCACACTAAAATTGTAAAAGCGTTAATTGACGCTGGGGCAGAGAGACAGGGGTAGATTACTGTAAAAACAAAGAAATAAAAAACAACAGTTATGAAAGGTAGGAGTAATACTTCTCATATTTTCACAAACTTCTTTTGCAAGTTACTATTGCGAGGCATTCTGCGGTGGACTCGATGATGTGAATGTTGATCAAGGTGGAACATTTTATTATCGTATTTATAAAAGAGCTAAGTATATTGCTTACCCTATTTGGGGGGAGGGAGGAAGTAAAACCAAAGCCTTTCGCCAAATGAAAAAAGAATGTAGAGTTTATTCTAAAAGATATATTTTACATTATGGTTTTATTGGTGATTACACTTATGAGACACATACAGGTTTAATTGTTTCAGGTAATTTACGAGGAGCCTCTCCAGAGTTATAGAAAACTCAATGCGTGTAGCTCCCACTCCCTACAAGGAAATAACGTCTAGAAAACGCTAAGTGTAGCTATGTGCATATGCTGGTACAACAAAAATAGCCTTATATCATAGTCTTGGACAGTTTCCCTTGGTAATGACATGGACAGTGAGCCTCCACTTACCCACAGATTTTACTGAAGAGGCATAAATATTAACTTTTCATCCATTTTACTTCTTTCCTTCCAGGCCATTTTAAGTGCCTCCTTTCTAGGAAAGTGTAAACCATGTCTCGGGTATAAAATGTAAACTATGTGTTAAGACGGACATTTCTGCTTGCTTATTCTGCTCCAAAAGTCTAATGAACATAGGCAACTAAACTAGACTTTAGGAGGTCACATGAAACAGTTTTTAATTCTTGGTATGATTATTTTTTTTGGAGCTACACAAGGTTTTGCTCATATACCTGAAGTAGATGCAGATAAAATTACAGAATTTACAGAATGTAAAAATATTTTAACAGATTCCATTACTCACAATAATATAAAAGGCCTTGAATTGTTTTTCAGTGAACAAACTAATTGCAGCAATATCTTTAGTATTGATATTATTGATCCTGATATTGATGGTAAAACAGCTCTTATGCGGGCTTCAGAGCGTGGCTACACTAAAATTGCAAAAGCGTTAATTGACGCTGGGGCTGATCTGAATATTCAAGATGAAGATAAAAACACAGCTCTTATATGGGCTTCATGGCAGGGTCACATTCAACTTGCAAAAGCGTTAATTGACGCTGGGGCTGATGTAAATATTCAAGGTGAAGATAAATACACAGCTCTTGCACGGGCTTTAGTGGAGAACCACGATGAAATTGCAAAAATGTTAATTGACGCTGGGGCAGAGAGACAGGGGTAGATTACTGTAAAAACAAAGAAATAAAAAACAACAGTTATGAAAGGTAGGAGTAACACTTCTCATATTTTCACAAACTTCTTTTGCAAGTTACTATTGCGAGGCATTCTGCGGTGGACTCGATGATGTGAATGTTGATCAAGGTGGAACATTTTATTATCGTATTTATAAAAGAGCTAAGTATATTGCTTACCCTATTTGGGGGGAGGCTCACTACCATTTTGGTAGCAAAGAGTCTGACTTAGGAGAATATGCTTGGTTTGCTGAAAATTCTTAAAAGCAAACCCATGAGGTTGCACAGAAAAAGCCTCTGGTTATTGATGGTAAAAAATTTTACGATATGTATGGAAATGTTTTGGAATGGACAGGAACCTGGTATGGCCCTTATCCGACCTCACCACAGGTGAACTGGAATGGCCCTAGTAGTGGCCGGGGCCGTGTGGCGCGCGGCAGTAGCTGGCTTAGCAGCGCTCAGTTTGTGCGGTCGACAAATTGTCGCTACGAGTGGCCGGAGAATCGTAAGAGTCGTATGGGGTTCCGCCTTGTGAGGGTTGTCCATTAACCATTGTGTTAAGTTGTGAGCTTCCTGTCATTACCAAGGGAAACTGTCACCTTAATTACCAAGGGATTATGTCAGTATCGGTGGGTTAAAAAAAACACTTAACTTAACCAGCAATCTATGCAGCCTTTAAACTGCCTTTTGTGGGCCCATCCTTTTCCCTGGTTCTTAATGCAATAGTTTCAAGGTTGTTCCTCACCCATATATATCTAATCTTTCCCCTACTTAAGTTTAGGGAGAAATATTTTTTTATAAATTTTGAAACTTGAGCTTCTCCAAGATGAGGATTCTGTATAGAAAAATTAACAACAAGTTTTTCACCTGTCATCATCTTTTTATTTTTAGAATAAAACTCAGCTTTAAACGTTTTAATAAAATAAAACTCTCCCCTAGTCTCTATAACTTTTTTTACTCGATATATTTTTTGCCTAGAAATTTTTGTTATTTGTGAGGCTTTACTAACACTATTTAATTCTTTAGAAAGCCTAACTGCCTTAACTATTTCTTTGGCCTCAGTTTCCCTAAAGGTTACAACTTTTGATCTTTTATTTTCAGATACATTTAAAATTTTATCTGCAAAATAAAAACCTACTTCTCCATTTAAATTTGTTCTAATTTCTACTCTGTAATTAACAAGAGAATTTTTTAATTTTGAAACTATAGAGTAGTCCCCTCCTTTATAACTAAAAGTATGGTCTTTATTTATTTTTCTATACTCTTTAATGTTAAATACGCTGGTTAGTTTCTTCTTATCTCTAACTTTAGTGTATTCACAGGTTGTTTCTACAGGCATAACAGTTATTTTTTTATTCCAATATAATAAGTCGTCTCTAGATAAAGGCTTGAGGGATTTTGGGATTTTGCAAAGAGTCTAATAAAATACTCAGATGATAACAATACTATAAATTTAGCCTGCGCCAATGGCTTTTTTAACATCTTTAAGTACCAGTCTTGTAACTTCTCGAGCTTTTAAAGCACCTTCTTTTAAAATGGTATTGAGCTCGTCTCTGTTTTCCATATAATGATTATATATTTCTCTAGGCCCTAGAAGCCTTTTATTCAAAACTTCAAAGAGCTCTTGTTTAGCCTCTCCCCAAGAAATTCCTTGGGCATATTTTTTTTCTAAACTTTGAATTTGTTCTCTATTTGCAAATTCAGAATAAAGTTGAAAAATCAAACTTGTCTTTGTTTCCTTAGGCTCTCCAGGAAGAGAGGAGTCCGTTGTAATCTTCATAATTGCTTTTCTAAGTTTTTTTTCAGGTAAAAAAACTGGAATATGATTATTATAAGAGGTGCTCATTTTCCGCCCATCTAGTCCAGGAAGAAGCTTTCCACCTTTTTTAATCATAAGCTCAGGATAAACAAAAACATCATTTTGAAAAAGTCTATTAAACTTTCTAGCAACATCTCTTGCAATCTCTAGGTGTTGAGCATTGTCCTCTCCAACAGGAACTTTGTTTGCATTAAATGCTAAGATATCTGCTGTCATTAAAAGTGGATAGGTAAATAACCCCATATTTACATCATCATCTAAATCAAGTTTCCCTGCTTCTTTATTTGAAGCAGTTTTAGCTTTATACGCATGTGCTCTATTGAGTAAACCTTTTGGAGTCACTGTTGCTAAAATCACTGAGATTTCCATAATTTCTGGAATATCAGACTGTTTATAAAAAACAACTTTTTTAGGGTCTAAACCCAGAGCAAGCCAAGTTGCTGCAACTTCTGCTGTGGTGTCGACTAAAGTTTTAACATCTTTAACAACATTTAATGCATGGTAATCTGCAATAAAAAAATATCCTACATCAACACTATCTTTAACCATATCTAACGCAGGCTCAATAGCGCCCACCCAATTGCCCAGATGAATACCTGTTGCTTTAATTCCTGTAAGTACTTTTCCCATATATCGTATTGTATCTTGTATATAAAATTTAAACAAGAAAACCCATAATTAATACTGATTTTATTACACGCTACACATTTTATTTTAGCAATTTAGTTTTAAAAAGATTGAAGAATAAAATAGATTTAAATTTGATCATAGTTTCATACATCACCATGTTTAATTTCCATATTTTATTCTTTTTGCGTCCTGGTGAATGGCTTTTGTTTTGTGTCCGTGCTTAAAATGATGAGCACAATTTTTTGAACAGGTTTGATACTTTTTTTCTTTATTCCAACAAATTTTACAAACTCCGTAAGATTCTAAGTCACACTGAATACAGTTAAATTGATTTTTTTTACAAGGTTGGCCACAATGTATACAAAGTACATATGTACTTGTGGATTCTAGATTTTGATTTACAGCAACTCTATGGTCGAAAACAAAACACTCACCAGTAAAGTGAGTATTGGGATATTCAGCTAGATAATTTAATATTCCACCATTTAGTTGATGTATTTGTTTATACCCTTGTTCAGCCATTTCCAAGGAGCCTTTTTCACATCTAATCCCACCAGTGCAGAATAAGAGAACAGGTTTATTTTTTTTAAGATTAGATTTTTTAACTAGGTCTGGAAACTGGGTAAATTCATTCATATTCCAATTCTGTGCATGAGTAAAAGTCCCCATTTTAACTTCAAAGTCATTTCTAACATCAATTAACTGCACATCAGGGTTATGATTTAAAAACTCATGCCACTGTTTTGGTGATATATGTTTGATAGAATCTGGCTTTTTACTCTTTGGTGAGAGGTGTGTTTTACCAATGGTAACGATTTCTTCTCGAAGTTTTACTTTCATTCGCCTAAATGGATTGAGTCCATAGGTAGAACTGTTTTTAAAAGTAATTTTTTTTCCAGAAAGTGTGTTTAAATGGCTTTTAAAAAAGTTTAAAGGGCTGTGTGAAGCCACCGTACCGTTAAAGCCTTCAGTTGAAATTATGATTAGGCCCTTAATATTATTATTATCGCACCATGTTTTTAGTAGAGCTCCATGTTTTTTAATGGAATGATTTTTAGGCCAGTTAAAAAACTTATAAAAAGTTGTAACATAATATTTCTTTTGTACTTTTTTATCTTTTGTCATAAAAAGAATTAATAACAATTAATAAAGGGTCATTCAACAATTGATATGGAAAAACCTCTTGAAATAAAAAATGTAACAAAAAAGTATAATGATTTTGTTGCTGTAAATAACGTGAGCTTTGATTTAGAAAGTGGAGAAATTTTTGGACTTTTAGGGCCCAATGGTGCAGGGAAAACGACTTTAATCTCTTGTATGATAACCCTTGAACCAATGACAAGAGGAGTGGTGAAAGTTTTAGGTTATGATATTTATCAGAACCCTAAAATCGCTAAAACTTTTTTAGGGTATGTGGCCCAAGAAGTTATCAATCATGGGTATTTTACTGTTAGAGAAATACTTCAATTTTATTCTGGTTACTTTGGCTTCTTACAAAACAATGAGAGAATAGAGTATTTATTAGAGAAACTTACATTAAGCGAGCACAAAGATAAGAACGTAAAACAATTAAGTGGTGGAATGAAAAAAAGACTTATGATTGCAAAAGCTTTGGTTCATAATCCTAAAGTTTTACTATTAGATGAGCCTACAGCTGGTGTAGATATAGAACTTCGAAATTCATTGTGGGAATTTGTATTAGAACTTAAAAAAGCAGGGACAACAGTTCTTTTAACCACACATTACCTAGAAGAAGCTGAAAATCTTTGTGATAGAGTAGCAGTTATAGATCATGGAGAGATAAAAAAAATAGGAAAAACAGGGGATTTAATTTCAGAATTAACGTTTAGAAAATTAGAGATTCAAACAAATTCAAGAGTAAAATTGAATGAGTCAGAGTATATAAAAGAACAAACTGACACAAGAATTTGTGTAGAGTTTCCATCAAAGTTTCAAGTAGGTGAGATTTTATTAAAGATAGGGCTGGATTTTGATAAAGTTATAGACTTACAGTTAAAAGAGGGGTCTTTAGAAGAAGCTTTTTTAAGAATTTTAGGAGGAAAATCATAATGTTTTCTAATAAACAAAATATTCGATTCAATCCGTTTTTAATGCTTTTTTGGAAAGAGATAAGAAGATTTTTTAAAGTAGCTGTTCAAACAGTGCTTACTCCATCAATCAATTCAAGTCTTTATCTTATTATATTTGGAGTAAGTCTTGGGGTTAGTATTGATACAGGATTTGATATTCCATATTTGGCTTTTTTGATTTCAGGCCTTGTGATGATGTCGTGTTTAAATAATTCATTTCAAAATACATCTGCGTCCATTGTTAGTGGTAAATTTTCAGGAGATTTAGAGGATTTAAAAGTTGTGCCATTAAGTCAGCAGCAAATCATATGGGCAATGTGTTTTGGTGGTATGACAAGAGGTATATTGGTTTCAGGTGTAAACCTTTTAGTAGGTCAGGGGTTTTATTATTTACATTTTGGGTATTTTATGAGTATTCATTCACTATTTATTTTAGTGTTTTTTCTCATTACCGGCGCTCTAGTGTATGCAAAACTTGGTATTTTTGTAGCTTTTTTATCAAAAACCTTTGATCAAATGAGTGCTGTTGCAGCGTTTGTACTGCAACCACTTGCATTTTTAGGTGGGGTCTTTTTTAGTTTAAATAATTTAAGTTCTTTTTGGAAGCAGATATCATTGTTTAATCCTGTGCTTTATTTAATAAATGGGGTTAGATATAGTATTTTAGGTGTATCAGACGTGCCCATTAAGTCTTCTATTATTGTAGCATTAATAAGTTTAATTATTTTTCATGGGCTTGTGGTATTTACATTGAGTCGTAGTAATTTTAAAAGATGGTAGTGAGTAAGGTGGTAAAAGATGTTTGAAAATCTTTCAAGTAAAGTTTTAGGGTCTATAGCAAAGCTTAGAACAATAAAAATTACAGAAGCGCATTTAGATGATGTTTTAAAAGAAATTAGAATGGCTTTGTTAGAAGCTGATGTGAATTTCATGGTTGTGAAAAAATTTATAGAGCGAGTTAAAGAACAGGCTTTAGGTGAAGTGGTTTTAAAGTCAATAACTCCAGATCAACAATTTATAAAAATTGTTAATGATGAACTTATAAGAGTTTTAGGTGGTGAAACCTTTTATATAGACTTAAAGAAAACACCTTCTAGAATAATGCTTGTGGGACTTCAAGGGATGGGAAAGACTACTACAGCAGGAAAGCTTTCTTTATTTATTAGAAAAAAGTTTAAAAAAACAGTTGGACTTATTCCCTTAGATCTTCAAAGGCCAGCAGCTGTTGAGCAATTAAGCATTTTAGCAAAACAAACAGACACACCATTTTACTACGCTGATATGTCACTATCAGTGGTTGAAAATTATAAAAATGCTGAAAAATGGGCTGAAGAAAATAATATCGAAGTTTTAATATTAGATACGGCAGGAAGGCTTCAAATTCATGAAGAATTAATGGGAGAGCTTAAGGAGCTTAAACACTTGTGTAAGCCTTCTGAAGTTTTATTAGTATCAGATGCTATGTTGGGTCAACAGTCAGTAAGTGTTGCTCAAGGCTTTGATAAAAAATTAGGACTTACAGGGCTTGTTCTTACTAAATTTGATGGTGATGCTAGAGGTGGTGGAGCACTGAGTATTAGAGAGGCCACAGGGGTTGCTATAAAGCTAATTGGAACAGGTGAGAAATTATCTGCTCTAGAAGTTTTTCATCCAGATAGACTGGCTGGAAGAATTTTAGATAAGGGTGATGTTGTTTCCTTAGTTGAGAGAGCTGAAGAAGTAGTGGACCAGAAAGAGGCTATGGAGTCGGCTAAAAAAATGTCAAAGGGCAAGTTCACTGTTGAAGATTTTTTAAAACAACTTCATATGATGAAAAAAATGGGGGGCTTAACATCTATTATGGGTATGCTTCCAGGGGCAGGCCAGATGATGAAGCAGGTAAAAGGAATGGCTCCCCCTGAAAACGAAATGAAAAAAATTGAGGCTATTATTCATTCAATGACCATGAGTGAACGGAAAAATCATAAGATTCTTAATGGCTCAAGACGCCTTAGAATTGCTAAAGGTTCAGGCACTAGAGTTCAAGATGTGAATAAATTTGTAAAACAATTTGAGCAAAGTCAAAAAATCATGGCTCAAATGATGAAAAAAGGTGGGAATCCTATGGATAGAATGTCTTTTTAATAGTAAAAGCTTTAAATTTAAAGGGAATTGAGCTTGTTTGGGCTTGATCTGGTAAGAGGAGTTTAGTATGACTCTTTCTTTGGCTGGGAGATTATTGTAAATGGTTGTTATAAGATTATCGCGTCAAGGCTCAAAACATGATCCTAAATACAGGGTTATGGTGGCGGACTCAAAAAGAGCTAGAGATGGAAAATTTATTGAAATAGTAGGGCGGTACAGTCCTTTGGCTAGAGGAAATGAAAAAAAAATTGATTTAAAATTAGATCGTATTCAAGATTGGATTAACAAAGGTGCACAACCTTCTGATACTGTAAAGTTTCTCATAAAAAAAGTTGAGCAGTCAGCATAAAGTGCTCTAGCTGTTTGAATACTAGAAAATTTTTAACAAAGAGGGGGGTCTGAAATGGGAGAAAATTTAAAAGAATTAGTGGAGTTTATGGCTAAATCACTAGTTGATGATCCTGACAGTGTTGAAGTTAAAGAGGTTCCTGGTGAGCAAACCACGGTATATGAACTAAAAGTGGCTAAAGAAGATTTGGGAAAAGTAATTGGTAAACAAGGACGTACAGCTCATTCCATGAGAACAATTCTCACTGCTGCAAGTACTAAAATACAGAGACGCACAGCTTTAGAAATTATTGAGTAAAACTTAGTAAATTATATTTAGATAATTTAAAAGTCAGGGTTTAGCTCTGACTTTTTTTTTAAATCTGGAGAAGATATTATTGGAAAATAAACTTTTGAAAATTGGATTTATTTTAAAAGCACATGGAATTAAAGGGGAAGTTTTTTTAAAAATCTTTGATAAAGAGGATTCCTATATCAAAGAAGGGATTAAACTAGTTTTAGATGCCAAGACCTATGTCGTTAAAAAGCTTAGAAGGGCTAGTGGGGGGTTAATCGTTAAACTTATAGGAGTGGATACTAGAAACCATTCAGATCTTTTAAAAGGGTTTGAGGTTTTTGTAGGAAAAGATGTTTTTAAAAATTCTTTAAAAAATAAAGAGGTTTATTTAAACCAGCTAAAAGGCTTTAAAATTTTTTTAAAAGAAGATTTAAAAGGTGTTGTTTCAGGGTTTTCACAAACACCAGCTCATGACCTTTTAGTTGTAGACTTGATTTCTGGAGGCGTTGTTGAGATTCCATATGTTAGTAGTTTTATTATTGAAATCAATAATTTAGAGAAAACTATTAAAGTCAATTGTCCTAAGGATCTTTTTGATGAAGACTTTTTAAGTGGAGCAAAGAAATGAAAATAGGTGTGGTCACCTTATTTCCAGATATTATTAAACCCCTACAATCTCAGCTATCTTTTGGTCTAGTGGGTAAGGCTTTTGAAGATGGAAAAGTTAAACTCTTTGTAGAGGACTTAAGGGAGTCTGGAGAGGGGAAATATAAAGTTGTTGATGATAGTCTTTATGGTGGTGGAAGTGGAATGGTGCTAAAACCAGAGCCTATTAAAAAGGCTTTTAATAATCTTTTATTGAAAATGAACCTTAATAGATCTGAGGTTAAAACCATTTACACATGTCCTTCAGGAGAGCTTTGGACTCAAAAAAAAGCTGAATATATTATAAAAAAAGAGCATAAAGGTTTGATAATACTTTGTGGCAGGTATGCAGGAGCAGATTTTCGTGTGGTTAAAGAGCTCTTTGATGAAAGAATTTCTTTAGGTCCTTTTATTTTAAATGGTGGTGAGCTTCCAGCACTTTGTCTTATTGAAACCTTAGTAAGGATAATTCCTGGTGTTTTAGGGAACATAGAGTCTGTGGAAATGGACTCTTTTTCAGAAAAATTCTTGGCTATCCAAGCACAGCCTTATACAAAGCCTCAAGTATGGGAGGGGCTTAGTGTTCCAGAGGTTTTGCTGTCAGGGGATCATAAAAAAATAAAGGCTTATAGGGTAGCAGAGTCAGCAAAAAAAACCTCTAAATGGTTTAAAAATGCTTGTGAGTCAATCAAAGCATGTTTAAAAAATATTGAGTAACCATCTTTTCTTGACCATTATTTTATCCAGTGGTATGAACTACTGTTTTTAAGAAGGGTATTCAAAGGATTTAGATATGAATTTTGTAGAAAAAGTTGCAGATATCTTTAAGACTAAAAAAGATTTACCTAAATTTAATACAGGTGATACCGTTACTGTTTATGTTAAAATTAAAGAGGGTGAAAAAGAAAGAGTTCAGCTTTTTAAAGGTAATGTTATTAAAATTCAAGGTTCAGGAATAGGAAGAACATTTACTGTTAGAAAAATGTCAGGTCAGTTTGGTGTGGAAAGAACTTGGCCATTGGCAAGTCCTGCTATTAGTAAAATTGAACTTTTAGTAAAAGGTAAGGTTAAACGTTCTAAGATTTTTTATCTACGTAATTTAAGAGGAAGAGCTGCAAGAATTGAATCAGAACTTACTGTAAGTAAAAAAAATAAATAATTTATCTTGAGTTTAATTATAGGCATTGATGAAGTTGGACGAGGTTGTTTGTTTGGTCCTGTTGTTGCTTGTGCAGTGGCGTTTAATCCTAAAAATCCTATTCCCCATGGCCTAACAGATTCTAAAAAATTAAGAGCAAAAAAAAGAAAGGAATTTAGTGAAATAATAATCCAAAGTCATTATTATGGAATTGGCTACTCCTCCTCTAAAGAGATAGATGATTTAAATATTCTTAAGGCTTCACTTCTTGCTATGAAAAGAGCATATGAGAAACTTATGTTTGAAATAAAAGATGAAAGTGTAAAGGGTGTTAGGATTGATGGTATTTGGAAAATACCGGGCCTAAATTCAAAGCTTAAGCAGACTACTATAATTAAAGGTGATTTAAATGATATTACTATAGGTGCTGCTTCAATTGTAGCTAAAGTATATAGAGATGAACTTATGGAAAAAATGGAAAGGCTTTATCCTGGCTATGGGCTTTTAAAACATAAAGGTTATCCAACAAAACTACATAAAAAAGCTATTTTAAAACAAGGGGTTACAGATCAACATAGAAAAACTTTTAAAGGTGTTAGAGAAAGGCTATGATTATAGAATAGCAGTAATAAACACAGATGCTTATCTTACAGGTGGCGGGTTTGTTCATGGTGTTTTAACACATTCAGGATATATACAGTAGATTCATTATATTGTAAGTGATGATTTTTGAATTTCAGGGCGAGGCCCATAATTAAATTGAAAACTAAAATCTCTACGTATGGTATCATCGTTATCAAGTTTCCAAAGGCGTATACCAATTCCCCAGCAGTTGCCAATTGGAGTGTAGAAAAAATTTGTTCCCCATCCTTGCTTTCTGTCTCCAATTAATGAAAACCTTGTCCATGCCGAAAATTGTATGGTAGGAAAATCCCAGCCAAGTGAGAATGTTACGGTTTCAGTTTTATTCTTTGTTAAAAAACCTGCATTATCAACAGCAATAAAATAAGAATAGTCAATACCAACATATCTATCAGGCTTGTAAATAAATTTATTGGTAGTAAAAAGCCTACTTTTTTTTGCTTTATAAAAATAAGATGTTTGAGTAAAGTTGATAAAGTGTTTGGATTTAAACCTAAGAAAGCCATCAAGGTTACTCCAAGGGTCAGGGGAGGATGATTGTTGTTGATTCTTAAAGTCGTAGGATTGTTTCAAACTAAAGAAAAAAGGTTGATCATAATATGTTTTCAGCTCTTTTCTGTGTTTTTTAATAAATATATTTGTTAAACTAAATTCAATAACATTGGCTCTAAAAAAACGATCCCAATAATCAAATTGTACTGCATGGTCAAAAGCGTAGAAATCTTCATCGGTAATAGGCTGATACTGTCTATGATAAGGAAGTTCAACTTTTTTATTGTTATTTTTGTTTATATCATGGTCGAAGAAGATATTTTTACTTTGATCAATGGAAGATCCGTAGCGGAAAGTAATTTCAGGTACTATTTTATGTTTAATTTGGTTAAAGAAGATTCTTGAAAACTCTGTATTTATAGAGTTTGAGAATTCAATATATCTTGAAAAAGCAAATTGAGAGTATGGGTTTAAAGCACTATTGTTAACGGTAGAACTTTTGGGAACATTAAAATGGTAATAAGAATCCTTATATGAAAGGGCTGGGTGTATGTTAAAATAATTTCCAATTTTAAATGGAGCTGAGAGCTCAGCGTTTAACCGTAGTCTATGTCCTGTTTTTATAAGGTCTTTACTTGTGTCAAATTGACCTGTGTTTGTGGTGGTGTTAATATTTTTTATGATGTTGTTTGGGTTACTTGAGTTGGTGGTGATTTCATCAAAACTTGAAGAATTTCTATGAAAATTAGTATAAACAACATCAGTGTTGAAAAGAAAAATATTTTTTAAAAAAGGAGTTTCGATTAAAGAATATTTTAATTCAGGAAGTTTATGAATAGAAAAATTGTCATTTGTACTAGGGTCATGGACTAAAAGATTTATATAATAAACAGTTTGAGCAGATATGAATTTATTGCCTTTAGCCTTACTAATGGAAAAAATATTTTTTAAGGCAGCCTCTCCACGTCCACTGACTTCAGAATTAAAGTCATTTAAGTAAGTGCGCTCTTTTATTAAGGTAAATTGAGATTTTTGTATAAACCCTCTTGGTAGGACAAAAAAGTTATTATAAGTTAAAAACCACCTAGAACTAGGGTCTAAGACATTGTTTTTGTTTAAGTACGCATTGTCATACATTAAAGCACTTTTTAAATATAAGCGACTTTTACTACCAAGCCATTGGTTGTACTCGGTTAAAAGCTTTCCGCCTGTTGTGATAAAATCTTTACTTTTTAAATATATCATAGGAGTTAGAGTTAAATCTCTATGAGGATCAATGTTCCAGAAAAAAGGTTGAGACAGTTCACTGCCACTATTTCCAGAAGTGTTTCCTAATCTTGGAGGGAGAATCCCTGTTTTTCTTCTTGTATTAAGAGGGAGAATGAGGTGAGGAAGGGGGAAGATTGTTTGATTTAAAATTTGGAACTTTCCGTTTTTAATATCAACATACTTATTAATATTAGTTTTTATTTTTTTCCCCTTTATTGTCCAGCTTGCTGGACAGGTTAGACATGTTGTAAACTTAGCTTCATTAGCTTCATAAATATAAGTGGATGTTTTTTTAAGAGTCTTAGCTTCTAGTAAAATTTGACCTGATGTAAGCCTGACATCAAAGAGACTGCCTTTTTGTGTTTTATAATTTAATTCAACTTTTCTAGCCTCAATATATGAGCTGCTTCCTTTTATTCGAACATTGCCCCAGGCTTGTAAGAGGTTGTCTTGCTTAGAAATAAAAGCATTAGAGGCGCTGAGTTCGTAGTTATTAAAGAGAATGTTAACATTTCCTGTTAGCATTGCTGTGTTTGTTATTAAATCAGCGTTTATTATATCTGCACTATAATAAATAAGCCCTTTTTTACCTTGAAGAACATCTGGGTTATTTTGAGTAAAACTTAGTGTAGAAGAGAGAATTAGAGTATAAAAAGCTTTAAAAAGATTTAACATGGTCTAACTGCCTCTCTTTAAACTTTTTAAACGTGGTTAGGAACAAATAACAAGGAGAGAGTACCCGTCTTTAGTCTAAGTTTCAAATTTGTTTTGTGAAGACACGGTTTGTTTAAACTGATATCTGGTCTTTTGAGCTATTGTGCTCCCAGTCCATGGGGATTATGCTTAAAAATAGGGAGTGTATATGGTTGCAAAATTAAGTTGGTATGAGGATATAATGATTGTTGGACTTCAGGGTCAATTGAATTTTGAATCTGCTAGTCAATTTAAGAAAAAATCAAAAAGACACTTTACTCAAAATAAAGTTATTTTTTCTTTAAGAGATCTTAACTTTGTAGGATCCACGGGGGTTCAAGATTTTGTAAATGCCTTGGCTGAACTTTCAGAGAAAAACCCTTACGGGTTAGGTATTGCTGAAGCTAAGGCTGAATATGAACGTTTACTTGAGCCTTATCAGGGGCATTCTTTAGTTATTTTTAAAAGTTTAGAGTTAGCAAAAAGGTTTTTCAGCCTTGGTCACTTAGAGTTTCAGGAGTCTGAGGTAGAACCTGTAAACAAGAGTGTAGATGATTTTGAAATAAACTAAGAGATGTATTGGCTTTAATAAAGAAATTACAGATTGTAATCAAAATTATTAAAAGGTTGGATTGCTTTTTTAAATGCTCTTTCCATGGCTTGCGTAGCCTTAACAGAGCGTTCATCTTGTTTCTTTTTAATATTGCTTAGTTGTAAGAAAAAGAAATCTAAACGTTGTTTAGTATCTGTATGCATTTGGGTTGTAAGGTTTAATTTTCTTTCTAGTTCCTCTATTTGACTTTTTAAACTGTCGTTGAGCGTTGTGGTGTGAGAAAATTCATTAGATTTTTCTTGCCATAAAGCTCTAAGGCTTGTGACTTCATTTGATTGAGAATTTGTATTTGTTTTATAAGTGCGGAATTCAGATTGAGTGTTTGCCCACTGTTTTTTAAGGCTATGGTTTTCTATTTTAAGACGATCAGTGTCTTTTTTCATTTTAGAAAGTTGTAAAAGTAGATCCTCTTTTTCTTCTCTAGATTGATAGATGTTAAGTTCTTTTTCTTTTTTAATCTCTTCAATGCGATTTAACAGCTGTGTTTTTTCTATTTGCTCTTTTCGTAGAGTCTTATTTCTATCGTTAAGAACTAGATTTTCACTTTGAATATCATCAAGCTTTGCTTTTAGGTCCCCTTCTGATCTTGTGGCGAGGAGTGATTTTTGTTTAATTTCATCTTTAAATCCTTTAGTGATTTTTTGGATATGATTAGAGGCTTCAGCTAGTTTTTTTAATAAAGAAGTTTTGTCTTCATCAAGATTTTTAATTAAAGTATTTTTTTCAGAAAGGCTTTCTTTAAGTAGGTTTTTTTCTGGCAAGTACTCAGTTTCTACTAGATTTTTAAGTTTTTTATATTCTTGGAAAACAGATTTTAAAGATTGAAGTTCAGTATTTAATGCTGTTTGTTCTTTCTCAAAAGTTTTTCTTTCTTGAGTAAGGTAGGCTTGAGAGGTTTGAATTTTTTGTTTTAAAATATTACTTTCATTTAATAAAAACTTTTCTTTTTCTCTTTGAAGAGATATCTGATCTTTTGCAGATTGAAATTTTGCTTCATACTGCATATGAATTTGTTTAAATTTTGCTAAAGTTTTTTCTAGCTCAATGTTTCTGCTAATGGTGATGTTGAGTCTTGAGGCTAAATCTTGATTATGAGTTATTAAGCTTGAAACACTTAAGCTTGTGTCTAAGTCTAGGTTGGTTGTTTCTTTAGCTTTTTTAGCAGATTCAAATGTTCCCGGAGGAAAGTTTTTTGTATTGTTCACTAGCAGTTCTCCCATCTTTAAGTCTGGCAAGCAAGAGGTAGAATTGTCAAACTCATACTTTAAAATATAAGTCTATTCTAATCTAGTTGAAGATGAGGTAAAATACAGTTAATTTAGCTCTTTATACACAGCTTTTAAAATGAGGTAATATGCACCTCCATTAAGCTTTTTAGAGTTTATGTAAACAGTGGGAGTGCCAGTAACACCTGCTCTTTTTCCAAGCTTTGCAGATTCAATTAACACCTGGTTTGTAGTGTCTTTAGACAGGCAGCTTTTCCAAGCATCAAGATCAATTTGGCTGTTGTTTAGTTGCTTTAAAAAGCTTTCCATTTGTAAAATTAAGCCCTCATTGTTTTCACCGCCTAAAGCTATTTTTCTATAGTGGTTTTGATTTTCAAAAATATCGTCATGGAGTGAAGGGCCCACTCCTTGCTTTTGAGCGCAGAAAACTCCTGCTGCAAGAGTACAAGAAAAGCCAGGGCCTTTAGTTTTAGACTCAAAATTTTTATTACAATTAGGGTCTAAAGGGTAAGCATAGAAAGAAAATTCAATGTCAGTGTGGTTAGTTAAGAATTTGTCTAAAACTTTTGCTGCTGTTGAGCAATGAGGACATAAAAAGTCTGCAAATTCAGCAATTTTAATTTTTCCCCCTGGGTTTAGGGTAAAAAGAGGAGCTCCTCTTGTTAGGTTTACTAAAGGTTTGTTCTTCCAGTTTTTAACAGAAGCTGTAATTCTTTTTTCCTGTGCAGCAGGGATATAATCATTTTTTATAATTTTATGGCTTAAAATGGAAAAAGCCGGAATGGATAAGAGTAAAAGTAAGAGAGTTCTTGATTTTAAACTCCCTAGAGTTGAAGAAAGGGAGGGTTTATATTTAAATACATATAGGAAAAGTCCCAAAATCATTGCTGATAAAAGGTATAAACATATGCAAAAAAGACAATAAACATCCATAGCAAAAACACTTATAGCCCCCATTCCCACTGAAGCTAAAAAGTTAACAAAAGATAAGGATCCAAAAAAAACTCTCCATTTCTCATCCTTACTATCTGATGTTATCAAAATACCAAATAAACCTATGAGCATCACAAGGTTTAGCATAAACCCTAAAAGAGCATTAGGAATGCTTCCAAAAATACTAGAATATTGACTTCCAGCAACGGCCTCGCAGTTAAAAGTCGCATTAATGGAACAAATACTGTCCCCAGAAGCTGTGCCATGCTGAACAGCATAAAACTCAGCAGTGAGGTAAGCATAGAGGACTAAAGATAGAATAATCAGTGTAGCCAGTGGATATATTTTTTTTATCATGGATAAATATTAAGTTTGATTGAATAAATGATCAATAGTCTTGAGCTTTTTATAAAAAAAAAAGATGCTAAGGGTGTGACGAAGAAATGGTTAGATACAAGGCGCTCTTATTTACAAAAACTTAAGCTCCAGGCTGGACTTATTGCTGGTTATGATAATGCTAAAATTTCAAATTATGCCATGAGCAGCTTAAATTTGTATAAAAAAGTATGGTTTAAAGACTCTGAGGCTGAGTTTTTTAGATATTGTGCTGATAAAAAGGTTATATTATGTGGAGATTTCCATAGCTCCCCTTCAATGAAGAGGTTTTATATAAAATTGCTTAAAAAGCATGCCGAATCTTTAGCTTTGTCTTCAACTATTGCTCTAGAGTGTTTTGAAAAAACTAAGGATTCCTTACTCCAGGAGTGGTTAAAGGGAAATTTAAGTGATGATAAGCTTTTAAAAGGTTGTCAGTGGGATGAAAACTGGGGCTTTAGTTGGAACTCTTATAAGAGTTTTATTTTACAATTGAAAGATTTGGGGTTTGAACTTAGAGGAATCAACTCATTAAATGAGAACTTTGAGGAAAGAGATCGTGAATTGGCTTATAACCTTGGAGAATTGTCAAAAACAGGAAAAAAGATTTTTTGTTTTATGGGGCAATATCATTTAGGTCCAGAGAATTTGCCTAAAAAGATAGAAGAGGTTTTAGGTGTTGATGAAACGGTTTGTTTACATGTAGATCCTGAAGACATTTATTTTACACTAGAGGAGTATAATTTACTTAAAGATATTCAAGTTTTAAGTTTAGGCAATCATTTTTGTTTTTTAACCACTCCCCCTTGGGTTCACTGGCAGAATCATTTACATCACCTTGATGACTTATATAAAAAGGATGAAGATGAAGATCACCAAGATGAGCTTAGAGGGGAAGATTACAATGGAGTAGTTTTTGACTATGTTCAGCTTTTAAGAAAAGATTTAAACATTACAGATAAATTAAAACCAATTGATATAGCCTTTATTGACGAATATATTGTTAAAGGTGGGGTTCACACCACAGATATATACGAGATTATGCAACCTTTGTTAGATTCAGAAACATCTTTTTATTGGCCGGAGCAAGCTGAGGGGATAATGGTTCAGAGCTCGTTGAATCAGGCAGCCTGTGTTGCGGGTAAGTATTTGCATGTAAGCTTAATGAAAATAGATAAACTACCCTGGGGGGATGTTGAGAGTTTTGAGGTGTGGTGTTGGCTTGAGGCTATTGGTTATATGTTGAGTAAACTTATAAATCCTAAAAGGAGAGTAGTTGCAAGAGGTAATTTAAGTGCCTTTTTAAGTGCACGTTTAGGGCAAACTCGAGGAGTTAAGCTTTTAAAAACTCTGGTTGAGGGGCG
The DNA here is from genome assembly GCA_965205365.1 of Bdellovibrionales bacterium. Lineage (GTDB taxonomy): Bacteria > Bdellovibrionota > Bdellovibrionia > Bdellovibrionales > UBA1609 > JALZUR01. The sequence continues at coordinate 112,181 of CBDBGT010000011.1, forward strand.
TATATTAGAGTTAGATCAGGGGATAAAAAAGGTTGATCTTAAAGCATTAACGTGGTCTGAGATTGTTTATGCATCTCGTTTAAAAGGACCATTAGTAGGGGAAAGTCTTTTTAAACTATATTCAGGAGGTGAAATTTCTTTACAAACTTTGCAAACTTATTTAACCGTGTCTATTTGTAATAAGAAAAAGTTTAGCGAGTTTTATAATTTAGTTTTACAACGATTAGATATGAAAGAAAGTTAAGGGGGGCGTATGAACAGTAGTATAAATAATAAATGGTATGTTTCTATTGAAAATAAAGCTAAGGGCCCTTATTCAGACCTTCAAATGAGGGAGAAGATACAAAGTGGAGAGTTTAAGAAAAATACTTTTACCTACAAAGAGGGTGAGGTGGACTGGTTACCTTTAGAAAAGCAAGATATTTGGACTCCAGGGTTTATCCCTAAGCATTCTTTGGAAGGAAAAAATTCAAAAGATTGGATCTTATTATTAGAAAGTCCAATTAAGCAAGGAGATTATGAACAGCAAGGGCCCTTTACTCAATCTGAGGTTAAAGAGAAAGTTAAAATAGGAGAGGTGCATTTAAGGGATTTTTGCTGGAGACCAGGGATGGAGAGTTGGCAATCTTTAGTGGAAACTCATGAATTAGGGTTTCCAAGAAAAGATAAGATTATTTTTAAAGGAAATAAAAATTCACAGGTAGAGTCTTCAGCTAAATTTTTTAAAGAGAATAAAAAAGATAGTGTGAAAGAAGTAACTTTGGATTTAAGTAGCCAGATGCCTGAGTTTGTTTCTCCAGAAGAGCTTGAGCAAAAAGAAACAGAAAAAAATTTAGTTAAAGTTTTTCAGACAAAGTTGTTGCCTCCTATTGTAGATAAAGAGGGTGAGCGAAGAGAGATTGTGTCATACTTAGTTTTGGTTGCAGTCTGTTTTATTGGGGCTTTTTATATAGGTTCTTATAATGGTGCAAGTGTTTTAAAAGGAGTTCAGACTGTAGGAGGAGGAATTACAAGTTTTATACAAGGGGTTTTTCCAACAACTGCTAAAATTAGTTATGTTTTTTTAAGAGAATTGCCGTTAACAAGGGGAACAATTTTAATTAAAACAGATGGTAATTTTGGAATTGATATAAGAGTAAAAGTTAAAGATGAAAGGGGAAAAGTTATAAGAACTTTAGATGGTAAAAAGACATTAACTCTTAAAGCTAATGAAAATGGAGAGGCTTTTTTAATTATGTCACAGTTTAAGGTTGAGGCAGGAGAAACCTATCTTGTAACAACTAAAGCTGGTCAGCTTACAGCTAACAAGGCTTATTTTCATTCCAAAAAATAAATATAATATTAAGGTTTTTTTATGATTGAAAAAAACAAGTTACAGCTTGCAGCGGATATAGAAGAATTTTTTCCAGAATCATGGACTACTCAAGTAGTTCATAGTTTTTTAGAAAAACCTAAGCAAAAAAAAATGGGACATATTTGTCTACCTGTTTTTAGACTGTCTAAAGAGCTGAAAAAAACTCCAGCGCTCATAGCATCACAAGTGGCAAAGAGTATTTCTATTAAGAAACTCTTATATATTGAGCAGGTGAGTTTTGTTTCTGGATATATTAATTTTTTTTGGAAAAGTGATTTTTTAAAAACTACGCTAGTAGAATTTTTTAAGAGTGATCAACTTGGTTTTTCTTCCTTAGGTCAAGGAAAGAAATTTATCATTGATTACTCAAGCCCTAATGTTGCTAAACCTATGCATGTGGGACATTTAAGAGCGACTATTATTGGACAAGCTTTAAGGAATTTAGCTCAGACTCAGGGTTTTAAAGTTATAGGGTTAAATCATTTAGGAGACTGGGGTGTTCAGTTTGGTAAGCTTGCTTGGGCATATGAAAAGTGGGGGCCTGAGTATGATTTTAAAAATAAATCTTTTCAGTCTTTATGTGATCTTTATGTCCGATTTCATGGTGAGGTTGAAGAACATCCTGAGTATGAAGTAGAAGGTGCTAAAACTTTTAAAAATCTAGAAGATGGTGATGAAAAACTTTTAAAGCTTTGGAAGATGTTTATTGATATTTCAATGGAGCAGTATAAAAAAACATGGTTAAGATTAGGTGTTTTTCATGACCTTGTTCGTGGAGAGAGCTTTTATTCAGACAAACTTGATGATGTTGTTAATCTTTTAAAGAAAAAAAAACTTTTAGTGGAAAGTAAAGGGGCATGGGTTGTTAAGCTTGATGAAAAAAGGCCTCCTTGTTTAATTACTAAAAGTGATGGTGCCTCTTTGTACGCTACAAGAGATATTGCAAGTGCTCTTTATCGAATGCAGGAGCTTAAATGTGATGTGAATTTATATGTTACAGGTCATGAGCAAAAACTTCATTTTTCTCAAATCTTTTCTGTTTTAGAAAAAATGGGTTATAAGTGGGTAAAAGATTGTCATCATATTTCTTTTGGAATGTATCGTTTTAAAAACTTAGGGAAAATATCATCAAGAAAAGGTCAGGTTATTAGGCTTGATGATGTTTTAAATAAAGCGGTTGAAATAGTGATGAAAAAAATTACAAAAAAAAATTTAAAACTGAGTAATAAAAATAAGATTGCTGAAATTGTTGGTGTTGGTGCTGTGGTTTTTAATGATCTTTTAAATGATAGGGTTAAAGATGTTGAGTTTAATTGGGATAAGGTTACTGATTTTGAAGGTGATAGTGGACCTTATGTTCAATATAGCATTGTTAGATGTAAAAGTATTTTAAGAAAAGCTAAAGGGGTTGTTCCTGAATCTATGGTGAGCCTTGAACATGAGACTGAAATAAGCTTAATGAACCTTTTATTAGAGTATGAGGGGATTTTAAAACTCTCTTTTCAAACTTTTAAGCCAAATTACCTTGCAACTTATCTATTAGATGTTTCAAAAGCTTTTTCTTCCTTTTATAAGAATTGTCCAATTATATCAATAAAAGAAAAGAGCTTAAAAAAAACAAGGCTCTTTTTAGTAGACTCAGTTTTAAAAGTTTTAGTAGCAGGCTTAGGTGTTTTAAATATTAAGGCTCCTGATGAGATGTAGATTTGATAAAACCATAGAGTCAGTAAAAAAAGTCTTTTTTAATATCTGTAGTTTTTTTTAAAGATTGGGTTTTAAATTATGGGTTTAATATGAGTGAGGTCTAGTTTAAACCAGTCTAAAGATTAAAAAAGAAAGAGAATAACGTAAGATTTTAAAGAAATTGATTTATGATTTAATAAAATATTAAATAAGAAAGAATACATAAAGATACTTTAGAGTTTAAGTAAATACATGTGGTGGCTAAACTAGATGGTGGCAAGGTGTTTGGATTTTAAAAAAAAATGGAGAAAAATATTTTTCAAGTCCAGTGGTCAAGGGTTTTTTTTATAGGAGGTTGTTGTGAGTGTACGTAGTCCAATTTTTAGTTTACCAACCCATGAAGTAACCAATATGTCACCTGTCATTGGAGACCAGGATTTATATAAAAATGACCTGGCACTTCAAGAAGGCATTGTGAGTAATGGTGCAGACTGGGCATCTAAACTTTTATTAGATTTTGGTAAGGAGGTAGGGTCTGAAGCAACAGTGGAGCTAGCAAATCAGGCAAATGAAAATCCACCTAAACTTTGTGCATTTGATCACAATGGTATGCGTATTAATCAGGTAAAATTTCATCCTGCCTATCATAGCCTTATGGACCTTGCTATTGGTAATGATTTGCCTACATTTGCTTGGAACAATATAAAAAAAGGCAATCATGTGGCTCATGGTGCCCTTAATTATTTGTTAAATCAGGTGGAGGGCGGTGTTCTTTGTCCCATGTCAATGACTTATTCTGTTATTCCAGCCTTAAAAGTAACAGCTAGTGTTGAAAAAGAGTGGCTGCCAAGGGTTTTAGCTCAAGAATATGATAAACGAGATATTCCAGCTAAAGAGAAAAAGAGTGTGACCATTGGAATGTTTATGACAGAAAAGCAGGGAGGCTCTGATGTACGAGCAAATTCCACTCAAGCACGTCCTCAAGGGTGTAAACAGGGGGCTGGTGCTTCCTATATATTATCTGGTCACAAGTTTTTCTGTTCTGCACCTATGTCGGACGCCTTTTTAACCCTTGCTTATACGGGTAATGGACTCAGTTGTTTTGTTATGCCTCGATGGAAGCCTGATGGCACTCGAAATGGTCTTTATATTCAAAGGCTAAAAGATAAAATGGGGAATAGGTCTAATGCCTCTAGTGAAATAGAACTGGTTGAAGCTCATGGTGTTATGTTGGGCGAGGAAGGGAGAGGGGTTCGAACAATAATTGAAATGGTTAATGGCAATAGGTATTATTGTGCTGTCGGGTCTGCGGGTTTGATGCGGCAAGCTCTTATACAGGCTTTGCATCATACAAACCATCGTATGGTTTTTGGAAAGAAACTTATTCAACAATCATTAATGCGCAATGTTTTATCAGATATGGCAATTGAATCAGAGGCTGCAACAGCGTTGTTTTTACGCTTAGGGCGTAGCATTGGTGAAGGAGAACATGACTCAAAGGAGGCTGCTCTTGGACGAATAGGAACGGCAATTGGAAAATACTGGATTTGTAAGCGTGCATCTGGATTAGTGGGTGAAGCCTTAGAGTGTCTGGGGGGCTCGGGTTATGTTGAAGAAAGTATTTTGCCACGTCTTTATCGTGAAGCGCCATTAAATAGTATCTGGGAAGGTTCTAGTAATGTTATTTGTTTGGATGTTTTAAGGGCTATGGGTGGTGATCCAAATATGATGCCAGCTTTTATATCTGAAATTAACCAGGCAAAAGGAGAAAACTCTCACTTAGATGCTTTTATTAGAAACTTGCAGTCAGAAGTTAAAAACTTGGAATATTTAGAGACTTATGCTCGACGTATTACAGAAATGATGGCCTTGGCTTGGCAGGCATCTCTTTTGGTTCAATTTAGCACCACTGCTATTTCTGATGCGTTTTGTTCTTCACGACTTGGGAATTATTGGTCTGGTGCTTATGGTTCTTTGTCAGGTAAGACAGATTTTAAGGCCATTCTTAATCGCACTCAAGGTCTGGCTTAATGAGGCTATTTTATACCGTATAAACTCTAATACTCTATCTAATCCTATGAATTAAAAAAATAGTTTTTTATATTTAACCTGAATTTAGACTTTAGTAACTGATGTTATACAAAGAGTCTAAACTACCGCACTTTCAATGGAAAAACGTAAGCGCCCTAAAACCCTGACTTTTACCCACAAATAGGTCTAGGTTTTATAATTTTAAAATCAAAATAATATTAAACTCCAAATTGATTTTAAGAATTGGAGTTTTTGTGAATATTAAAAATGAATTTAAAAATCCTCAACTTGGTGATAAAGGACTTAACCACAGACTTGAATACCTTGCTGAGGCTTTCAGTAAAAATAATGGTGAGTCTATCTCTTTTTCATGCCAAGATTGGAAATCTTCTAAGGCGGCTTATAGATTCTTTGATAATGACAACTTTCAGGCTGAAGAAATTCTCAAACCTCACATAAAACAAACGCTCAACAGAATGAATGCTCTAGATGAAAATGATATGTCTTTAATTTTACATGACTCAAGTGAAATAACTTTCTCAAAAAATAAAGTCTTTCAAGGCAACGCAGGATACTTAGGGTCCTACATAGATCATCGAAATGGTAAAGAGTACGATACACCAGGTTTAATGATATATTCATCTCTTGCTCTATGAAGTAAAAGGGGAGTTCCTTTAGGTTTAGTGAATGAAAAAATGTGGTCTCGTGATTCTAAAAACAGAAGAAAAATAAGAAAAGCTGGAAAGTAAGTGCACATTTGTGACCGAGGTGCGGATATGTATGAGTTATTTTTTAATTGTATCAGTTTTGGTACAAACTTTTTAATTCGTGGAGTTCATGATAGGTGTACATCAAGGAAGAGAAAGTGAACTGGTATAAACTTCGTTGGAATATAGAAGTGTATTTTAAGACGTTAAAATCAGGTTTTAGTGTAGAGAAAAGTCGTTTAAGGAGTTTAGAGAGGATCAAAAAGTATGTAGCGTTTACGAGTGTTTTAGCTTGGCGAATATTTTGGATTTCAAAGATTTCTAGAGTTGATTGCGAAGTAAATGCAGATCACTGTTTTACAAAAGAGGAACAAGTTTTGTTATCAAAATTAGAAGAGCAGTCAGGCAGGTTATGAGGAGCAAATGATAGCTTGGCAAAATTTGTAAAATCGTTTGCAAGACTAGGAGGTTATTTAGCAAGGAACTCTGACCCACCTCCAGGCCAACAAGTTCTGTGGAGGGCGATGATAAAATTTAATGATATTAAAACAGGTAATAACTTATGATTTGTGGGTAAAAGTCAGTTCATCAGCCCCATTCTTTGTTTAAAATCATAAATTTGTTAAAGTGCGCTCCTTATGAGGAGGTTCATTAATGGCAAAATTTAATCCAATACGTGATGAGTATATAGCCTATATTAAAAAACAAAAGATATCAGGTTTGAGCCTGCACATTAGTTTATAAATGTATTGATTCTATCCACTATAACTTGCTTTCGACCACTGAGATTATCTCTATCAGAAATATGAGCTTCTAATGATGAAATGAAATTTGAATTATTTGAAAACCCTGTTAATTCATTTTTTAAAAATTTCAAAAGTTTTGGTTCTGCTGTCTTCAAACGATTAACAATTGAGGAGCAGCCATCAAATAATGTGATAATATCTTCTATATCATGACTCATTAAAAATTCGCCTTTACCTCTCCCCTTAAATGCTTCGATTTTAGTTGCAATAAGATACGGCAGATCGAAAATATTAATCTGATAATTTTCTAAATTATATTTAATGGAGTTTTGAAAACCCTCTTTGTACCAAATGTTTGAAAATCCCAATATTTTCTCATCTGTTGGCATTACATCTAAAATAAGAGAGCCCTTTTTAAACCGACACATGACCCCACTTTCGAAGTCTTCACTAAAACCAAGCTGACGTATTTTTTTTGAGAAAACTTCATAGTCTTCTCTGTGGGCAACTTCAACAACGCAATCAACATCTTCTGTGGCTCTAATTTGCACAAACTGCGGTTCAGTAATATAAAGAGAAATCGTTGACCCACCAAGAAATACAATTTCATTGTTAACAGGGGCTAGTTCTTTAACCATTAACTTTAGAATATTAAGATGAATATCTACATTTTTCATTAAGCTCTCTTTATAATTTTACTCAATTCTTCTGCCGCAATATTTTTTTCTCTAGCACGGCCAGCTCTTACCATCTCCACTAATGATGCCAAAGTATAAAGCTTGTCATCTTTAAGACAGGCAATAGGGAAACTTGGATGAATGGGTTTAAGCACAATACCACGAATTGATCCTTCGGGGTGTGCCCAGACATATAATTCATCGTCCTTGTATTTGACATATTTAAAACCTGGCTTTGCAAAACTTGTTGGTATACCTGCTGCTATAGCTCCTATTTGTGCGGGAAAAATATATTTAAGTCCATGAACTAAAAACTCCAGACTTGCCTCTGTATTAACCTGTCCATTTGAACTTAATAATTCTGCATATTTTAAGCGCTTCAAACCCATACTGATTTCAGTTTGACTGATTTCTAAACTCCGAGCAATGGATTGCTGATTATCATTTTCTGACTTAACCAGAAGCTTTAACAGTAGCAGTACATCTTGAGATTTTATTCTATGAAAGTTTCTCATAACAGTTAATATATCGATATTTATTGCATATTGCAATATGCAATATGCAATAAATTGGACCTAGAATCACACAAACTACTTAAAAACTTAGTATTTTTAATAATTTATAAAGAAGATTGTAATGACCTATTTTAAGACGTTTGGCCTAGTAATGAGCTTATTTTTAGCTTGGAACAATATAAAAAAAGGCAATCATGTGGCTCATGGTGCCCTTAATTATTTGTTAAATCAGGTGGAGGGCGGTGTTCTTTGTCCCATGTCAATGACTTATTCTGTTATTCCAGCCTTAAAAGTAACAGCTAGTGTTGAAAAAGAGTGGCTGCCAAGGGTTTTAGCTCAAGAATATGATAAACGAGATATTCCAGCTAAAGAGAAAAAGAGTGTGACCATTGGAATGTTTATGACAGAAAAGCAGGGAGGCTCTGATGTACGAGCAAATTCCACTCAAGCACGTCCTCAAGGGTGTAAACAGGGGGCTGGTGCTTCCTATATATTATCTGGTCACAAGTTTTTCTGTTCTGCACCTATGTCGGACGCCTTTTTAACCCTTGCTTATACGGGTAATGGACTCAGTTGTTTTGTTATGCCTCGATGGAAGCCTGATGGCACTCGAAATGGTCTTTATATTCAAAGGCTAAAAGATAAAATGGGGAATAGGTCTAATGCCTCTAGTGAAATAGAACTGGTTGAAGCTCATGGTGTTATGTTGGGCGAGGAAGGGAGAGGGGTTCGAACAATAATTGAAATGGTTAATGGCAATAGGTATTATTGTGCTGTCGGGTCTGCGGGTTTGATGCGGCAAGCTCTTATACAGGCTTTGCATCATACAAACCATCGTATGGTTTTTGGAAAGAAACTTATTCAACAATCATTAATGCGCAATGTTTTATCAGATATGGCAATTGAATCAGAGGCTGCAACAGCGTTGTTTTTACGCTTAGGGCGTAGCATTGGTGAAGGAGAACATGACTCAAAGGAGGCTGCTCTTGGACGAATAGGAACGGCAATTGGAAAATACTGGATTTGTAAGCGTGCATCTGGATTAGTGGGTGAAGCCTTAGAGTGTCTGGGGGGCTCGGGTTATGTTGAAGAAAGTATTTTGCCACGTCTTTATCGTGAAGCGCCATTAAATAACCCGAGTTCGGACTTTCTAAACCTACTGAAGCAGCCTTTCTTCAAGTACTTGAAGTCTAATAGAGGGTTTTCTTGGACGCAAACAGTACGCCGTTAGTGCCGAAAGTAAATTTACCACAAAGTTTTTTGGGCTTCGGTGTCTTGAGTGTTCAAGATGAAATTCCTCCTTTAAAATCCCAAAAGCAGTTTCAACAATGTACCTTTTCCTCAGGAGTAGTTTATCAAAAAGAGGAACAAACTTATTTTTCATATTGGATTTAAGATTTGTTATGACTTGAACCCCTTTACTCATCAATTTTTCAAATAGCTTTTGGGATATATATCCTTTGTCTCCAAACAATTTTCCAAAAATATTCTCAGCTAAACCCTCTACAGGCTTTGTATCATGAACATTTCCTGGGGTTATGGTAAAACTTAAGAGCTCCCCTTTGTGAGAAATTACTATGTGAACTTTAAAACCAAAGAACCAGCCCATTGTTGATTTCCCACGTTTTGCAAGTCCTTTAAAGGTTTTGTGACGACCGATTCTTTTGTTATTACAAACAACAATGGGACTGGAGTCTACAACAGATATTCCTGTGCAAATATTTGATTGCATAAGTGAGTGTAAAAAAATAAGAATTTGAGGTGCTGAAGATTTTTTAAGTTCTACAAACCTATTGTAGGACAAGAGTTTTGGGAAATAAGGTTTTAGAAATTTTTGAACATAACCTGTATAGAAAGCTTTAAAATTTCTGAAGCCGGAAAATTGGAATAATAAACAGATGGTGATGACTTCAGACTCAGATAACGCAGATGGAAAACCTCTCTTTCTTTTGCTGGGTATGAGTTTGGACTGTTCTTTGTTTAACCCTAAAATAAAGTCGTCAACAAGAGTAAAAACTTCTATAATTTGATTTTCTTCGATCATTCCCGGCTCCTTTTTGCAGATCAGTAAAAAACAACTAAATCTTACAAAAGGCTGGGATGATCTTTTATTTATCCAGCACTTAGGTCCTGAAAAAAGTTCGAACTCGGGTTAAATAGTATCTGGGAAGGTTCTAGTAATGTTATTTGTTTGGATGTTTTAAGGGCTATGGGTGGTGATCCAAATATGATGCCAGCTTTTATATCTGAAATTAACCAGGCAAAAGGAGAAAACTCTCACTTAGATGCTTTTATTAGAAACTTGCAGTCAGAAGTTAAAAACTTGGAATATTTAGAGACTTATGCTCGACGTATTACAGAAATGATGGTCTTGGCTTGGCAGGCATCTCTTTTGGTTCAATTTAGCACCACTGCTATTTCTAATGCGTTTTGTTCTTCACGACTTGGGAATTATTGGTCTGGTGCTTATGGTTCTTTGTCAGGTAAGACAGATTTTAAGGCCATTCTTAATCGCACTCAAGGTCTTGCCTAATGAGGCTAGTAGGGGCTTTTATAAAGATTTATGGGTTTAAATATTAAAAAGAAGGGTTATAAAAGACCCTTCCTTTTAATATATTCTCTTAAAGCATTTCTTCATTAATACCTGCTGTTAAGCCACCAGAGTGCTCCAGTGATTGTACCCGTTACTACACCCGTTACTAAGGCTTCTTTATAAGTAAGTTGACGCTGCTGGTACCGGTGCTGGTAAGTCCATACATTATCATGAAACCTTTGTTGATCTATATAGTAGTATGAACCTGTCCAAACAAGATAACCAAGATTCCTGTCACCTTGATCTATACATACTTCTCCATAGTTGTTAGGGAAAGTGTGATAGTTAGGGTTGACACCATTATACTGTTGATTATAACTATAACTTTCACCATAATTGTAGTTATGGTCCATTCTAGCTACAACTTGATTTGATGTACAGGAAGCCCTTCTAGTAGGAGCAAGGAGGTGGCAAGCTCTTGTATCAGTTTGAGAATATTGCCAAGTCCGTCCGTTATTTATTGTATGTGGGTTGTTAGGGCAGGGAATTGTTGTCACAGTAGTATTGCTATTGTTACCGCCTCCGCAGCCTGTAAATAAGCTTAAAGCTATGCTTGTAATGATAGTTGTTATTTTAATACGTCTTTTCATATTCAATCACCTCATGAACACTAGAGCAATGGGTGTGCCAACTTTGAAATGGCAATATTTTCATTTTTAAGATATTTAAAGTGACTAGAATTGTTATGTCTAAAAATCCAGTGACAGTTTACGGCTGTAAAAACTTTTAACACTGAGTTCGAATATATAGGTGGTAGGGGTGGTAAAGCTTTTGCAGTGTAGTTTAGAGTACATAAAGTTTACCTGGGGGTATCATGAAAACATCAAGACTATTAATAATATCAATAACCAGTTTATTTTTAATCAATTGTGGAGGTAATAAGGGTACTTATGAGGCTCAGCTGACAAATGGATTAGAACTAAGAGGTACACCTGTTGCTCAAGCTCAAGGTACTCAAGAAATAAATGCAGTGAGTCCTAATAAGGTCACTTGGGGTAGAATTTTTATTGATTCAGAGTGGAGGCAGGATACTCAAGCAGATTTTTATAGGCATTTAAAAAGTTTTTTAAGTCCTCAAATATTAGAATCAGAAGTTGGTGAGGTTAGTGGAAATGAAACAAGCTCTGAAACAGGCATTGCTTTTTGGGGTCAGGGTATTAAATATAATCAAGGTTTAATTACTCCAGGAGGAAATTTAATTGATGGAGAAAATATTTTTAACCCTGATACAGCAGAATTAAGAATTTCCATATATCAAAAGAAAAATGGGTCTGTTCAAGAAATTCCTATACATTTTAATGATGCTTTAAACGGAAAAGCATCTGGGCAATTAATAGACTCATTGGTAAGAAGTAGTGACAATTACGTTCAGTTAACTTTTGCTGATTCTTTTGGGAAAATAAGTTTAAGTGGTTTTATAAGTTCTCAAGATATAAATGGCATAGCTTATTATGAGGGTCAGGTTCTTTTTAGAAATATTCTTAAAAAGAATATTGATGGCAGTTTTATAAATGTTGGCCATCAGCCTGAAGTTTTAGGTAAGTTTAAAGTTCAAGTTTGTGGATTTTTTCAATGTACTAGATAGTTGAGTTAACTGACCTTTTGAATTTTTTTAAAGTTATTATAATGAAATTTTAATGGTAATAAAAGTAACAATTTTTGTTACTTTTTAAATTTTAAGAGCAAACTTAGAACTTAAAAAATGCCTTGAAAAAGCTGTACTATCTAGTTTTTGTCTAAAAGTAGTGTTTTTTAAATAGTTATAATTCCTATAAAATAAGCAAAGTATTTGATAAGCTTAAGTTTGTGATTTAGCCTTATTTTTATGAGTTTCACTAGTTTGAATCCGAGTATTTTAGACATTATATTAGGTTCAAAATCTACAATAGATATTCCAAAGCTTTCTATTCATTCAAGGGATGAAGCGATACAGTTTATTTTTACCTATGGTTATGATATTAACAATTATAAAGATGCAAAAATTTTATGGAAAATTCATAGAAAAGCTATTGAAATTTTAGAAGAAGAAGTTCTTGATGTTACAGAAGATCTTCCTTCAAAAGTAAGAAATAAAGAAGAGTTAAAAGATATAGCAGATCTTTTATTAATAGCTAGTTATGCAGATGGATCTTTGCTACAAAAATATGGGTGTGCAATTTTAAAAGTCATGCACTTGATAACTCATTTAGAGAATGATTTATTTACATCTTTTACAGATGATATTCAGTATCAGATTCTAAGACCTATAACTGAACATATTGTTTATGATGAAAGAGGTGCTCAATTCTTAGGTGAACAGAAAAGAATAGAATTAAAAGAATTCTCAGTAAAGTCTTTTAAACAGACAAAGTCAGGAGTTATAAAACTTCTTGCAAAAGATAATGTTTTAGCAATGACTTTGTTAGATAGAGTTGGAGTAAGGTTTATTACAAAATCTATTTATGATATTTTTAGAGTAATTCAATACTTTATAGATTATAATTTAATAAGTTTTCCGCAAACAATAGTGGGTCAGTCAAAGAATATGATTTGTCCCATTGAAATTTTCTTACAAGCACAAGAGGCTTTTATTGGTGTTGAGAATAAAGAAAAAGATTTTGAGGATTTTTCTAAAATATTACATGAAAAATTAGAAAAATGGAGAGTGAAAGGTGATAAATTTGAAACAGATAATGAATTTACTTCTAAGGATTTTAAGTTTGTTAAATTTATTAGTCAAAGATTTTTGAATATTGATAGAGGTCATGAAAAGAGCCCATTAAAGTTTTTTTATCCATTTGAAGTTCAGATTATTGATCAAAAAACTTTTCAAGAAAATGAAGAAACCAATGCGAGTCATTATGCATATAAGGAGAGGCAAAGAAGGGCTGCAAGGCGCCGTGTTTTAGGTTTTAAAAATACAGAGGATAAATTAGAATGAAGGGTTTAAGGTTTTTTTTATCAATTTTTCGAGGTCTTTTTATAATCTTAAATATGTTGATTTCTAGTGGATTGTTTTTATTTTTTTACTTTATATTAGGTTATAACATGATATCAAAACTTAGACTTTTTTGGCTTTGGGGAAAGTTATTTATTTGGACTGTGACTGTAAGGCTTGTGGTAGTAGGAAAAGAAAACATACCTAAAAAAGGTGGGGTTATTCTTTTGTTTTCACACGCAAGTTTTTTGGATATTCCGGTTCTTTGTGTAACAAAGAATGGGCAAATTAACTTTGCAGCAAAATCATACCTACTAGGTTATCCAATCTTAGGATTTATTATGAAAGCGATGAGACCCATAGTTATTTATCCTGATCGAGAAAAATCAATTCAACAGTATAAGTTAGCTGAAAAAAGACTTAAACAAGGTGAGTCTTTTATGATTGCTCCTGAAGGAAGTAGAAGTAGTGGAGAAGAGCTTTTGCCCTTTAGATCAGGTCCTTTTATATTTGCTATGAATGCCAAAGCGGATTTGGTTCCAGTGCTCATTTATGGTTCCCACAAGATTTGGCCTAAAGCAGATAAGCTGCCAAATATGAGAAAGCTTTTTGGAACAGTTTATGTTGAATATTTTCCTAAAATATCAATAGCTGATTTTACAGAAGAGAATAGAAGAGAAAAAGCTGAAGAGATAAGGCAAATGATGTTAAAAAAACTTACTCAGTATCAAAAATAAAACCGATATTTTAGTTCTAAGGCCTAGAATATGGATATATTTTAAGAAATAGGTGCTGCTTTTATAAGCGATAGTTTTTTTAACTGTTTTTATATTTTTTTGTGATGTTATTTCTTTGAGTTTTAAAGTTTAGTTTATTTAACATGGTAAAATTACTAACTGACGTGACCAAGCTGGTGAACTAAGTTAAAACTCTCTTTATAAAATAAGTGTGTGAGGTTTATATGAAAATTAAAAATATTGGCATTGTTGGATCTGGTCAGATGGGAAGTGGTATTGCACAAGTTTGTGCTGCTCATGGCAGTTCAGTTGTCATGTATGATATATCTTTAGAAGCCTTAAAAAAAGCTATGGTGATGATTTTAGAATCATGTCATAAGTTTGTCCAAAAAAACAAAATGACTAATATTGAAAAAGATAATCTTATTTTAAATATTAAAACTTCTCAAGATATTACAGATTTAAAAGATTGTGACATGGTTATTGAAGCAGCTACTGAGAATGTAGATTTAAAACTTAAAATTTTTAAAAATTTAGATGAAATTGTAAAAAAAAATGCTTATTTATGTTCAAACACATCTTCCATATCAATTACTAAAATTGCAGGCATTACCAAAAGAGCAGATCTTGTTTGTGGTTTACACTTTATGAACCCTGTTCCATTAATGAAATTAGTTGAAGGCGTTAAAGGCCTTCAAACAAGTGAGGAGACATTTAAAGTAGTAAGGTCTTTTGCAGAATCTTTAGGAAAAACTTTTGTTGAAGCAAATGATTACCCTGGATTTATTGTAAATAGAATTTTAATGCCTATGATTAATGAGGCTGTTTATGCTTTATATGAAGGTGTTGGGAAAGTTAGAGATATTGATATATCTATGAAATTAGGAACCAATCAACCAATGGGGCCTTTAAGTTTAGCAGATTTTATTGGTTTAGACACATGTCTTGCCATTATGAATGTGCTTTATGAAGGTTTAGGGGATTCTAAGTATAGACCTTGTCCATTATTGGTAAATTATGTTCAAGCAGGTTGGTTAGGTAAAAAAACAAAAAAAGGATTCTATAGCTATGAGTAATTTAGTAAATTTTGAAATTAAGGACAGTACAGCTTGGATCACAATTGATAAAGAAGAGTCTTTAAACACTTTAAACTCTGAGGTTTTAAATGGACTAAAAGATTCAATACAAGCAGCAGATAAAGAATATGTTAGAACCATAGTTATTAGAGGAGCTGGTGGAAAGGCTTTTGCTGTAGGTGCTGACATTAAGGAAATGAAGGAGTTTACATCTATTCAGGCTGCTAGGTTTTCAGAAAAAGGGCATGGAGTGTTTAATAGTTTTGAAAAATCTAAAGCAGTAACTATTGCTATGGTAGATGGTTTTGCTTTAGGTGGAGGCTTTGAGTTGGCTCTTTCATGTGATGTTATTTTTGCAACAAATAAATCAAGATTTGGTTTTCCAGAGGTAGGTTTAGGGTTGATACCAGGGTTTGGTGGAACACAAAGGCTGTCAAGATCATTAGGCCTTCATATGGCAAAAGCTTTAATACTGTCTGGGGATATAGTTGATGCAAAATTTTTAAAGTCTCAAGGTGTGGTTTACAAAGTAAGTGAGAATAAAGAGTCTCTTCTTTTAGAAGTTAAGGCTTATGTAAAGAAAGTTTTTCAAAAAAGTCCGCAAGCTATTTTTACTGCAAAAATGGCCATTCAAAAAGGGTATAGTCTAGAATTTATTGATGCTTTAAAATTAGAACAGCAAGATTTTGCACTGTTATTTGGTACTAAGGAGACTCAAGAGGGAATAGCCGCATTTTTAGAAAAAAGAAAACCAAATTTCTAAAAAAATATTTAAGGAATACTAATGAGCCAAAAAGTATACTATAAGCCTAAGAATCCAGTTCGTGTTGTTGTTGCAACATCATTGTTTGATGGACATGACGCTTCAATTAATATTATGAGAAGAATTTTACAGGATATGGGAGCTGAGGTTATTCACCTTGGACACAATAGATCTACTGTAGATGTTGTTAAGGCTGCTTTACAAGAGGGTGCTCAAAGTATAGCTGTAAGCTCATACCAAGGTGGTCATATTGAATATTTTAAATATATGAAAGATCTTTTAGATGCTCATGGGGCTTTTTACGTAAAAATTTTTGGAGGTGGAGGTGGTGTAATTGTTCATGAAGAAAAAAAGCTTTTAGAAGACTACGGTATTGTTCAAATTTTTAACCCTGAAGATGGACGAAAACTAGGTCTTAAGGGAATGATTGAAAAGATTATTAAAGAGTCTGATTTTAATATTTCAGATGTTGCTAAAACAGTGCCAAGATTTAAACAAGAGACTTATAGTTTGGGTTCATTGCCCCATAGAGATATAGGTTTACTTATTAATGATATAGAGCTTAAAAAAACTAGTGTAGATAAATGGGCTAAAGAGGTTAACTCTAAACTGTTTAAAAATAAAATAAAAAAACCTTTAGTTTTAGGATTAACAGGAACTGGTGGAGCTGGAAAATCAAGTTTAATTGATGAACTTTTGCAAAGATTTTTAAACTCCTATGAAGATAAAAAAATTGCAGTGGTTTGTGTTGATCCTACAAAAAGAAAAACAGGTGGAAGTCTTTTAGGTGATAGAATTAGGATGAATTCATTGTCTAGAGATAGAATTTATATGAGGTCTTTAGCTTCTCGTGGTTCAGGTACTGAAATATCGGGAAAACTTCCACAAGTTTTAGAAGAATTAAAAAAACAACCCTTTGATTTGATTTTAGCCGAAAGTTCAGGAATTGGTCAAGGAAACACGGCTATAATTGAAGTAAGTGATTTGAGTTTATATGTAATGACATCAGAATTTGGTGCACAAAGTCAACTTGAAAAAATTGATATGATAGATTTTGCAGACATCATTGCTATTAATAAAGCAGATAAAAGAGGTTCTGAAGATGCATTAAGAGATGTTAAAAAACAATACACTAGATCTAGAAATCTTTTTTCTAACAATCAAAGTGACCTTCCTGTTCATTTAACACAAGCTTCAAATTTTAATGATGAAGGGATAAATAATCTTTTTAAAAATGTTGTAGACTTATTGATAAAAAAAGATAAATTTCAAGATTGGAAATTTTTAAAAGAAATCCCTAAAGGTGAAGTGAAAAAAAATATTATTCCATCTCACAGGCAAAATTATTTAGCTGAAATATCAAATACAATAAAGACTTATCATAAAAATACAGAAATTGATAAAAAGGAATTTTCTAGTTTAGGGGCTTTAAGGTTATTAAAAGAGCAAGGTGTTAAGAACCTAGATAATTTTGAAAGAGAGCTTTTAGTAAAAAACGAGGAAAATGAATTTTTTAATAAAATTCAAGATTGGGATACTTTAATAGATAGATATAAAAAAGATGAGTTTTCATATACTGTTAGAGGTAAAGAGATAAAACAGTCTTTAATTTCTAAAACCCTAAGTGGAATAAATATTCCAAGAGTGGTGCCGCCTAATATTACAGACTGGGGTGATAGATATGAATTTTTAAGAAAAGAGAATTTTTCAGGAGAATTTCCATATACTGCAGGGGTTTTTCCTCTTAAGAGGCAGGGTGAGGATCCTGGGCGTCAATTTGCCGGAGAAGGATCGCCAGAAAGAACTAATAAAAGATTTCATTATTTATCTGGAAATGAAAAATCTAAAAGATTGTCCACGGCTTTTGATTCCGTAACTCTTTATGGGCAATCACCTCATTTAAGACCAGATATTTATGGGAAAGTGGGAGAATCGGGTGTTAGTATTGCAAGTTTAGAAGATATGAAGCGTTTATATAAAGGCTTTGATCTTTGTGATTCATCAACTTCTGTAAGTATGACTATTAATGGACCTGCACCAATTATTCTAGCTTATTTTATGAATACAGCCATTGATCAATATATTGAAAAAAAAGAAATAAAGTTAGGTCGAAAATTTTCTAAGAAAGAATTTATGAGTGCTAGAGTTGAAGCTATGCAGCTAGTGCGTGGTACTGTTCAAGCTGATATTTTAAAAGAAGATCAGGGACAGAACACATGTATTTTTTCAACAGATTTTGCTTTAAAAATGATGGGAGATATTCAGCAATATTTTATTGATAATAGTATTAGAAATTTTTATTCTGTAAGTATTTCTGGTTATCATATTGCTGAGGCTGGAGCAAATCCAATTACACAGTTAGCGCTAACTTTAAGTAATGCATTTACATATGTTGAATATTATTTATCTAGAGGAATGAAGGTTGATGAGTTTGCATCAAGTCTATCATTTTTCTTTAGCAATGGATTAGACACAGAGTATTCTGTTATTGGTAGAGTTGCTAGAAGAATTTGGGCCGTAGCAATGAGAGATTTGTATAAGGCTAATTCAAAATCTCAAAAACTAAAGTATCATATTCAAACCAGTGGTAGATCTCTTCATGCTCAAGAAATTCAGTTTAATGATATAAGAACGACCTTACAGGCTTTGACTGCCATTAATGACAATTGTAACTCTTTACATACAAATGCATATGATGAAGCCATTACAACTCCAACAGAGGAATCTGTAAGGCGTGCACAGGCGATACAGTTTATTATCAATAAAGAGCTTGGAAGCACTAAAAATGAGAACACTCTTCAGGGCTCATATTTTTATGAATGGCTTACAGATAAAGTGGAGGATGAAATTCTCTTAGAATTTCATCGTATTTCAGAGCGTGGTGGTGTGTTAGGAGCTATGGAGAATCAATATCAAAGGGGTAAAATTCAAGAAGAATCTATGTATTATGAAATGCAAAAGCATGATGGAACTATGCCAATTGTTGGAGTGAATTTTTTTGTTGATGAAAAAACTTTAGCTGATGACTATGTTCCTAAACAAATTCAATTGGCAAGAGCTTTAAAAGAAGAAAAAGCTCTTCAGTTGAGAAGAACCAATGAATTTCTTGTTAAGAATAAAAAATTAGCTGAAAAAGATCTAAAAAAACTTAAAACAACAGCACTTTTAGGAGGTAATGTTTTTGAGGCTCTTATGGAAGTATGTAGAACATGTACCCTTGCACAGATTACAGATGCATTATTTGAAGTTGGTGGTCAGTACCGTCGTAATTTGTAGTGGTGTAAAGACCTTTGCTCAAGAATTTGAAAATCTTAAAATAGGGGTGTCTACAGATTTATTATCTTTTAACCCGTTTTCGTTTCAATCTTTAGGGGAGCGAGATATTATAGATTTAATCTATGGTAGATTGTTTGAAATTACTCCAGAAGGTTTTAAATCAGATTATCTTGTAAATATAAGAATTAAAAATAATAGGCTTATATTTGATGAAATGAATGATGAATTATTTAAAAAAACTCTTAAAGTTTTTAAAAAAGGAGAGGCTTGTGTTTTATGGAAAGATATTTTTTTACAGTTTAAAGTTACTAAAAAAAGTATTGAATATAAAAGAAAAAATGATTTTATATCACAATTAAAAACCCTTGCGCCGTTAATAGTTTTTAAAAATGAGGGAGTATATAGAATAGTTCAACATGTAAAAGGGCAGAATTTAATTCTTTCTACAGAGAATAAAAACTTAATAAGTAAACTTTTTATTAAAAGAATTAAAAGCAATAAAGTGGGACTTGATCTTGTCATGGCAAAAAAGCTTGATTTGTATTTTCCAGGAAAACTTTTTTTAAAAGGAGTTTTTAATATTTATAAGGATCTTTTGTTTGTAGAGTCTTTTGAGTCTTCTTTGAAACTTCGTTTATATAATAAGTATAACAAATTAAGTAGGCTTTTAAGTGTTTATTGTGAAAATAAGAATAGTGTTCAAAAAATTATTGGAAAAAAATGGGCTTTAGAAAAAGACACTTGTTCTGATGTTAAACCTTATAAGAAGAATGTAAATATTATTTATTCAGATTCTTATGGCCTTAAAATTCTAGATTTTTTAAACAATCAATATGGTAAAAAGGTGGGGGGGAGCTTTAATTACCATGGACTTAAATCCATTGAATTGACAAATGCTCTTAAAACAGGACAATTTGATCATCACTTAAGTCTAGAGGCTTTATCCATTGATAGTGAAGTTTTAAAAGACTCATTTCACTCCAAAGGCCGGTATAATACTTATGGGATAAAAGACATTAAACTAGATAAGCTTCTTGTTGAATCCTCTAAAAGTCAAAGTTTAAAAGATTTTAAGAGAATTAATGTGAAAACTAGGAAAAGGCTTTTTGAAATTTTACCAGTGATTTTTTCTTATACAAGACCAGTAGTTAAATATGTAAAAAGAAAAGAAACAGTTATTTTCTCACCTAAGTCTTTAAAAAAATTAATTTTTTTAAAGAAACAACCGAAACAATAAGTATGGATTTTTATTTTAAATCATCTTTCTTTGTATTAGAGTATTTTTCTACAGTTTTTTTTAAACTTGGATTTAAAGAATATACAAGTTTAAGCCCCATTGGATCAGTATTAAAATATCCACTCCTTAATATTAATGGTCAAGAGGTTACTTTTGGAAAAATTTTAGTTGGTCTAGTATTTTTAACTGCAGGAGTTATTATATCTAGGGCGACTATAAAAATAATTAGTCAAAAATTATTACATAGAGTTATAGATAATGAATCAGCAATTCATGCTATTGAGAATTTAACATTTTATGTTTTAGTTATTTTCTTTTCTTTAGTCGCACTTCAAGTTGCAAATATACCAATTACAGTTTTCACATACGCAGCAGGTGCTGCAGCACTAGCAATTGGTTTAGGTTCACAAAAAATAATTTATAATTTTATTAGTGGAATTATAATTCTTATCGAACAACCTATAAAAAAAGGTGACTATGTAAGAATAGGAGATGTATTCGGAAGAATTGAAGAGGTAGGAACTAGAGCAACAAAAATACACTCTGTAGACAATAAGTATTTAATTCTTCCAAACAGTAGAATGATTGAGGAAAATATTGAAAATCTCACTTATAACAATAAAAGAATTAAAGCTCGAGTGGAAGTTGGTGTAAAATATGGAAGTGATATAAGTTTGGTTAAAAGGCTTTTAATAGAAGCTTCTAAAGAAAATATTGCAACATTAAAATCTAGTGATCCAATAGTACTTTTTGAAAAATTTGGAGATAGCTCTTTAGAGTTTACACTATTGTTTGATATTAAACTTAATAATTTTTTAGATGAAAGGTGTATTACTTCAAAAATAAGAGAGGTCATTGATGTTAAATTTAAAAAACATGGAGTGATTATAGCATATCCTCAAAGAGATGTTCATGTTCACCTTCCTGAAGAGTTTAAAGGTAGTTTTAAAAAATCAGCTTAAAGATTGCACTTTAAATAATCATAAACATTACGGCCCTTAGTTTTAAATATTTATAATCTTTTTAATAATATTCAAAAAAAAGCTTTAATAAGTGAAGTTTAATATAAAAAATGGAACATAATATTATTTCTTTCTTAAATACTGTATAGATAGAATAAAGAAAAAAGAGTATAATTTTATTTATGAAATTTTATATAATTGCTTTGTTAATATTTTCTTTTTCTTCTTATACTTTTTCACCTAAAAGAAAAGTTTTAATTCCAGAGTCTGCTAATAAAAAATTTTTTAAAAGAAAAGAATTAAATAAATCTTTTTTAAAAGTATTAAATAAGAATAAAAAATTCTCTAAAAAAGCACTTTTAAAAGCATTTAAGTTCTTTGATGAGAACTTAAATAAACTTAATAAAAAAAATCTGTGTTTAAGTAAAGACAATGTAAGGAATCAAAAGAGAATAAGAAATAAAACATGTCTTATTATTGTTGACTATACAAAATCTAAAAAAATACCAAGACTTCTTGTTGTTAATCCTCAAACAGGGGAGACAGAGCTTTTTTACACAGCTCATGGGAAAGGATCTCATGAAAAAGATAAAATAAAGACAGGCTATTTTGCTAAGAGATTTTCTAATAAGTCAGGTTCTAATATGACTTCCTTAGGTTTTTATCTTACAGACAATCTTTATACGAGTAAGAAAATAACTTTTGGTCCAGGTCCTCAAAATGGACTTAAACTAGATGGATTAAACTGTACAAATAATAATGCTCGAATGAGATATATAGTTATGCATACAGCTGATTATGTTCAGCCTATAAATGGAGATCCTAATAAGATTGGAAATTCTGAAGGGTGTATAACGCTACCAGAACATAGAAAAGATATTATTCAAAAATGTAGAAACGGGGCTTTAGTTTACACATATTATAAAAAAACATAACCTAGTTAAAAAGAATCTTAGGTTTGAATTGTTTAAAGTAGATTGATATTTGAGTCTAGTCTTCATAGATTAAAAAGGCTTGAAGTAAACCAAAAATTAAATAAAGATTATCTCTATAATAAATAGTGTGTGTGTCACTTTCAGTGTTTTGAAGTTCTATTATGACATTTTTAACCAAATTTATATATTCATTTAATTCTTTGTCTTTAAAAATATTATTGCCTGTAATAAAAACATCTAAGCCATTTTCTTTAAGAGTTAAAGTAATAAGAATTTTATCATTTTCATCTAAGTTTTTAGAAAAATTAATTGTGGAATTTAAAATTAAATTTTCTTCGTTAGGAGTTATAGTTAGAGAAGAGAGGAGGTTGGCAATGATACTGTTTTTTTCTGTATCAGTTTTATAAACAAGTTTTGCATAATTTATGGCTTTTTGAAGGCTCTCTTTTAATTCTAAAATAGTGTGGGATTTATCTACACCTGTTTGAACATAGCATACAATATTTTGAAGATGCACAGAACTTGAAGTCTCATCATCAATAGGTTGTTGTAAACATTCTCCTAAAACAATGGAGGAAATATGTTTTAAAATAGCTAATGTGTTTCCTTGTATATTTAAATTAGCATTAAAATTAAAAGATTTTTTATCATCATTGATATTTTCAATCTCAGTTGAAATATCTAGTGCCATAGATAGTTTATCATTTAGATTACTGGTTAAGGGAATAGTTTGAGTAGTTAGGCTAGCTTTGATGCGTCCAAGATTAAAATTAGTGTAGTTTGTGTCAATTTCGATTTTAGATATTTTGGGATCGTTTTTTAAAAACTCATGGTGGCTAACAACTTCTAAAAATGTATCATTAAGAGAAGTTCTTAATGAATCTGTATCTAATTGATTCATTGACGTAGCAGTTAGTCCTAATACAAAAAATAAAAAGCTCATTAATGTCTCCCATAGTTAAATATTTTTTACTCAGAGTTGGGTTTAAAGCATTTTAAGGCTACTAAGTAGGAAAATATTCATTTTTTTATGTAAATTGAATATATTTCAAAAAAACAAGTATAAAGTTTAGCTTAATTTAGTTCGATAGGAGAAATAAGCTTTAAAAAGGGGGTAAAATGCTATTACAACTGAGTCCTGTTGAATTAGAAGCAGTGAGCAATTACTGGTATTTAAAGTTTGCTACTCATTGGGGAGGGCCTTTTTCTTATATAGAGGTTTTGCAAATGCTTAAATCTAGAAGAATTAGCAGAACTATGAAAATTCGAGCAGGTAGTCTTTCAAGTGAGAAGAGTGGTAATTGGTATTTTATTTCCGATTTAGTTGAATTTTCAGTAGATTTTATTCGTTCTTTTTCTCAGTATTATGTTCCTAAAGGGCGTGCATTTGATGACATAAGAAAATTTGTTCGTATAAAGTGTAATGTTAATATCTTGTTGGTTTCTAAAGATAAGAGGGTTCAAGCTTGTTTTTGTACAGAGCTTTCTGCAGGTGGTGCAAAAGTTAAGGTTCCTGAAAAGTTTATAGAGAAGGGAGAGAAGTTAACAATTCAATTTTTCTATAACAATGATATTAAATTAAAGTCATTTAAAGTTATGGCCACAGTGTTAAGACTTAGTGAAGTTAATTTTGATTCTAAGAGTCAAGTGAGTGAAGTTTATTCTTTAGAGTTTAATGAGTTAAAAGCTAGATATAAAAAAATGCTTTTAAATTCTACACAAATTAAAATAAAAGAACTTTCAAAATATGTTAAAAGAAAAGGAAAAAATACCGTTGATATTTCGGATTTGAATAATTTTTCAAAAAAGTATCCACACCTTATGTTAAATCCTTAAAATTTATATTTTTTCTAAAAAGTATAAATTAAAATCGGATGTATTTTTCAGGGTTTATAACTGTCTTATTTTCTATTAGTTCAAAATGGAGGTGGACTCCTGTAGCTCGCCCTGTACGACCCATTGTTCCTATTAATTCTCCTCTTTTTATTTTTTCACCTGATTTTACAAAAATCTTATTAAGATGTGAATAGATTGTACTGATGCTGTGATTATGTTTAATTAAAATCATTTTTCCATATCCGCTAAACTTGCGTCCTTGGTAGATAACTTTTCCAGAAGCAATAGAAAATATTGGAGACCCTTTTTTTCCCGCAAGATCTATACCTTTATGTTTGCGATTTTTTTTAGGACGAAATTTTTGAGTGATCGTGTATCTTGTTGTTAATGGTTTTGAAAAACTAAGGCTATTTGGTTTAGATTTGTTTGCTACAATTATTGGAGCTTTTCTTATATTCATAGAAGAGCAAGAAGAGAGTATAAAAGAGAAAACTATAAATAAAATAAATTTTAATTGTAAATAGGAAAATCTTTGCAAAGTGTGGTCACCTTTTCATGGATTATATTTAATATATCGTCATTAACGTGATTTTTAATAACTTCACTAATAAAACCTGCAATAGTTACCATTTCACATTCACTCATACCTCTAGTGGTAATGGCTGGGGTTCCAAGTCTTATACCACTAGTGACAAAAGGGCTTTTTTGTTCATTTGGAATGGTGTTTTTGTTTACAGTTATTCGAGCCTTGTGTAAAACTTCTTCAGCCTTTTTGCCTGTTACACCTGTATTTGTTAGATCTACTAATATAAGATGGTTGTCAGTTCCATTGGATATGAGTGATAAACCACTTTTTATAAGTTCTTTACTAAGAATTTTAGCATTTTTAATAACCTGTTTTTGATAAGTTTTAAATTCTGGTTTTAAAGCTTCTCCAAAAGCTATAGCTTTTGCTAAAATAGAGTGTTCTAGTGGGCCGCCTTGAATTCCTGGAAAAATTTGAGAATTTAACTTTTTAGCATATTTTTCTTTACAAAGAATCATGCCACCTCTAGGTCCTCTTAAAGTCTTATGTGTAGTGGTGGTTACAAAATCAGCATAAGGAACTGGGTTTTCATGAACTTTAGCGGCAACAAGGCCTGCAAAGTGAGCCATGTCTACGTGAAGAAAGGCACCAACTTCATGGGCGATTTCTCTAAATTTTTTAAAATCTAAACTTCTTGGATAAGCACTGTAGCCAGCAATAATTAATTTAGGTTTACATTTTTTAGCAATTTTTAAAATTTCCTCATAGTCAATTAAATGAGTTTCTGGGTTGAGACCGTATGAAGTAAAATTATAAAGCTTTCCTGAAAAGTTAACCTTAGAGCCATGTGTTAAGTGCCCGCCTTGTGAAAGATCCATTCCTAAAACAGTATCTCCAGGCTCAACACAGGTCATATATACAGCCATATTTGCTTGTGATCCTGAGTGTGGCTGAACATTTACATGTTCCGCGTGAAATAGTTTTTTTGCTCTATGAATAGCTAAATTTTCAGCCTTATCAATATACTCACATCCACCATAGTACCTTTTTCCAGGGTAGCCTTCAGCATATTTATTGGTGAAAATACTCCCTTGCGCTTCCATTACGGAGAGGGATGCATAGTTTTCAGAGGCAATCATTTCAAGTCCATGGGTTTGTCTTTGAAGCTCTTGCATTAAGAATTCATGTGCTTCAGGGTCTGTTGCTTTTATAAGATTATACTCCACCTTATTCCTTTTGTTTTTTTATGGTGTTAGAATGTATGAGGGAAGAAATTTTTTTAACTCTTTGTTCATGGCGCTCCCCTTTAAAAGAGGTTGATAAGAATGAATTTATAATTTTAAATATAGTTTCTTCTGTTACAAGTCTTGAGCCAAGGCAAAGAACATTGGCATTGTTGTGTTGTCTTGAAAGTATAGAAGTTTCTTCGTTCCAACAAAGAGCGCCTCTAATATAGGAATATTTGTTTGCTCTCATAACCATTCCTTGTCCAGATCCACAGATTAAAATTCCAATATCTGTGGAGTTGAATTCTAAAGCTTGGCAGACTTTATCTGAGAAGTCTGGGTAATCCACGGGATCTTTGTTAATAGGGCCTAGATCAATAATTTTATTTGAATCTGCTTTTAAATAGTCCACAATCTTTTTTTTTATTTCAAATCCAGCATGATCTGAAGCTATAAAGATTTTCAAAATTATAAGGCTCCAAAGATTAAGGTTGCATTGGTTCCACCAAATCCAAAGCTATTATTCATGACAAAGCGAACTTCTTTTTCCCTTGCTGTTCCAGGGACATAGTCTAAGTCACAGCCTTGAGAAGGGTTGTCTAAATTAGTAGTAGGGGGAACAGTGTTTTTTTCAATGGCCATTAGTGAAAAAACACTTTCAATGGCACCGGCGGCTCCTAAAGTATGACCAGTCATACTTTTTGTAGAGCTTATCCAGAGTTTGGAAGCATGGTCTTGAAAAACTTTTTTAATAGCCTCAGTTTCCATGAGGTCACCAATGGGAGTACTTGTACCATGGGCATTTATGTAATCTATTTGATTGTGGTTAATTCCAGCATCTTGTATTGCTAATTCCATAGATAAAGCCGCCCCCTGTCCACCAGGTGCTGGAGACGTCATATGATAAGCGTCGCAAGATAGACCATAACCTAAGACTTCACCATAAATTTTAGCTCCTCTTTTATAAGCACATTCATAATCTTCTAAAACTAAAGTAGCTGCACCTTCAGCCATAACAAAACCATCACGATCAATATCAAAAGGCCTAGATGCTGTAGTGGGGGAGTGGTTTCTTGTTGATAAGGCTTTCATTGAAGAAAATCCAGCAATGGATATAGGGCCTATTGTAGATTCAGATCCACCTGCAATCATCACATCACATTGACCAGATTGAATGTATTTTGCTGCCTCTCCAATTGAATGTGCTCCAGAAGAACATGCGCTGGTTACAACATAGTTCGGGCCTTGCATTCCGTATTTAATGGCAATTTGTCCACTGGCTAAATTAGAGATTGTAGCCGGAATAAAAAACGGACTCACTCGCCCTGGTCCTTTATTTAATAAGATTTCATGTTGCTTTTCAATATATGGTAATCCACCAAGGCCGACACCTAAAATACAACCTGAACGTTGTGCGTTTGTTTCATTAATTAAAACACCAGAATCAAGTAAAGCTTCCTTTGTACAAGCAAGTGAAAGATGAATAAATCTATCCATTTTTTTTTGATCTTTTTTTATAACGTACTCATCAATATTAAAATCTTTAACTTCTCCAACAATAGAAGTTGAGAGTTTTTCTGTATTAAAGGACTGGATATGTGCAATTCCAGATTTAGCATTTATACAGGAGTTCCAAGACGTCTTTAAGTCCTTGCCTATGGGAGACATAATACCAATTCCTGTAACCACGACTCTGCGATTTTCTTTTGCTGGTTTTGTAAAAGTCATTTTAATTTTTTTTAGAGGTCTAAACTAGACCTCTATTTATCCTTAAGATAAGCTACAACATCGCCAACAGTTTTAAGTTTTTCAGCATCTTCGTCAGGAATTTCAATATCATATTCTTCTTCCATAGCCATAACTAACTCAACAATGTCTAAGCTGTCCGCTCCAAGGTCGTCAATAAAAGAGGCGTCTTCTTTTATTTTATCACCCTCAATACCCAGTTGCTCTTCTATGATTTGTTTTATTTTGTCGTCTAATGCCATTTTAGCCCTCCACAATTAGATCGTTTTGTTAAAATTTATAAACTCATTAAATACTATTTTAATAAAAAAAATAAACTAATTTAAATACATTCCACCATTAACATGAATTGTTTGGCCAGTAATATATGACGAAGCGTCACTGATTAAAAAAGCAACTGCTTGAGCAACATCATCTGTTGTTCCTAGGCGTGCTAATGGGAGCTGACTTATTAGAGATTTTTTTTGCTCATCATTTAGGACATCAGTCATTTCAGTTTGAATAAAACCAGGGGCAACGCAGTTAACTCTTATTTTTCTTGATCCTAACTCTTTTGCAATAGATTTTGAAAAAGCCTCAGTTCCAGCTTTTGATGCTGCGTAGTTGGCTTGTCCTGGGTTGCCTATGGATCCAATAACTGAAGAAATGTTAACAATTGAACCAGTTTTTTTTTTCATCATAACTTTTGCTACTGCTTTGGTACAAAGAAAAGTCCCTTTTAAATTTGTTTCATAAACTTTATCAAAGTCAGAGGATTTCATTCTTAATAAAAGTTGGTCTTGGGTAATTCCAGCATTGTTGACAAGCCCTTCTATGGAATCCCATTGAGCTAAAACATTAGCAAAAAAAGTTTTAATCGACTCCTCACTAGATGTGTCTAAAGGGAGTAGAAGGTGTTTTTCGCCTTTAAGTAAAGAAAAAACTTCTCTAGCTTTATCCTTACTTTGTCCATAAGTAATACAAACTTGTGCTCCTAGTGAAGCTAGTGATTTTGCAATTCCAGCACCAATTCCACGACTTGAACCAGTTATAATAATTTTCTTATTTGTAAAATCTAACAAAATATACCACCTTATTTTAAATAATTTGTTTAACTCATATTATGGAAGCACTAAAAGTTTTAATATCTTCTAACCTTGATGTATTGAAAAGTGATAAGTTTGAATTGTCTATTTTTTTAATCAATCCAAGTAATGTATTTCCTGATCCAACTTCAACGTAAGAGTCTATTTTGTTATTTTTCATTTCTGATATAGTTTTACTCCAAAGAACTGAATTGCTTATTTGCTTTATTAAATTAGCCTTTATTTTTTCAGGATCACTTGTTAAAAAAGCATTGATATTTTGAATAAGTAGACAATGAGGAGGAGAGAATTTAATTTTTTTTAAGAATTCAGCCATTATTTTTTCAGCTGGCAGCATTAATTTACAATGAAATGGGGCTGAGACTTTTAAAGGAAGAAGCTTTATTCTTTTTGGTTTTGGGTTAAATACGTAAGTAGAAATATTTTCCTTTAACCATGACAAAGCTTGAGCTGTACCACTTACAACAACTTGTCCTGGACAGTTAAAGTTTGCAGCTTCAAATACCCAGTCTGGATTTTGAGATTCAACCCATTTACAAAGGTCAACAGCTTGATGATCCAAAGGTCCTAGTAAAGCTGCCATGGCACCTTTCTTAAGAGGGACAGCCTCTTGCATGGATATTCCCCTAAGTTTTACAGCTTTCATAGCATCAGAAAAAGAGATAACATTTCCAGCAACTAGTGCAGAATACTCACCTACAGAATGTCCAGCAACTACTAAAGGGGTAAAGCCAAATTCTAATTCCAAGATTCTAAAGGCACCAATTGAACAGGCTACAATTGCCGGTTGTGTGTTCTCAGTGAGCATCAATTCTTCATGGGAGCCGTTGAAACATAATTTTATAAAGTCAACTCCAATTAAATCAGAGGCTTCAGTAATAGTTTCTTTATAAATATTAAAATTATCAAAAAGCTCCTTACCCATTCCTACAAATTGACTACCTTGGCCGGGAAAAACTGCTGCTATTTTTTTAGACATCATATTAGTACCTTAATAAAAGGCTTCCACTAGTGAGCCCTCCACCAAAAGCGGTTAACAAAAGATTATGACCACGAATTATACGCTTATCACGAATAGCTGTGTCTAAACATATGGGTATTGTTGCAGAAGAGTTATTGCCCATTTTGTTAATTTCAATGAGAACTTTTTCCATAGGAAAGTTAAATTTCTTAGCTACAAGTTCAATTATTCTTAAATTTGCTTGATGGGGAATAAGCCAATTAACGTCATTGGCGGATAAATTTGCTTTTTTTAAGGTTTCAGATGAGGTTTTTGTCATAGTTCTAATTGCTAATTTAAAAATTTCTTGTCCTTCCATTTTGATAAAGTGAAGTTTTTTATCAATGGTTTTTTGGCTAGCAGGGTTTTGGCTTCCTCCTCCTTGAATTGTAAGAAGTTCACCATGCTCTCCGTTTGAACAAAGTTTATGACTATAAACTTTAGAGTTTTTACTGTCTGAACGACTAATAATAGCAGCCCCTGCACCATCACCAAAAAGAATACATGTTCTACGGTCTGTATAATCTACGTAGCGAGATAAAATTTCAGCACCTACAACAAGTATATTTTTGTAGGCTCCAGATTGAATCATTTGATCTGCTAAAGCGTAGCCATATAAAAAACCTGTACAAGCAGCATAAATATCTAAGGCCGCACAGTGCTTAGCTCCAATTTTAGTTTGAAGTATGGATGCTGCATTAGGCATTATTTTGTCTGGTGAGGTAGTTGCAAACAATATAAAATCAATGTTAGAGGGCTGGAGGCTAGAAGCTTTAATTGCTTGAAGAGCTGCTTTAGCGGCCAGGTCTGTGGTGTTTTCTTCTGGAGAGGCAATACGGCGTTGAGAAATTCCAGTTCTTTCAATAATCCATTTATTATTAGTATCAACTATTTTTTCAAGGTCAGCATTGGAAAGGATTTTTTTTGGTAAGTAAGAACCTGTTCCTGTTATTTTTGAAGTAAACACCACTCTCCCGGGTTTATTTAAACTCGAGCTGTAACAACTTCTTTATCACCATAATACCCGCAGCTTAGACATATAGTGTGTGGTTTTGTAATAGATCCACAGTTTTTGCAGTTGTGCACTGTTGGTTTAGTTAAAGCATTATGAGCTCTTCTCATGCCTCTTTTAGCCCTTGAAATTTTACTTTTTGGACTCGCCATTTAAAACCTCTATTAAAAAATTAAAAGGCAAATATATATATAATATAGAGGTGTTAGCAAGCCTAAAATGAGTTTTAAACATAGCTTAGCTTAATTAAGCTTATTTCTAAGCTTTCTAAGAGTTTGAAAAGGGTTTAGGTTATTTTGTTTCTTTGTTATCCAACCCTTTTTAATTGCCTCATCATAATGTGAGCATGATACAAGACAGTTTTCACCATACTTATAGGTTTGATAAGGAGTGTCTAACTCTATGGTCTCTACTATAAATTCAGGCCAAATCCATTTTGATGAGTTAATAAGCAAAAATTCTTGATCTTCATTTTTTTCTAAAGAAAGATATTCTTTTATATTTTCTTTAAAGTAACTTTTAAAACCTTGACCACACCTTGAACAGTTCATAGGCCTTTTAACATTAATGGCAGCTCGTACTTTAAAATAAGTGTTCTCCTTAATGGGAGTTACTTTAATTTGAATTGAGTTGTTTTCATGAAAAATTACAATATTTTTAAAAAGTTTAATTAAAGAAATATCAGAAGCACTAAAGTTGAAAATTTCACCACTTTCCGGAATCAAATTTAAGTTGATTTCAGTTTTATTTATCATTATTTAGAATAGTGCAAAATTGTATGAAAGTTACAACTTAAAAATTCTTTTATTAAATAAGTGAGTAAAGAAGTTAGAATACGGGCAGTTTTAATATTAATAAGTTTGACTAAAAAGTTTTAAAAACATAATTTTTCTGTGTATAAAGATTACAAAATCTAGTTATATTAAGGGAAAATATGAATAATATCTATCTTGTTGCTGTAGTTGTTTTAAGTTCTTTAATCTCACTTGCACAAGACGATAAAAACCTATCAACTGTTCCAGTGAGTACTGTTTTAGATCAGTCGGTACAGTATACGGAAAAAAAAATTTCATTAGAGCTTTTTTCTTATGAAGAGTATCTTTATTCTAAATCACGGAAAACAGAAATTGGGGATAAGTTAAAACTAAATACACGATTTAGATATCAAGTCAACGACATTACTTGGATGTCTTTAGGGTTTAAGACTAATCCTGATAGAGATAGGTTTGATAATAAAACATCTGATTTTGAATTAAGAACTGGTTATAACTATGAAAATTTTATTGCTCAAGCTGATTTTTCTTTAAATACAGATGATGACAATGGAAGTATATCGGTGGGTTTAGATTTAGATTCTGAAAATACTTTTTTAAGGTATGAGTTTAATAAAAATTTTCAATTTACTTTTTTTCCATTTAACTTTGATGGAAAAGTTGGTGTTGAATTTCAGACCTATGATGTAACAAGAATTTATTACATCCAAGGAACTCCAGCCTTAATACCTCTCACTCCAGATCCAAATGATTTAGATGAAAAAATTGCTAACAAAACTATTCCTGGTTTTGTTTTTAGATATCATAAAGTTATCCATAGTAAAAACTTATTTAGCACTTATGCTGGTTTAGGTATTGCTACATATGAATATCCTAATGACCCTTCATTTGATGTAAGAAGTTTAACTGGGAGCACATCATGGTCAAGAAATGAAACATTTGGTTATAAATTTGGTGGACTGTTAAGAAAAGAAAATTCATTTACAAGTTTTCAGTTTGTGGGGCAAACTAAAGATAAAGAAACAGGTGTTTTAACAAAATCAGCGACATCTTTATATAATTTATCTTATATAGGGAATAGGCTTATTCTTGAATCTGAAATTACAGCTTCAAAAGGTGGAAGAAAGCCTTATAGAATTGATTTTAGTAAAAATTGGTTTGATACAAGTGATACTTTGTTTCAATCTGTTCAACAGCGTATTTATAGTAATATTGCTGGAGATGAGATTCAGGATTGGGCTGGTGAATGGGGTTATGCAGGAAGTTTTAAATTAGGGTTAAGAAAGCAAGAATATACACCATATTTTTCTTATAAATATCAAAATAAATATTTTGTATTTTCAGGGCGTGAGTCGGCTCAAGAGCTTAGAACAAATAACTTAGAAGAATCCCATGGAGGTTTACATAGAATTGGGTTTGGAGCTTATTTTTATAAAGAAAATTTTATTATCAATCCACGTTTTGAATATTTAATTTCTAAAAATAATGTTTTTTCTAAGAGTGGGACTATTACTGATTTAAGCACTTTAAAAGAATTGACTAATACAGACTTTATATTTTTTATTAATATTTCATATTTTTATAATAAAAAAACCGGCCCACGAACATTCAGACTTTAAGAAAGGATTTAGTAATGGCGTTATTACTTAAGTTTATTTTTATTGGATTATTAAGCTTACAAGCTTCTTGTAATAATGATAAAAAAAGCCAAAATTTTTTAATTGATTCCTTCAACTTTGAGAATGAAGATTTTAGTAAACTTATTCAAGATTTAAATGATTTAGAGCAGGCCATAGCTTTAAAACAAGTATTAAATGTAAATTCAAAAAATAGAATTCAAAAAATACTTGCTGCCATAAATAATGCTAGAACAGGAGCTTTAACATTAGCAAAGTTTGGAGAAAAAGATTTACAAAGACTTCAGGATGCATACGATATTTTTTCAACAGCAATAGCACAATACGATTCTTTTGGAGTTTTAGATTTTGAACAGTCTAGATTTGATAAAGTTTTTAATGGAGTGAAATCATTGCAGTTTTTAGTTGCAAAAAAGCTTGGTATAGCTAGTAGTTATACATGGGTTTTATATAATCATAATTTTGCTGATGGTATACAACCTTACTTTAATATGTTTTCTGGTAAAAATTTACTTAATTGGGTAACAAATTTTCAAACAGATATTCCAAAGGCTAAAGTTCAGGGAAGGAGTTCGTTTTCATGGATGGTCTCAAAACCTTTTTCTCTAAAAGGTATAAAAAACCCTTCCTTTAGATATTTTACACAGTTAACTGTTGTTGCTCCAAATCCAAAATATTCTTTAAATGATGTGATAAATAAAGTTTTTCAAACTTATATTATATTAGATCAACTGCCAGGTGAAAGTCCTGAAGAAATTGAACCATCTAGAAAAATTAGAGTAAATTACAATATAGATGATCTTCCATTGGCTAGAAATTTTCATGATGCTTGGGTACCCAAAGTGTCCTTAGAAAAGTATAGAGGTCATAAGGTATCAATAGCGTTTTTATTTGATACCAGGCAGATAAAAGAGACACAGTATTATATTTGGGATATTTTTGATGTGGAAATTCATGGAGCAGGTGTTTTTAAAGGCTCGGCATCAATATATGCAGCTAATTTTAATGAAAATTTAGGCGGTTTTAAATCACTATCATTAAATTTTGGTGGGGAAAGGTGGGGAAAGTCTAAAAAAGGAGATCTTCTTGTTGAATTAGGTTTAGCTACTACAGATGCACTAATACTGTCTCCTCTGTATTTTGTATCTGAAAATATAGATAGTCTAAGACTAGTATTAACAGAAACATTAATTGGAAGAGATTTTATTACAGCTGAAATAGTTGTTTCTACTAATTATAAAGGTGGTGTTAGTCCAACTTCAAAAGGAATTGTGTGGGAAGTTTTAAGCTCACATAATGAGCCATTTAACAATAAGCGAAGTGTTTTTAATCTCTCTAAATATAAGGGTGAGAGTATAGTTATTGGTTTTAGGTTTACATCTCATAAAGGTACAAATATTTCTTGGAATATTCACTCTTTTTATTTAGAAACAGAGGGAGAGGATTTAACTAAAATTGAGTACGTAGTTCCAGATTTAGATAAAAAATATATAATAGTTTCATATGATTTACTTAGTGATGCATATAAAAATTTTAAAAAAATTTATGATGATCCTAAGCTCTCTCCTAAATGGCAAATTAGAAAAGATTCAGGATTTATTGGCGGCTTTGTTAAAGGGAAACCTCCATTGCTAGGTGCTTCAAGAATGGTATTTCCTGAACTAGACTTATCTGTTGCTACTAATATTAAAATTAGAATAACCCATGGTATAACTCATTTAAGAAACCCTAATGTTTTAAGAATTCAAATTAGATTTTCTTGTGCCAAAATCAAGGGTGTGTGTGAAAATCCTTGGGAAAATATAGTGTTTCCAGAGGGCACATTTAAAGATGCATCTAGAGATTTAAAAATGTTTTCATGGGTTAATATTCCTGATAAATTTTTAAATCAAAAGGTAGAAACTTCTATATTTTATAAAGGGGAAAAAGGCAATACTCCAGAGTGGATGGTTAGATCTATTGATATTGGAGGTTTTAAACAGTGATTCAGCTTATGTTATTTTTAGGGTTTTTATTTACGGTTACTTCTTGTTCTAATAGTAATAAAACATCAACTAAAAATAACTTATTAAATCCTGTTATACTCTCTAGTGATAGCTCTAAAGAAGTTTCATCAGAAATTGGAAATTTGGTAACAACAGCTATTCAAAAAGTATACAACTTAGATTTTGTGTTTTTACCGGCTGCTTATTTTTATAATATGAATGCTCTTGTTGAAATAAAAGCAGGAATGTCTGATGTTCAAATAAATCGTGTATTAAAACATTTTCCAAGAGGCCCTCAAAATCAATTGTTGTTTGGAACAATAAAAGGCAATCGTTTAAAAGAATTTATTGTAAATAGATGTAGAGAAACTTATAACAAGGAGTTAGAGACTGCTGGTCTTTGGTATTCCTTAAATTTTAGAGGTGGTTTTTTAACAGCATCTAATTTTTCAATTGATGGCAGGCACTCTATAAATGATGATGAGTACTATAGAATAGCCATTAGTGATGATTTTTACTTTGGTTCGGCTTTTCCAGGGTATAGATATAGGAATTCCTTTCAATTTAGCTTTAAAAGAGAACGTTACCAAGGATACATCAATACTGCGGTTAAAACGTATTTAAAATCACTAGATGTTAAAAACAAAAGATTACCTCACTGGTCTGCAAAAAGGGCCAATGTTACTGATTCTATAGATGGTTATTTAGGTTTTAAAAAGATTGCAGATATTCAAGGTACTGGGCATGTGTCTCCTTTAATAGCAAATATTGTAACTACAAAGGGTATTGTTACAGCTGTAGGTAGTGCAGAGTGGTATCCTAGATATTTAGATGTTTATATACAGTCTAAAGAGTCTGATTCAGACCCTCGAACATCTGATGGAATTCATTTAGTCGTAAAAACAGATAATGTTTTGTTAAAACTTGGTGATGAAATTCAAGTCTCAGGTCTTGTTATAGAAGACTTAAGGCTTAATGGCATGGGTGAAACTGTAATTAGAGTTTTAAAAGAACCTAAAATTTTAAGTCGTGGAAACACTCTTCCTGAAGCTGTGGTTTTAGGCCATGGAGGAAGAAAAATTCCTAGTGATCGTATTTCTACTTACTCTGGCGTATTGATGCGTAAAAAAGTTTTAAACTTAGAGGATGGAATAGATTTTTGGGAAAGTTTAGAAAGTATGCGTATTGAAATGACGGATCTTAAGGTTGTTGGGTTTCGTGGTGGGGGAGAAGACCTTATTGAACTTTCTAATAGGTTTTATCTAAACCTTCAAGTTGTTGCTAAAAATACATCTACTCCGGGCTTAAAGACTGTAAATAATGGACTTTTAATTGATTATGACAAGTGGGACTTTAACCCAGAGATTATAACTATTACAACT
Organism: Bdellovibrionales bacterium; assembly: GCA_965205365.1. GTDB lineage: Bacteria > Bdellovibrionota > Bdellovibrionia > Bdellovibrionales > UBA1609 > JALZUR01. Next base: position 148,598 of record CBDBGT010000011.1, read on the forward strand.
AATCATCTTTCAAAAGGAATTCAAGTTAGAAGAGGTAAGAAGGATTACTATGCTTATAATATTGGTGATGAAATTTTAGGTAAAATAGAAGGTGTTTTAATTTATCAGAAGAATCTTTTTGGTGGGGGAGAGTATTCAATGATTCTTCCTGAACCTCAAGAGAGTTTTAAATATAAGAATATTAAAACTAAAGGTTTTGTACCTCTTAAAGAACGTGGAATAACAAAGTTTATTTCAAAAAAAAATGAAATCTCTATTGCAACATTCAATGTTGAAAATCTTCCTGGAAATAGATTTAATAGAATTAAAGTTATTGGAGAGGTTATAGCTAGTAACTTAGGTTGCCCTGATATTATGAATTTGGTTGAGATACAAGATAACAATGGAATATCTTTTAGAGGCAATGCTGATGGTACAAAAACAATGAGAAGACTTTTAGGAATAGTTCAATCTCAGTGTTCAGATAAATTTTATGATTTTATTAATATTGATCCATTTGTACAAGCTGAAGGTGGTCAACCGGGTGGTAACATTCGTGTAGCAATGTTTTTTAATACTAAGAAGTTGTCGTATACAGAAAGAAAAGATGGTTCAATAGGAAGTAGAGCTTTTGTTCATAAAGGTGGTTTATTAAGTTCAAATCCTGGAAGAATTTTTCCAACAGATCCAGTTTTTAAGCGCACTAGAAGATCAATTGTTGTTGAATTTAATGTTTTGTCCAAAAAAGGTGAAAAGCTTTATGTTATTGGTAATCATTTAAATTCAAAACTTGGAGATATTGATTTTTGGGGTAATCAGCAACCAGCAATACCAAACTCTGATTTTAAAAGGGCTAGGCGTGCGGGGAAAATTAATGAGTTTATTAGGTGGATAGAGCAAGAAAATCCAAAAGCTAATATAGTGGTTTTAGGTGATTTTAACGCTTTAGCCGAAGAAGATTCTATGTTGGTTTTAACAGGGAATGGAAGACAACTTAGAAATATGATTTTTACATTACCAAAAAATCAAAGATACACTACTAATTATAACGGAAACTCTCAGCCCTTAGATTATATTTTTGTAAATCATGTTTTATTTGATAAATGTTCTGAGGCTGAAATTTTACATATTAACTCTGACTTTATGGGTAGAGTTTCAGATCATGACCCAGTAGTATTAAAAACGTGTTTTTAATAAATTTAGAAGTAAAATTTAACCTAAACAGACTATTGGGTTTGTGAAGTACTATATTCACTCATACAATCAAATCTTTGCATAGGAATATCTGTTATGGGTTCAAATCTCATTGCTGTCTACAATAACAAAAGAATTAGTCTACACAAAACCTTTAAAGGACTTTTCTTATATGCGGTAGTTTAGATTTGCACTCACCGTAAAAGTTAACAGTAAAGATCCACTTACAGTGATGACTGAGATATTTTACAAATTACCCTCTCTGCTCAAACCCTTGAAGATTATGAAGCTTTGGCTGATCTATTTAACTAAATAGCTTAAAGCTCCTGTGACAAGTAGAGGATAACATCAATTCGGACTTAAGCTTAATGGGTTAGCCAGCACACGAATATGAGGTTGAACAGTCAAAGGTGTTCATACATTTTTTCCAAAACAAAATCTTTTCTCTTCCACGGTGGTCATCCATATGAGGATATTAACCCTAGACTAAAAGATTAGCTTCTAAATTGTAACATAATATACCTTATCAGCATTTTATTTAAAAACACTACACTTTAAAATTTATACATACTACCGGTTTAAAAGGACGCAAACAATACCCAGTTAATACAATCTCAACAATATATCTTTTTCTCAGTAAAAGTTTATGAAAAAGTAGTACAAACTTATTTTTTCCATATTTAATTTTAATGAGTAATCAACTAAATACCTTTACCCATAAGTTTTTTAAAGATCTACCCCATTTTCCAAACAAACCATCTGTAAGATTCTTTAAAGGCTTTGTATCATGGGCGTTTCCAATTAGACACGCCCTTTATAATGACATAGCCTGAGTAGTCGAGAACATAACCTATGGATGTTTAACACAACGAAACCCAATTCTAATGCCTCCTATTTCGGATATAAAGAAAGTTGAAAAAGGTCCGCTGAAGGTTTCGTATGCGCCTCCACGGGCAACCCATTCAAATTAAATATTAAGATTTAAAAACCTGGCCACAATTAGACACACTTTATAATGACATAGCCTGAGTAATTAACCTATGGATGTTTAACACAACGAAACCCAAAAGTAGTATTAGTGTTGGTGCTTATTGCAGAAAATATAGTTGAAAAGATTCCACTGCTTGGTCTGAAAATGGCGCCTCCACGAAGAATCCCTTCAAAGGAAGTATCAGTTCGTGAATAAAGCTCACCTAAGCCACCATAAGGCTCAGAGTTAAGCGCTGTATAATCTCCACTAGGACCAAACTGATCTTTAGCCACCCTTGGTGTTGTGGTAGTTCCGCCACTAAGACTTCCTAAAGTCTGGTGTGTGTCCCTTGTTACCTGAGACATATTAGCTTGAACACCGTAATCAACAGTGTTATCGTCTTTTACCCACTCAAAAGCACTTCCTGAAACGTCCCAAATAATTTCGCCATTAGATAATGTCTGTGTTCGCCTATGATCATGCCAAATGTTACTATTACATGGTTGTGTAATCGAAAGACCAAAGCAGGAATCATTATCATCGCTACTTGCCGCCACTAGCACTGTTGTTGCGTAGCTAATGTTACCTTTGCTTAACCCGTCCACATCTCCTACAATACTGTTCCTCCAATTGTCCCCTACAAGTTCAATGTTTCTTGCTAAAGTTTGCCACTCATCGTTAGTCATAAGGTCATAGTCAGCTCCCATTGCCTGACATTTAGCAATGGCATCACCACGGTTAATACTTACATAAGGTAAACCACTAGCCATGGAAACAGCATTATTAGCGCCATCATTTTTTGCCTCATATTTCATGACACAAAAACTATTGGTTGTATAACCTTGCAGTGATGGAACCCCCACAAAGTTTTCTGGGCAAATAAAATTATTTGTCACATTCTTTGAAACTTGAACATTTATACCAACAAAAGAAGCATGATCAGCTGTAATCAAAATCGTGCCCAGAGCCTTATTAAGACTAGTTACATCTACAGTTGTTTCCCAAACTTCATTAAAACAATTAGGAGCTGTTACAGGGCTCACCCCTCCAACACTCACATTTACAGGTTGACCTCCTTCCGAACAGCTTCCACTTACTCTAAAGTTTTTCGCATTAGAGGCATTGATATCTTCTAAAGACTCACTGTCAATAGACACCATTGGCCCACCTTCAGTGTGATGGTAAGCACAACGAAATCCCGTCAAGTTACTTTCTGTTCCAAGAGGAAGAGTGGTTATACTAAACAGTCCTTGATATGCAGGTGAGGGTGGAGAATTTGATAAAAAATAACCACCTCGAACTATATGTTTTTTCCCTCTGGATAGAGTAAAACGACCTAAGCCACCATAAGGGCTTGAGCTTAGACTTGTATAATCTCCAGCAGGACTAAACTGATCTTTAGCTACTCTTGGTGTTCCGTCAACTCCATCTATACTAAAACTTCTTGGAGTCGGGTCTGTATCCGTTGTCACCTGAGACGCATAAATTCTATTAAGAGTATAATCTGACGTATTGTCATCTTTTATCCACTCTCGAGCATTACTCGCTATATCCCAAATAACTTGACCATTAGATAACGTCTGTGTTCGCCTCTGATTGTTCCAAGTCTCACCATCACAAGTCTGCTCTGTACTAAAGCAAGACTCATTATCATCAATACTGGCAGCTAACACACCATTAGGAGCACTATCTGAATGTCCGGTGCTTAATCCCCCTGGGTCTCCTACAGTGCTATTCTTCCAATTACTTCCTACAAGCTCAATATTTCTTGCTACAGTTTGCCACTCATCGTTGGTAATAAGGTCAAAACCTCCGCCCAATTCCTGGCATTTAGTAATTGCATCATCACGACTAATATTTATGTAAGGTGTACCACTAGCTATAGCAAGAACATTACCCTCACCATCATCTTTTGCCTCATACTTCATTACACAAAAATTATTCCTTGTGTATCCATCTAATGATGGAACGGAAACATAATTTTCTGGACACAAAAGATCAGGGGAAATTGTTAAAATAAGACTTGATTCTACTGTATTAGCATTTCCAGCGGCATCTACTACGTCACCTGCTCCTATTGTTACAGTCAATCTTTCGTTATTTATTTCTGTTACAGTTATTTCACATGGACTTGATAAACACTCACTAGGGCTTACTGTTCCTGAACTAGATATAGGTGTAAATGACTCAAAAGTATTTCCATCTTCTACTGTTATTGTAAATGACGCTGTATCATTAACTATAATAGCTGGATCTGCGGCAATAATCACTACTGGCGCTATATGATCTACTGGCAAATTAAATTGAGTGTCATTTGTTGTTGGATTTTCATTTACATCTACAGAACTTACTATAACAAAGTTAGGGTTTGAAGTTTCTTGCCCTGTTGCAAAAGTTAAGACTACATCTACTGCTGTGGTTCCAATACAAGTATATTTTTGTGGATTTGGATGTAATACATCATTTAAAAAAGTAACCACTTCTTTAACTTCACTACATTCTACTGACACACTTATTTCTTCTTCATTAGTTAGTGCTAAAGCATCAATTGTTGGTGCTTGAGGAATTGATATCTGATCATTTTCTGGTGGCGTTACAGGACTAGCAGTGTTTCTACCCTGTTCTACTACAACCACCATTGGATTTGTTGTTACAGAACTTACATCTAAAGTTGCCGAGTACACCTCATTTAAACAGTTCACTGATTTAAAAACTTCAGGCTCTTTGATTCTAACTGTAACATCTCCAAGCCCATTGTCACAATGACCATTTACCTCATATGATGAAGCATTAGCTTTTGTTGCAATGGGTAGATTATTCACTGCTAAATTAAAAGCAGTTACTCTTAGGCTAGCACTTGACTCTGCTGTGTTTGAGTTTTTAGCGGCATCTACTACGTCACCCGCTCCTACAGTTAAAGTTAACAACCCTATATCTGCTCCTGTTACAGTTATTTCACATGGACTTGATGAACACTCACTAGGGCTTATTATTCCTGAACTAGGTATAGGTGTAAAAGGCATAAAAGTATTTTCATCTTCCACTGTTATTATAAAACTTCCATCATTACCTTGAATTATATCTGAGCCGGCTGCAATTTCTACTCTTGGTCCTATATGATCTACTGGCAAACTAAATTGAGTGTTATCTGTTGTTGGATTTCCATTTCTATCTACAGAACTTACTGTAACAAAGTTAGGGTTTAAAGTTTCTTGCTCTGTTTTAAAAGTTAAGTTTACATCTACTGCTGTGGTTCCAACACAAGTATATTTTTGTGGATTTGGACTTAACACACCATTTGAAAAAGTAACCACTTCTTGAGCTTCATTACATTCTACTGACACATTTGCCCCTGATCCATTAGTTGGTTCTAAAGAAACAATTGTTGGTGCTTGAGGAATTGATATTTGATCGTTTTCTACTGATTTTGTAATAGAAGCACCACCTTGCTCTACAGTAATAACTAATGGGTTTATGGAAGCACGAAGATGCAAATTTCTAAGTTCGCTCTCATATCTATTACTTTGCGGACAAGGCCCATTCTGAGAACCAGTTGGTCCATATCGAATTATAAGGTTTTCACCTATAGCATCACAATTACCACGTATACTATATGATGAAGCATTAGCTTGTGTTATGACAGGCAGATCATCTAAGGTTAGATTAGGTTCATTAATAGTTAAACTATCACTTACAGGCTCTATATTAGAATTTCCAGCTATGTCCACCACTCTATTTGCTGGTACAGTTAAAGTTAACAACCCTTTACCTGCTCCTGTTACGCTTATTTCACATGTACTTAATGAACACTCACTAGGACTTACTGTTCCTGAACTAGATATAGGTGTAAATGACTCAAAAGTATTTCCATCTTCCACTGTTATTGTAAATAAAGCTGTTTGACCAACTATAATATCTGAACCTGCCTCAATACTCACTACTGGTGCTATATTATCTATTGGTAAATGAAAAAAAGAAGCCGTCGTTGTTGGGTTGCCATTTTCATCCTCACTATTTAAATCAATCCTATTTAAATTTTGTGTTTCAATTGGGCTTGATAAGCTTAAACTAATACTTTCAGGGTTTGATAAAGGACTTGAGCAATTATGCTCTTGAGGGCTGGGGTTTAAACCAAAACCTGAAAAGCTTAAAACTTCCCCTGCCTCATTACAATTTACATCTAATGTGGTTTCCGTTCCTTTTCTATGCTCTTGCACCCCTACAGTTGGGGCATTAGCAATAGGGGTTTGATCATTTACTGGAAATGGATTTGCAGAAACTGTTTTTACACCTTGGGTTAGAGTTAGTTCTACTGGACTTACACTCAGACTACTTAAGTCAATTTTACCTTCAAATTGCCCTGGTGAATTACATACAAACGGTGTGTCTACGTCATTTACACTAACTGTAACGTTGTTTAAAGAATCATCACAAGATCCACTAACAAGGTAAGTACTGGCGTTTTGACTGTTAATTGTTGAAAGTGGATTATTAAAACTTAAAGCTCCTGCAGGGCTTACTGTAAGAGTACTGGATTTTAAAACACTGTCGCCCGTGTTGCCAACATCATCTGTTACAGCATTAGCTTCTACACTTAAAGTTAGTTCACCTGCTGATTGAATTACCCCTGTTGTTATTAAACATGGATTTGTATTGCAATTATAAGAAAGAGACTCTACACCAGAAGTGTTTACAGTATAGCTTAATGTTGAGATATTTAAATCAGTAACTGCAATACTAAATTCTGCTCGTTGACCTTGAACTATATTTTCATTATTTGAAACCTCAACCTCTGGTCCTTTAGTATCAACTGGAACATTTACCGTTGTTGTTGCTCTTGATGGATTAAGATACTCATCAGTTGATGAAATTGTTAAATTATTTAGGTTAGAGGTTTCATATGAATTTGTTAATGTTAAAGAGAACCTTTCTTCTTGAGCACCAGTGCAAGTATGGGTTTGTGGACTTGGGTCAATACCTAAGCCACGAATACTTACAATTTCTTTAGGCTCATTACAAGAAATTAAAAGATTATAATTTAAATTCCCACCAATATACCCTCCTGGAGAGGTTGCAGTTGGAGCACTTTCTGGACCAGTTTGATCATTTTTTACTGATGATGTTTTAGTAACATTATTTTGTCTTGCTTTAACAGTCATAGAGTCTGATATCAGAGAGCTTGCTCTAAAATCTATTGAGTATAAACCACCTGAACACATGGCTGATCTTGAACTTTCAGGGCTAGAAATAGAAACTGTAACTTCTCCAGCAGAATCATCACAATGACCACTTATCTTATATGATGAAGCATTAGCCTGTGTTACAATAGGTAGGTTATTCAAAGTTAAACTAGAAGAATTAACCATTAGGTTTCCAGAGGACGGTAATAAATTAGAATTTCCGGCAATATCTTCTACGCTAGCTATGTCTACTGTTAAAGTTAGTGTACCTGGGGTTGCTCCTGTCACAGTCACCTGACATGGGCTTAAGGAACAGTCACCAGAATTTACTGTTCCTGAACTAGGCATAGGTTTAAAAGGCACAAAAGAATTTCCATCAGTCACTGTTACTGTAAAACTTGCCTCACTACCTTGGAGTATGTCTGAACCTGCTTGAATACTCACTACTGGTGCCACATGATCTATTGGTAAATTAAATTTAGTATTGTTAGTTGTTGGGTTTTCATTTACATCTACAGAACTTACTATAATAGGATTGGAAGTTTCTTGTTCTGTTGCAAAAGTTAGTGTCACATCTAGTACTGTAGTTTCATGACAAGTATAGGTTTGTGGGTTTGGATTTAAAGAGTTATTTGTAAAAGTAACTGCTTCTCCAAGTTCACTACATTGTACTGACAGAGTTATTTCTTCTTCATTAGTGATGTTTTGATCTGGAATTTCGGGAGCTTTAAGAATTGATGTTTGATCATTTTCAGGTAGTGTTACAGGGCTTGCAGTTTTATCACCTTGTTTGACAACAATCACCATTGGGCTTGTTATTATAGAGCTTACGTCTAAGATTGCTGAGTATGAATTGGCTAAACAAGAAGCTGACTCAACAACCTTAACCCCAGTTCCAATTGTAATTGTAACCTGCCCTAAAGATTCATCACAGGAACCACTTACCTCATATGATGAGGCATTAGCTTTTGTTGCAACAGGTGAGTCTTTAACACTTAAAATTTGACCTACCATGGCTGGCTTATCAGCAGTAGCGGTTTTTTCACCACCACCACAACCAGTAAGATTAAAAATCACAACTGCCCATAGAAACAAAAATAAGTTTTTCATATAATTTTTCACCCTTTTTATTTAGTATTGTAAAAACTAGGTCGGTTTTTTTTAAAAAAAATGTACTCCTACATCAGCACTCTAGTCTTTGGTCCGAATTGATTCATTATTAATGACATGGAAATGGACTACCTTGAGTTCAAAAGTTTGGTGTCATAGTTATGGTTTTTAAGCTAGTTGACTTATCATTACTCATACTGAGAGGCTTTATGGCGTTTTATTAGGCTCTCACTTAGTCTAGAATCTGAACCATATATACGACACCAAGAAGTTGATAATTATCTAATAGCCATACTGTCTACATATGAGACATCTGATAAAATCGAGAAAGGAAAGATCTTAAATTACACAAAACTCAGTTAAGGTGTGTTAAATATTTTTTAAGTTCCACAAACCTGTTGTAGGATAAGAGTTTTAGGAAATAAGGTTTTAGAGATTTTTGAACATAGCCTGTATAAAAAGTTTTAAAATTTCTGAAACCAGAAAACTGGGACAACAAAGAGATTGTGATGATTTTAGGTAACCCAGGAGGAAAACCCCTTTTTCTTTTGTTGGATGTCGAGTTTATGCTGTTTTTTGTTAAGTCCTAAAACAAAGTCGTCAACAAGAGTAAAAATCTCTATAATTTGGTTCTCTTTTGATCATTCCAAGCTCCTTTTTTCAGATCAGATTAAAAAACAACTACATCTTACAAAAAGCTTAAGGTGATCTTTTATTTATACTTAGGTTCTTAGAAAAGTCTAAACTCGGGTTAGTTACTTTTTTTTATAATAATTTTATATAAGATAAGAATTATAATTGAACCTAAAAAAGCAGGAATAAAACCACTAAGAGAGAAACCTTTTTCAAAAGGCCATCCTAAAAGAGAAAAAATAAAACCTCCTAAAATAGAGCCTAAAACTCCTAAGATAGATGTAGAAATAAACCCTCCTTTATCTATTCCGGGAGTAATTGTTTTTGTTAAAACCCCTATGGTAAGGCCATATAAAGCCAAGCCAAAATAATTAAAGATTTCCATAAATGGTATTTTAAAGTTTTTAAGTCTAGATATCACCTGGATTTTTGCCTAGATTTCAAAATGAGACAAATTTAACTTAGACATATTTAAATCCGAAGTATTATTAGATATGAATTTTTCTAAATTTAAAACTTTAAGTGGTTTGTTTTTTTGTATTTTCTTAATGTATTTTACTATTCATAATTTTTCACACTCCCCTATTCAAAATCGTATGCCTAGTAGCAAACAGGCAGAAGAAATGTCAGACTCTAAACTTAAGGAAGCTTTACAAAATTCCTTAAATCAATTTAAAAATCAAATCTCAGTTCCTATAAGGAATAGAGAGGGAAAATTAACAGGCCAATTTGAAGCTGTAACTTGGGATAAAGCAACAGCTGAACAAGTTCAAGATGCTTTTAAGCAAAATGTAGGCGTAAGGCATACCCTTGTCTCTCAGGCTAGAACATTTCCTTCAACACATGTTGGATTTGCTTTAGCAATTCACATAGTAACGGCAGCACATTGTGGTGGATTTAATCCATTTGATATGCCGATATATAAACCCCATAAACCCTCCTCCCCTTCTTGTGGAGAAGATACCCTTTTAGGTCTGTTGACTGATCCCTTAGGTATTGCAGGATTTTATGCTTTCATGGTTGCAAATGCTCAAACTAGTGGAAGGTTAAATAATCTTCACATTAAGCGAATAGAAAAATTAGGATTGCAAAATGGACTAAGTTTAAATGAAAGAAAAGCTCGGGTGCGTAAATATATTCACAAGCAGGGGTTGTCTGTTAAAATGATGTATGGATATATTGGAATGGCTGTAGGTTCAATGACTCAAGATCTTTTAATAGATTTAGCTATTCAGTCAAGCCCCTGTTTAAGTAGATTTAAACTGGGCTTAGGTTTAGAGTCTACAGAATGTAAAGCTTTAAAAGAGTATATGCTTAAGAGTGAAAAGTGGCATGAATTTTTTGGTTCTGTAACTAACATATTATCAGCAGCATTTATGGCCTACTTAGCTCAAACAACAATGTCTAAAATTTTTGGGCCAGTTTTAGGGAAAACAATGAATTTAGTAGGTTCAAAAGTTGCTTTATTAGGTTTTACATTTACTCCAGGTATAGGCCTTAAAGCTATTGTTTCCTTTGGAAAGGCTGTGGCTAAAACGTTCTCTCATGCCATATATTTTGTGTACTTTGAAGAACTCTTTAGAAGTACCATTACGACTTCTTGGTATAACATTCTTCATAATAAAATTTATGCACGCAGCGATATAAGAGCTATTTTAAAAGCCATTAAAGATCATCAAAAAAACTTTTGGAGTTCTCTTCAAGATGAAGTTTCAGAGTCTACTTTTATAAACACCTTAAGAGACTTAAATTCTCAACTAAAAGAATCTCAAGAAAAAAGTCATTTAAGGCGTTTAAATGAAGAAAAAATTCCTATGTTTCATAGAAAAGCCTCTCACCTTTATGCAGCTTATGAAGGTACGAGTAAATTGTATAGTTATGTTAATGGTGAAAGATCAAAAGGCCAAACAAAATTATTAGAGATTAAAGATGATAATTTTAATGTTTTAATGAAAATTTTAAATGCGTTAAATATATCATTTGCTAATAGAGCAACTCATAATGAAAAGATGAAAGTAGCATATACTTATAAAATACAGAAAGAAAAATTAAGACAAATAAAAATATGGACTGATAAAATCAATCTTCTTTTTAATGAAGATGAAAAATCATTTGATCTTAAAGGGTATTTTAATTTAAGAAGAGATTTTCAAAAAATATCTCAAACACCTAACCCTTTCTTTATTTCTAACGTTGTAGATGATATAAATGAATATTGGTATGAAATTGATAGCTTTATTGAGGCCAATATAACAAGTGAAGGTATTTTAAATAAGTTTTATGCTAATACAGATGAGGGTGCATCTTTTTATGAAACTTTAAATCAGATATCTTACTCGGATTCTGAAGGAGAACGATTTTTCAGAGGAAAAGCTAAAACCAATACAGTATTTGATTGGATAGTTTTAAAGTCTATTTGTGGAGATCAGAATTTTAGTATTAAGGATGAAGAGACTTATTCTATAGAGTTCACACCTGCGGGAATTATTGATAGAACTAAAGTAGATTTTGATTGTAAAAACCCTAAAAATACCTTTTCCCTATTTCAAAATAAGTATAAATCAGATTATTTTGTAGATATGGATAAAATTGCACAATTAATATCTGATTTTAAAAACAAAGTTCCAAAAAATCATAAAGATTACAATACTCTTTTAGAAATGATTATGGATATTCAAAATCATGCTAAGCGCTTAAATGATAGTGCAGTAGCAAGTGCTAATGGAGTGTCATGGTTTCAAGTTATTAGATACACTTTTAAAGTAAAAAAGTTACATAGATTTATAAATAAAAAGACTTCAAAGGAAGGCATAATTCATGAAAGAGGAAAACTTTATTCTAAAAATTTAAATCCTTCTATAGTAGAGTCTACGAGTTTTACGTTTGAAGTCAGAAGTCTAATTACTGAGTATAAAAAAAATGAAAGTGAACATCATGCTACATCTAAACACGTTCTTTATTCTACATATTCTAAAGAAAATAAACCTCTTATTGAAAATGAGTATTCAGGTCTTCATTTTCTTTTAAACTCAAAACTGCCATTAAAATCTTTTGTTAAAAGTGATTTAAATATTTGGTGGCTTCAAAATATTCAGAAAAAAGCAATGCAGTCTCATTTCAATCTTGTTGTTCAGTACAAAGAAATGGTTGAAGAAGAAATTTTAAAACACAATGCTGTTAATTTAAATGATTATACAGAGAATGAGGACCTTGAGTCTTCTATTTCTAAAGCTGCTAGAGAGCTTTTATCAAAAAGTTTTGAATTAAAACTTTTTGAATCCATTAAAAGTAAAAAAAATCCACATTTAAATCTTTATTTAAGAACTCAATTTGAAAGGTATGGTGATGACTTAACGTCTAAAAGTTATGATCTTCAGATGTTGGCTAGATCTAGATTTTATTTAGATATTATAAAAAGCCTTTTTTCATCTCTTTATAAAACCAATGAAGAAATAATGTTAGAACAAACGTTAAATGAGCAGATAAAAATTACTTTAAAAAATTTTTCAAAGCTTTTAGTACAGCTTTCATATAGATCTGGAGAGATTAAAGAATCAAGAACTTTTGTAGAAGCTATGATAACAAAACTCAATACAGCTATTATACAAAATCATAAACAATTCAACTACCCTAACTCTTATGATAGTTTTGTTTATTATTCAGATGAGCATTTTAATAAAGCTAATAAAGATTTAATAAACAGGATTAGTAATATATTTGAGTTTGAAGTGGGAAAACCAGGGGCCTTTGTTATAACAGATGCTTCTGGTGGTGGGACTGAAATAAATCTTTATAGAGTAGCCCTTCAAAGATCTATAAGAGACCATTATAGTTTATATATTCAAAATACTTTGCTTATAGATGATGAAAAAAAGGTGAGATTTAAAAAGACACTTTTAGCAACTTTTCAAGGGATTGACTCCATTGAGGCTATTATTAAAGAGTCAGGTGTAGAAAATATAGACGTTTTTTCTGAGCTTATAAGCTTTCTTACCCTTAATGCAATTGATATAAGTGACTTTTATAATAAGTACATAGAGGCTTTTGAACTCTTGCCACAAGCGGGATTAGCTGCTATTTCAAGATTCTAATGTTGGCAAGTCTTTAATTTGGTAAAGTTAATAAGATAAAACGGTATAAGGGAGTATGGAAATGAAATATATCAACTTTTTAAGTACAGTTATTATAGTTGGACTTGCAACAACATCTTTTGCTGGAAGGGGTAACTCTCCTGGTAAAAGTTTAAATGTAGATAAAATTAAAACTGAGGCAGTGAGGCGTACGGAAAATGCAGAGAAAGATTTTAGTGCTGCTTTAGTATCAGCAAAAAGAATTCTTAAAAGTACTGTAAATGCAGATGTAAAGTTTTCAATGGCTAGTGGTAAAGCTTCAAACCTTTCTAAATCTTTAGAGGGTTTGGGAAAAGTACTTGGAACTGAGGCTGGAAGAGTTGCTCTTTTAAAATCTAAAATTGAATCTACCCTTGAGGAAGTTTCAAAGTCTTTAGAGAAATCTATTGCTGAAATAAAAAAAGCTGAGGCTACTAAGACTGTTTTGTCTCCAAAGGCCTTAGAGTTAGCCCAGGTGAATGAGGCCATTTTAAAGCTTATTGGTGAAGCTGTTAAAACTGGTGAAGAAAAATCTTTTAACACTATAGTTAAGATGCAAGAGGTTTTACGAAATGTTGATCTTAAAGACGTTAAAAACGTTGCTCAAGCCACAGCACAGCTTTTAAAAATAGCTAAAGTTGATAAATTAGCAGAAATTATTAAATGTAAAATTTAATTACAAAAAAAGGCGATGTGAAGCATCCTGCTTCTAAGTGTCCTCTTGGTCAACATCGCCCACCTACAATTAAATTGTATTAAATTATGCCTTATAAACGCAAGGATTTCTTTAAAGGTCCTGCTCTTGAATCTAGCAAAACTATACAGGACTTTAGTTCCGGGGGTAATGCAGTTTGTCAGAGTATTCTTATAAACTTTTTAAAGCTCTCTTCAGTATAAATCTGTAGGAAAGGCAACATTTTCACAGTATTTTCCTGATTTTTAATAAAAACTACGTATATATATTGTACGTTTAATAAAAATTATGTCTTAGTTTTAAACGTTATTTTGATTATAATTAAGAATATAAAAGAAAAATTAATAATTTTAGATACTTAGAAAAAATATTTAAAATTAGATAACTTTTTTATTAATTAAGCCTTAAAATACTCAAGCCGATGGTCCAGTGTGATTAATAAAATTTATATAGATATTTGGTTAATGGTGATGTTATTTGTTGGTTGTAGTGGGACTCCCTCTATTTCAGTGCTTCCGTTATTAGATACCTTTCAACAACAAGGGAATATAGTAAAAGTTAAAATGGATATTTTATGGGTTATTGATAATTCTAACTCAATGAAAAATGAGCAAAAAGCTTTAAGAGAAAATTTTAATTCTTTTATAACAAGTTTTATTGGAAAAGGTTATGATTATAGAATAGCAGTGATTACTACAGATGCTTATTATACAGAGACTGGAAAATATACTACGCCTGGTGCAGAGGATGATCTTCATCCATTGCTTAAGGTACAAACAGGTCCCTATACTGATTTTGCAATTAAGTATAATTTTCCATCTGGCACAACAAACCCATATTATAGATATGTTACATCTGGATTTGTTGATGGTGATTTAACAAAACATTACTGTATAGATAACTTCTTTGATGGTTGTCTTGGCGAAACAGACGATAGAGAGGATATAAATGGTTATAAGCTCTCAGGATATAATTTAATTGACAGTTCTAATACTAATATTGATTTTACAGAGTATGAACCCTCAAGTTCTGTTTATGAAATTGGTCATGAGGACTATATTTCAAATAATATAAGAAATATTTTTGCAATCAATTCAAATGTTGGGATAAGGGGTTTTGGCGCTGAAAGTGGTTTAAGGAGTGTTGAGGCTGCTTTAAATAATGAAGACAATAAAGCGCTTAACTTTCCTAGGTTAGACGCTCATTTAGCGGTCATTGTAGTTTCTGATGAAGAAGACCAAATTTTAAATGCAATAAGCGGTGAGCGTGAACGCAATAGCAAGAATAACAGTGAAACAGGTGAAACAACTACGGATTATTACCATAAGGTTCTTAGTAAAGGTGTTCCTACCTATGGTTATTCCTTTCATGTAATAGCAAGACTTAAAGAAAATTCTTGTGTTAAGGATGATACTGATGATTCATACAACATAAGCAATGGAGTAGGATTAAATTATATAGAACTTTCTAAAAGATCAGGAGGAGTTCAGGCCTCTATTTGTAAAGATTTTGCAAACAGCTTGAGTGATATAGCCCAGACAATTATTGAAAAAACCGTTGAATTTCCTTTAACAAGCATTCCTTTAGATTTAAGTAAACTCCGAGTTTCAGTTAAAAACCCAGGAGAAACAACACAGGCCATGTTGCCTCAGAATATAGAAAATGGTTGGACCTATAACCCCTTTGCAAATAGTATTGTCTTTCATGGCACAAGTGTCCCTGCTCAAGGCTCTGAAATAAATATTCTTTATGAACTAGATGGTCTTTAAGCTTTAACTAAGGTTTTAAAAGCTTAGAGGGAGAATATTTAAATAGCTTTAGGTTTCTTCTTTAAATATATAGTGTTAGTTATATAAGTTTATATAAAATGTTAGCTATAAGTATGATCAATTGGTTGATTTTTCTCTTGGATTTTCCACAGAGCTTTCTTTGAATTTACATAAAAGGCAACATTTTAACAGCACTATTCTCAATTTTTAACAATACATGTCCAAAGGTCATGCATTTAACAGAAAGCTATGTGTACATATTTGAAACACTGTTTTTTTTTAAATTTGATAATTTATAAAAAATTAATAATTTCATATACTTATATAAAATACCTTATTTTTAAATTAATTAAGTATTAAAATACTCAAACCGAAAGTCTGGTATGGTTAAGAGAATTTATATAGTTTTAATAATAATATTTTTACTTCTTGGTTGTAGTAAGATCCCGTCTATTTCAGTGCTTCCATTAGTAGATAGTTTTGAACAACAAGAAAATAGGATTGCTGCTAAAATGGATATTTTATGGGTTATTGATAACTCTGGATCAATGGAAGATGAGCAAGAAGCCTTAAGAGAAAACTTTAATTCTTTTATAACAAACTTTATTAAAAAAGGTTATGATTATAGAATAGCAGTGATTACTACAGATGCTTATCTTACAGGCGAAGGGTTTGTTGATGGTGTTTCACATTCAGGATATAATTTAATTGACAGTTCTAATACTCATATTGATTTTACAGAGTATGAACCAGGCCATCCTGCTTATACAATTGGCCATAAGGATTATAAGCAAAATAATATAAAAAATATTTTTGCAATCAATTCAAATGTTGGGACAGAGGGTTCTGGTTACGAAAGCGGTTTAAGGAGTGTTAAGGCCGTTTTAGGCAATCTAACAAATCAAGAGTTTAACTTTCCTAGGTCAGATGCTCATTTAGCAGTAATTGTAGTTTCTGATGAAGAAGATCAAATTGCAGGCGAAATTATTAATGGTGCACCAATAGAAGTAATAAATAATAGTCCTGTAAGTGAGTATGATGATTTTCTTAAAGGCCTTGTTGACCCTGAATATGGTTATTCATTTCATACAATAGCAAGACTTAAAGTAAGTAACAGCTGCCCGTCTTCTGCGACTAGTCCAAGTAAGGGAGTGGGAACAAGATACATTAAACTTTCTGAATTATCAGGAGGAATTCAAGCCTCTATTTGTGAAGATTTTGCAGAAAGCTTGAGTGATATAGCTCAAACAATTATTGAAAGAGTGGTTGAGTTTCCTTTAACAGATATTCCTGAAGATTCAAATAAACTTAAAGTTTCAGTTAGAAGTCTTAGAAAAACTACTTTTACAGTTTTACCTCAAGATATGGAAAATGGTTGGACTTATAAGGCCTCTAAAAATAGTATTATGTTTCATGGTACAGCTATACCCGTTCAAGGTTCTGAAATAAATGTTCTTTATGATCTAAGTGGCCTTTAAAAATTTAATCAGGATTAAAAGGTTAGAAGACAATGTAAACTCGAGCTCGGACTTTTCTAAGGACCTAAGTTTTGAATAAATATTGTTGAGACTGTTTTGGGAATTTTAAAGGAAGAGTTTAACATTGAACACTCCAGACACCGAAGTTTTAAAAACTTTATAGTGAATCTTTTATGAGCATTAACTAGGTATTGTCTCCGTCTTTTTAAACCGTTAATAGGTGCCATGAAAATAGAATGTTAAACCAGATTTAAAAAGTCTGAACTCGGGTTATGGAACAGTTATAGAAAAAATATATGCTAAAGAATAAAATAAGCATTTGATTTTCTTTTTTAAATACATAGCCTTATTTAGATAAGGTTATATAAAAATTTAGCTCTAAATATGATCAATTGGTTGATTTTTCTCCTCGATTTTTCATGGGCTTTTTGTGAATTTATATAAAAGGCAACATTTTTACAGTATTATTCTCAATTTTGAACAATATATATCCCCAAAGTTAACGTATTTCAAAGAAAGCTGTATATATTTGAAACATTAGTGTAGTTAAAATTAATAATATTAAAAAATCTTATTAATTTTAAGTATTTAAAGAAAAAATCTTATTTTTCAAATTAATCAAGTATTAAAATACTTAAGTCGATAGTCTAGTATGATCAAGAGAGTTCACATAGGTATTTTACTAATGATAATTTTACTATTTGGTTGTAGTAAAGTCCCTTCTGTTTCAATACTTCCATTATTAGATAATTTTGAACAACAAGAAAATAGGATTGCTGCTAAAATGGATATTTTATGGGTTATTGATAACTCTGGATCAATGAAAGATGAGCAAGAAGCCTTAAGAGAAAATTTTAATTCTTTTATAACAAACTTTATTAAAAAAGGTTATGATTATAGAATAGCAGTGATTACTACAGATGCTTATTATACGGGTTCTTATTACTATGACTCTATACTTTTTATTCGAGATGAAGCACAAGAAAGAAAAGATTATAAGGGTTTTGCGCTTTCGGGGGAGAATGATGTTGGAGTAGAAATCTCTTCGTATTTGACATCTGGATTTGTTGATGGTGATTTAACAAGACATTACTGCACAATAGACTTGCTTTCTGGCTGTCCCGAAGGCACAGAGGGCTATATGCTCTCAGGATATAAGTTGACTGATAGTTCTGATGACACCATTGATTTTACAGAGTATGAACCCTCAAGTTTTGTTTATGACATTGATCATGAGGACTATATTTCAAATAATATAAAAAATATTTTTGCAATCAATTCAAATGTTGGGACACAGGGTATTGGTTACGAAAGTGGTTTAAGGAGTGTTCAGACGGCCTTAAACAATCCAACAAATCAAGCACTTAACTTTCCTAGACCAGATGCTCATTTAGCAGTAATTGTAGTTTCTGATGAAGAAGATCAAATTGAAGAAAGCTTTTTTCAAACTGATGGAACTCTAGGTTCGGTAATAAACGATATTCCTGTAATAGACTATCATAATTTTCTTACAGGCCTTGTTCATCCTGAATATGGTTACTCGTTTCATACAATAGCAAGACTTGAAGCAAATCCTTGTTATGATGGTGAGATACGCTTTGGTCCAAGTCTTGGAGTAGGAACAAGGTACATAGAACTTTCTAAATTATCAGGAGGAATTCAAGCCTCTATTTGTGAAGATTTTGCAGAAAGTTTGAGTGATATAGCTCAAACAATTATTGAAAAAACAGTTGAATTTCCTTTAACAGATGTTCCTGCAGACTCAAATAAGCTTGAAGTTTCAGTTAAAAACCCAGGAGCAACAGCCTTTTTGGCTTTATCTCAAAGTATGGACAATGGTTGGACTTATAATGGATCTAAAAACAGTATTATTTTCCATGGGGAAGCTATACCCGCCCAAGGTTCTGAAATCAGTGTTTTTTATGATCCAGATGGCCTTTAAATTTCAATCAGGGTTAAAGGCTTGAGGGTGTCTAGCCGATATATTCATATGAAGAAAACCTTACTCTACTTACCAGTTTTATTGTTGCTTACAACATGCGTTATTGATGAGCAAGGAACGAATCTTTCTGAAGTTGCAACTGATGCTTGTAAGGACAGTGGTGGGCAATACTGTGTAGTTGATGGTTCTAATATAGATTTAGAGCTGGTTATTCAAACTTCTAATCCCATAAGTGCACTGTCAGCCAATGGTGATTGTAATGGAAATTCAAATAGAAATAGTACAGGAGCTCTAACAGCAGGCTCTGATAACTTTTGTTTTGATGTATCAGGTCTTTGTAACGAAGGCGGCTTGGATTTAGCTTTAATTATTGGTAAAACTTCATTAGATGACTTTTCAACGTCATTTAATTTAGGTTCTTGTAAGCGAGGTAAATTTCATGTTCAATTGCGAGTTCAATTAACTTCAGCTGACTTATGTACATTACATACACTTCAGCTAGAACTTGTAGGTAAAAAAGCAGATGGAACTGAAGTTTTACAACCCGCAAAAGCAAGAAAAAAAACTGGGTTTCAAGTTCCTAATCACCAACAGTGCCTTTAGTTTTATATTGTTATTTAACAACTGTACAAAAAAACACGTGGAAGAACAAAGTGAGAGTTTTAAATTTAACCTTCCTGTTCAAATACATAGTCTTGATCCACTTTTAGTTAGAGGAACTGCGAAAAGATTTTTATTATTCAATCTTCATAGGGGTTTATTTTTTTATAATAAAGATAATAAGTTAACAGCCTATGGAGCTAGAAAGTGTGAGTGGAAATCAAATATTATACTTTATTGTGAACTTAATCCTAAAAAATGGAGTGATGGTGAGCTTATAACATCTAAACACTATATTAATACATATAACCTTATTAAAAAAGAAAAAGAAGAAAGTGCAGACTTTTTAACTAATATTAAAAAAATAGAAACAATTCATGGAAAATTAGTATTTTACTTAAAAAGAAAAGATATTAATTTTATCCATGAACTTAGTCATATTTATTTTACACCTAGAAAAGAAGAAAAGTTATATCAAAAAATTTTAAATCAAGCCTTCTCTGGTCCTTATAAAGCTATAGAGTTAACAGATTCAAAGGTGAGTCTTTCTAATAATAACTATTATGATAATAAGCAAAGGCCTTTGGTTAACGGAATATTTATTGATGACCCGAATACAGCGTTAAATATATATAATACTGGGAGAATAGATTTTCTTAGGTACTTAGAGTCTTCACAGATTCCCATGTATCCTAATCATTATACGGTACCTTTTGCAAGGCTGGATGGGATTTTCTTTAATCCTGATGACATAAAAGATAAATCGCTTAGAAAGGCTCTTTTTTATAGTTTAGATTATAAAGGGCTTAAAAAAATATTTTCAAGCCCTACCCTACCCGGCTGTATTTCTTTACCATCTTTTTTTTTTAAAGCTCATCTTCCTTGTTATAATTTAGACTTAAATAAAGCTAAAAAATATCTTAATGAAGCAACAGATATACCTAAAAAAATAAACCTTTATATTCCAAATGTGTTGTCAAATGAGCATAAAATACTTGCACAGTGGGCAAGAGAAAGTTGGAAAAAATATTTAGGAATAAATTTTCAAATTAAGCAATTAGAAACAGGTGTTTTTTATGAAAGTATTTTAAGAAATAAACTTTCTGTTTATAGAAAATCTATACCTTTAAAAAATCTTACGTGTACTGAAGCTATTAATTCAATTAAAAGACAGCCTGAGTTTAAAGGGGTAAAGATAAATTCAAAGCTTTCATGTGATAAATATTTTAAAAATATACTAAAACAATATATTTGGTTGCCTTTAGGCATGCCTTCTTTTGCACATTTGCATGCAAAAGATTATTCAGGTTACTATATAAATATGTTGGGGCAATTCGGCTTAGAAAATCTTAGAAGAAAAAAGGATCTTAATTTATGAATACTTATGTTTATATTAGTGGTGGCGGTTCAGGTATTGGCTTTGAAATAGCAAAAATTTGTATTAAAAAAAAATGGACTCCAATCCTTTTAGGGAGGCGTTTAGAGGTGCTAGCAAAAGCCTCTAAAAAACTTTCTCACTGCCCTTATTTTTCAGTAGATTTATCTGAAGAAACATCTAAAAAAAAAATAAGGAAACATTTTAAAGCTCTTCCTAAAGGAAAACTTTTGGGTATTGTAAACAACGCTGGTATTTACCTTCCAGAATCGTTTCTAGAATCTAAAACTAGTAATTGGTTAGGCCAATTTAAAACCAATGTTTTAAGTGTGATTTATTTATCTCAAGAGTTTTTTAAAGAACTTAAAGAATCTAAAGGTGGCATTATAAATATCTCTTCAACTTTAGGAGTAAGGTCTATTCCGAATACAGCAGCTTATTCAGCTTCAAAAGCTGCCATGAACAATTTAACACTGACCATGGCCTTAGAGCTTGCTGATTCAGGCATACGTGTGAATGCTATTTGTCCTGGAATTGTAAACACTCCTATTCATAATAAGAATAAAGAGTCTATAATTAAATGGAAAGAAATGCTTAAAGATATGCAACCTTTAGGCCGTGTTGGAGAACCTATAGACATAGCACAAACGGTTATACACCTTTTAGGTGAATCAGGTTGGACAACAGGGGCTATTATTAATATCGATGGTGGAATACTACTTAAGACTTAGGAGCGTGTAATGAGTGGTAAACTAAGGCTTTCTAAGCTAATGGGGGCAAGAGGTGTTTGTTCTAGAAGAGAGGCTGATAAACTTATAGAAGAAGGGTTAGTTAAAGTTAATGGCAAGCTTGTTAGTGAGCTTGGTTTTAAAGTAAGCCTTAAGTGTAGTATTGAAATTTTAAAAGAAGGAAAAAATTTTTTAGATGATAAAGTGACAATAGCTCTTAATAAGCCTAGAAACTATATTTCAAGTCAACCTGAAAAAAATTATATTTCAGCTTTACAACTTATTCGAAAAAAAAATTATTTCGGTAAAAACTATAAGTACGTTGAGAGAAAAGGGTTAGCACCACTTGGAAGATTAGATATTGATTCTACAGGACTTATTTTATATTCACACAATGGAGTTTTGGCTAAAAAAATAATAGGTGAAGACACTTTAATAGATAAAGAATATGAAGTGAATGTTATAGGTAAAATAAGTGAAGAATCTCTTTTAAAGCTTAGATTTGGCTTAATTTTAAATGGTGTAAAGTTAAAGCCTGCTAAAGTTACTAAGATTTCTAGTACAAAAATGATTTTTATTTTGAATCAAGGTAGAAAACGACAAATTCGTAGAATGTGTGAACTTGTGGGTTTAAAAACTACTAGAGTTCATCGTATTAGAATAGGAAAACTTAAAATAGGATGTCTTCCTCAAGGTCAATGGACACTAGTAAAAGAAAAAAATATCATTTAAATATTTTTTATTTCATGGTTAATTGGTGGATTAAATGCAGGTTATAATATGTACGGCTGATTTTCCCACATAGGACAATTTGATTTCTCTTTTTTTACTAAGGTCCACATGGCCTTTACTAAGAATGCCCTGGGTATAATTTGGAGGAAAACTTACAATGAGTCTGTACTCTAAAGAGGTTAAATCAAGATTTGCTGAATAATGCACTTCATTAATTTCGGTGGTATATTCGTCTATATAGATAAGAAGGCTTGTATTTATCACTTTTTTTATAAGAGGCATATTTTTTTTAATAATTACAGGAGGTTGAGATCTAGTTTTATGAAATACTTTACTCATTGCTACACAATTAAGCTTCTCTATATTTAGCTCTTTATGGTACTCAGCAAATGCTTCAGTGGAAAAAGCACTTAGAAAAAATAAAATTATCATTGTTTTTTTAAACGTTTTTATTTTTGTTCTCATGAAATCTCTCCTTTAAGGCTTTACTTTATTGCTAATAATTTAAGCATTTTTTTAATAATAAGAAACTAAAGGAATCCATTTTTAGAATCAATGAAAAAATTAATGGTTTTGAAAAAAGTACATTATAGGCGTATTCACTCAGAAAAAATTACACTATTGAGGCTAAAATCTTAAAAGGTGAGTAAATAAAAAAGCCTGTTAGACTCATATGCGGTAGTTTAGGACTTGCATTTAGTTTTTAACTCTTTAAAAAAATTTTCTCTTACTCATTTTATAGCAGGGTTTGTAAAAGAAAGGGCCTAAGAAAAACTTAACATAGGCTCTTATGGAAGAAAGGTCTTAGTAAGTTTCTTATTGTTATAAGACTTCCTACTAAGATATGGTGAATTTTTATTTTATCTTCTTCCTCTACACCTGTTTCTAGAAACTACTCTTGATTCATCTTCGCAAGTATCAATTGAACAAAACTGGTTAAGATGTCTTCTTTCACATGCTCTAAGGGCTCGCCTTTTAGCACGCCGAAGATTTCTTCCTTCTCCTTGGTATGAAGGTCCTCTTATACTACCATTAGGAGAGGCTTCACAAACATACTGAGTTCTGCTACACACCTTGATACATGTTCCATGGTGTCTAAGACACTGTCTACAAGATCTGTGTTCGCCATGCTCTTCCCATCCTCTATCTCTAGCTATGCAAGTTGTGTTTCTGTCATTTCCTCGGTTTCTACGGGCATGATCTCTTCTAGACCTGTGTCCAAAGTTATCTCTAAACAACTCATCAAACAAGCCTTGTAGATAATATGGCTCATTTAGGTCACTGTCAGAATTATTTGTATATGATTTAAAGTTTTCATTAGTTAAATTGTAATCAAGTGTATCTAAACTTTCAGTTTCAACTGTGTTCTGAGTTACTACACTATCTAAATTAGATACAGTTGCCTGAGTAAATGACGAAGCTAGTAGAATAAGTGTCATATATACCATTATTTTGCTCATATTTTTTCTCCTGGTTAACGGGTTAAAGATTTTTTTTGTTATTTCAAGGAGTATTAGATTAATAAGATTTAGATAATGGTAGTTAGATCCAATATTAAAATATTTTATCTAATTTTCAGCCCCTATAACAGGCTACGAAGTACTGTAAATTATTTTTTAATACAAGTTTTAATTAAGTTTTGTGTAGAAATCTAGCAAAGCTTTATGTGTTGCATTATTCATTTTTTTTAGAAATTTTAAGATTAAATTGAAACCATTAAAAATTATTAGTTTTCTAAAGTGACATCTACATAGTCTTTACGAATAGAGCGACCTGCTTCAAAATCATATTCAAGAAAATTAAGTCTTTCTTTCCCACTGACTATATTCTTTATTTGAAGAGGTGAAAGCCCTAAATATAAGGGCACTGCATTAATACCTGTTTTTGTTATAAACAAGTAGTCTATGGATGCCTGTAGTCCATCTTGGTAAAACTTATCAAATAACATACTTGGATAAATAAGTTCCAGAAGACCACCTGTGATTAGTGATATTGGTATTAATGTTTTAGAACTTCTTTGAATAAATAGAAATAATTTTTCTTTTAGAGGTAGTTTGGGCATTTTAGCAGCATTAAAAACAATAGCTTTAAAATTTTCTTCAAAAAATTCTTTAAACCATATTTTATTTCTTATTAAAAGATCTTTTGTAAATTCTTTTTCAAATTTTGTATGAAATTCTTTTCCTAAATTATGTGATTTTTTTAAAATCTGTTCTACCATTCTAGGAAGGTCATTTATAATTGCTGCTTTATCAGCTTTACTTATATTTTTAAAATTATAAGTATCAAATGAGTACTCCATTCTTTTATTATATTCAATTCTTGGAATGGATTTGTAATTACTTGGTTTGACTTTACCAATTATAGGTATGCCTTTTTTTGCTTGTATTTGTAAAGCTAACACCAATGAGGCAATGACTTCTAAAGCTTCATAATCTTTAGCAACGGCAGCAGCTTTATTAGTTTGAACCGTGCCCTTTATTTCTAAAAGATCTCGACAAGATATTCCCTTTGCAAAAACAGATGAATAAATAAAAGTAATTAAAACTCCTAAGAGTAATGATTTTAATGTTTTAGTTTTCATCACCTTACTTCCTCCATTTTTTTAGCATAGCAGTTTAACCCTTCTTCAGTATTTTCAAATTTTTCTCCTGGAATACTGTTCTTCCACGGCCATTGGGTGATTTCATACTCTCTTTTATTAAGTTGAGTGTACAAACCTGGGAATGTTGGGCTGATTTTTCTATAAGTTCTAATAAGTTGACTTAATGGCCATTTGTTACGCTTAAATTTCTTAATATGTTTATAACTAGTTCCATTTAAATTTTCTGCAGCAAGGTCACTAGCAAACAATTTACCCATTCCTGTAAGTTCTTCAGCTTGGATATACTTCTCAGGTTTTGGACCCTCAACATCATGTCTAGAAAGTGTTGATATTAAAAATGCTTCAAGTTCTCTAACACCTCTTAATGATAAAAGCCAGGGGTGGTTGTGGATATTTGCTCTATCTTGCATATCACCTTCAATAAAATGTTGAGTAAAATAATAGTATGTTTCTCTAACTGCTATGGGTTCTTCTTCAATATTTCCAGAGCAAACCATTAAACCTTCTAAAAGTTTTTTAATGATATAGTCATTATAAGGTTCCCCATTAACCGTAAGTCCACTGTCTTTTGCTGGATTTAGCATAGGATTTTGAAAAAATATATATTTATTTTCTTTTAAAAAATTATCATCCCATTTAACAACTAAACATTGCTCATATTTTTTAAGTTCTATATCAAACTCAGCGTTTTGCATAACTAAAAATGTTGCTTGTTGTATATTTAAACCATTGTTTTCAGAAAAGCCTTCACTTCTAGAGTATGAATAATTAGAGCCTACAATAAGGGGTGGTAAATATTTTTTTATATATCCAATATCGACTTTGTACGATTTATCACTGTTAACTTTATGAGAAATATTAGCTTGTTGGCCCAATGTAATATTAAGGGATTTACCACCTAAATAATAATAACGACCAGTTTCCTTAATTTTATATTTACGTTCAATATCTAAAGGTTCGTTGAATTTACCTAATTTAGCATAATGAATACATGATTCATATAAACGGTCTACAAATGGTTTAACAATTGGAACTGGAGAATAATCTTTATCTTTAGAGTAAACATCTATTATATTTGTATTAAATAAAGAACTCAACAATGATCCAGATGGTTTATACTCAATCTGACCGGTTTTAACTTTATTTATAAACTCATTGGCTAGATTTAAATAGTTTTTGGCAAAAATCCCATAGGTCATTAAAGAACAGAATTTTCCATATTCAACCTCATTAAACTTAGCATAGCTTGCAGGAACAACCCTTTTAATGCACTGTTTTCCACCATGGTCTTTTTTAACTATAGAGTCTAAAAAGTTTAGATCAACATCATATCTACCATTAGCATTGATTTTAGAAAAATTTTTCGTAACTAAAAGGCTTGTTGAATATTTGTTATAATCTTTTAATATAGTCTTTTTATCTAAGTGTTTGTCTGTGTAGTTTCTTAAACAATTGTTGTAGTTGTTTTCTAAATCTATATCTTTAGGGTGTTTGCAAATAAACTCTTTAAGCTTTTTATCTTTTAAAGACACGTAGTTAAGATTATTTTCTGTAACAAAATTTGAGAGAAGTGCTTTAGTATCAAAAATTTTATTTTGAGTCCTTTTAAAATCTTTATAAGAAGGAATGTTTTTAACCTTCGAACCGATTTTAACTGTACCTCCTTTAATAAAATCATCTACATTTTTTCCAAAAAAATGTGCAATTGATCCATGATATGGAGATCTTTCATAATTAAAATTTTCAATAATACTGTAACTATCTAAAGGATTGGATTCTAAAGAATTACAATCATCTGTAACACAGTAGGCTTCATCTAAATTATCTGTAGGTCTAAGGCCCCCTGTATTAGAATTGTGTATGAATGTTAATGGACCTACAAATGTCCTTTTTTGAATATCAACACCTGGAACAATTTTATCTTTTAATAAATCTAAATCACTAATGTCAGCTGTAGCTTGAGCTAAGGTAAAATCATTTAAAAGTAGTTTTGTTAAAGCATCTTTATTAGATAGTTTTGAGAAAAACTCCTGACTACTGTCTATAACTTTATTAAGAATAGTAGATGCAGACATAAACTCTTTATAGTTGAATTTATCTAGATTGTTCTGTAGTTTAGTCATTGTATCACCATGATGTGTAGAAAAATCTTTAAAATCACGACTTAAGTTGTCATAACATCTACAAGCTTGTTCGTTAAAATTTGGATCTTTGGCTTTGTTTTCAGATACACACTGGTCATAACCTGTATGGCTAGGGCCACATAGAGCTCTAAACTCTTTAGATGTGGCATAATTATATGAATAGACTTCCTTACCAGTAGATGTAGTTTCTTTTTCTACTTCAAAATTTCTTTCTTCAACAGGAAGGGTAGATTGCTCTTTTAAGCTGTTTATTTCAGAGCTTACCTGTTGAATATAATCTTCTTGTTTTGAATATGCTAAATCAACAATAGATGGTGAAAAATCTTTATCTGCTTTTTTTTGCCCAAGCATAGTGGCTATTGAGCTTAACTGGCCCGTGTTAAAAAAAGGACTGAATGCTGAAATCACTTCTGGTTTATTAAATACTTGTAATAATTCTGAATCATCATTTTTAGTATACTCTAGATCATCAGGTATTGCTTTTGCAAAAGTATCTAAAGCATTTATTTTTTGTTGAATAATTTTTCTTTGTTCTAATTTAGGTAGTTTAGAAATTTCTGTAAATGTGCCTTTTAATATTTTTATTCTTTTTTCGATTTCCTTACTAGCCATGTTAATCAATTGTAATCTAGTTTGATTCACAGTTTCTAGTTGTATAAAAAGCTGTGCTCTAATTCGTAAAAGACGCAGATCTCTAACAGAAAACTCAACAGGCGTTACAATAAAACCTGCATTAACACGAACAAGTTTTTTAACGATACTAATTGAAACTTTTCTACTAGGATCATAGGGAGGAACTACTTTTTGTGATCCATCTAAATGTTTTCCTATTTTATCTGCATAAGCCTCTGCTCTTGCTGAATCTTTGTCATCTTTTAACACATTTCCATGTTTATCTATTCTTGCAATTAAAGGCCCATCAGTTACACTGGTACTTGATGATAATGGATGGGTATTTTGCACTTTAGATGTAATTCTAATACCTTTAGCTCCAGGGTCTAAGTAATCTTTTTGATAGGCCACTTTCATTAAATAGATACCATCTCTAATTGGAAAAATTGAATTGATACCCTCTAAAATATTTGAATATCGTAAAATTATAGGATGAATTCTAAAAAGAATTGTTTTTTTCACCACAAGGTTCATGTTTCTATCAATTTTATACCTGAATCTTAGTGTTTCATATGTAAAATCTTGGACGTAAAATCTTGGTTCAATTTTATCTCTTTCTTTAAGTTCTGTTAAAAATGTTTGAGATACAGATCTAGAATCTGTGCCTAAAGTGCCATATTTTTCATCCCAAGGGTTTAAGTAAAGAATCAATTCTTTTGTAAAATTTTGAATATCATCTTTTGCCTTGATAAAATACTTTCTTCTTGTCAAACGTTCTGTTCGATAGTATTTATGTCTAATCCTGTCCATGAAATTTAAACAACCATTAGAATCTGCTTTAATTTTATCCCTATCAATTTTACCAAAAAGTTTTATATCTTTATAGTCAGATGTTTTAAAGATTGGATTTCTACCTTCATTGTCTGCAGTTTCATCTTCATTTTCTGCCTTACTATTTTTAAAATGTCTGGAAACAACTTCAAACTCTTGTCCTGCTGAAATTTTTCTTTGAGAATTTAATCTACTTAAACAGGTTTTAACATTAAAAATTACGGTTCGTCTATTTGCTGTTTCACCTGCTTTAATTGTTTTAAATTTAACATCTGCAAGAGTAAAATTATATGGTTCAGCGAACTTTAAATGAGATTTATTTAAAGCCTCCTCATATCCCACAGATTCTGTAGCGTGTTTAGTAAAATTAAAGGTTCCTGAAAAGTTTTTAGGGTGTTCCATGACTTTATTCTGCTTACCAATGAGGTTGTTATAAATTCCTATATTAAATAATTCTTCAATAACTTTATATTTGGAAAGATTGTTATCCATAGGAGTTACTTGTAATGCTAGCTGTATATTTCCAGAAGTTGGAGCAAAAGGTAAAATACCTTTATAATGAAGGTTTAAATCACCTTTCTTATTAATTTTAGAAATTAAGTGACCCATACTAGGGTTTAACAAGACTCTGTTGCCTTCTTTATTGTAATCTGTTGCATATAAATACGGAAGAACTTTAAATCGACCACTTTTTTGATCTCTTAAAAAAGTCCCGTTTACAGCTGTATAGGATTGAGCTAAGTTTATGTTTAATACCAAATCTATATGAAGACCATCAAAAGCTGGTTGATTTTTTATTTGAGCGTATGGAGATTGATTGTTGTTTTTTAAATTTAGCAAAAGTCTTTTTAAATTTGGATTATTTGCTTCAGGTTTTAAAACATAATCAGAGCCTTGTAAAAGAGCACTAAGGCCTTTTTTTTCAATTTCTTCTTTTGTAGGCTGTAAGTCTTTTTTAATGACTGAAAATGGAATTCCAGTTAAGTTATAGTTGATCTGCTTTATATAAAGTTGAGTTTTTTCATCATTATTATAATTAAGTTTATTTTTAGGATTATAATAGCCAGAAAAAAGCCTTTGAATTTGACCTCTATATAATTTTCTTTGTTCTCCTTTTAAAAAATAAAAAGATGGGTGTTCTTGATTAAGCAACACCTCATTCCAAGGGAAAAGTTGAAAAATAAAGCTGACTTCACCTTGCCGACTGCTTTTTTTAACTGATTTTATTTTTCTAAGAAAAACTACAGGTTCAGGATTTGATTTACCTAAATGAAACATAAAATTTTCAGTCCAAACTAAACAACCCTCCTCATCAGTTGTGACTGTTTTTAAAAAACTTGGACTTTCTCCTTGAGAACTGCTAATTTTAAATTTAAACCTTTGAAGCTTTCTTGTTGAAGCTTTTTCTCTTAAACAAACTAAAAATCTATACTCTAAACCCCTAACTTCTTTTGTCGCTCCATCTACTGACGTAATTTTTTTAACAATTAAGCTTGTGGTATCTCCTGCTATATAAAATGTTGCATTTTTTTCAGCTGTCTCAAAACCCATTTCATTGGCGTGAGTTAAAATATCTAAGTCTTTGGGTACTTCAGACTGAATACACCCTGAAAATACAAGAAGACTAGCCATGGCTGCTAAAAATATGTTGCCAATGTTATTCTTCCTAAAAATCATGCTTATACTCCATCTTAAATCCCATAAATTGATAGGGTATTTGTAAGTCACTGTTTTCTCTTAAAATATCTGAATATACATATATTAACCCAAATTTTAGATTCTGCTTTGGTAATTCTAATGCTAGATTTATGCCAAAACCCTCACGGTTATTATGACCATATGTAGACCCATTATAACTGGCTACAGAGGCGTCAGCTTCATTAAAAAAGCTAAAAGGCTCAATGTCTAAACTATACAAGGATTGACTATGGTAACGAAAATGGACACCTGCCCTTTGTCCTTGATTTTTTCCCCTAGGAGCTTGGGTATTAGTCACTATTTTTACATATGGAAAAATTTCAAATTTATTAAAGCTTAAAATGGTTGTCCAACCTCCATACCAGCCTTTAAAATCATACTCAAAATCTGCTGCTCCACCGACTCCATTTACGGTGTTTCCAAGCCTTCTACTCTCATCTGCAATAACCGCAGGTAAGGTAGAAAAGTCAAAAACTCCAAAACTAAGACCTACTTTGTACATAAAAGGTTTTAAATTGAGATTTTTTATAAATACTTTAAAACCCCCATTTACAAAAAAAGGAATACTCTCTTTTTCATTAAAGTCCAATGAATCAGATTGAGACGTAGGAATACCTTGAAAAAACCTTAAATCAATTCCAAATGATTTTTTTTCTGTGTAATTATATGAGTATTTAAAGCCTTGCTCTAATCCTGGAAGTGCTCTTGAGGACATTAATAAATCAAATTTTTTTAAAAATTTTCTCTGATCAATAGCCCCTAGAGAAAAAATGTATAAATAATCATTAACGTTTGTTTGTATTTGTTTTTGAAAATATACTTTAGCATTACGAAGATAAATAAAGTTATCTGCTCTTAGGTCTCCAAATCTAGACTGTACACTGCCTATGGTGTCGCCTATGTTTAAACTTGCAGAAAAAAAGAAATAATCAGACATTTTAAGTAAAAAATTAGGATTTACATATAAACGATAACGAAAGCTATTTTCAAGTTTACTGTCCCAAATATTGCCATGTTGATTAAGTTTGAGTTCTAAATGCCAATTTTTTTCTTGAAATTTAAGGGGAGAGTAATTTTTTTCAAGTAAGTGTTTTTTAGTTGAAATAGGAACAATGGGATTTTTTGTGAGCTCTTTTTTTTCTGGTGAATTTTTAATGTGGAGAGTTTTAGAAAATGTGTTTGTTAGGATAAAAAAAGTTAAAAAAATTGCTACTAAAATCTTATGTTTCAATTTAATTACACTCCCCTATTTTAGATTTCATATAAATTAAATTCAATGAAAAAATAATTTAAAAACTTCATATTTAAACCCTTGCCCATTGACTTTTAACAATATGGATAAATTCTTGTATTTGTTTTAATTCCTAAAAAACTTCTATCAACAAATTTTAAAAAAAAGTATAGTAAATTTTACATGAATAGCTTTAGATTTTTTTTAAAAAACCTAAAGAAATCTTAACTTAAAACCTTGTAATAAATTCATTTAAAAAATATATTTTTAATGAATTTTTATTTGTCTAAGTTTAATGAATTTCTTAAAGAGGGAGGCTTTATGAAAGGTTTTAAGGCTTTACGCTTTTGTCCTCCTAACTCTAAGTTTAAAAAAGGGGATTTACTTGTAATTTTTGGTGAGGTTTTTCATCAAGGCTATATTAACGGAATTGTTCAAGAGGCAGAAAAAATTGGGATGAAAATTGTTTATGGCACCATGGGTCGTAGAAATCAAGATAATGAACTAAGACCTTTAACCTTAGAAGAAATCACTCAAAAAAACCAGAATAACCTTATTAATATACCTCTTGAAGCAGGGTTTGATTTAGATAAAACCTTAAAAGGTTTATCTCCATGCGATCAACTAAAAGGGCTAAAAAGAGATGAATGGAATAATTTTAGAAAACTTGATTGGCATCAAATTCAAGAATCTAAAAAAATAGGTGAAAAAAGGTTTTTAAAAAACACTCAAGCTTTTTTAAACGAAATATCAAAAAAATATGTAACTTCTAAAACTAATATTCATTTTGCTCATACTATGGCAGGAGGAATTCCAAGAGCTAAAATTTTAATGCCTTTATTAAATAGAGTTTTTAAAGGATTTGGAAAAAGATTTTTATACTCTAAAGAGTTTTGGGAATCTGAAATTGGAAAACTTTGCTCTATGAATTTTAATGAAGTCACAGCAAATACTTTTGAAACTTTAATTATAGAAACAAAACATATAAGAGATAAGGCAAAAACAGTAAGTTATTCAGCTTACGGGTATCATGGTTGTGAATCTCTTTTAGGTGATGAGTATAAATGGCAATCATATGCACCTTATTTACAAGGATGGGCTAAAATTAAACTTGAAAATATTGCTAAAAAATACTGGGCTAAAGGTTTACACACTCAAGTATTTAACGCCCCTGAAATTTTAACAGCTTCTTCAAGTGTGTTTATGGGTGTTGAGGTCTGCTTATATCCCCTTCTTAGAGCACTTAAATTTGAAAATGGCGGAAAAAATACTTCTATTCATAACACCTGTGTAAGCCTTTTAAATAACCCCAATGACCTTAGTACTATTGATTCTTATACTCAAAAATATATGAACGCTGATCCAGGAGTAAGAAAGCTTTATTGGGACACATGGCCACAACATAGTAAAGAACCTGAAATGGCAAAAATGAAAGAGGCTTCTGATTATTTAATAAGTCTTCATAAAGATAGTAAGAATTTATTAACATTTCCGTTGAGCAAAGTTGTGTTTAAAACCACTGGAAAAGCAATTCTATGTGAAGCCTCAAACCCCACAGAACCTGTTTTATGGCTTGGACATGATCTGGTTTCAAAAACTCACTTAACATTTTTTGAAAATTAACTCTAATCTCTCTAGCTCTAGAATAAAGATTTTGTTTAATAATTCTATAAAATTTATTTAAAACTCACTACTAATCTTAGTTATAAATGCTAGAAGGGACATTAATTTAGAGCGGTCACTCTCAAACGTACATTCTTTTCTCTTACTGGTGTAAGAACCTCCACAAAGAAGAATATGAAGTATTAACTCTGAGCTTGGCTGTCCATTTTTAAATTCAGGAACTTTTCCATTTTTCACAAAAAACGTAAGTATTCCTTTTAATTTTTTATCATCATTTTCAATGGGTGTTCCTTTAACCATAGGCAAAAGTTTTAAAACTTCTTTAAAATCTGCATAAGATAGACTTACTTCTTCAAAATTTAGAGTGTCTGATCCATTTAAATCATATTTTCTAAAAATAACTTCAATATATTGATTGGCAATGGAGGCCCTAAACCATTGGGATCTTTTATATGGAGACTCATCGTTGGTGAGTTTAGCTATATACTCAAGATTTTCTTGCCACATATTATATGATTCTTTTAAATTATTTGAATCTTCAAATCTTAAGTATTGTCCAAGTCCTGGTAAAGATTCAAATACTTCACTTCCTTTTGTCAATACATAGTTAAAAGAACAAGCTTCATCAAAAGTTGGACAGCGAGTCTCCATATATTCTTTAATATAGCCTCCAACATGGTAGGCTGAAAACGTATATGCAATATAATCAGCTATTTCACTTAAACTCACCTTATCATCTGCTATGGCAGAGGGGACAAAAAGATTTCCTTCATTATAAACTCTAAACCAGCTTCCCCTACTCTTTTCATCTAATAAATCCAATTCTTTTAAAAACAAAAACACATCTAAGTAAGCTTCCTTTATTTGATCTACATCAAGTCCTTGACTACTCCCTTCCTCTTGTAAATCTTTAGAATAAGTTTTAATTAAAAGCTCAGCCACTGAAAACTGCCAGCTAGAATGAAATAAACTTTGAAAACTAAACTCTACTATTGGACTATAATCTGGTATCAATATGGTCCTATTTACTCTAGTTAAAGAAGGCCATCTTCTTTGAGTAAATTGTGAAAAAATATCTGTTCCCTCTTTAACATAAGGAAAGCTTTCACCCACATAACCTTCAATATTTTTTGTTGCATCCAAAAATGTTTTTATACTAGACCAAGTATAAATAATTTTTTTAAAATTCTTAGAATTTAAAGCTATTTCTTCATTTTCGTTTGGAAAATACTTTCCAAATATAACTTTTAAAACATGCTCTTGAGCGCTTAAAGATAAGCTTTTACCCAAAAGACCATACTCACTCACTAGGTTTGTTATGTGAGTTAAATCTTTTAAAGACCATTTTGCATTAGGGTGAAGGTTTATGGACTCAAGTATGCTTAAAAAAAGACTTTCTACTTTTAAAGAAAAATTAAAAAAAGATTCTCTTTCAAACTCCCAATTACTAGCTAAACCCTTTTTTAAATCTAGAGTTTGGGTATAATAATTTTGAAAAACTCTTAGTGCATTAAGCTTTTCTTCATGTTTAATTTCAATGTTTTTTGAATCAACAGATCTTAATAAATTAAAAATTGAAACCCAGCTTTCTTGAGCTTTAATTTTAATATCAGCGTTTTTAAAAAAATTTAGAGCAATTTGAATGTTTAAATCCTTGTCTTGAAAAAGAGCCCATTTTTGTAAAAATTTAGAGGCAGGCTTGAGAATAGTTTTAATATCAACAGCCTCGTCAAAAGGCTTTTTAAATAACAATTCTGAAACATGGGGTTTCATAATAAGTGCTAAGTCTTTAGCTTCTAGTAAGAATATTTTTAAAACCTTTAAACCTGTGAATGTTAAGTTTTTTGTATCTCCACCAAAAATTTGACCCTTTAAAGCTAAAAGTGATTCATAAAAACCTATAGTTTTTTCATTTTTGTTAAATAAAAATTTATCTAAAAAAAATTTTATTTCTAAAGTGTTATAAACCCCTTTATTTTCACCTTTTACTCTTAATTGAATATAATCAATAGCATCTATAACACAATTAAAGTTTCGTTGAATTTCCCTATCTGAAAGAACCTCATTTGAGTAAAGCTCAATGGCATTTCCTATGTCGCTTAAACAGTTTGAATCATAATTTAAGCTTATCACAGGCCTATCTTCTTTAAAGTTATAATTGTTTGAGCATGATATTAAGAAAATAAGACTACAGAATACAGTTAGTTTAAAAAACATAAGAAACTCCCATATAATAGGAATCATTTTCCCTAAAATGTTTATAAAATCCCTTTGTTTGAGAAGAAATTGCTTCAATAACATTATACCCTAAAGCCAAATGTGTTTTTCCCCAGCTCATATCAATACTAAAATCTCCCATTGCACCCTCTAACTTAATGTCATAATACCCTTGAAAATCTACTTTCAATCTTGACCCTATTTTATAACCAATACCAGCTCCAACTCCTCTCTTATATTGAAAAGGAATAAACAACGAGTTTAGTAAAAAATCACTAAACTCTCCACTCGCAATATTTTCAATGGCTGTATTTTCAATAACATGAACCCTAGCTCCTATACTTTTATCTTTAAAAAATTGTTCATGGGAAAGTTGGTAAACTCCACCAGAACTAGTTCCAATATAACTTTTTGTATCACCTATGAGAGCAGGTAGTTTCTTAGTTCTTTGCCTATAACTAGTGCTCAATATTGTTTTTGAATTTTCACTCCAATATTTACCAAATTCTATAGTTCCCTTATGAACACCTACTCTTTCAGGAAGAACAAGAGCATCAATATTAACCTCTGGTGTCGTTACATTTAAAGAAACATCAATAGCTGTATCAACATCTTTACTCGGACCATAAAGATATGAAGCTTTTATAAAAGTTTTTTCATTAGACCAATTAAAACTTCCTCCAATCTGAGGATGAACTATTAATTCAGGAATATTTAAATCTAAAAAATATTTAATTTTATATTCATTTCCTCTATACTCAATCTCTTCAAGAGGTTGATTAACCCATAATGTATTGGTTTTCACGTTTCCATTGCCATCAAATTTATAATGAAGTGTTGTCTTAGGTACTGAAATGGGGCTTACAAAAAACTCTAGGTTTGACCTATTTGAAATTTTATAATTGGAAAATATTCCTACAAGCCCTTCTTTTATAGGAGATACTTTATTAAAATCCCAAACATTATTCCAAAAGCCTGAAGGTAAATATTTTTCTAATTCAGACCAGTTTACAATTCTTCTTCCAAATGAATACTCTAGTTTAGATGAAAGTTGGTTAACGTAATATATTTCTGGAATAGAATATGATGATGCTCCCTGACCTTGAACTTTTAAAAACCCAAGAGAATTAAAAATAAAACTTCCTTTAGATGAAAGCTTCTTATTTCCTCTTAAATCAAAACTATATCCTGATTGATTAAACTGACGATGGTAGTGATTCAAATAAAGAAGACCTGTTTTTAATGATAAAGGCTTTTTTAATGAAATACTTTCATAATTTTGAGCTTTTATAGGATTAAGTGAATACCCTGTTAGGGGTAAAACACATAAGCTTAAAATAATGGCAACATAGCGTATTACAAAAATCATACTTTTCATTACAACACAGACCTTTTGCCACTGGAGAGACACTCGAGAAATAATTACAAAAATCATACTTTTCATTACAAAACAGACCTCTTTATAGTTAAAAGCCCATATCTGTTACTATTTATTAATGAAATAATCACCTAAATTCTTTGAAAAAATCCAATATTACAGCTGTTTTAATAAAAATTTTACTAGATATAGGGAATTTTTATTAAAAATCGCTATTGTTAATAAAAATATACAAAATAAATCTATTTTTATTGTCAAATAATTGACTTTTACTTTTTATACAAAACTAGACTCTTATTTTATTGGAGTTATTTTAAAAAAATGAAAAACTTAATATATGCTGTGTTTGTTTTTAATTAATGCACAAAAAATAGTACGGACTATTTAATTTTTAGGCATGTATTTTTTCAAGTATATTTTAAAAAAGATGCAAGAAGAAATGCAAAAAGACATTGTTTTTTTCTAGTTTGACTCAAGTCTTGAAAAATAAGTAAATTTATTAGGTTCTTAAAAATGAGTCTAAAAAAAAGGGGAAGACTTTAGGCTTTGTATATAAATTTTAAAAAGCCTTAAAACCCTCTACTATTAAAAAAGAAGCAGGGTAGAGAATAAATAGATTTGTATGCTTATAATGTTTTTTCCTCTAAAAGTTTTAATGCCTAGATTTAAACAGGGTTTAAAAATGAATAACACTAAAAGGAGTTCATGATGAACATAGACACAAAACAAGTAGAAACTGAACATGCTTATATTGATAACACTAAACCCTCAACCATGAATCCTTCAGATGAAACTGGAACTCCAAAAGTAATGCACGTTAAGAAAAGAAACGGAAACCTTGTTCCTGTTGATGTAAATAAAATTATTAATGTGGTCATTGCATGTTCAAATGGCTTACCTGAGGTAGACCCTATGAGAATTGCTACAAAAGCAATCAGCGGTCTTTATAATGGTGCCACAACTAAAGAACTTGATGAGCTTTGTATTCAAACTGCTTCTATGCTTATTAGTGAAGACCCTGTGTATTCAAAACTTGCTCAAAGACTTTTAAACAGATACATCCAAGAAGAAGTGGCTTCTCAAAATATTTTAAATTTTTTTGATTCCATTAGACACGGGCGCAAACTAGGTCTCATTTCTGAAGACAGCGCTGAATTTGTACTTGATAATAAGGAAGCTTTAAATCTAATTATAGATCAAACAAGAAATGATAAATTTGAATATTTTGGGCTCAGAACCGTCTATGATCGATATCTTTTAAAACACCCTCAAACTCGACAAATTATTGAAACTCCTCAGTACTTTTTTTTACGTGTAGCATGTGGTTTAAGTTCAACTTTTCCTGAAGCTAAAGAGTTTTATGATCTTATTTCTCAAATGGACTATATGCCAAGCTCCCCTACACTATTTAATTCTGCAACTTTAAGACCACAGCTTTCAAGTTGTTACCTTTTAGATAGCCCTGATGATGATCTTGCTAATATTTATGACAAATATAAAGATATCGCCTTACTTTCAAAATTTGCTGGTGGTATTGGTGTTGCTTTTCATAGAGTTAGATCTAGAGGCTCTTTAATTAAAGGCACTAATGGTAAATCCAATGGTCTTATTCCTTGGATTAAGACTTTAGATTCCTCAGTAGCTGCTGTAAATCAAGGTGGAAGAAGAAAAGGGGCTGCTTGTATTTACCTTGAATCCTGGCACGCAGACATTGAAGAGTTTTTAGAACTTAGGGACAATACAGGAGATGAAGCAGCTCGTGCTCATAATATAAATCTTGCTAATTGGGTCCCTAATTTATTCATGGAAAGAGTTAAAAAAAATGAGCTATGGTCTTTATTTGATCCTAAAAAAACACCTCATTTAACTGATACTTTTGGTGAAGAATTTAAAAAAAATTATATACAAGGTGAAAAAGATGGTCTTTTTGAGAGGCAAATAAGAGCTAGAGATCTTTATTCAAGAATGATGAAAACCTTAGCTCAAACAGGCAATGGTTGGATGACATTTAAAGATACTAGCAATCAAAAGAGTAATCAAACTGGACACCCTAAAAATATAATCCATTTGTCTAACCTTTGTACTGAAATTCTAGAAGTAACTTCAAAAGATGAAACTGCAGTTTGTAATCTTGGAAGCATTAACCTTTCAAACCATGTTGTAGATGGTAAATTTAACTTCATAAAACTTGCTCAAACAACACAAATTGCTGTTAAGTATTTAGATAAAGTTATTGATATAAACTTTTATCCTATTCCAACAGCAAAGAGTTCTAATAATAGATGGAGGCCTATTGGACTTGGTGTAATGGGCTTACAAGATGTTTTTTTCAAGCTTAATTTACCATATGATAGTCCTGAAGCTTTAAGGCTTTCTACAAAAATTCAAGAAGAGATTTATTATTGGTCTTTAAAAACTTCCACAGCTATTTCTAAAGAAAAAGGAGCTCACACAGCTTTTAAAGAAACAAGGGCTGCTAAAGGTGACTTTCAGTTTGATCTTTGGGGGGTAAAACCTTCTCAAATGGAAAGATGGGAGACTTTAAGAAAAGATATAATAACCCATGGATTAAGAAACTCTTTAACTATTGCCATTGCTCCAACAGCAACTATTGCAACTATCACTGGTGTTTTTGAAGCAATTGAGCCTCAAGTTTCAAACTATTTTAAAAGAGAAACTTTGTCTGGTGAATTTATTCAAACTAATAAATACTTAGTTCAAGCATTAAAAAATCGCAACCTTTGGACTGATGATATACGAGCACAGATTAAGGCTACTGAAGGATCTATTGGTTCCATTAAAGATATTCCTGAAGACATTAAAAATCTTTATAGAACAGCTTGGGAGCTTCCTCAAAAAGCTTTAATCAATCTAGCTGCTGGACGTGGACCCTATATTGATCAAAGCCAGTCTTTAAATCTTTTCATTGAAAGTCCTTCTATTGGAAAGCTTTCTAGTATGTATATGTATGCTTGGGAAAAAGGAATTAAAACCACTTATTATTTAAGATCACGACCAGCTACAAAAATTGCAAAAACCGTAGATAATGAATATAATGTTGCATCCACAACAACTCAAACATTCTCTAAAGAAGAAGCCTTAGCTTGTTCTTTAGAAAACCCTGATATTTGTGAAGCTTGTCAATAAACAAAGTTTAGTGACTTTTTTATTTATTTTTAACTTTTAGGAGAGCATAATGTTATTAGATCCAGGTTTTAATTTAACACTTAGACCAATGAAATACCCTGTTTTTTTTGAAATGTATAAAAACGCAATTAAAAATACATGGACTGTAGATGAAGTAGATTTTTCAAATGATATTATTGATTTAAGAAATAAACTAACAAAAGAAGAACACTTTTTAATTAAACGTCTTGTTGCTTTTTTTGCAACAGGCGATTCTATTGTAAGCAACAATCTTGTCCTAAACTTATACAAACATATTAATTCACCAGAAGCTCGATTATACCTTTCTCGCCAACTTTATGAGGAAGCCTTACATGTGCAATTTTATCTTACACTTTTAGACACTTATATTCCTGACCATAAGGAAAGAGAAGATGCTTTTTCTGCCATTGAAACAATTCCCTCAATAAGGGCAAAAGGTGAATTTTGTTTTAAATGGATGGACTCAATTAATGAGTTAAATACTATTCAAACAAAAGAGCAACGGCGCCAATTTCTTTTAAATCTTATTTGCTTTGCATGTTGTATTGAAGGTTTATTTTTCTTTGGTGCTTTTGCCTATGTTTATTTCTTAAGGTCAAAAGGTCTTTTAAATGGTCTAGCCTCTGGAACAAACTGGGTGTTTAGAGATGAAAGTGCCCATATTGATTTTGCTTTTAAAGTAATGGAAACAGTAATCACTGAAGAGCCTGATCTTTTTGATGACAATATAAAAAGTGCTATTAGAAAAATGCTTACTGAAGCCATAGATTGTGAAATGCTCTTTGCTCAAGAAATCCTTGAACAAGGGATTGCAGGTCTTTCCAATAAAGATATGAGAATATACTTGCAGTTTGTTGCAGATCAAAGATTTGAGCGAATGGGTATGGATAAAATTTATAATGTTAAAAATCCATTTGATTTTATGGAACTTCAAAATACTCAAGAATTGGCTAATTTTTTCGAAAGAAAAGTTTCAGCTTACCAAGTAAATGTAACTGGTGATGTTTCATTTGATGAAGCCTTTTAAAACTTAATTTTTAATGAGAAAAACAACCTCAAATATCTTTATTTGAGGCATTAAGGTTTGTAAGGGTTTTTCTTTAACTAAAAATGATAAGAATGAGTGAGAAAATTTAAGGAAAATCTAGAATGAAGTTTGTATTTGTTTTAATGTCGTCTTTTTTGATCTTGAGTAATTTATTAGAAATAAAAAAATATAGT
The DNA here is from genome assembly GCA_965205365.1 of Bdellovibrionales bacterium. GTDB lineage: Bacteria > Bdellovibrionota > Bdellovibrionia > Bdellovibrionales > UBA1609 > JALZUR01. Next base: position 189,819 of record CBDBGT010000011.1, read on the forward strand.
TGAACCTAATACACCATGCCATTAATTTTCAACAAAAGATCAACAATTTTTGCAGTTTCTTGATTTTATGATTTTATAAGGCCATGGAGGGCGGTATGAAAAAAAAATGAAAAAAGAAGTTAAAATCAAACTAAAGACAAATGAAAAATCCCGCTTGAATAAATTCATTAAAAAAGGCACCACTAAGGCCCGTGAAATTACTCAGGCTAGGGTTCTACTCTTAAGTGATAGTGGAAAATCTCCTTGTCTTGTTTCTAATGTTCTTGGCCCTAGGAAAAGAACTGTTCAAAATATTAAAGAGCGCTCTCTTGAGAGTGGACTTCATCAAGCCCTTTACCATGGCTCTAGACCAGGACAACCCACTATATTCAATGGTAAAGCAAGGGCTAAAATAACAGCATTGGCCTGTAATGATGCCCCCAAAGGATATGCAAAAGGGAAGCAAAATCAGTTACAATTTTTTTTAAACTAAGATTTTAAATTTCAGGAGTTTTTAAGTAATCAGGACTATGATTATTTGGATGCTAAAGTTGTTTTAAAAATGCCCTCCTAATGGATTAAAGATCATAACAATATTGCACCGCAATTAAAGCTTGGCATAAAAAATCCTAAAGAGTATAAAAATTAAACTAAGGTCCCTAAAACTTTGAAAACTAGAGCGTGTTTATAGTGGCTCTATGAGGATTTATTTATATGATTAAAGTCTCTTGTGTGGCCTCAGGCTTTAAGCTCAATGACAAAGACATTAAGGCAAGTTTATCTTGGTGGTTAAAGCGAGGAGTCTTAATAGAGCAAATAAGTGGAATGCCGTTTAAAAAAGATTTGCTATGCTCTTCAAACTTAGAATCAAGAGTTCAAGAGCTAAAACAGGCGTTTAACAAGAAAACATCAAGTAAAATAGTCTGGGCTCTAAGAGGTGGCTACGGAATGCAGGAAATTATTCCATATTTAAAACCTTCGGATTTTAAAGCTGAAAAAATTTATATGGGATTTAGTGATTGCACAAATCTTCACTACTATCTTAATAAAAATTTAGGACTTTCTTCAATACATGGACCCCATGTGAGTGCAGCTTTTAAAAAATTAAATAATATGAATATAAACAATAAAATCCATATTTTACTAAAAAATCCTCATATTTATTCTGATACTTTTAAAAATCTAAAACTCTTAAATACATCCACTAAAAATAAAATTTTAGCAAAACTCATTGGAGGCAACTTAACAACACTAGTGTCTATAATAGCAACTAAAATTGATAAAGGATCAAAAGGAGATATTCTTTTTCTAGAAGAAGTTCAAGAACCTGCCTATAAGATAAACAGAATGCTCACACATTTAAATCAATCAAGATTCTTATTAGGGGTAAAAGCTATAATTTTTGGACACTTTTCTCATTCAAATAAAAAAGAAGAAAAACTTATTAAAAAGGTTTTAAAACAATGGGCATTAAGCCAAAAGTTTCCAGTTTTATCAGGTTTACAAGCCGGACATATTCATAAAAAAAACAACCCTTTTTGGCTAGGAAAAAGGTCTAAACTTATACTAGACCCTAAGCCAAGGTTAATAAATAATATATAGTCTATGACTAAAATCTTAAAAACTCAATCCTTAAAAATAAAAATTAAAAATAGTATTTTTAATAAACTAACTCCAAACTCTAAACTCTCATTAAGAGTAGGAGTTTTATACAAAGGGAAAAAAGTTTTTTCTGAATGTTATGGTAAAAAATATGATTATTATGACCTTGCCTCTTTAACAAAAGCTATTTTCATAGCTACTTATTTTCATGAAAATTCAAAACTTTTAAACACTAAAATCTCTTCAGTTTTAAACTGGCTTTACATGTCTAAAATCACAGTAAAAAATCTCTTAAATCACAGCTCAGGTTTAAATACACATAAAGCACTTTATAAGGTTTTAGAATATTTACCTGAAGATGAAAAAAATTTTGAATTAAGAAAAAACCTTAGAAATGAAGTTGAAAGCATTAAAAAAAGAAAAAATAATATTGCTTATTCAGATCTCGGATTTTTAATTTTAGGTTTTTTTATTCAAGAGTTAGAAAATGAGAGTTTAGATGTAGTTTTTAAAAACATGAATAAAGTTAAAGGTTTACATTTTAATCTATGTAACAAACCTAAATTTAAAAAAAATCTTTATGCTCCAACTAAAATTTGTACTTGGAGAAAACGTATTCTTCAAGGAGAAGTTTTTGATGACAATGCTCATGTAATGGGTGGAGTGGCCCCTCAAGCAGGGCTTTTCGGCTCTATTCAAGATATGCTTGAATATGGGAAAAAACTAAGACTTCAATACAAAAAACAACCTAAATTTTTTAAAAAAATAAATAATGAATGGGCAAATGGCTTTATGATACCCAGTGGTGAAAAAACCACGGCTGGAACCTTATTTTCTAAAAATTCAATTGGACACTTAGGGTATACAGGAACTTCTTTTTGGTATGATCCTATAAAAGATCTTTTTATTGTAATTTTATCAAATAAAACATTATTAGATAAAATGAATACTAACTTTAACCAGTGTAGATCTATGATTCAGGATTTAGTTTATAAGGAGTTTATATAGTGAATAAAATTATAAACAAAAAACAGATTTATATTAAAAATTTAAAAAAAGGAGCTCATATACATTTAATGGGAATTTGTGGTATGGCCATGGGAAGCCTTGCTGGAATTCTTCAAGGTATGGGGTATAAGGTTACAGGTAGTGATCAAAATGTATACCCTCCAATGTCTAAACAATTAGAAATTTTAGGAATTCCTATTATGAAAGGTTTTGTTAAAGAAAATTTAATTCCAAAACCTGATTTCGTAATTGTTGGCAATGTTATGAGTCAAAATATGGAAGAAGTTCAAGCACTACTAGAGTCAGATATTTCATTTTCATCACTTCCTAAAATTTTAGGACAGTTGTTTTTAAAAGATAGAGAAACAATTGTTTGTTGTGGAACTCATGGAAAAACAACAACAACTTCTATGATGACTTGGGCTTTAGAAACTTTAGGAAAACACCCTGGATATTTAATAGGCGGAGTTCCTGCTAATTTTAAATATTCATTTTCAGCCAGGACATCTCATTGGTTTGTCATTGAAGGTGATGAATACGACACTGCTTTTTTTGATAAAGTTCCAAAGTTTTTTCATTATTTTCCTAAAAACGTTATTTTAACAGGTATAGAGTTTGATCATGTAGATATTTATGACGACCTTTCTCAAGTTCTTGATGCTTTTAAAATTCTTCTTAATAAAATCCCAGAAGAGGGGGTTTTAATTTATAATGGAGATGATAAAAATATAAAACAAATTTTAAATGAGCCAGTTAAAAACTATTGTAAACTTTCTTATGGTTTATCTAGTCATTGTCATGGACAAATACTGGAGGAAAAAATTGATAAAAAAGGAACTCAAATTGTATTTAGAATTGGGAATAAAAAATATAAATTTCTAGGAGCTTGGTTTGGTACATATAACTCTTTAAATTTTTTATCCATTATGACATTTTTAAATTTTAAAAATTTTAATTTAGAAAAAGTCATGGAATCAGCTAAAACCTTTAAAGGTGTTGTAAGAAGGCAGCAAAAGATGTTTGAAAATAAGAATCTAGTAGTTTTTCAAGATTTTGCCCATCACCCCAGTGCTGTTCGTCTAACATTAGAGTCTTTTAAAAAAAAATATCCTGAAAAAAATCTCATAGCAATATTTGAACCAAAGTCTGCTACTTCAAGAAACAACGTCTTTCAAAAAAATTATATAGACAGTTTTAAGGCTGCAGACGTATCTATAGTGGCACCAGTTATAAAAAGATCAGAAAAAGATAATTTTTCCTCAGAAAAACTTTGTAGTGATCTAAGAAAACTCTCTAAAGATGCCATTTGCCCGGACTCTATTGAGTCTATACCAGAACTTATTAAATCTAAATTTAAAGGTGAAGACGTAGTTCTTTTTATGTCTAATGGTGAATTTGAAGGTGTTCATATAGACTTTATCAATAATCTTAAATCACAATGAACAACTTAAAAGCGTAAGCAATCTAAAACTAACCCCATTTTAATTTAATATTAAATCCGCTAGATCTTCCCAAACCTCTGGATCTTCTAAAATCAAGTAGAGTAGGTTTTTAAACTGAATATTAGTCAATTTCAGTTTTTCTTGAAGGCTTTGAGGTTTGATGCATTTTGACAGCTCAACTACATTATTCATCAAAAGCTTGATGCAAGATCCACAGGCTTTTTAAATCGACCTAAGTACCTAAAATTGTTAAATTTTCAAAAAAACAAGATCTCACTAAACTTATTATTTTTTTTTCCGATAATACTGTACTATAAAGATCTACATAATGCCTCGGGCGACGTCTCTACCCTCATTAATTTGGTAGCGGCCATAGACCTCGGGGCTTTTTTTTGAGGTTTTATGAAAGTCGCTTTTTTAATCGATGGATATTTATGAGAAAAAGGGTTTTCAAGGAAAAGCTCTTTTTCTATAATGGCTCTAACATAAGAGACTACTGCAAAAAACACCTTAGATCAGACCAGAATGAGCGAATCTACAGAATCTATTACTATGACTCTTTGCCTATAGAAAAGAGGAGACAACGGAATTAACAAAGCTACAATTTCACCTGACGATGTGGAGCCTAAGATCGAACAAAAACAAGTTGATATGAAAATAGGTTTAGATGTTTCAAGACTCGCCTTTAAAAGCCTTGTAGATAGGGTTGTTATTATTACAGGTGATTCAGATATGGTACCAGCTCTAAAGCTAGCAAGAATAGAGGGTATAGAAATAACCTTAGACAATCTAGATGGTAGAATTAAAAATGATCTAAGAGAACACATAGACACGCTGCAAACACATACGAAGTTTTATAATAACCAATCTAAAATTGAAGAATAAAATTAATAAGTATTCTTTAACCTCAGTTTAAGAATACAAAGAGGTGCTCTTTTTTCCAGTTAGCAGAGATTTCACATTGAGCAAGAGTTGAAAGTCCGCTTATAGATTTTCTCATATCAACAAACGTAAAGTAGAGGTAGATTTCTTTAAAATCATGAATGGATTTCATCTTAATAATTCTTTTAAGAATCGAGCAGTCCATTTAGAAGAGTTTTTATCAAGAGTTTCTTTTTTCTTGTTGTATTGATGTTTTTAATCTCAATTTTTTTAAAAAGAGGTTTTGCTTTAACTTTTTTCTTCTTAGATTTATAGAGTTCAGGGTAGAATTTTTTTTATAGCCATGAAGGGTTGAGTGTTTGATGTTATTTTTAAGGCAATACTAAGCTATGGTGACTTTAGCGTTAAGAGATTCATGAACATGATTTTTCCAGAATTCAAAGTGTTGTTTTTTCTCTAAAATTGATCCTCTATTCATTAAAACCTCCAGCTTTTAAAGGCTTTTAACACATTTTAATATAAGTTGGTTACAACCATGGCTATGATCATAAATTTTTATAAAAGCTCCATTTTTGCAATAGTTTGAAGTTGCATATTAGAAGTTCCCTCATATATTTGGCCAATTTTAGCATCTCTAAAAAATTTTTCCACAGGATATTCAGAAGTAAAGCCATTGCCACCAAATAAATCAACAGCCATTGAAGTAATTTTTTCAGCTGACTGAGATGAGTAAAGTTTTGCCATGGCTGCTTCTTTTGTAAAATCTTTTCCTGCATCTTTTAACCTTGCTGCATTATAAACCAATAAGCGAGAAGCTTCTAACATGGTTCTCATATCAGCTAGTTGAAATTGAACTCCTTGAAATGATGCAATTAATTTACCAAACTGTTCACGATTTTTAATGTATTTAACAACAGCATCGTATGCCCCTTGAGAAATACCAAGCATTTGAGCACCAATACCAATACGACCTTCATTTAAAGTTTGAATTGCTACTTTATAGCCTTGCCCAATCTCACCTAAAATATTTTCCTTAGGAACTTCACAGTTTTCAAAAAGAAGCTCACAAGTAGAACTTGCTCGAATGCCTAATTTATCCTCTTTTTTACCTACTTTAAAGCCAGAAAAAGATTTTTCAACTATAAAAGCAGAAATACCCTTATAACCTTTATTAAAATCTAAATTTGCAAAACAAATAAAAACATCAGCTTCGTTTGCGTTTGTAATCCAAAGCTTATTGCCGTTTAAAACATATTTATCTCCCCTATCTTCAGCTTTAAGTTTTAAAGCAAAAGCATCAGATCCACTTGTAGACTCGCTTAAAGCATAAGCTCCCACCCATTCACTTGCTAACTTAGGAAGATAGCGTTTTTTAATTGCCTCACTTCCCCATTTTAAAAATGCATTGGTAACAAGAGTATTTTGAACATCAACTAAGACACTAATAGAACCATCTACTCTCCCAAGCTCTTCAACCACCAAGCAGGCCGTCATAAATGAGGCTCCAGTGCCACCGTAATTTTCAGGGGTTTCAATGCCCATAATGCCCATTTGAAAAAGCTTTTCTATTAGATCTTTATTTATTTGAGCTTTTTTATCCATTTCTCGCACTAGTGGTTTGATTTCACCTTCAGCAAAGTCTTTAATGACATTTTTAAATTCTTGTTCATCCTCTGTAAATTGAGTTAATGGTTGAACTCTAGACATAAAAACCTCCCTTTTATATAAAAAATATGTCATATCTTATTAAAAGAATTATAGCGAGTAAAAATTAAAGGCTAAAAAAAGCATAAGTACGTAGGTGAAAATATGGATTTTAATCAAATTATGGGTCAAATTGCGCTATTTTATGTACCATTTTTATTTGCCCTTTGTTTTCATGAATTTGCTCATAGTTGGGTAGCAAATAGATTAGGAGATTCTACAGCTAAGAACTTAGGTCGTTTGTCTATGAATCCTTTGGTACACATGGATTTAATGGGAACAGTTATATTTCCACTGTTTGCAATTGTAGGTGGTTCTCCTTTATTTTTTGGTTGGGCTAAACCTGTTCCTGTTTCCATTGGAAATCTTAAAAACCCTAAAAAAGATATGTTTTGGATTGCTCTAGCTGGACCAGCATCTAATTTTATTTTAGCTATTGTAGGATTAGTTTTGATAAATATAAGGCTTAAACTTGGACTGCCCCATAATTTAAGTGATCTACTCCTTCAATTGTTTCAAATGTTTGTATATTTGAATCTTTTTTTAGCAGTTTTTAACATGATTCCTGTACATCCTTTAGATGGAGGAAAAATATTAGCTCGATTTTTACCCATTAGAACTAATATTTGGCTTGAACAAAATTCTCAAATTATTTCCATGATTCTTTTTGGACTTATTATCTTAGATTCCTTAAGTTCAGGACAAAGCTTTGTAGCTCTTCCAATTAAAATTTTGTATAATATACTAGCAGTTATTATAGGTTATTTTTTTATATACTCATGATTGATTTAAAACTAAAGGCTTGATTCAATATAAACTTAAGGCTTAACAAGGTTTATTTAACAAATAGCAGGTAGATGGCAGAAGTAAAAATATCACTTAATCAGTTTGAAGGGCCTTTAGGGCTACTGCTCTTTCTTATAAAAAAAGAAGAAATGGATGTATTTGACATAAATATTGTTCAAATAACCAACCAATATCTTGCCTATGTTAAAACCATGAAAACACTAGATCTTGAGGGAGCTGGGGACTTTATTACAATGGCAGCAACTCTTATTCACATTAAGTCTAGAATGTTAATGCCTTTAAAACTTTTAGAAGAGGAAGAAGAAAAAATAGATGATCCACGCAAGGAGCTTGTAGGTAAGCTTTTAGAATATCAAAAGTATCAAGAAATCTCTAAGCAAATTTATGAGCGGCCTCTTTTAGGTAGAGATGTTTGGACTAAAGCTTTTAAAGAAACAGCCCTTAAAAGACCTGATGATATTATAAAGATTAATGATAACCCAGTCTATACTTTAATTTTTCATTATAAGAAGGCTTTAAATAAAGCAAATAAGATTGTTCATAAAATTAGTACAAAAATTCAATCAATTTCTTCAAGAATTTTAGAGATTAGAAATATTCTTATAAAACAATCTAAAACATCTTTAAAAGAGCTCTGGATTATACCTTCTAATTTCACGGATAATGATAAATCTAGGCTTCTCATTACATTTTTATCTATATTAGAACTTTCTAAAATAGGTTATACAAGCCTTTTTCAAAGTCAAAATTATGCAGATATTCATATTAATATGAAAAAAAAATTACCTAACAACCTGGGAAAAACTTGGTTGCAGAAAAAAGACTATGCAGATTTAAACTCAACACTATTTTTAAATAATAAAATTGAATTTGATACAAAAGAAATTTTTACTGACCATGAAATTAAAAACACTACGGATGATGATATTGACAACGGTGAAACAAAATTATCACTTTCATTAAATAGGGGTTTATAGTGAGTAATAAAAAAATTAAAGAACTTAAAATATCTAAAAAAAATCATAAACTTGACCATACAAAAGATATAAAGATTAATTTAAAAGATGATCTTGTTGATTTTTCTCAAGCTTCACAATTAAATTTTTCTGATCTTAAAGACAATACTAAATGCTCTTTTAGTTTAGAACTGCGAGTACAAGTAATTGAAGCTGTTTTGTTTATTTCAGATAAACCAGTAAAAATTTCTACTTTACTAACTGCTTTTGGAGAGGAAGGAAGCATACAAAAAGCTCATATTAAAGAGGCTTTAGAGGTTTTAGAGAAAAATCTTAGAGAAACAAAAAGGAGTTTTAGGCTTTATTTTATTGATGGTGGTTATCAACTTCGCACAATAAAAGATTTAAAAAAATTTTTACAAAACACTATTAAAGCTAGAAGCTTTCGGCTCACTAGTCCGTCTTTAGAAACTCTTGCAATAGTTGCTTATACACAACCATGTTCTAAATTTCAAGTTGATGAAGTTAGAGGGGTGGATTCTAGTCACTTAATAAGAACCTTAATGGATAAAAGCTTATTAGCATTTGCTGGCAAAAGTGAACTTCCTGGAAAACCAATGTTATATAAAACAACGTCTAAATTTTTAGAAATTTTTGGTTTAAAAAATATTAAAGAACTCCCAAGTTTATCTGAAATTGAAACTCTATTCCCTAACGGAATTGACAATGAAAATAGTGAAGAAAAAGAGACACTTTCTAATTTAACCGGAAAATTAAAAAAACCTTATGATGAATCTTATTCCGCTAGTGAAAAAGAGTTTCTACAAATTCATGAACAGCTTTCTAAAATTTCTACTAAAACAGAATTTTTTGAGGAAGAAAAACAAAAACAAAAAGCTAAAAATCTTAGAGAAGTCTTAATAACTGGTGGTGAAATATCTTCTAAAGATCAAAATTGGCTTATAAAATTTGATGAAAAGATAAAAACTTCAACAACAAGTGAACCTAAAAATGAAATAACTAAAAAAAATTCTATTTCAAAAAAACTTTTACTCTTATCTAAAGATAATAAAACCCTTTCTATAAATAATGAAGAAATAAAAGAGGAAGAGGTTAAACTTAAAAACAGTTTTAAAAAGCCTTTTTCTAAAACGGATATTTAAAAAATGACACTTTTTTTAAGCTATCTTTTTGGAGTTTTTTCAAAAATAAGAAAGCCTCAGTTTTTTGCTCAAGCTTGTATTTTTTTATTTTCTAAATTTTTTAAAATAAGCTTTTTAAATGCAAGAAAAAAAAAATTTGAATCTCTTTATGATATGTTTACTCGTGAAATAAATAGAGATTTATTTTTAGATGAAAAAGATTTTATTCATCCCATAGATGGAAAACTTGTTAGTTTTGGAAAAGTTCAAGAAAAACAAGTTTTCTTAGTAAAAAAAAAAAATTATCCTTTACATGAACTCTTAGGAAAAGAGGCTAATAATTTTAAAAATGCCTACTTTTTTAATTACTACCTAAGTCCTAAAGATTATCATAGAGTTCATCATCCTGTTTCAGGAATTTATGAAAAATGCTTTAAAATAAAAGGTTGCTCATACCCTGTAGCAAATTGGTTTATCAAGCTTTGTCCTACGGTTTTTTCTAAAAACGTAAGAACTATTTCCATAGTCAACTCTTTAGACTATGGAAGAGTTGCATCTGTTATGATAGGGGCTCTTAATGTTGGAAGCTTAGAAATGTCTAAAGGCCTTTTTAAAGATGGTCGAGATAAAGTTAAGGTTGGTGATCACTTAGGTACTTTTGGCTTAGGATCTTCAGTTGTGGTTCTTGTTAATAGAAAATTAAAAGTTAAAAATGGCTCTTGTTTCTATGGCAATATAATTAAGTGCTAGTTTTTCTAGCTAAAGTATATTTAAAAATCTTTTAGAAACAATAAACACTATTAAACTCAGGTTAAGTAATTATTTTAGTACTCATAATAAATTGTCTTAAATTTATACAAGTTATGTTAATTTTTAGCAAAATTAACATAAAGCTACTTGATGTAGTTAATTATAAAGTTAGAATGAATACATTGAATTTAAATTAAAAATAAGGAAAGAATTCATGGATAAAAAAATTATTTATAGCAATAAAGCACCTAAACCAGTAGGTCCATATTCACAAGCTGTTCAAATTAATGGGATGATGTATTGTTCAGGGATGATTCCTATAAATCCAGTAAATGGTGAGATTCTAAAAGGAAGTGTGTCAGAACAAGCTCAATTGGTTCTTTCTAATATAAAGGCATTCATTGAAGATTCTAATTTAAATCTTTTAAACGTAGTTAAAACTATGGTTTTTTTAACAGATATGTCTAAATTTGAAGAATTTAATGAAATTTACACACAGTATTTTAGTGAGGGAAAGCCTGCAAGATCTTGTGTAGCTGTTAGTGCACTTCCAAAAGGTGTAGATGTTGAAGTAGAAGTTATTTTAGCACTTTAATTTAAATGATTTTTAGTTTTTTAAAAGCATATCTTTTTTCTAAACAAGCTAATTCTCATATTAAAAAAATGGCTTGGATTAGCTTGTTTGGGATTATTTTAGGAACATTTTCTTTAATTGTAGTGCTTTCTGTAATGTCTGGTTTAAATAAATCAACAGAAGAAAGACTATTAAATTACGAACCTCACCTTGTAATAGAAAATATAAATAAGAATTTTGAAAAAGAAATAAAAACAATAAACAAAATTACTAAATTCAATATTTTTGAAACTCAAGATATTCTTATCAAAACATCAGAAGGTTATTTTAATGGCGCTGAGGCCATTGGTCTTAAAGAGGCCTCTTTAAAAGAAAAAAAATCATTTTATAATTTCAATAAAAGTCCTTTAGTTTATGATTTAAAAGATTTTTCAAATGGAGAAGGTGTTTTTATAGGCTCAGATTTAGCTTTTAAACTTAAAGTTGTAGTAGGAGATAATATTCAACTATACAAACCAGAGACTATAATTAAGGATCAATTAGATTTAGGTTTTAAAGATTTAAAAGAAGTCAGGATCTTAGGTATTTTAAATTCTGAAAGTGGAGATACAGAAGGTAGAATTTTAATATATAATTATCAAAATCTTTTTAAAGAAAAAACTTTAAGTCTTTTGTCAGGATACGAAGTTTATATTAAAAATCCTCAAAATGTTAAAAACTATAAAGAACAATTCTTTAAAAAAGGGTATAAAGTTGAAACTTGGAAAGAAAGAAATTCTGCACTTTTTTTAGCACTTAAATTAGAAAAATTTACAATGACTTTTTTATTAGGTTTAGCTCTTCTTATTACAAGTTTTTCAATAATAACACTTCTAATTCTTATAGTAGTTCAAAAACAAAAAGATATAGGTATTCTTTTGTCTATGGGGCTTTCTAAATTTAAAATTAAGTTACTTTTTGGAGGAATTGGGGCAGGGATTTCACTCTTTGGAATTTTTATAGGAGGGTTTTTAGGGATTTTTATAGTAATTTTCTTAGATATTTTTCCATTAAAAATACTTCCACCTATTTATCAAAATCAATACCTTCCTGTGGAATTTAATTTATATACAATAGGATGGGTTCTTTTTTTCTGTGTTCTTGTAGCCCTTTTAAGTAGTTTTATCCCAATATCGTATTTATCAAAAATTCAGCCTGTGCCAGCTTTAAAAGAAACTTCTCAATTTTAAAGAGTATTTTTACTAAAATCCCCTCTTAGAGAAAAACTTTTTTAAATGCCTTTTTTGCAAACTCCATTTGCTTTTCATCACCAATTGTTATTCTCAATTGAGTTTTAAAACCGTAACCAATAAGAGATCTAACAATAACCCCATGTTTTAACAAAGCCTCATAAACTTTTAAAGCGTCTTCACCTGTTTCAAAAAAAATAAAGTTAGCTTGTGAAGGAACATACATAAGTCCTAAATCACCTAAGAACTTAGAAAAATCATTTCTTCCATGTATTATTAGGTTTTTTATCTTATTTAAACTTTCTTGATCTTGGAGTGCTGCTATAGCTGCTGTTTGAGCAAAAGCATTTACATTAAAAGGATTTCTAATTCTATGAATCAGTTCTAGTATTTCAAAATTTCCTAATAAAAATCCTACTCTTAAACTTGCTAAACCAAAAACTTTGCTCATTGTCTTTAAAACTAAAACATTTTCAAATTTTAAAAAATCTAAAATTTTAGGAAAATCTTTAACATCTACAAACTCTGTATAGGCCTCGTCAAAAACCACCAATAGATCTTGTCTTCCACCCCATTTAGATAAAAATTCATCAACCTCATTTTTAGCAATATAGGATCCTGTTGGATTATTTGGATTTGGAATAAATATAATTTTAGGCAAAGTTTTTAGACCTTCTAATGTTTTAGAAAAAGCGGCTAAATCAATTGTGTAATCAGTTCTTAAGGGAATTTCAATAACATTAGCTCTGCTTGCTTTTGCACAAATTTTATATGCAATAAAAGCCCCTGCTGAAGTCATAATAGACTCACCAGGTTCGCAAACAAGCCTAATTAAAAGATCAATAAGTTCATTGGAGCCATTACCAACTAGTATCTTCTTTGAAGAAATTTTAAAATACTTTGAAGCTGCTTGTCTTAAATCTCTACTAGATGGGTCTGGGTATAAAAAAGTTTTATCTATTATTTTTAAAATAGCGCTTTTAATTTTTTCAGATGGTGGAAGAGGGCTTTCATTACTTGCAAGTTTTACAAAAAAATCTCTATTGTATTGAGTTTTTACATCTTTTTTAGATTCTCCAGGTTTATAAGGAACCATATCTAAAATATCTTTAGAAATTTTTAAATTCATATCTAATCCTTTAAAACTCTTGCGCCAAGTGATTGAAATTTATTTTTAATTTTTTGAATATGTCTTATATCTTTTGTATCTAATAAAAATTCAATTAATGTTTCTCTTAAAGCTAAGCCAGCACTTACTCTATTGTGAGTTACATCAATTACATTGGCATCAAGATCTGCTAAAACCCCTGTTAATTTATGAAGATTTCCAGGTAAATCTTTTGTAGCAACTTTAATTCTTGTTATTCTTCCTGCTTTTAAAAACCCTTTTTCTATAACAGCAGAAAGTAGATTTAAATCCACATTTCCACCACATAAAACAACAGTTGTTTTTTCACCAAGGTCCCATTGTTTAGATGCTTTTTTAGCCCCTGCAAGTGCTGCTGCTCCTGCACCCTCAACAACTGCTTTTGCTCGTTCAAGTAAAAACACCATAGCTGCAGCTATTTCATCTTCAGAAACTATAACCATATCATCAACATATTTACTAATGTAATTTTCATAAATAAATAAGGAAGGCTTTTTTATAGCTATGCCATCTGCAATAGTTGGATTTGATATTGAATCTAAATCCTTACCTTTAGATTTAAATAAATAATACATTCCTGGAGTAGATTCTGCTACTACTCCATATATTTTTATTTTAGGATTGAGTGCTTTTAAGGCTAATGCCATACCACTAATAAGACCACCGCCTCCAACAGAAATTATAACTGAATCTAATTCTTTTACTTGTTCTAATAATTCAAGGCCTATGGTACCTTGACCTGCAATAACTTTAGAATCTAAATATGGATGAACAAACTCATAACTTTTTTTTTTATTTAAGATCATACAATAGTCATAGGCATCATCAATAAGTTTACCACTTTGATAAACTGTTGCTCCATAATCCTTTGTTGCTTCAATTTTTGCTAAAGGAGCACCCATGGGCATAACAATATGTGATTCAATTCCAAGTTTTGCAGCTGAATACGCTACTCCTTGTGCATGATTTCCTGCAGAACATGCACTAACTCCTTTTTTTCTTTGCTCCAATGATAATGAGGATATTTTATTATATGCTCCTCTAATTTTAAAACTTCCTGTAAGTTGTTGATTTTCAAACTTTAAATAAGTCTTAACACCTATATACTTTGTAGCACTCCTTGAAAATTCACACATTGTTTTTAAAACTATACCATCAAGTCTTTTTCTAGCAATTTGAATATCATTAAGATTAATTACATCAGTCATTTAAATTCCCTACATTTTATTAAAAATTTCTATAAACGATTTCACATGAAGACTTGCTCCACCAATTAAAAATCCATTTACATTATCAATACTATAAAGCTCTTTGGCATTTGAGCTTTTTACACTTCCACCATACAAAAGAGGAATATCTTTTAGACTTAAGATATTTCTTAAATAATCATGAACTTCTTTTACTATATTAAAAGTTGCCGCTTTTCCAGTACCAATTGCCCATACAGGTTCATAAGCTAGAACAATTTTTTTTAAATCAATATCTTTAAGACCTAAATCAATCTGTTTTTTTAAAATTTCAAAGGTTTTACCTAACTCTCTATCTTTTAAAGTCTCACCTATACAAAAAACAGGGATAAGTCCTTCTTTTAAAGTATTTTTTACTTTTTTATTTAAAAATTCGTCCTTTTCACCAAAAACACTTCTTCTTTCACTATGTCCAATTAAACAGTAACTAGCATTCATATTTTTTAAAGTTGATGCTGAAGTTTCACCGGTAAAAGCACCTTGATTTTCAATGTAACAATTCTGTCCTCCCCAGTTTATCTTTTCAGATGAAAAAACTCCTGCTAATACACTTGTAGGAAAAATACAAAAATGATCTTGAGTTTTTTGAGTAGTCATTTTATAAAATTCATTTAAATAAGCACTTGCTTCTTTAGGAGTTTTATTAAGTTTCCAGTTACCAAAACAAAGTTTATCTTTTAACATTAAAGTCCCTCTCTCTTTTTAATATTTTTTATAATTCTGCCATAATTTTTATCTTATGGCCTTATTCTTTAGATTTCTTAGAAAAAATTTCCTCTTGTTTTTTAACATATTTTAAATCATGTGCTAGATCTAGTGTCTCCACAGTTCTAGCAAGAATTTCTTTCCTATCCAATTTTAAAGCTAAAATCCCAGGGAGTTCTTCACCTTGTAGAAATGAAAGTGATGCTCCTCCTCCTGTTGAAATATGATCAAACGATCCCTTAAATTTTATAACTGCTGCTCCAGTATCACCGCCACCAACAATTTTTAACGACGTCATATTTGAAAGGTTTTTACATAAACCCTTAGTTCCACCTTCAAACGTAGGATTTTCAAACACACCCATTGGACCATTCCATAAAATAGTTTTGCATTTTAAAAGCTCTTTTGAAAAAAGGTCTACTGATTTTAACCCAATATCAAATCCAGTCATTTCATCACTAATTGTTTGGGTAAGATTACCTTTTTTGGATTCAATAAAAGCAGCTTCTATAAAATCAACAGGAAGAAAAATTTTTTTTCCTCTACCTTTTAAACGAACCATTAAATCTTTACAATATTTAATCAAATTCTCTTCAACTAAAGACTTACCTACAGATATTCCTTTAGCTTTTAAGAACGTAAAAGCCATTGCACCACCAATAACAAACACATCGGTTTTATCAATTAATTTTGTAATTATTGGAATTTTATCGCTCACTTTTCCACCACCCATAATGACACCGAAAGGTTTTTTTGGATTGTCACGAACTATTGATAATGCACTAATTTCTTTCTCTATAAGCTTGCCAACCCCTCTATTTGAAATAAGTTTTGGCAAATCAAACACACTAGTATCTTTTCTATGACAAAGACCAAAAGCATCATTTATATACACATCAGTATATGAAGCTATATGTTGAGAAAGCTTACCTGTTCTTTCTTTCTCATCTTTAACAAATCTTAAATTTTCAAGTAAAATAATTTGATTTTTTTTAAGTTGTTTTAAAATTATTTTAGGAGCATCAGACATTACACTATCCATTAAAAGAACATCGTAGCCTGTAAGATCCCCTAATCTTTGAGCAATAGGTCTTAAACTGTATTTTCTATTAAACTGTCCACCTGGACGCCCCAAATGGCTTCCAATAACTAGCCTCCCGTTAGCTTTTAATATATATTCTATTGTAGGAAGTACTGCTTTGATTCTTGTATCGTCAAAAACTACTCCATCTTTTAAAGGGCAATTAAAATCCACTCTTAAAAACACTCTTTTCTCGTTTAAGTAAAGGTCTTTTAAACTAGAAATACCGTTTGCTAACATATACTTTAACCTAACCAGTAAATTGCAAGATCAATCATACGTTTAGAAAAACCCGCTTCATTGTCATACCAAGACACGACTTTAACCATATTAGAATCCATTACCATGGTTGATTGAGAATCAACCATGGAACTTGATGTTCTTCCAATAAAATCACGACTTACTAAAGGAGCTTTTTCAAAGTCAATAATGTCTTTAAATTCAAATTTTGAAGCATCTTCTAAGATTTGATTAACATCTGCAATTGAAGTTGATTTTAGTGATATAAATGTAAAATCAACTAATGAAACATTTGGAGTAGGCACTCTAATAGAGAATCCATCAATTCTACCTTCTAGCTCTGGCAGAATTTTTCCAACAGTTTTTGCTGCTCCTGTTGTTGTTGGAATCATATTCTCACCAGCAGCTCTTGCTCTCCTTAAATCACTATGGGGACCATCTAAAACATTTTGATCATTTGTGTACGAATGAATTGTTGTCATCAATCCTTTTTTAACTCCAAGTTTATCATTTAAAACTTTAGCTAAAGGAGCTAAGCAATTTGTAGTACATGAAGCATTGCTTAAAATTGTATACTTTTCTTTGTCTATTTGTTTTTCATTAACACCGTATACTACTGTGAAATCAGCACCAGAAAAAGGTGCTGAAACTATAACTTTTTTCGCTCCAGCTTTAATGTGCTTTTGAATATCTTCTTTTTTTTTAAAAGCCCCTGTACATTCAAAAACTAAATCTACACCCCAGTCTTTCCATGGAATATTTTCAGGGTTTTTGTGAGAAAAAAGTTTAACATGCTTTCCATTTATAATGATTCCATCCTCGCAAACTTCTACCTCATATTTATATTTACCATGAATAGAGTCCCACTTTAAAAGATGAGCTGCTACTTTTAAACTTGTTAAACAGTTAATTCCTATAATATCTAAATCATCAAAACCCTCTCTTATAACCATGCGTCCAATTCTACCTAAACCATTTATACCAACACGCACTTTTGCCATATTAAGCTCCTTTCATTTTTCAAACCAGAAAACCTGACCACTATGGTCTAAACTCATTTATGTCAGATGTTAACCATAAAATAATCAAATCTAGCTCAAACTCATTAACAACTTATAGAGTTTTAAAACCACCCTACTTTAGTCCCTTTTTTTTATTCATTTCATAGGTTTTTTTTATAAAAACTTAATAATTTAAGTAGTTTACATAGTTTTTTTAATTTATTTTAAATATCTAAATCCCAGCAGTAGAATAAACTCTATAACTGTCTTTATTTTCATTAAGTTTTTTAAGCAGCTCAGTTAATATGATGTTGTCTTCATCACTTATTTGTATAATATTTTTTACTTTATAAGAAAGCTCCATAACTTTAATGGTCCAACCACGTTCTACTAATATTTTTCGTACAATATCTAGTTCATTTGGTTCTGTGTAAAAAGAGGCACCTGAGTCGGCAGCATTAAAAGATTCAACATCCAGAGCACCTGCTTTAATAGCCTCTTCTTCAATATCAATATTTGTATTAAACCCTTTAATCAATCCCACACGATGAAACATCCACTCCACAGACCCAGATTCAGCAATACAACCATTATTCTTATTAAAAACTACCTTAATATCTGTGGCAGTTCTAGCCTTATTATCAGTATGACATTGAACTAAAACGCCTATTTTCCCAGGTCCAAACCCTTCATATAAAACCTCTTTAAGTTGAGCTTCATCCTTTAAAAGTCCAGCTCCTTTATTAATCGCTCTTTGAATAGTGTCTTTAGGGCAGGATTCAGCTTTTGCAGCATCAATAGCTAAACGAAGTCGTGGATTCATTTGTATATCTATACCACCAAGCTTTGCGGCCACCTGGATCTCTTTAGCTAACTTTGAAAAAGTTATTCCTTTTTTTGCTGAATTAGCAACTTTAATTGGATTTTTCCATGCTTTACCCATAAAATAATTCCTTAATATAGTAATTTTTATATATTATACTTTTTTTTCTAAAAGTTGAAACACTTGAGCGTAATAGAATATTTGTTTAACCATTGCGTAAACACCATTTGCTCTGTTTGGAGTTAAGTGCTGTTTGAGCCCTAAATCTTCTAAAAAATCAGGAGGAGTGCTTAAAATATCTTCTGGTTTTTGATCTGAATATACAAAGATTAATAAAGATAAAAGCCCTTGAACAATGAGAGAATCAGATTCTCCTTTTAATAAAAGAGTTTCAGTTGGAGATAAATCTACTTTAAGCCATACCTGAGATTGACAACCTTTTACTAACAAATCTTGAGTTTTAAAATTACTATCCAGTACAGGTAGTTTTTTTCCTAATTTAATAATTTCTTTATATCGATTTTCCCAAGAAGATAAAGTTGAGAATTTTTTTAAAAGAATATTTATTTTTTGTTCGGTTGTTTCCATCTTTTGTGTATCCACATCCAGCCATGAGGCCTTTTTTTAATAAACTTTTCTAATACATCATTATAAATTTGAGTCATATGTAAAATATTTTCTTCTTGAGTTAAATATTTTTTCTCAAAAGGAATAGGTGGTAAAAACTCTGCAACCACTTGATTTCCTTCTCTATATACATCAACAGGAACAACTTTAGCACCAGTTTTTAGAGCAAAAAATGCAAGTGCTGAATTTGTATAGGTTTTAAAACCTAAAAAAGTTGTTTTCAATCCTCTTGGTGGGTGTCTAAATTGATCATGAGCAAAAACAACAGGTTCATTTCTCTCAACAGCTTCTATAATACCTTGAGCACCATTTTTAGGAGGAATATGTTTTAAACCACTTAGTTCTCTAATTTGAAAAAGCAAAGAATCTATAAATTTCACTCCTACTCGTTTTCCAATAAGATTTAGTTTAAACCCCTCTAAACACATTCTAAAAAGAATAATTTCTCCATTTGCTAAATGACCAGACATAAAAAAAAGAGGGGTTTTTTGTTGCAAAATATCTTCAAAATTTTTTTTATTTTTAAGTTTTGTATATTTAATAATTTTCTTATTACTAAATGGAAAGTAAGAATATTCAAAAATAAGAAGAATAAGATTATACAGAGATTTAAAAGCTATTATAGAAACTTTTTTAGAAGACATATTTGGAAAAATACGCCTTATTTGAGATTTAGCTAAATCAACTCTTAATTTTAAAATATAAAACCAAAAAAGACTAAGTGAGTAAGCAAAAAAATTTTTAATTGGACGAGGCCAAATATAAAAAAATATAAATATTAATTTTGTAGATATTTTTATATTTTTTTGTGTTTTCATTAAGTTAAAATCTAGTTTAAGAATATGGAACTTGCAATAACTATTATGTTACATTCTTATTTTGATACACACTAATATATAGTCTTATTTATCCGATAAGGATTTATGAAAATAACAGATGCTGGATTTAAACACATACTTTCCATTGGAACTCTTAAAGCTTCTTCACAATCAGGTATTTACTATTTATATTCATGGGAAGGTGTAAGCTATTATTGTGGCCCTAAGAATTTAGAAGTCTCTTTTAATCAAAATGGTGTGTATATTCAACTTAATGCTAAGCAACAACTTCTTCTTCCAAATTCTAAAAAGCCATTACAAATAGAAAACGCTATTAAAAAAATAATACAATTTTATGAATCAGCTCTATTTATGGAGTATTCTAGAGAAGAACATTCTTTTAAAACTCAAGTTTTTGATGGTTTACTCATAAATTTAAAACATTTAGTTATAGATTCTAAAGTCCCTTCACCATTTAGAATTATAGAACAAACAAGAACCATATTTCATGGTTTTTATGCCCCTTTATCACCCTTAAATGAGCTTTTTTTATCATTAGGTTTAAATACAAATAAATTATGGATTACTGGCGCTCCTGTTGTTAAAGGCGATGAATTTACAGGTATACTTGTTGGACTATCTGTAGATCAAAAATATGGTTTAGACATTTTAGAGCTTTTTAAAGACTGCACTACCACTTTAAAAGTTGCTTAATAATTAAACTAAGATAATTTTACGATTTCCTATTTTAGTTTGAATAATCTGAACTTGTGAATAAAAATCTATATTCTCTATTATTTCAAACACTTTTTCACTACATTCAATAAACACAAATCTATATTTATTTATTTGTTCAATAAAATCTTCCCATTCAAAAAGCTTTTTATCAATGCGATAAAAATCCGCATGTAAAATACGATCTTTATCTAATCTATATTCATTAACAATACTATATGTTGGTGACATAACCCCCAAAGATGAAAACTTTACTCTATCTTCATTAAAGTATTTTAAAAACTCTATAATAAATGTAGTTTTACCTACTCCCATTTCACCTTCTAAAAAAATAACTTTATTTTTCTTTTTTAATAAAGCCTTTATAACCTCTATGTATGAATGTCCTTTTTTAATTATAAAGATTTCTTTCATTTTATTTTAGGTAAGTTCTTTTTTCAAAAAAGATTCCATTTGAACAATTACTTCTGAGATTAAATTTATTTTTCTACCTTCCACTAAAACTCTAACAAAAGGCTCTGTTCCAGAATATCTAACCATAATTCTTCCACCTTCAAGTTTCCTCTCTAAATTCTTAAATAACCCTTGGTAACCTGAAAGTTCTTCTAAAGGTTGTTTGTTTTTAACTTTAATATTAATTTGTTTTTGTGGGTATGGTTTTAATCTATTGCTTAATGATGATAACTTTACTTTTTTAGTTTGCATAACTTCTAAAACCTTTAAGGACGCCACAATTCCATCTCCAGTTGTTGAATGATCTAGAAAAATAATATGTCCAGACTGTTCGCCTCCAAGGTTTACATCTAAATCTTTCATTGCTTTTACAACATTCTTATCTCCAACACCTACTCTTAAAACTTTTATTCCATTTTTATTAAGAAGTTCATCTAAAGCAAGATTACTCATTGATGTTATAATAATTTTATTGTTTTTTAATAAACCAATTTCTTTAAAATGAATAGCCGCTATAGCCAAAATAGCATCACCATTAACAATTTCACC
The DNA here is from genome assembly GCA_965205365.1 of Bdellovibrionales bacterium. Classification (GTDB taxonomy): domain Bacteria; phylum Bdellovibrionota; class Bdellovibrionia; order Bdellovibrionales; family UBA1609; genus JALZUR01. The sequence goes on from CBDBGT010000011.1 coordinate 211,320, forward strand.
TTCCTCATCAACCATTATAATTCTATCTGCATCACCATCTAAAGCAATACCTAAGTCTCCATGATGTTTTTTTACAGCATCAACTAATGTTTCTGGATGTAAGGCTCCGGATTTTTTATTTATATTAAAACCATCAGGCTTATGGTTTAAAACAACCACTTGTGCACCTAATTCTGCAAACACCATGGGTGCTACTTTATACGCTGCTCCATTAGCACAATCTAAAACAATTTTTACACCCTCTAAACTTAAGTTAAGTGGAAATGCATTTTTAGCATATACTATATATCTTCCCATAGCATCTTCAATTCTTTTTGTTCTCCCTATTTTATCTTCCTTTACCAAATACTTATTTAAATCTGTTTGAAAAACTAGTTTTTCAATTTCCTCTTCTGTTTCATCTAAAATTTTAAAACCATCATTTCTAAAAATTTTAATACCATTATCATAATAAGGATTATGCGAAGCTGAAATAATAATACCCGCATCAGCCCTCATATTTTGAGCAAGATAACCTATTCCAGGAGTTGGTAATGGTCCTATTAATTGAACATGTACACCCACTGAGTTTAATCCTGAGGCTAAAGCTTGTTCAACCATATAACCTGAAAGCCTTGTATCTTTTCCAATAACAACTTTAGTCGTTTCTAATTTTTGTTTTCCTTTAGTTAAAAGGTGTCCTAAAGCTTGTCCAATTTTTAAAACTAGGTCTGGAGTTATAGGAAAACTTCCTGCTTCTCCTCTAATACCATCAGTGCCAAATAATTTCTTAGAGTAAGGTTTTTTATCTAGTATATTATTATTATTTATTATATCTATTCCTTTACTCACTATGCCCTTCTTTTTTTTCTTTTATATTCAAATTAGGATCAATTTTTTTAGGGCTTTTATTCTTTGCTTTTAAATATAATGTGACTACTTTAGGTTTTATTGATAATACTTTAGCCCCTCTTGGCATGACCATGGATTCTATTTTAATAGGTATTTTCTTATATCCAGAAGATAAATTCCTAAGATCTATTAATGGAGCCGAGTTTTCAGGTATAAAAGTTTGAAGTACTGACTTTGTAGCAGAAATTGTCACTACTATTTTCTCTACAGAGTCTTGAACAATGGTATTTGGACTTACTAAATACTCTACTGGAACTTCTTTAGACACCACTAAAGATCTTTGACCTAATATAACAGACCACAATACTAAACTAACAATTAAAGCATAGACTTTAATCTTCCAATTTTTTAAAAAAATCAATTCAAAAAAATTATTCATCCTTTAAAGCCTTGTTTTTTTAGAGACAAAAAATTTCTAATCTCTCTACTTAACTCTCCTAAATCATATATAAAATTTAAGCGCCCATTTTCTACTAATGCAATATTCTTATTTTCCTCACTAACTACAATAACTCTTGAATCTGTTACTTCCGTTATTCCTAAAGCTGATCTATGTCTAGTTCCTAGTTTTTTATCTAAAGCTGGATTTGTACTTAAAGGTAAAAAAGCCCCTACACTTTTTATTTTTCCTTGCTTAATAATAATAGCTCCATCGTGTATTTTAGATGATGGATGAAATATTGCTTCAATTAATTCTGATTTTACAGAGCTTGAAATTTGAACTCCACTATCAATAAAAGCTGAAAGATCAATTTTTTTTTCAAAAACAATCAAAGCTCCAGTTCCTTTTTTAGACAACTGAGCAATTGCTTTAGATATCTCTTCACTAATATGTGCAGTTTTTACAGCTTCTATATCTTTAAATAAACTCTGACTTCCTAACTGAGAAAGCCCTCTTCTTATTTCAGATTGAAAAATTAATGCTAAAATTAAAAATAAATTAGCAAATACATTTTGCAAAAGAGTGTGCACAGCAATAAACTCTAGTCTTGCACTTACAAAAAAAGCCAAAGCAACTACACCCAAACCTAAAAGAATTTGAAAAATACCAGATTTTTCAGAAAATTTAAATATTTGATAAAAAACTACCCAGAGTAAAAAAAGATCAATAAAATCTTTGATCTCTAGATTATTAATAAAAAAAATAAATCCTTCTATCATTATTCCCTAAGCTATTGGTTCAGTGGAATCTAAAGGCATATCAACAGAAACCTCCGCCTGCTCTTTAACTTTTTCTTCTTCAGCCTTTTTCTTATTTTCCTCTACAAGATTTTCAGAAGAAAGTTTTTGTTCTATTTCATTTCTTTTCTTTTCAATATCTTTTAAGCTTCCACCAGAAATAAGAAGTTTAACTTCAGCTCCATCAATAGTTTCAAATTGCAAGAGTGCTTGTGTTATAATTTCAAGTTTTTTAGGATGTTTTTTTAAAATATTCATAGCCGTATTATAAGCTTGCTTTATAAGCCTATCTACCTCTTCATCTATTTGAAGTGCCTTAGTATCAGAATATGTAACCTGTCCGTTTTGTTGTTGAAGTCCTTGAAAAACAGGCCCACTTTGTTGAGCATATGCTAGAGGACCTAGTTTTTCACTCATACCCCACTCAGTAACCATTTTTCTTGCTATTTCCGAAGCCCTTTCAATATCATTACTTGCACCGGTAGTGATGTCATTAAAAATGATTTCTTCAGCTGCTCGACCACCATATAAAACAGCAAGTTCATTTATTATTTTAGATTTAGATAAACTTAAACTATCTTTTTCAGGAAGAGTCATTGTAATTCCTAAAGCTCTCCCTCTTGGCATAATTGAAACCTTATGAACAGGGTCTAGGTTGGGTAAAATTTGACCTACAAGGGTGTGACCAGCTTCATGGTAGGCTGTAATTTTTTTATCCTCATCACTAATAATCATTGATTTACGCTCACTGCCCATTAAGACCTTATCTTTTGCCATTTCAAAATCTTTTGAATCAACTAAATTCTTATTTAACCTTGCTGCCCATAATGCCGCTTCATTAATTAAATTTTCTAAATCAGCTCCAGAAAAACCAGGAGTCCCTCTAGCAATCTTTTTTAAATCTACATTGGATGCTAGGGGTGTGTTTTTTGCATGCACTTTTAAAATATCAAAGCGCCCATTTAAATCCGGTTTTTCAACTATAATTCTTCTATCAAATCGCCCAGGCCTTAATAAGGCTGGATCTAAAACATCTGCTCTATTTGTTGCAGCAATAATAATAATTCCACTGTTTCCCTCAAAACCATCCATTTCAACTAAAAGTTGATTTAAAGTCTGCTCTCTTTCATCATGACCACCACCCATACCAGCACCACGATGTCTACCAACAGCATCAATTTCATCAATAAACATGATACAAGGTGAGTTTTTTTTCCCTTGATCAAACATATCTCTAACTCTAGAAGCTCCCACTCCAACAAACATTTCCACAAAATCTGAACCTGAAATTGAAAAAAATGGCACTCCAGCCTCTCCAGCTACAGCCCTTGCAAGTAAAGTTTTACCTGTTCCAGGAAAACCCACTAGTAAAACCCCTTTTGGAATTCTACCACCAAGCTTTATAAACTTCTTAGGATCTTTTAAAAAATGAACTATCTCTTCTAACTCTTCCTTCGCCTCTTGAACACCTGCAACATCTTTAAATGTTACTTTTTTTGTATTCTCACTAAGAAGCTTAGCCTTACTTTTTCCAAAACTTAAAGCCTTTCCACCACCAGCTTGAAGCTGTTTCATAAAAAATATAAATAAACCTATTATAATTATTAAAGGCAATAAATTAAAAAAAACCACGGTCCACATTGTGCTATCTTGATTATTATAAGATGGAATAATTCCCATTTTTTTTAACTCTTTAGCGCCTTCATCACCAATATCTCCAGCAAATTTAAACTTAATACCTTTAAACTCACCTTTATACTCTGCCTTTATCTCTCCACCAATTTCTCCTTTAACAGTATAAAAAACAATACTGTCTTCTTTAATCTTCTTATCCTCCAAAGCTTTTATAAACATAGGATAAGTGAAATTTTTAACAGTCCCTTCATGATTTAAAGTGTACTGTTGTCCAAAAAATACGACTCCAAGCAATAATAATATCCAAATTGCAAACGTCTTTTGGGTTGATTTCATAAAGATGACCTTTCTTTTTACTTTTTTAATTCCAATCTCTTGACTCTATTTATTAGTAATTATCGGAATAATTCAATACTACCCTTAACACAACAACTATCCTTAAATCTTATTAAATTGAACCTGTTTATTCTGTTTTTTCCAATAAACTCCAGCTATTTTTAGCTTTATTACCTTTTCTTTAAAATCAAGGTGTTTTATAATTTCATCAATCTGGCCTTTAGTATAACCTATTTTTACAATTTTTAATAGGATATGAGCTATGACAGATTGCTTTTCAAACCTACTCAAACTTAACCAATAATTATAATTAAAACTTCCAAATATATAATTGTTTTTAAAGCTTATTTCCTTAAAATCAACTCCATCATCAATGCCTAATCTTTCATGTAAAAGATTAAAACTTCTTCTTAAACCCTTAATTCCTCTCCTTTTTTTTAACTCAAATAACCAGTGATTCCTTAACCAATTTCTTAAGTATGTGGTGTCTGAATTTGAAGGATCTTCTAAAAAGTCTTGCCCTAAAAACTTAAGATATTCTAGTATTTCAATTCTATTAAAATGCTTAATCAATGGTCTTATAAATCTCTTTGAAAATGGATTTACCAACCCCTGTGGACCTGCTCCTCTTATCATCCTAATAAGAACGGTTTCCATAAAATCATCAGCATGTTGTCCTAAAAAAACATTCTTATATTTTTCAAAATGAATATGCCTAAAATCTCGACAATCTTTTTCTGAAACAAGTTTTTTTTTTGAAGTTACCAACTTAAAATCGACTTTATACTGCTTAGAAAGCTTATAACAAAAATAAGAAGCATTATCTCTATAATGGCCCTGAGCACCTTTTAAACTTCCATGGTGAATATGTAAAAGCTTAATTTGAGCCTTAATAATAGGGTTGATTCTATTTAAAGCTACAAATAAAGCTACTGAATCAGCTCCTCCTGAACAGGCTATAACTATATCTTGACCTGATAAATTTTTAACACTTTCCCTTAGTGTTTTTAAAAGTTTGTGTTCAAAACCTATGAAACTCAAATACTGCCGACTCTTTTTTTAAAATTTTTGACCATAGTAGGCAAACTCATTGAAACAGCTTTTTTTACAATCATTCTTGGAACAAAGATTTTAAAATCCACATCTAAAGAGTATTCAACTTGAGTTTGTGACCCTATGGCATCAAGTGTCCATACACCATTGTTTTTTTTAAAAAAATCCCCCTCTACAAGTTCCCACCAAACTTTCGTCTTTTCTTCATTGTAAACTCTAATCACATATCTAGTAGTCTTAATCAAGTTAACAATCATCTCAACATCTTTATAATTTTTTTCTTCTGAAATAATTTTACAAGAGCTTACCTCAGGTAAAAAATTAGGGTATTTTTCAAAATCCATAATCACTAAGAATATGTCTTCAGCTTTATAATTAAAAAGTTCTTTTATTGATGCTTGAGCCATATTTTATTTCTCTACTAACCTTGGTTTAAAAAATAAACATTATTTACACAACTAAATCAATAGTTCTTTCCTATGTTACTGAATTCAATTGATCTAGTAAACTGCCTAATATTTTTGCATTAAATCATTCAGTACTGTTTTTATATACATCCTGTTTTTCAAATACGGCAACTTACCATTGATTTTTAATTCACCAATCCATAAAAATAAAAACTTTAATAAATTTCTAAATTCATCATTACATTATCAATGTCTCTTAAAAACTCATATAAAACAATGTTAAGTTTATTCTAAACTTAACATTCAACATAAAACAAGTTTCTTCTTTTTAATAAATAGCCCTTGAGAAAAAAATATATTGTTTGTTTTAGAATTTTAAAAGAAGAACTTTACTTTAAACATATAAGACCTTGCAACTTAAAAAAAATTTGTGATGACCTTACTTTTAACTCTCAGAGTATACTGTTTGCGCCCTTTTTAAATTTTAATACTTATTAAAACCTCTTGTAAAATATTTTTACAAAAAAAAATTAAAAAATTTGCCTCTTCAGTAAAATCTGTGGGTAAGTGGAGGCTCTGGAAACTGTCCAAGACTATGATATAAGGCTATTTTTGTTGTATTATATTGCTTAAATCCATAAGATTTTCTCACTGTCAGTTTTACTTTAACCCGAGTTCGAACTTTTTTCAGGACCTAAGTGCTGGATAAATAAAAGATCATCCCAGCCTTTTGTAAGATTTAGTTGTTTTTTACTGATCTGCAAAAAGGAGCCGGGAATGATCGAAGAAAATCAAATTATAGAAGTTTTTACTCTTGTTGACGACTTTATTTTAGGGTTAAACAAAGAACAGTCCAAACTCATACCCAGCAAAAGAAAGAGAGGTTTTCCATCTGCGTTATCTGAGTCTGAAGTCATCACCATCTGTTTATTATTCCAATTTTCCGGCTTCAGAAATTTTAAAGCTTTCTATACAGGTTATGTTCAAAAATTTCTAAAACCTTATTTCCCAAAACTCTTGTCCTACAATAGGTTTGTAGAACTTAAAAAATCTTCAGCACCTCAAATTCTTATTTTTTTACACTCACTTATGCAATCAAATATTTGCACAGGAATATCTGTTGTAGACTCCAGTCCCATTGTTGTTTGTAATAACAAAAGAATCGGTCGTCACAAAACCTTTAAAGGACTTGCAAAACGTGGGAAATCAACAATGGGCTGGTTCTTTGGTTTTAAAGTTCACATAGTAATTTCTCACAAAGGGGAGCTCTTAAGTTTTACCATAACCCCAGGAAATGTTCATGATACAAAGCCTGTAGAGGGTTTAGCTGAGAATATTTTTGGAAAATTGTTTGGAGACAAAGGATATATATCCCAAAAGCTATTTGAAAAATTGATGAGTAAAGGGGTTCAAGTCATAACAAATCTTAAATCCAATATGAAAAATAAGTTTGTTCCTCTTTTTGATAAACTACTCCTGAGGAAAAGGTACATTGTTGAAACTGCTTTTGGGATTTTAAAGGAGGAATTTCATCTTGAACACTCAAGACACCGAAGCCCAAAAAACTTTGTGGTAAATTTACTTTCGGCACTAACGGCGTACTGTTTGCGTCCAAGAAAACCCTCTATTAGACTTCAAGTACTTGAAGAAAGGCTGCTTCAGTAGGTTTAGAAAGTTCGAACTCGGGTTACTTTAGTGTTTAAGCCCTCAACTACGCTAGATGAGAACTCTTTTTTTGCCCTAAAATAATTTAAAATTAAAGTCTTATGCTTTGGAATTGTCTTTGCTTGTCACTTAGGTTTTCTGGATTTTTTAATAATATCCATCTTGAGTTTGTAAGCAAAGGCTCATAGCCTTTAAGTTTCATTTGCCTATGCTCCTTAGCTCCCACTTCATCTAAAGCCTTGTTTAAATTTGCAACAATATGGAACACCTATCTAAAATATGAATGGCATGACCTATAGGTTCTCTTATAACTCTTAAATAGGCTTTCCACATATCAGAGCATACGTACTCAATGAGTTTACAACGCTCCTTGCCAAGTTTATGAAAAAATTTAGAAAAACTTTCCTGACTACGGTCCTTATTTATCCAAAGCAAGCGGACACAGTCCTTATTGATTTGGTACACTAAGGTTAAGTATTTGTGTCCTCTCTTCCATGATATCTCATCTACTCCAATAGCCATAATCCCTTTAAGGGATCTGTGATCAAACCCCCAGTTAACGATATATTCTAAAGAGGGGAAAAACCTTATCCCAGCTTGTGTTAAATCTTAAGGCAACTTCACTCCAAGAAAGACTCCGACACCAGTTTGCTAAAAACTCCATGTAGACTCTTGTAAGCTTGTGCTTTTCCTTTAGCCCAAGGAACCTCCTCAGCCTTAACTCCACAGTATGTGCAGCTCACTCTTCTCATGAAATAGATCAGATAAACATTGAATCCCCAGATTGGAATAAATTCAAAAAGAGCCAGAAGTCTTACTTGTATCGTAGATTGATCCTGGGCAAAGACAAGTAGAGCAGACAGCTTTGCTGTTTTTACGAGGGCTTATCTGTACTGTAATTAATGGGGCTTTTCCATTATTCTCTATAAAGTTTACGTTACCATAAACAAATGACTTGAATTTATGGCAACGATTAAGGGTAGTTTTTATAAGCATCTTTTAGCTCTTTTCTGTCTAAGTTTTTTCTTGTAATTAAACTTCTAACAAAAAAAAGCTTAAAGTGCTTTTTTTATATGTTCAGTATAAAATCTTTCTATATTATAAACTCGACATTTTAAGGAAGTTCTTAAAAAAAAATTAAGAGTAAAAGCCCAAGCCTTAAATGTTAAAAATAGGATGCTTTGCCTATTTTTTCACCCACAGATTCTGCTGGAGAGCCGATATTTTTAAGTCATTCCTACTTTCATTTGCCAGTAAATTTAAACTAAAATTTTTTCCTCTTTTATTATTTCTATTGGTCACATAAAGTGGTGTACGCACCACTGTGATAGTTTAATGCTTTTGATTCTTTATTTATTTTATTTGCAAAATACCTTATTATCTATAACTAAACTTGTCTCTTAAATACAATAACCACTTTTACTTATCTTGAAATTTTAAATTCTACTCTTCTATTTTTTTGTTTATTTACTTTAGAGGTATTTGGAGCAATAGGCTTACTTTCACCCCAACCATCAACAATGATTTTATCAATATCTAAATCATGAACATCTACTAAGTATTTTCTAACAGACATTGCCCGTTGCAAACTTAATTTTTTATTATAACTTTCATCTCCATCACTATCTGTATGACCTTCAATAACAAAACGTCTAAACCGATTCCCTTTTTGTAAATGTCTCGCCAAAGAATCTAGGGCAGAAAACGTTACACTTCTTAATTTATAAGATCCTACATCGAACAATACATTTTCTAATCTAAATTTTTCTTCTTTTTTAGTTTTTAGCCCATTAAATACATCTCCATTATTTGCATCTAACACAATAGGATCTAAATCTATATCAGGAGCATCAATCCACCCATGTTCAAAACCTAATGGAAAATACTCTATGGGGTTAATAGAAGACCCAAAATTTGAACCTGTTCCCTTACCAGGCCCTTGACCTAGTCTTCCTTGAAAGCCTAGCCTATAGCCTTGTCCATATACTCTAGTGTCATCGCTTCCAGGAAATGGTCCAGTTGCATCACTATAACCATTATGAAAGCCTTCTACAAACTCCCATCCTCCATTAAGACTAGAGCCATGATCAGCACCTAGTCCTGCATAAGGTCCTAATCCATATCCAGCCTTATACCCTTCTCTATAACCAGGATTATAATAAGATTCTTTTTTTTCTATAGGGTCTGGAGAGTCATTATAGCCTTGGTCATAACCTTTTGAACAGTCTAATCCTAAACCAAAAATACTACCATATCCTAAACCCTGTCCCTCAGCAGGACCGTTTCCAATTTTACCTTGAAATCCTATTCTGTAACATTTTGAATATACGGTTTTTATAATAATTTCTTCAGGAAAAGGACTTTCTGCTCCAACATAGCCATCATAAAAACCCTCTGGATATTCAGGACTTTTACTTAGTGACTGCCCATAATCGGCACCCATGTTTGCGTAAGGTCCTAATCCATATCCAGCCATATAGCCTTGCCTAAAACCAGGATCATAAAAAGATTCTTCATCAAGAATAACTCTTGCTTTCTTAATTTTTCGAACTTTATTTACGTTCCATAAAGTACTAAACACCCAATTTAATCCACCATAAACTCTATAAGCTGGAGTAGATAAACCATTATTAACTCCTGTTGTTAAGCCACCGTGAAAATTCAACTTTTTATGATGGTTATATTTTAAACCCACTAAAACTTCATAAGATTCAATATCTCTTTGAATAGCAACACCACCAAAATCTCCATCAGGCCATGCAGCCCATAGTTCACCTATTAAATCTAAATTTTTATTAAGATCATAAGCTGCTCCTAAAGATGCAATACGAATATCATCGTTTGGCTGAATCTTTATTCCACCAACATCTTTATTTGATTCCCCTGGATCACGAAGCCTATAACCAATATTTCCGCTTAAGTGAAGCCTTCCAAATTTCTTATCTACAATAGCTTCAAAATTTAATGTTGGCCCCGGATTACTACCTATAAAAGGATTAAAATCAACCCTGTTAATTCCAATTGATCCTAAAATAGCAAACCCTCCACTTTTTTTAAAATCAATAAGCCTTGCTTTAGCTATAAACCTCATCTCAACGGCTCCATTTGTAGCAAACTGTCCACGTGGCTGAGGGCTATTTACATCTTGGTTTACTATGTATGGAAAACTTGCACCAATATCTAGCCAATCAGATAAACCCAATCCAAATCCTAAATAAGTATATATAGCAGTATCATTGATACTTTCATTATTTACAACTCTAGGAGAAAACTCATCTGGGTAAACAGGTAATGACTCTGAGGAATAATCTAAAAAAAACGATGTGTTAAAGTAAGCTTTGGGAATTGTCTTTGAAGATTTAACTGTTACAAAATCACTATAACCATAATCTGGATTAAAATTTTGTGTATCTGCCCCAACAATATTTGCCCTTGTGTATGAGCCTAACATAAAAAAGACCACACTTGATAAAAATGAAATATATTTATACATTATAAATCTCCCATTCATTTTAATTGTCTGTTTATGACCAAAGAAGGTCAAGTCTAGGCCAAATTTAAATTATGCTTGTTAAAGCTTTATTTTTTAAATAATTTTTCTGCTTTTGCTAAAAAATCATCAACTTTAAGACTATTTGAAGCATTTTTATTTGTAGCTTCATAAAACTCACAAAAATTTAGGCGATCTTTGGTTTTAATTCTATCAGATAAAGGCTCTTCACATTCGTTATAAGAGGTTTCATTAAAAAACCTACAATTTAAACAAACATGCAAATCTTCTCCACAAGAACATTCAGCTCTAAAACCAATTCTTTCATGAACACTTACCTTACCACAAGAAAAACATTTTACCTTTGCTTGAGCCATAATTTTAAAGTCCTTTTGGTCTTCTAGCTTCAGGTTTTTTTTCTAAATTATGTTTTGCTTGAATATGTCTAACAGTTCCTGTTGCAGACCTCATCACTACAGATTCTGTTAAAGCACGTCCTTCAGGTAAAATACGAACACCTTTTAAAAGAGGACCGTCAGTTACACCTGTTGCAATAAACATAACACTGCCTTTTGCAAGCTCATTAAGTCTATAAATTTTATTAGGATCAACAACTCCCATTCCTAAAGCTCGAGTCTCTTCCTCTTTATTTCTCCAACAAAGCTTTCCTTCAAAATCACCACCTAAACACTTTAAAGCAGCAGCAGTAATCACCCCCTCAGGGGCTCCACCAATACCTAGTAGTATATCAATTCCAGAATCATCCCAGGCTGTGGCTAATGCAACAGAAATATCTCCATCATCAATCAATCTAATTCTAGCCCCAGTTTTTCTAACCTCACTAATTAAATTTTTATGCCTAAGTCTATTTAAAATCACAACTGTTGTTTCAAAGATTTCTTTATTTAAGGCTTTAGCAACTATTCTAATATTTTCAGCAGGTGTTTTCTCTAAAGAAACTAAGCCTTTACATTTTGGACCCACTGCAATTTTATTCATATACGTATCAGGGGCATACAAAAAATTTCCTTTATCAGCTACTGCAATTACCGACAAAGCACCAGGTCCACCGGTAGCACAAATAGTCGTTCCCTCTAAAGGATCTAAAGCAATATCAATTTTAGGATCATCTTTTAAACAAGTTCCTACCTCCTCACCAATATAAAGCATAGGGGCATTGTCACGCTCTCCCTCACCTATAACAACACGACCATTCATTTTAATAGAATCAAACCCTATTCTCATTGAATCTACAGCTGCTTGGTCTGCAGCCCTTTCATCCCCTCTGCCCATGAAAATTGAGCTTGAAAGAGCGGCCATTTCAGTCACTCGAACAAACTCTAATGCTAAATTACCATCCATATTTTTTCATTCCTCTAATAAGCTCTTTAGGAGGTTTAATGACTTTTAATTCAGCATTTAAACCAACATGTAAAGTTTTCCCTTCAGTAATTAAAGTTTTACCTAAATATATCTTATAGTGAAACTGAATTCTTGTTATTCTTTCTAAAAAAATGCTTATTTTAACGTCAAATAAATCACCTACCCTTAACGGTTTAAAGTATTTAACTTCTAAACTTAGCACAGCTAAAATAAAGTCTATATTTGGAGCATGGTATTTCTCTAATTCATTAGTATAAAGAAACTCTACCCTTGCTTCCTCAAAAAACTTAGCATAAACAGCATGATGAACGACTCCCATACAGTCTGTCTCATGGAAGGCCACTCGTCTTTTAAATACTGATATCATAGACAAACTCCTACGATGTTATATATTAATTGATGATCAATCTAAAATAAGGAAGAATAACTAATCAATGAAAAACTTTCCTTTCTACCTTACATTATCACGCATTATTGGAGCTCCTACTTTAACTCTACTTTTCTTAACTCAAGAACCTTGGGCTTGGTGGTTTTCTGCTCTAATTTTTGTAGCCTTAAGTATAACAGATTATTTTGATGGTAAATTAGCTAGAAAATATAATATAGTTTCAAATTTTGGAAAGTACTTTGATCCTACTGGAGATAAAATTTTAGTACTTTTTGCTTTAGTTTTATTAGTTTATTTCAAAGATGCTCATCCAGCCTTTTTACTTATTCTTTTTAGTCGTGATATTATAATTGGATCTTTGCGTTCCTACGCAGCATCACAAAATTTAGTTTTAGCAGCAAGACCACTTGGTAAGCTCAAAACGACATTACAAATGACAGCAATTCCTTTAATGCTTATTCCTAATACTTTTATACCTATTTCAACTTTTTTAATAGGCTCATATATTTTATGGGGAGCGTGTTTAATCAGCATTATCTCTCTTATAGATTATATAGCTCAAGTAAAAAACAAATTTCAATTAAATTAATATATTTTTTAATTTAAATGTTTTACTGATTATAAATGGATGTAGTGTAGTTGGTAATGGACAAATTTATGAAAGTGATTTTTTTGATTTAAATAAAAGAAAAAAAATGAATTACTTGTATTTTTAAGAACTTAAGGTATGAAGAAAATGTAAAAAACTGGTAAAAAAATAAATTAATTATACTGATTAAAATGAGTGCTTTTAGTCGGTTAGAAAGCTTATGACGTTTGATTACGCAAAAAATCTCACGGCATATAGAATTTAAATAGTTTTTGCGGGTGTAGCACAGTTGGTAGTGCGCAACCTTGCCAAGGTTGAGGTCGCCAGTTCGAATCTGGTCACCCGCTCCAATTTTCCAAGCTAGGTTTAATGGAAAAGACCTAACTTTCTTAAAGTCCATACCGGAGATATAGTTTACATTTTATACCGGAGACATGGTTTACACTTTTCCTAAACCAAAAGGATGGGCTATTGGCTCCACTCTTTTACTCTTATCGTCAAAATATCCTAAATCATAATCTAAAAAACTAACCACCCATATTCCGTCCTCCATTTCTTTTATTCCCACTTCAACTCCAGCAAAAGCCCTTGATAAACTCACCTTCAAGCCTTTAGCACAGATTCTCCCACATTGAGTCACTCTCATGGTTTGATCATGGAAGGGGTAATAAAGTGGCTCTGGCTTTTTGTATTCTCTAATTGAAGGCCTATAAACCTCACTTGGGTACTTATTGTTTATCCCTTCATGTGGCCTTTCAAAATTATAAATCTTCATGAATTTTTCGAATTCTTCTTGCTGAGCCACTGAGTTTTCTCTGGGTGGCCTTGTAGTGTCTTGTTTTAAAGTTAGGTGCATTCTCTCATGCCTGCCGTTTTGTTGTGGCTTTCCAGGCTCTATGCCCTCCACATTTATCCCTAAGCGCATCCACCATACAGAGAGTTTTGTTAAGTGGTAAAAAGACTGAGCGCTTGCAAACGGGCTTCCATTGTCAGTTCTAATTCCAAGTGGCACACCATATTCTTTAAAAGCTTTTTCAAAAACTTCAAAAGCAAAATCCATATGGGTTGAGGTTAAAGACTCACAGCTTATTAAAAACCTTGAAGCATAATCTGTAATGGTTAAAGGGTAGCAGTATTTTTTGTTAGACGTCATAAACTCCCCCTTGTAATCTGCACACCATAGTTCATTAGGGTGTTTTACATGGTTAAGCTTTGTACCCTTATTTTTATATCTTTTTCTGCCTTTTCTGTTTTTTACTAAACCATTCCGATGAAGTACTGCATGTACAGTACTTCTTGCTGGAGGTCTGATGTCGGGATAAGTTTTAATAACCTTTTCTCTAATTTTTGGAGCTCCCCAGTTTTTGTATTTTCGTTTTAGATCTAAAATTAAAGCTTCAACTTGGACTGGTAATTTATTTGCATACCTATGAGGCGTTCTTTTTTGTTCAACCAGGGCTTTTGAACCCATTTCTCTGTAACGTTTAATTAAGTTGTGACCAGTAGTTTTGGACACGCTAAAGTCTTTACAAAGAGAAGTGATGCTTTCACCTTCAATGTATCTAGCTATAAATATTAACTTTTCTTCCATTTTACTACTTTCCCTCCAGGTCATTTTAAATGCCTACTTTTTAGGAAAGTCTAAACTATGTCTCCGGTATAAAATGTAAACTATGTGTCAGGACGGACACAAAAGCGCTTTTTTTTTAGATAATCTCCTAAAAGTTTAAAAGGAGTTATATCTGGATGTAGTCATGATTTTGCAATCTTTAAAGAAGAGCGACTTTAAGAAGCTCTTCCTCCTAAAACCCCCGTCTACGTTGATACTGGTTTTGAAGGTATAGGCGCAATTACTCCAAAAGTGAATATTAGAAAGCCCAAAAAGAAGAGAAGAGGACGAAAGCTCAATGGTGGTGAAAAGCTTGGCAACCGCATTATATCTAGTGAACGTGTTAAGGTAGAGCACTCAATTGGAGGAATGAAAAAATTTAGAATAGCTTCTGATGGTTTTAGAGGGATTAACTTTTCTAGTTAAGAAGTTTTTAAATTAGCAAGTGGACTTTGGAACCTTCAGATAAAAACTAGAGAAAAGCCTCTAAGAGCAAAGCCTTCAAGCTGAGAGGAGTTTCGCAAAGACTCTAATCTAGTATATTAAGAAAGCTACAAAAATATCTCAAACTTTAGAATTATTATTTAAATCTAGATATATCAGAATTATTATGACTTACACCTTTTGAGTATTTATATTCACACGAAAATTCTAATCCAGGTACACTTAATGTCATAGGAACAAGCGCCTTGCTACAAAGTGGATTTCCCATGAATTCATATGAATTTAAAACTTCTGTGGAAGGTTGACTATTCTCCTTATCAGCAGCAGGAGTTTTTGTAATTTCAAGTTTTGTAGTGGACGTTTCAGAACCAATTTGACCACATGCAAACTGTTCACTGATTTTTATTTTGAAGGAAATACGATTAAAGTCCTCATCATACTCTTCAACATGAAAATCATCTTCATTTCTACCTATACCAGTTTGATATACTTTGTAATCGGTTGAGTAATAAATTCTTGGACTTCTTCCCCTATGAGGTCTAGGCCTCAACACAGTTCCAAGAAAACGACTATGACAACTAAAGTAATCGTTTACACCAAAATAAAAACCAATATATTTTTTACGCTTAGCATACACTGCATAAGCCTTACCAATAAAATCTAAAAGTTCTCTACCTGTTATGAAAGGTCCATATTTTTTATCGTCAACTATATACTCATTATTATATAAAACTTTATGACCGAATTCATGAACCATAAGTAAAGCAAGGTTAAAAGGACTTAAAGTCAGAAGAGTTCCCCTATGAAACTCAATAATACCTGTAGGACCCAACATTGTCCTTGCTGCAACTGCAACTCTATTTCCTGAAGCATCGATAACATATAAAGGATCTTCACTAATTGAAAACTTTGTCTTGTGCTCTCCTAAATTTAAACTTCTAATAGCATTTCTAGTTTCTAATATAAAATCTTTACAAAACTTTTCTTGCTCAAAATTTATACTGTCTAAGTCTTTACAAATTTGCTTCTGAACTTCTGAGTCACCAAATTCATATGCGAGTCGATTTATAATAAATCTAGTGTCTTCAAGAAAACTAAACAGTGGATCACCTCCATTGCCTATAGTTGAACCTGAAGCGAACACCTTCAAACTTGTAAATGTAAGTATAAAAAATAATATTTTTTTAATCATTGGTCACTCCTCCTATTGGAATCATACATAAATTAATTTGAAGTAACTCTTCGTCACCTCCAGGATGCGCTTCAATAAAATCTTTTATTTCCTGCTGAAACTTTCGGATCATTAAATTCAACTCAGCCTTAGCATTTTGATCAACAGATAAAAGATGTCTGCTGACAAAACGCTGATTAGTTGGATATACCTCAAGTCCTCGCTTAGCAATATCTAAAGATTTCCTATGAAACTGTTTTATTTTTTTGCTTGGAATATCACATGTAGTCTCTACAGCAGTTTCATTAACTTTAACTTCTTCATTTTGACTTTTTTTCCAAAAACCTTCATAAAGTAAATAATCCATAGATCTTTGTATTCTTTTAACTGGAGCGATTTCACCAAGTAAATGATAAATCGTTTTTGCATCCAATTTAAATGAGCTTAACTCACATGTATCTTTAACATAAACATTAATCCAGTCTTTAAGAATATGATTAGATATTTTTTCTATCTTACGAGGTTTAAGTTGATCAGTATTGATTTTCTTTATCTGTCCTTTAAGTTGCTTATCTATATACTCTACTTCAGTTTCGTTCAACATAAAAATATGAGAAAATAATGGCAGCTGATCCCTTGTCAATCTTCTTTTATTATTTAAAACCTGGCTAACTAAACTCGTTGAACACCCTTTAACTTGAGAAATTGCACGCCTTAAAGAATAACTTTTTAATCTACTCTTATTGTATATCACAATTTCTCGTAAGAAACCACTAATCGACTCGTAATCGTAAACTATAGGTCGATTAATTTTTTTGTTAGATAGCTCAGTCATTACTGATGTTCTTCAGTGCCTTTAAATTTACAACTAATTTTATAATTGATTTCAGGTAACTCCTCAACATCATTAAAATCACCATTTAGTGTTGTTAGAAGACGGTCCTCAAAACTTGGTATACCAGTTTCTTCATCTATTGAAACATCATTCCAATCTCTTTGAAAGCACTGAGAGATATTTGCAGAGCAAATACCAGACAAATCACCCTCTATACAATAACTTACTGTCGCTGTCATACATAAACTTTGCTGACCTAGAATCACACCATCTGTATGAATGATTCTATGATGATACCTAATATCCAATCCAACACTTACATTCCATTCTTCAGGCTTATGCATTGTTGATGAACTATAGCCGTGACCATATGTAGATCTATATTCACTCTCTATCCCTGGTCTTCTTAGAATATTTAAATTTGCCACATTTTGATGAAGTAACTGATTTTCTACATCGTGAATTGTAGTAGTACATTCAAACTTATCAAACACAACCCCATAAGCCCCCGGTTTTTGGATAGTTGGGACCTGAGAGAAAAATTAATTATTTAAAATTCAGTTTAACTTTTGAAATCCACTTTATTTAAACAATATCAGGGGCTTAAAAAGGAAAACACATGAAAAACAATAACCTCAATAAAACTTATAATGAAAACTTTAAACTCAACGCTGTGAAAAAATTACTCGCTGACAAAAAAGGACTCACTTACACCGCTAGTAAACTTAACATTGCCTCTTCAACCCTCTATGGATGGAAGAAAAAATATGCTAATTTAAATTCTATGACCCACAGCAACAGCAATAAAAAACTCTCTCTTGAAGACAAACTTAACTTTATTAAAAAAACTCAATCTTTAAATGAAAACGAACTTGGAAAATTTCTTAGAGAAAATGGACTTAACTCTTCAGACCTTATTAATTTTGAAAAAGAATTACTTGGACAAAATCCTGTTGGAAGACCTTCACTTGATCCTGAAATTAAAACTTTAAGGAAAGATAAAATAAACTTAGAAAGATCTTTAAATCGAGCTGAAAAAGCTCTAGCTGAACAGTCTGCTAGAATCATCTTGTTAAAAAAAAGCCACGAGATCTGGGGGGTCAAAGAGGACGAAGATTAAGTCCTGATGACAAAGAAGTTTGTCTTGAATTAATTAACACCTCTTCTAAAAATGGCTGTAGACTTAAACTTGCCTGCAGCGATTTAGAAATTGATATTAAAACTTTCAACCGCTGGAAACTTTCTTTAACTGATAAAAGAAAAGGACCCTTATCGCCTCCAAAAAATAAATTAAGTGATAAAGAAAAAGATGAGATCATTAACACCTGTACTTTAAAAAAGTATGTTGATGACTCTCCTCATGTGATAGTTTCAAAACTTGCAGATGATGGAGTTTATTTAGCAAGTGAATCAAGTTTTTATAAAGTTTTAAAAGAGAATAAACTTTTAGTTCATAGAGGAAGAACAAAACCAAAAACTAAACAAAAGCCAAAAGGAATGACTGCAACGGAAGTGAATCAAGTTTATTCTTGGGATATTACTTATTTAAAAACTTCGGTGCGGGGTCGGTTTTATTATTTATATATGTTTATGGATGTGTTTAGTAGAAAGATTGTAGGTTATAAAGTACACGTTAGAGAAAGTATGGATTTATCATCAGAGTTAATTAAAAAGATTTGTGAGAGAGAAAAAATAAAAAGAAATGAGCTAGTATTACATTCAGATAATGGCGGCTCAATGAAGGGAGCAACGATGCTAGCAACACTTGATTGGTTGGGAGTTTCAAGTTCATTTAGTAGGCCGAGTGTAAGTAATGACAATGCCTATTCAGAAAGTTTATTTAAGACGTTAAAGTATGTGCCGGATTATCCAGAGTTTTTTAAAAGCATAGGTGATGCAAGAGACTGGGTTGATAGTTTTGTTAATTGGTACAATGAAGAGCATCGTCACAGTGGAATAAAGTTTGTGACGCCATCAGAGCGTCATTTAGGAAAAGATAAAGAGATATTAGAAAAGCGTAAGGAAGTTTATGAAGCAGCAAGAAGGTTAAAGCCAGAGCGCTGGAGTGGCAGAGGAATTAGGAATTGGGAGCGAGAGAATGTGGTGTATTTAAATTGTTTGCCAAGTGAAAAAGTAGTTGTTATGAAGAATGTGGTTTAACTGAATTAAATTTCCCTTCAGGTCCCAACTATCCAAAAATTTTCCGTAAGCTTGTAATGATCCAAAGGTTAAACAAATAATAAATAATGCTTTCATAAAAATTCTCCTTTAAGTTTTGTTAAAATTAATGCTAGCAGATAAATTATCGACAACCTGAAACTAAAAATCAAGCTGTCACGACTAAATTATATTTACAATTGTAAATACTTTAAAAAACTATTGCTTTTACCTATACTCCAACCAACAACTGTACGTCCTGACACATAGTTTACATTTTATACCGGAGATATGGTTGCGAGAGAGGGATTTGAACCCCCGACCTTCGGGTTATGAGCCCGACGAGCTACCAAGCTGCTCCATCTCGCGTCAAAAAAAGTACAATGTATATTCTTAAAGATTAAAGGGTCAAGTATTCAAATAATTTAGATAATATTATAGGCATCTAACTTGAATCTAGCTTAATAGATACTCAAAATCTTTTTTTGTAAGACCTGAATCACCTTTAAAACTAGTTGCAGTTATATCTTCAGTGTTTTCAATAAGAAGAAGATTAAAAGCTTCTTGCTTAATATTTTTTAACATTTGAATTTTTTCTTCAATGGAATTGTTCATTATGTATCTATAAACGTGAACTGGTTGTTTTTGACCTATTCTGTGAGCTCTATCTGTTCCTTGATTTTCAGCTGCTGGATTCCACCATGGCTCAACATGTATAATGTAGTTAGCCTTAGTTAGATTTAAACCAACACCACCTGTTTTAAGAGTCATTACTAAAGCCTTATGACCTTCTTTATTAAACTCACTTAGAGTTTCTTCACGTTTTTTTTGAGAATCTTTCCCTGTAATAGATAAAACGCTTAATTTTTTTTTCTTTAATTCTTTTTTAATGCTCTCTAAGGTTAAAATAAAATTTGTAAAGATTAAAACACTTTTATTAGAGGTTAAAAGTTCTTCAACTCTTTCAACCACTATAGATAGCTTTGGGCTTAATACCTTATAGTTACTTTCAGCTACAACATTAGGACATGAGCAAACTTGTCTTAATTTCATAAGCGCTGCAAACATTTGAATTTGAGATCTAGATTCACCTTGTTCTGTTAAGAGTTTTTGAATTTTAGAATTCCAAGAAAGAGCTACATTTTTATAAATTTCTCTTTGTTGATCGTCAAAATCAATTTTTAAAATAGATTCAGTTTTATCTGGAAGTTCTTTTAAAACCTCATCCTTAGTTCTTCTTAGCACTAAAGGCTTTGATTTAAGCTTTAGATAATCTATTTCCTTTTTCTTTATGGATCCGGTATTTATTTTTCTAGGACCATAAATTTTCATAAAATCAGAGTATTTACCTAAAGCTCCTGGAACCGATAAATCTATTAACGAATAAAATTCACCATAATGATTTTCCATAGGAGTACCTGTAAGACAAATTTTTACTTTTGCACTTAAAATTCTTGCTGCTTGAGAACGCATAGATTTAATATTTTTAAGTTGTTGAGCTTCATCAAAAACAATTACATCCCAATTTTTATCTTTAAAGACTTCCTGATATTCTGTTAACAAGCCATAAGTCACTAAAATGATGCCTCTATCTATTTTTTTAAATTTATTTTGAAGATTATTTTTATATGTAAAAATATTTAAATTAGGAGTGAACTTGTTAGTTTCACTTTTCCAATTATGAATAAGCGAGGTTGGTACAACAATTAAATGTAGTCTTTTTTGATCTAAGTTATTTAAATGATTCAAAAATGATAAAATTTGAATGGTTTTCCCTAAACCCATATCGTCAGCTAAAACCCCTCCTAAACCTATTTGATATAATTGGATAAGCCATGATACACCTTTTGTTTGAAAAGCCTTAAGGGTGCCTTCAAAGTTTTGTTGTAATATGTTTGTTTCTATTTCAAGAGCGTCGTACTCTTTTGCAATAGCCTCCCATTGCTTGCTTCCTGTAATAGGAAGACCTGTTTGCCTTAAAGCTAAAATATCTAATATATGTGATCTATAAAACTGTGGGTCATTATTTTTTACATCATCCCCCTCCAATGATTTTTTTTTATTTAAATAAACCTTATCCCAAAAATGATTTAACCATGTTACAATAGGCACCTCTTTTTCAGGAATAAAATACAGTTCATTATTGTGTCGTACCACAGTGTTAGTTTTAAAAACCTTTGCTTCTTCTTCTGTAATTTTCACACCATCAAAATAGTATTTAGGATTAAGTTCAAACCAATCTATTTTTTGATTTTTTTCAGGTTTTTCTAAAATCTTGATTTCAGCTTTTAAAATATCTTTTTTTAGAACTTTAATTTTTTTTTCATCAAGAATACAATTATTTTTATCTATAAAATTACCAATATTCAGTGGGCAAAAACTGTCTATCTGTATACTTAGACCTTCTTTAACGCTTTGTTTTGGGTTTATTTCAAAATTATCAAAATTATCAAGACTAAATAATCTACTTTTATAATAGCTTAAAAAATTTTTTATTAAGGGTTCAATAAAATTAAAAACATTGTTTTGAGAAGAAGTTATTGTTATTTTAGATTCTAAAACTTGAAGAATCTCATAATTTTTTTTTTCAAATAAATCATAAATGCACTCGTTTACATATTTTATAAAAAAGTCAGATACTACTTTAGAAACATCAGTTGTTTCATTATAAGTTAACTTTAATATCACCTTACTTAATTTTTCCCAAAATTTAGCTTCATTAAGCTTAGATTCTTCTTTTGAAGCTGCAATAACCTCCATTAGTATAAAAGAAAAAAAACCAGAACTCTTAAAAAGTTTTAGTTCTGAAAGCCTTTTTCTTCCTTTTACTGCAATATTTACAGCATCTTTTTGAAGGTATGTAGCAAGGCCTCCTTTAAGTCCTAAAAGAGTTTTTAATATTTTAGTCATAAAATATGAGTTTGGGTCTAAAGATATATTAGGATATTTTAATTCAACCTTTGAAGACTCAATATTTGAAAAAATTAAACTTAACTTATCTGAATCAATAATTTTTGCATTTAAATTATGTGCTACCTTTACAGGTAATAATTCTTCAAGTTTTTTTATTTTCTCAAGAGGTTTTTGGTAAAAGGAGTCACCATAGGAAATTGTTTTTTTTAAAAAATCTTTTGAAACATCAAAAGAAAGTGATTTAGGTTGAAATTTTAAATGATCTGCTGAAAATAAATTTTTGATATTCTCTCTGATCTCATCTTCTTTTGTAATAAAAAGCTCACTACCCTCTTTTATATAAAAGACTGAGCCCATCATTCTAACTTTTGTTAAATTGATATTATAACTTAAACTTAAAGAAAGTACATTATTAGATAAACTTAAGTTAGCATTATGAAATAAAACATCCTTAAGGTTAATTTTTAAAATCTCCTCTGATATTTTAAAAATTCCTTTAAAAGAAAGGCTATAGCCTTTATCATCATAAGGTTTTTCTATTAAAAAAACTCTAATTTTTTTTTGCAAAAGTAAATCATTTAAAGAACTTATAATTTTACTAGCAATTTTATCTTCTTGTTCATAAAAAGAAGCCTCAGGCCTAAGTACTTGTTTGCTCCATAGTAGGGACTTAACTATTTTTTTCTCAAAAATCATCTCCCAAGGTAACAATACCCCAAAAGGATGCTTAGATAAATCTAAAAAATTAAAAGTTTCACCTGTTTTAAATCTAATAAAAAAACAATCGAGTACACTAAGTTCAGTTTCAAATTTCTCAACTATTTTGTTCATTGGAAAAACATATTCTTTTAAAAAATCTTTTTTATGGAGTTGAACACTCTCTTCATGCTCAATATAAATTTTATTTCTTGTTGAAAGAAAAAATTCAATTAACTCTTCTTTATTTATTATAAAATATTGAATCGCTTTTAATAATGGATTACATGGGTAGTCTTTTAATTTTAAAATCAATCCAAAAATATTAAAAATTTCTTTAAAAGAAGTTTTGTTAAAGCTTACTTTTTGAGTTTTTCTATTGATTTGAAAAACACTTTCATCTGCTAAAGTAATGAGCAAACTATCTCTATCTTCTCTTGTAAGTTTAATATTTTTTAAGTTATCTAAATTTGTGACTACACCCTCAGCTTTTGATAGTAGAGAAGAAATAAGAAGAGTTTGAGTATATTTTCTTTCGCCCATTCATATTACAAGAGGTATATTTATCTTCTATGTCAATGTTTGTTTGAATTAAGATTGTTTTTTATGCAAATACTTTTTTTAACCTTTGTGAAGGTTCCAGACTTTGATCCTATTTACATTCACTATCTCTTGTATTTCAATAAATATAAGGAGTTTAGGGTGCGGAAAAAATTATTTTTATTATTTTTTAGTTTTTTCAGTATTCTTCTTTATTTAGATGAATACTTAACCACCCCACTCCCTGTAGATACAATAACAAATCCAACAAAGCATAATATTCTTCTTAATTTGTCCTCTAAAATCGACAAGGTAATTTACAACAACTTAATCTATAGCAACTATAACTGCTTTTTATTAAATCCTAGGCAAGCTCAGTGCACTCAGTTTAGAAAAGATGAGAGCACTATACCTTCAAATGATCTTGTTGAACTTTACAAACACACATTTAGTAATGGACAAGCCTTTAGAATCTACCAACACTCTAATGGAGAGACAAATATTGAGTTTAGAATTAAATCCTCTAATACACGTTATCGTTATTCTTTTACTTCAATAAATCAAATACCCTTATTTACTAAGAAAAAAGGACTTTTTGTAACTGATACCATTGAATGGGATATAAGCTCTTTAAATCATATTTTATAAATATATATTTAATTATTAAAGAGATTTTATGAGACAGCTCTTTAAGAGGAGTTGACTAACAAACCTTATTTGAATGAGAATATTAGGACTGAGACAAAACTTAAAAATAAGAGGTTAACATCATGGTCATTCTAAAATCAAAAAAACAACACTGGATTTTTAAATTGACTCAGGTTTTTTTCTAGGAGGATTAGTGAAAATTTTTAAATCATTCCCAATTTTTCTTATAATCTTAGTATTTGTGATTTTAAGCTATCAAAACTGTTCTGATTTAAATCTTCAGGATTTAAAAGATAATCGACGACAAGGTCAATTTTCAGTTTATAGCCCCATAGCGTATAGCTCTCTATCTTTTTTAAATTATGATCAAGGATCTTGTTTGCCTGTAGAAATTGATCTTGTTGAAGTTTTTAATGAAGTTTCTCATATTTGTGCTCTTGTAACTAATTCTTGTGAACTTAATTTTTTATCTTCTCAAGGTTTTTCAATGGACAATAATGATATTTGCAGTACTGCTAAGGATGTCAATTCAAATTCACTAATTGCAAGCTTTACAACGGCCTTATCTTCTGACTTTGGTTATGTCCCTGACCCAAACAAATTCTGTACTATGCAATATCAAAATATGGTAAACATAAAAATACGTAAATGTGTTAAAGCGAGCAATGGTTGTATTATTTCTTATTTAAAATCTTCTTATGGATTTATAAATGATACTTTTGGTTTTTGTAATTAAATATCCTTAACTATTTTAAAGTAATAAGGCTCAACCCCTATTTGAAAAAAAAGAAATAACATATTTTTTGAAACTTGAAGTTCACTAAATGGTACATTAATCATTTTTTTAATTTCATCTGCCATATTTTTTGTAATCACTTGTTCACTCATTTTGTCCCCCTTTAAGATATATTTTTTATATTCAAATAAATGTATCGTTTGAAAAACAATCATATGATATCTCTTTATAAAATGTCCGGTTTTAGAACATTTTATAAAATAAACAAATTTATTAAAATCTACTTTTTTATAAAAAAATTTATAAAAATCTACTTTAAAAAACATAAGTCTTTAACATTTAAAAAAAAGGATCTATTGTGGTAAAATTTATATAGAGAAAAAACTTGTACCAATTCCATTAAATAATTCTTTAAAAGGGTTATTAAATTATCATAATATCACTCCTTAGTTGAGCTTGACATAAAAATCCTTAAAGACTATAACAACCTAAATAACTAAAGTGTTTAAACCTTATTAAGATTAGAACATATATGAAAACATTAACTAGTGAGATGCAGTCCCAAATTACACCTAAAAAAGCCCTCAATCTTTTAAAAGAAGGTAATAAACGGTTTATTACTAACTTAAAGATAAATAGAAATTTTTTAAAACAAGTAAATGATACTTCAAATGGACAGCACCCTTTTGCTGTTATTCTTAGTTGTATTGATTCTCGAACATCAGCGGAATTGATTTTTGATCAAGGTTTAGGTGATATTTTTAGTATTCGTATAGCAGGTAATGTTTTAAATGAAGATGTCTTAGGAAGTATGGAATTTAGCTGTAAAGTAGCAAGAGCTAAAATTATACTAGTCTTAGGTCATACAAAATGTGGAGCCGTGAAAGCTGCATGTGACTCTGTTAAAATGGGAAATTTAACCCCATTATTAAATAAAATTCAAAGTGCTGTAAGTGATGAAAAATCTATATTAAAAAATAGAAATTCAAATAACACAAAATTTGTTGAAAAAGTTTCTGAAATAAATGTAAAAAAAATTGTTGTTGATATAGTAAAACGAAGTTCAATTTTAAAAAAACTCATTGAAGATGGAGACTGTGCTATTACTGGTGGTATTTATGATGTTACAACAGGTTGTGTTCATTTTTATGAAAAAGACTCTAAAAATCATAATCTAAATTTATAATTTTTGCAACTAAAAATCCTCTACTAATAACAAAACAATATCAATTAAATTCAATAAGTTTTAAAAAAAATTCTATAAAAACTTATATTTAATAAAATTTTAATTTTAAAAAAATATAAGATTAGATTATTCATGCTCCTTCTAAGTCGTGGTTGAAATTTTAATTTTTCTGGCCTTGTTTTTAATTAGAATAAGGTGATTAATTTTTTATTGTTGCTTTTCTCATAGAGCTTTAATTTTTAAACAACGCTCCTCAATATCTATTTGTTTTAAAAGTGCTTTTTTTACTCCAAATGACCATGATGAATTTTTGATCTGAGCTCTTGTTATTGGAGTGTTTTCCTTATATCCACCGCAAAAAAATGGAGAAAATTTATAAGCAAAAATAATTTGAGCTTTTTCAGGTAAATTAGAAATTCTATCTATATTTTTAAAAAAGCTTTCTTGTATAAATTTAAAATATTTTTTTCTTTGTATATAAGGGATCAGATTTAAAAGAATAGAGGCTCTTTCTTCTAATGAAATATTAGAAGTTTCATTTAAAGCTTTTGAAAGCCAAATACTTTTATTCTTTGTAAAACTAACTTCAGACTCAAGTTTATTAAGGAATCCTCTCCTTGAAGAATCTTTTTTAAATAAAAGATCAATATAAGAGTTGTCTTTATATTTTATACTCGAAAGTTTTTTTCCAAGAAGCCATTTCTTATCAATATCTATTTTAAAACCAATATCAAAAGGACATGTACTTAAACATTGATAAAGCTTAGCAGGATTGTCCTTATAAGTATTATCAGCCCATTTTTTAAACAATATTTTTTTAAGATCAATATCTTTAGTTTTTACAATAAGATTTTCTAAAAGTTTTGAAAGATTAAGGCGGTCTATTTTTGCTTTATTTTTATCACTGTAGTAATGAAAAATAGGTCTGTATGGATAAAGTAAAGATAACATTGAATTTAGAGTGTCCGGATTTTTTTCTTTAGGCAGTTGTTTTATCAAAATAGGAATTATTTTTTCTGGAGAAAGTTTACCAAATCTAAGCTTATCATTCATTATTGACCAAAATTGAGATTTAAAAAGATGAGATTTAAATTTATTGATGTTATTAGATATAAACATAAAGGACTTTGAATCAAAATCTACTTTTATAAAACCATGATCATTCCAATTTGGAAAAACTGCTTTAGGACAAGAAATTTTTGTTAAAGGTTTCCAACGAGTTTTTTCTCCACTAATCAATACAGTAAAAATATTTTGAGGTTTAAAATTTTTATTGCTAGTCCATAGGGCAACTTCAAGTTTATGAGTTCTAAATATTTTATCCCCACTAGCAATGCTTTGTGTAAATATTAATTTTTTTAATAAATCTTTATCACAAGAAATTTCTGTTGTAATAGAATTTAAGCCTTTTGTTTGCAGCCACTCCCTTGTCCATTTAGTTAAATTTTTAGAGGTGTGAGTCTGTAGGGTTGCTATAAAATCTTTTCTTTGTGTGTTTTTTTCTGCAAAAATTTTAAAATAATCAGTTAAACCAAGCTTAAATTTATTTTCACCAATTAAAAATACAAGTTGTTTTAATGCAGCAGCTCCTTTTCCATAAGTGATTCCATCAAAATTTGAAAATGCCTCATTTGTAGAAGGAATACTTGTTTCAATAGGGTGACTTGTGCTCCATTGATCTTCAGAATAAGCTCTTTTTTTAGGACCATTTAAAAAGTTTTGCCAAGCCTCTTTATACTCAGTATTATAATATAAACCCGAAAAAGCCATATAGGTTGCAAAACTCTCATTCAACCATAAATTATCCCACCAGTCCATTGTGACAAGGTTTCCAAACCACATATGAGCCATTTCATGAAAAATAACATTTGAAAGATTTCGTAGATGAGACCTTAAAGGCTGATCTTCTCTATGTATATAGGATTCATTAAAAGTAACAGCAGCAACATTTTCCATTGCTCCAGCATTAAAATCAGGAACAATAACCTGATCATATTTAGTGTATGGGTAATCTGTAGAAAAATATTGTTCAAAAAAGTTAAAACTTTGTTTTGTAGTCTTAAACCAATACTTAGGCTTTACGTATTTTGCCAATGACTGTCTAGAAAAAAGTTTTAAAGAAATCTCTTTGGATTTTAATTTAGCTTTATCCTCCCATACTTTATATGGTCCAGCATGTAGAGAAAAAAGGTATGTAGAAAATTTTTGAGATTTTGGAAAAAACCACTTTTTATAACCACTCTTAACTACAACACGTTGCTCTTTAACAGAACTAATTACTCTCCAATTTAAAGGTGTTGTGACGTTTAAACTATAAGAAGCTTTTAAGTTTGGCTGATCAAACATTGGAGCAAATAGATTTGCATCATAAGGTTCAAAATCAGTATAAAGATAAACATTTTTATCTAAAGAATCTTTAAACTTATAAAAACCACTTCCATTTTTACTATATTCTTTAGAATATGCTATTTTAAGAATATTCTTTTCTTCTTTTAAATATACAGTAGGGATACTGATAAAGTAATCATTATATTTAAAATCAGACACGTGCTTACCATTTATATAAAGTTTATTCACTAAACCTTTTTCAAAATCTACTGTTAGCACCTTGTTTTTAAAATTTGATTTTGAAAAATTGAAAATAATTGTAGATATTCCAGTAAATGAAGAGCTAATATTGGCAGTTTTTAAATCAATTTCAAATAAATAAGAGATATTAGATAGGTTAGATTTTCTTAAATTAGCAATACTTTGTATTAATCCTTTTTTAGATTCACGAGGCTCCACTGTTTTTGAAGAAGACTCTTTTTTAGAACAAGAGACTCCTAGAGATAAAATAGATAAAACAAAAAGATTTAGAAAAAAACATTTCATAAAAAATACTCCTTTAAAATTAAGTTAAAATATTACACTAATTTATGAAAAAAACGAATACTATATTTATAAAAAATATAAATAATAAACCTAATTTACTCTTTATATTATAAGATGAACCTCATAATCAGAGTTAAAATGCTAAGAAAGTACTTTAATTTAAAATACATGATTCAATATTTACAAATAGTTGAACTTATAACGCGTTTTTAGTGCTAGTTTTAAATCCAGATAATGAAAAAACTTTAAAAACAGTCCCTTAAATTTAAGCAACGATACAAGTCACATACATATTAAGAAATTGAGTAAATGGATTTGAACTTAATAAGTTTTATAAAGAAAAAACATTTTTATAGAAAAATACTAAAATATATTATTTTAATATTTTCTTAATGACAAATTTACCTGCTGCTAATAAAATACAAGTAACGATAAAAAGCTTAGTCATAGACAATATGCTCCATTTTGTTTTTGTAAACCATGATGCAGTTTGCACTAGATCCTCTGAAATACTAGGGTATTGTGATAGCAACATTATTACATGAATATTTTCACCAAAATCAGTCAAACCTGCCATAATCGGAATAATAGCAAGCCAACCAAGCAAATTATTGATACGAAGTCTATAAATAAGTCCTGCAAAAAAGGTCACATAAATCAATGGAAATAAAATATCTAAAGTAGAACTCATAAGTAAATAGATATAACGACCATCTTCACCATATTGGGCCATTAGTTTTTGAACAAGTAAAAAATCATATTCAAGCTGTCCATCAAGAGTCTCACCACCCAGAGGAATATTAGGAAAAATCACTTTAATAAATAAAAAAGTTCCAATAAAAGTTAAAATCAAAACCTTAGTTTTTTCAGCAAATTGAAAATAACTCACCATGAAAAAATCCTAGAGCAGTTTTGTTGAATCCATTTTTTTTCTAAGCAAGTTTCTAATATAAAATATTGCGTACTCAAATTCTTTAAACTCATTCTTATCCTTATTATAAAATAATTATAACCTTAAGATATTTAAAAAAAATTAAATCACACTACCTTTAATGTTCTTAATATCTACTATCAAAGACTTTAAATCATCCTGAAAATTATCAAGTTTATTTGTTAAAGAGAGTATTTTCTTTTGTTTTTTTTCTTTTTTCCAGTATTTTAAAGCCCTTTGAGTGCCTGAAATTGAAAATTTATCTACATAAAGAAATTTTCTAATTATAAGTAACAGCTCAATCTCCCTTCTAGTATACATTCTTTGGTTATTATTAGATTTTTTGGGTTTTAAACCTTGAAACTCAGACTCCCAATACCTTAAAACATGTTTTTTAAGACCAAGCATGTTTGAAATTTCACCAATTTTAAATGCCATCTTATTGGGCACTAAACTTAACAACACCTCTAAGTCAGCAGCATAGTCTTTATCTAACTTAACACCCTCAGAAGCCAATGAAATAGTTTCCATTATTTACCTCCTTCACTGTTGATTTTTTCTTTTAAAATTTGACTAGATTTAAAAGTTAAAACCCTTCTTTCTGAAATTATAATTTGTTCACCTGTTTGAGGGTTTCTTCCTTTTCTTGGTTTTTTATCATTCACTACAAAATTTCCAAAACCTGAAATTTTAACTTTATCACCTGCAATTAATTTTAATTTAATTTCTGCAAAAATAGATTCAACAAACTCTCCAGCTTCTTTTTTTGAAAACCCAATTTTTTCATAAACACTCTCAACTAAATCTAATTTAGTAATTGTTTTTCCTTTTTCAAATCCTTGCTCATTAACCATAAACCTCCCTATTTAATATTACTTATATTCTACCTATAAACTTGCTAATTCTCCTAGTATTTTCTTTTGCATAGTCTTTAACTCCTCTTCAGATAAAGTTCTATCTTTTGCTTGAAATCTACCCTTAAATGTCACTGAGATTTTACCTTCTGGAATATTATTTCCTTGATAAATATCGTGTACTTGAAGGCTTTTAAAAATTCCACCTGTTATTTTTCTAACTCTTTTAAGAATTTCATTGTATGAAAAGTTTTGATCTACAGTTATTGAAAAATCTCTTTCAACAATAGGAAATCTTGAAAATGCGCTAAATTTCTTAGGTCTAGGTTGCCCTTTTAAAAACTGATCCAAATTAATCTCAAAACCACAGAAATTTGCAGGAACTTTATTTTCTTTAGCTATTTTTGGATTTAAAGAAAAAATATAGCCAATTTCCTTACTTTCAACAAAAAGCCTTGCAGATAAATTAGGATGAAAAGCACTCATAACCTTATCACCCAAATCATCAGCTCTCCATTTAAAAACTCCCCATACCTTAAAAAGCTCAGAAACTAATCCCATAAGTTGCTCAAGAGTATAAGAAACTTTTTGATCTTGCATCCAAATTCCACCACATAAATAGTTAGTTTCTGTATATTTATTATCCTTTGATTTAAAGTGAGCTTTTCCAATTTCAAAAATTTTTCCAGATTTAGTTCCAATCCTCCAATTTCTAATATAATTTGAAACAAACTGAGGAAACATTGATGTTCTCATTTTTGAAAGGTCTAAGCTTAATGGATTTTGAATATCTACTATTTTTTTATCTCCTTCACCCATTAAAGGCAAGATTTCATTGCCCCAAAAAGCTTCTTGCTCATTTGAATAAAAATTATAATGAACAGTCTCATTAAAACCCAAACCTAATAAATTAAATCTTAAAATTTTTAAATTATTATAATCAGAATTTTCATTTTGTGGACAAGTCGAAAATCTAGGCAATACTTCTGGAATATTATTATATCCTATAATTCTTCCAATTTCTTCAACTAAATCCTCTTTAATCTCAATATCCCAACGATATTTAGTAGGTTTAACGCTCCACACACCATCTTTAAACAAGGTTTTAAAACCCAAACTTGAAAAACATTTTTCAACTTCTTTTTCTTCAACACTAAACCCTAAACGTTGATTAATATATTCTTGTAAAACAAAAATTACTTTAGTCTCTTTCTTATTAGGATATGATTCAACAATTTCTTTACTCAGGCTACCTCCAGCTATTTTTAAAACAAGGGCCACTGCTTCAGCCAAACATTTATCCACATTTGACTCATCTGTTCCTCTTGCAAATCTATACGCTGAATCTGTATCAATACCTAAAGACCGTGATGTTCTTCTCACTCCTGAGGGAGTAAAATGTGCAGCTTCAATAAAAATATTCTTAGTTTTTTCTGTAACTCCAGAATTCTTTCCACCAAGAACTCCTGCTAAAGCAATAGGTCCTTTAGAATCTCTAATAGTCAACTCTTCACCACTTAAAATATACTTAGTTCCATGAAGGCTTAAAAAGCTTTCACCACTTACAGCATTATCAATTGTAATAGTATTTCCATTAACTAAGTCTACATCAAATCCATGAAGAGGTTGACCACTATCTATCATTATATAATTTGTAATATCCACTACATTATTAATAGCGTTTATTCCTACTGACTCAAGTTTCTTAACTAACCATTCTGGACTAGGCCCTATTTTAACACCAAAGACCATTTGTCCCATATAACGAGGACAAAGTCTTGAATTTTTTAAAGCTATTGAAATAGATTCTCTTTCTTCAAATTTTAAAGATTTTAAAATCACTTTTTCTTTTAATGGACGCTTAAAAAGTGTTGAAATTTCTCGAGCCAAACCTAAATGACTTAAACAATCAGCTCTATTTGGTGTAACATTCACTTCAAAAGTCACATCATCACAACCATAGTACTTAGAAAAGAAACCTCCAACAGGAGCATCTTTAGGAAGAACTAAAATACCCTCAGTTTTTTTATCCGTTAAACCTAATTCAGCTTTAGAACAAAGCATACCAAAACTTTCAACTCCTCTTATTTTAGATTTTTTAATCTTAAAATTCCCAGGAAGAACAGCTCCTATGGTTGCTACACAAACTTTATCATCTTTTTTATAGTTTTTTGCTCCACAAATAATTTTTAAAACTTCTTCTCCTATATTAACACTACAATATGTTAATTTTTCTGCATTAGGATGTTTTTCTAATTTTTCAATTTTTCCAATTATAACATTTTTAAAATTTTCTCCTTGTGAACTTACTTCTTCAACTTCTAAACCCACAGCTGTAAGTCTATCTGCAAGTGCTCTTGGTTTATCAAAAAAATCAGAAACATCAATATGATCGCTTAACCATTTTAAAGATACTTTCATTAAAATTGCTCCAAAAAATTAATTAAATTTTCATTAAATAATTTAATATCATCTATACCATATTTAATCATAGCCATCCTTTCAGCACCAAAACCAAAGGCCAAACCCTGCCACTCTTCACTATCAATTCTACAATTCGTTAAAACATTAGGATGAATAAGTCCACACCCACCAATTTCAATCCAGCCCGTGTTAGAACAAACCCTACAACCTTTTCCGCCACAAAGAGGGCAGGTACAGTCTACTTCTGCAGAAGGCTCTGTAAATGGAAAAAAACTTGGTCTAAACCTTGTTCTTGTTTTTTTGCCAAAAAGCTCCCTTACAAAATACCCTATAACCCCTTTTAAATGGGACATTGAAATATTCTTATCTACATAAAGGCCTTCAATTTGATTAAAATTTGGTGAATGGCTAATATCTGAATCACACCTAAAAACTGAACCTGGAGCTAATATTCGAAGAGGCAGGGGTTCATTTTCTAATGTTCTAACCTGAATGGGTGATGTGTGAGTTCTTAACACATAGTCAGAATCAATATAAAAAGTATCTTGCATATCGCGAGCAGGATGATCTTTTGGAAAATTCAATTTTGAAAAATTATTTTCATTACTTTCAATATGAGGACCTGTTCTTACAGAAAACCCAATTTTTGAAAGTATACTCACCATCTCATCAGTAATCTTTGTAATTGGGTGCTGACTTCCTAAAATTTTTCTTTTTCTAGGAATTGAAAAATTAAATGTTTCTTTTAAGATGACTAAATCAAGTTCAACCCTATTTAACTCTTCTTCTCTAGCTTCATAGGCTTTTAACAGTTCTTGTTTTTTAACATTCACAATTTTCCCAGCTTCTGGACGATCTTTTTTAGGCAACTCACCTAAACCTTTTAAAATAGAAGTAAACTCTCCCTGTTTGCCAAAGTACTTTACTTTAACTTCATACAGTGAACTAGAATCCACAGCTTGATTGATCTGAGTTAAAGCATTAGAATAGTTCTCTTCAACTAACTGATTAATTTTTTCTGGTAACATACTTAAAATATTGGATTATTTTTAATTTTATGGCAACTTAATCTTGTAATATTTAAGGTGGTAAAGACCTATGAAAATCATTAAAAGTGCTCAAAATCCAATCTTTAAAATGCTAAAATCTTTAATGACATCAAAGGGCATTAAAAAAGAGAAGCTTTTTTTAGCAACTGGTCAACATATCACCCATGAAGTTAAGGAATTAGGCATAAATTTTAAAAGTATACATTTTTTAGAAAAAGAAGATCCTGATTATTTATTAAACAAAGAGCTTTTTGAACAACTTTCTACTCTCAACTTAAAACTGCCTATTTATCTACTAAAAGCTCCTAAACTCAAATCTTTTAACTTTAACAAAGAGCCCAAAGGAATTGAAGTCATTTTACCCGTTGGGGATCCAAAAAACCTTGGTGCACTTATTCGCACTTGCTTAGCCTTCTCAGTGAAAAAAATAATTCTTCTTAAAGAAGCTTCAAACCCTTTTCTACAAGATGTTATAAGAACCTCTAGTGGAAGTGTTTTAAAAGCACCTCTTTTTTTAGGTCCTAGTATAAAAGCTCTTAACAGTGAAAACTTTTACTCTTTAGATAAATCCGGAGTTTCTATAAAAACCTGTGGTCTAAAGGGAAAAAACCTTCGTCTTCTTTTAGGGGAAGAAGGGGGACATATACCCAAAGAATTTTTAAAAAATTCTTTAAGTATACCTATTTCTTCTCACGTTGAATCTCTTAATGTGAACTCTTGTTTATCCATTGCGCTTTATGAATTAAGCGTTTAATTACAGTCTTTTCTTCTTATATCTTATGTTAATTAAAATGTTAAAATTTTTGAGCATGTTTTTAATGCATTAGCTTCATTTTCTTTTTTCCAAATAGATAACAAATAACCTCCCATTCCAGACCCTGTAGGTTTAACAGCCAAAGCACCAGCATTTTTTAGTTCCTTTATTTTTTCAAACATTTGAAGGGTGATTAGGCCCCACTGATTAAAAATTTTATTTGCTGATTTTATACTTATTATTAAGAGTTCTAAATTATTCTCCTCTAAAGCCTTAACTATATTTTTTGAAGCTTTATCCATACTTATATCTAAAGACTGTACAAGTTTCTTATTTTTTATTTTAAGACTTTCAACCTTTTGTATACAAACTTCTGTTTCACTAATTTCATTTGTATCTGATAAGGCAAAT
The DNA here is from genome assembly GCA_965205365.1 of Bdellovibrionales bacterium. Taxonomy (GTDB): domain Bacteria; phylum Bdellovibrionota; class Bdellovibrionia; order Bdellovibrionales; family UBA1609; genus JALZUR01. The sequence goes on from CBDBGT010000011.1 coordinate 246,568, forward strand.
ATAACGTTTTTAAAATTAGTTTTAATTTTTTTAATAGGTTTTCCTCTTAAATATGAGCACGGTCCAGAACTTAAACACCCAGCTATATCTACACCACTACTGTCTCCATGAAACATATTTTCTAATTCCATAGCAAATGAGAACAATCCCTCTTCTTTTATAAAAGATAAAAAATTCATAACTCTAGAAATAAATATAGAAACTGCAGCTGATCCTCCAAGTCCTTTACCCAATGGAACCATAGATTCAATTTTAATTTTTACTTTTAAGTCATTTTTCTTTCTATTTAGAATACTTAGCGCTTTATCAAAAGTCCCTTCAAATAAAATTTGATAAGGAAACACTTTTTCAGAATATGAAAGTATAAACTCATTTGATGCTTCAATATCATATTTAAAACTATGTAATTTAAAGGGCGCAACAACAGCCATCCCTCCTCTTAATACGGAATGTTCTCCACATAAAATAACTTTTGAAAAAATCTGATCTTTCATAATTTTCTAAATTTTATCCGTATAAACTTTAAATCCACAATCTAAATAATGATCTTTTATTTTTTTTGCCATAGAAAGTTGCTCTACCCTAAAAAGAAGATGTACATTAGGCCCAGCGTCCATAGTAACAATAGGTCCATCGCCAGCTTTTCTCCAACTAGACCTTATGTATTGAAGAACTCCCATGGAGCCTTCATTCATATAACCAAAATTGGGGTTAGATGTTTCAAAAAGAGCATGCATATCCCAAAACTCACTCCAACACAATTCAAATGCACTCCTCCAATTATTTACATTCAAAGTTTGTATAAGTAACATCATACGAGTCCTTACTCTATCTTCTCTACCTGAATAAAGAAGGCTAGAGCTTATATTCTTATGAGCTTGTGAAGACGGTATTTTTTTTCTAGTATTGTCTGTAATTACAGCCATATGAAGAAGGTTTCCTTGTGGAAAAACTATTTCAGACACCACCTCATTAGTCCATAGACACCAAGAGTTAAAAAATGACCTACATGAAGACCCTGAGCCTTGACGACTTAAACCTGCTATCTCATTTATACCTGGAATTGATGTATTGTTTATTTCAGAAAAAGCTTGTACTGAGACCTTAGTCAAGGCAGCAAAACTTGAAGCTGAGCTTGCTAGACCACAGTTTTTAGGAAAATTATTTGTTGATCTAACAACAAAATTTTTCTTTATATTAAATTTTTCTTTAATAAACTTAAAATGTTTTAAATATCTTTGTGATTCTTTTAATTCAAGCTGCAATTTAAAATACCCATCATGATTTAAAGGCTCCCAAGAATCTTGAATACAATCAGTTATTTCAAGTTCAACTTTAGTCAGTAAATGTGGCAATGTATAAGAAAGTGATGAATTTTTAGGAATATTAAGGTTCTCATCTTTCTTACCCATATACTTAATTAGTGCTATATTAGACGGCGCTTTAGCACTCCATTTTTTCTTATCCATTTTCATTTTTTATAAAACCTTTAAATATAACCTTTAAGCCTAAATCTTTACTCAACACCTGTCTACAAACATACTCTTTTAAATTAGGCTTTACAAATACAGTTAAAACATCTGCTCCCATGGCGCCACAGCCACGAGATGTATCCACACCTTGTATTTGATTTACTATATATATAAGCCTAGTTGTGTTTTTATGAAGTAAACCTTTTAGTTCCTGTTCTTTTGTAAATAAATTCACTGCCTTTAAAAAGTTTAAAGACTCTCCTGCTTTAAAAAAATCAATGGCTGTTTCAGCTATTGATTTTAAATTTTTTAAATTTTTTAAATAAATAATATCTAAATGAGTATGGGTTTTTACTTTATCTTTTGTTTTAAAAATCAAAACATCTAAATCTTTAAAAGCCCAGTTATATAAATTATGCGTTAATGGTTTTTTCTTATATTCTAAAATACCTTTTTTATAATAAGACTGCACACATAAGTCAGCACCACTAGGTTTAGTTTTAATTTTTTGAAAATTTTTAAAATAAGCTTTTAGTATTTCATCTATACCAGCATCAGGAAATACACTTTTATATGCTGCTAAATATTCTGCCGTTGAACTGCCAAAACCACCTGATTTGTCATGTGGATCAGAAAAACTAAAATTTTGTTTTTTATTATTTTTTTTTAAAAATTTGCCAGCAGGACTTTCTGGATGAAGGATTTTATTAGGAGTTTTATTCTGTACTATAAAAAATGGTTCATGTCCAAGAACCAAAGCTCTTCCATTATTTAAAACAGAGTATTCACCCATTAAAAATGTTTTACTGGGTATATTCACTTTTTATCCTCTTTAACTTTCCTAGTTTTAAGATCTTTTAACCTTTAAAACTGAACGCATTTCAGTCAAAACCTCTTTAGCCTGAGATAAAGAGATTCTTTTTGTTATTTTTAAAACTTCTTCTAACCTCTTTTGTAAATGAGAAGTCTCATTATCTTTAGCTCCTGCTCCTAAGGCTAAATTTTTAATATGAAGCCTCATATGCCCTTCAATAATCCCAACCGTTGTAAGGGCTCTTAAGGCACCAAGGTTTTGAACTAAACCTACTGCAGCTATAACTCCAGCAAGGTCATCAACATTATTGGACCTAGTAAGCTTCATAGAAAGTTGTGCAAAAGGGTGAAGCCTTGTTACTCCTCCCACTGTTCCTATGGAAATTGGTATTTGCATAACACCTTTTAAAAGTCCTTTTAAAGGAATATCTTTATGAGGGGTAAATCTCCATGTAGCTAAAGATAAGTACTTTCCACTTCTAGAAGCATAAGAGTGAACTCCTGCTTCAACAGCTCTCCAATCATTTCCTGTAGCTATTAAAACAGCATCAATAGCATTCATAATACCTTTATTATTAGTCGCTGCTCTATAAGAATCAACTTCTGCAAAATATGATGCTTCTTGTATCTTATGGCCAAGATTAGAATCAACTTCAAATTCCACTGTAACTTCTGTCAAATTCGAGTCCATTAAATTTGACAAAATACACATAGTAGGAACCTCTAAAAGCTCAACCTTTAAAGTAGGCTGCATAAACTCACAGACCTGATTGATTATGTTTGCACCCATAGCTTCACATGTATCTACATAAACATGTATCACACCCATAAAACCTTTATCAGGACGCTGTACAACCCTAGGGACAAATCTTTTTACCCCACCACCTCTCTCAAATAAAGATTTAGCAATGGATTTATTACAAAGTTTAACCCAATCAACACTACTAAGTTTTACAGTTTTACAAAATTTTTCTTTATCTTTAATATGTGAAAACTGGATCTGTCCAATACCTTCACGAGAAATTCTATTTGTTCGAATAAATCCTTTATTGTCATTAATCCATTTAGATGTTTTGCTTGCTGCTGCTATAATTGAAGTTTCTTCAACAGCTATGGGAACCAATATTTTTTTTCCATTAACTTTTAAATGTGTAACTACTCCATAAGGAAGGGGAAAGTACCCTAAAGAATTTTCAATAAAATCCTCAGCCAAATCTTTTTTTAAAAACAAGGACTCCTTTAAAAGTTTAACATCTTCTTTTTCTAAAAACCCCATTTCTTGAAGTTTAAAAAACCGTTCGTATCTATTTAATTTAGAAAATCCTTTTAAATCATGCTCCATATTCTAAAACCTTTTCTTTATTAAGCTGATTAATAGAGCAAGTTCCAGTACAAAACAAAGCAATTCTGAGTTCATATTCGATTTGATCCATTAACAATTCCACAGCCTTTAAGCCAATAAGTCCAGCCTTAATCATAGGGCCTGCAAAACCACAAACTTTTGCCCCTAAAGCAAAGCATATAGCCGCATCAAGACCTGACCTAAGGCCTCCAGAGGCCCATAGCTCTGTGGGCTTATCTTTTAATACAACATCTCCAGCCTGGAGGCTTTGGACAGTTGTCATGCCCCAGTCCTGGAATGTTTTTGATGCTTTATAAAATATAGATTCTTCTTGTGCTCTTAAGCCTTCAATACGCCCCCAATGAGTTCCACCAAAACCTGAAACATCCACTGCTGATAAGTTTAAATCCTTAATTTTTTCAAAAGCTTGCTTAGAAAAACCAGTGCCCGTTTCTTTTAAAAAAATAGGTATATTTAAATTTTCTTTTAAATTCTTTAATGCCTCTAAACCACCCTTAAAATTCGTAGTGCCCTCAGGCTGAATCACTTCCTGTAAAGGATTTAAATGAACATAAAGACCTTTTAGTTCATACAATTCACAAAGTTTTTTAATGTCTTCAATTTTATGTGAAATCAATTGAGCAATTCCAATATTACCGATCAAATCCACTGATTCTAAAAATTCTTTTTTTAACGCAATCCACTCTTTACTAAGCTTATTAAAATGTATCATCTCTAATTCTTTTCTTAATGATCCTATGGAAAAAGCCCAATTCTTAGTAGAGCATGCTTTTATTAAAGTTTTATTAACTTTAAATGCATCTATATAACCACCGGTCATAGAACTTACCATTAATGGCTTTGAGTTTTTTAAAAATTTAGATGAATTTTTTATTTTTATATCTTTAAAGTTAATTTCTGGAAGTGGGTCATGTATCAATCTGAACTGTTTAGAGGGAGGTTGCCCTACTTGAGACTTATCACTTAAAGACCATTTAATATGATCCTTTTTTCTTTGCTCAAAAAGTTTTAGGTCTTCTAATTTACTCATAATTGAGCCTTTAAAAATTTTACCCAACTCTTTTAAAGAACTAAGTAAAATTCAATTATAGCCCTGCCTGCTTAATAACGAAAGAAAATGCTGAAGGGTCAAAAATAGCAAGATCTGACAAAACTTTTCTATCAAGCTGAATACCTGCTTTTTTTAAGGCACCAATAAGCACTGAATAAGTTGTTCCATTCATCCTAGCTCCAGCATTAATTCTTTGATTCCATAATTTTCTAAACTCACGTTTCTTAGCTTTTCTATCCCTATAAGCATAAACTAAAGCTCTATCATTTATTTCTTTTGCAAAAGTAAATAATCTACTACCTGCTGAATAATAACCACTTACTCTTTCTAAAACCTTTTTTCTTCTTTTACGTGCTACGGTTCCCCTTTTAACTCTCATAAACTACCTCGCTCCTAGCATACGTTTTACTTCTTTAACATTAGACACATGAACGTGATCCATCATACCTAAATGTCTTTTTCTTTTAGATGATTTATTTGTAAGTATATGGCGCAAACCACGTTTTTTTCTTTTTATTTTTCCACCAGGCTTTAAACGAAAACGCTTTTTAGCACCACTGTGTATTTTCATACTTATCCCCTCTTGTTTAACAAGCAACCTGTATACCATTAAACTTTTTTAATGACAATTTAAGCTCTACTCCAGAGTATAAGCCTTTAAAAAGTAAAGATATTTATATGATAAAAGGCTTTTAATGCCAATGCTAAATATTAAAAACCTTAGTGATTAAGGAATTTTAAAATCATAACTAAAATATTATGTTACAATTAGGCTATTTTAACCTATTTTTTCCCTTATCATTTAAAAATAAACGTCCGATAATAAAACACAATATGAAAATAACAATGTTTAAAATTATTTTAGCGGTTTTATTAGTTCCCATATTATCTTTTTCTGAAGATAACATAGTCGATGATGCTTTTGACCCTTTTGCTGACTACAGTGATTTTATAGATTCTTCCACAGAAGAAACCGATGTGAATTTTTTTAAATTTGGTAGAATGCTAAGTCTAGGTTTTCTTTTAGGCTCACGCACTTTCACTGGAAACATCGGATCAAATTACTCTACTGGCACTTATTTTGGCGCTTCATTTACATACTACATACATTTACGGTTTGGACTTCATATCTCTTACCATACAGGAACTCACACCCTTTCTTATGATTTTCCTGAACAAAACGCATCATTTAATGGATCTTCAACTTTTACAACAACATCACTTCATGGCAAATATTTTATCAATACTCAAAATCTCACAAAAACTGTCTCTAAATACAACCCCTTCCTCATTGGTGGTTTCTCTCAAATCAACAGAGATGAAAATAAAGCACAAGACCCTAATCTTGCAGCAAGAGAAACCGTAGGAAGTTTTGATTTTGGGGCAGGTATTGAATATCTATTTAACAACAATAAAAGCTTTGTATCTCTTCAGGCCACATATTACAAAGCAGATTTTCCAAATGAAGGTAAAAACGTAGTGCTACTCACCCCCAATGATAACACCGTCACCACTCCATTAATACCCAAAGGTGACCCCATATCTCTTCAAATAAGTATTGGGTTTAACTTCTAAAGTAGACGAAGCACTAAAGAAACTATATAAATACTGGGCATTATAAAATACAAAAAAAATCTCCAAAAATAATAAATTTTTAAATTTTCAATTTTTTCATCAACATCAAATTCATCTTTTAAAAAACTTTTTTCAACATATTTTAATGTAAGTATTGAAATCACTATGGCTGAAATAGGAAGAAGATGATTAATAACCACATCATCGATCTGTTCTAAAAAGTTTCTGCCTAAAAAAACCCCTCCTTCATTTTTATTTAAGTATATTATTATTGTTGAAACTGCTATTGTAAATATATAAAGAAAAAGTGAAGATTTTTTCCTACCCCAACCAATTGAATCATTTAACTTATACACTATTGTTTCAACCAAACCAATGGAGGCATTAATAGAAGCAATCAATATACAAATATAAAATCCTAATAATAAGAATATAGAAAGACCTTTAATTTGAACAAAATTTGGAATTGCCCTAAATAATACCTCACTTAAAGCTCCTTCATAGCCTGAAAGAGCAACCACAGGAAAAATCACAACACCTATACAAATAGAAACAAATGTATCTATGGCAGCAACCCTCACGCTTGCTGTACCTGATGATACCTGTTTTGGCAAATATATACCCAATGTAATAACAGCACCAAACCCCAAACTCATAGTAAATAAAACATGCCCTAAAACATAAGAAAATGATTTAAATGTCAGTAAATGAAAGTTTGGATAAATCATATAACGGACTGATTCAAAAAAATCAGTTTGATTTATAATTTTAAATAAAACATACATTAAAAAACATACAAAAAAAGGCATTACAAATGATAACCATTTTTCAATTCCTGCCTTTAAACCCTTAATGGATATAAACAGTACTACTATTAAGTACAGACTTAATGAAAGTACTTGTAGTATAGGTTTTTCTTTTAATGCTAAAAATACAGATTCATCAAAATACAATATTCCCTTTGATAAATGCGTTATAGTTTTAGCCAAAAGATATAAAATCCATCCACTTAAAATGCAGTAATAAGACAAAACTAAAAATGAAATTAAATATGGTAACCATAAGAGTGGTCGTAAAATAATATTCATTTTTGAATTGTTTTTAAAGATTAGCGTTGAAAAACTTATTCTTTTTTCATGCAAGTACTTTCCTAAGCTTATTTCTGAAATAAGCAAAGGAATACCAATAAAAAATGTCATCAATATATATATATATACAAATGCCCCACCACCATACTCAATAGAAACATAAGGAAATCTCCAAATATTTCCTAAACCAAAAGCTGTTCCAATGGAAGCAATATAAAAACCAAATCGACTATGCCAAACTGACTTTTCTTTAATCATTAAAGAAATTTCCTCTTTTTACACTATCCTTGGGAAGAAACAATACTCTTATGGGTACACTGTCAAAATCAAATTCTTCTCTAATTCTATTCTCTAAAAACCTTCTATAAGAAGGAGTAACTCCTTTAGGGTAGTTTGCAAAACATAAAAAGCTTGGTGTACTCTGTTTTGTCTGAGTAATATAATAAAATTTAACTTGTTTATTGTTATAAAAAGGAGCTGGTGTAAGCTTTAAAGCTTTCTTAAAAAATCTATTTAACTCTCCTGTTCCTATATGCTTACTCATTTTCTCTTTAAGCATATGAAGTTTTTTAAAAAGTTTATCAATACCACTACTCGTAAGCGCTGAAACAAAAACCACTTCAAATGATTTTAAAAAATGAAATTTTTTAATTAAATCTTTCTTAAAAGTATCCTTATTAAATAAATTATCTGTTTTTCTTGCAAGATCCCATTTGTTCACCACTATTAAAAAAGGTTTGTTTTTCTCATTACAACGCTCAATAAGCCTTGTATCAGCAAGACTTGGCTTGTCTGTAGCATCTATAACAATTAAAATAAACTCAGCTTTATCAATTGTCTCTAAAGCTTTAATCATTGTTAAACCTTCAAGTTCACCATTAAGCTTTGTTTTTCTTCTAATTCCAGCTGTATCATAAATTCTAAACTCAAAATCTTTATAATTTCCATTAAAAGACAGTGTATCTGTTGTAGTGCCAGGAACTGGTGACACCAATTGCTGCTCTCTTTTAAGAATTCTATTTACTAAAGAACTTTTACCAACATTAGGTTTTCCAACAACAGTGATTGAAAAATTTGTTAACAAATCTGCACTCAACTCCCTACCCTCTGACTCTGTATCAAGGTCATCTATTTTTTGATATATTGCTTCAATTATAGGACTTATACCTATTTTATGCTCACAAGATATTTTAAAAAATTTATCTACACCTAAACCATAAAACTCCATTTCCTCTTGAAAATCAGAGTCACACTTATTCAAAGCTACTAAAAAAGGTTTTCCTATACTACGTATAATAGAAAAAAAACTCTTATCATCAGCTGTAAGCTCTTGTCTAACGTCACAAACGAAAATAAGAAAATCAAAATCTTTAAGCTGTACTTGAAGCTTTTGTTTAATTGCTTTTGATATGGTGTCTTCAGCACTTGTCCAACCACCAGTATCACAAACAAAAAATTCTTTTCCCCACCATTTAGCAACACCACGCCGAATATCTCTAGTCACACCAGGCTGATGCTTAACCAGAGCCAATCTTTTTTGACATAAAACATTAAACAAACTAGATTTTCCAACATTTGGTCTACCTACTAATGCAACAGAAAATAAATCTTTATGGTTTTTCCCCATACCCTAGCTCCTTTAATAAATTAATATCCTTATTCCAAGCTTTTTTAAGCTTAACCCTTAAATCTAAAAAAACCTTTATTCCAAATTCTACTTCCAATGATTTTCTAGATAAAGTTCCTATTTTTTTAATAGTACTTCCATTCTTTCCAACAATAATCTTCTTATACCTTTCCTTTGAAACAATAATTTCAGCATAAATTTTATAAATATTAGAAAATTCTTGAAATTTAATAAGCTGAACACCTGTTTCATAAGGAAGTTCATCACTTAAATATCTAAAAATATTTTCTAATATAATTTCAGTAGACAATTCTCTTAATGTCTGAGTTGTGTATATTTCTTTATCATAATAAAACTCTTTAACTTCTGGAAGCTGATTTTCTAAGTGGTCTAAAAAACCATCTGTTATCTTAAGATTTTCAGATTTTCCTTCTCTCCTTGCTTTAAAAAAAGGTATCCCCCGTTTTTCTAACTGTCCTTGAATTATGATTTCTCTTTCATAAAACCCCAAATCAGTCTTAGTAATCATTGCAATTTTTTTATTTTTAATAGAATCAACCATATCTAAAGTTCTTTGAAAACTCTCCTTCTTAGAATCCACAGCAAACACAAAAATTAGTGTTTGAGTGCCTTCAATAACTTTTTTCCATTCAGATTCTAAAAAAGAATTCAATCCACTCTTAGTCTGTATAAAACCCGGACTATCTATAAAAATAAATTGTGATTGGTTTTTAGTTAAAACACCTAATATATTTTTTCTTGTTGTTTGTGGTTTATTACTAGTGATACAAACCTTTGTTTTAGTAAGATGATTTACTAAAGTACTTTTACCTACGTTTGGTAAACCCACCACTCCTATATAACCTGCTTTTTTCGTAATACCTGTTTTAACCATGCCCACTGTTTTCCAATCTAATTATTGCATTTCTTGCAGCTTCCATTTGTGCCTCTTTTATTGAATGACCTTTACCTGATTCATAAACTTTATCTTTTATGATCACTCCAGCAATAAATGTAAGACAGTGAGGAGGACCAGTTTGCTCTAATACCTTATATGTTGGTGTTATTTTTAAAAAATTTTGTGCTTTTTCTTGAAAAATTGTCTTAGGATCTTGCTTCAGGAATAAAAGTTTAGCATTTTTAATCCTATCTTGAAATAAACTTATCACATAAATTGAAAATTCTTCATAGCCTTTTTCTAAATAATATGCACCTAAAAATGACTCTAAAATTGAAGCCTTAATTCTAGTATTTTTTAAAAGAGTAGCTTTTTCAGAGCTCTTACATATTAAATATTGAATTAATCCCAACTCATTAGAAATCTCTAAAAGAGTTTTTTCACTAACAATTGCAGATTTCCAGCGGCTTAAATCACCCTCTGTATGGTTAGGATAGTGAAGATACAAAAGCTCTGTAATTTTTGACCCTAATAAAGCATCACCTAAGAACTCTAACCGTTCAAAATTCTTATTAAAAGATAAGCTCTTGTGTGTAAAAGCCTCTTTATATAAATCTAAAGATTTTATAAGTTCATCTAATTTTAAGGTTATCAAAGAAAATTCCTATCTTTTACTCCCTATCTAGCTAAGTGAATATGCTTAAGTCAATAGCTTTTAACAATCTTATATGAATACAGTGGTTTGAGTTCCTTATTGTAATTTTTTCAATTAATTTGTTTAAATCTTTGATCCACTTTAACCATCCTTTAAAAAAAATGGTTTTTAGACTCAATTTTACAAATTAAAGCTCCATTTAATTTCAAACTATAATCTATATCAATGACCCTAGCTTTTACTTCTTTAAATTCAGGAGCACCTTCTGGAAAAATTACAGGATAATAGTTTTTTGATAGTCCTTGTGAATAAAACCTCTGATTTTTAAAATTTTTCTTCTCAAAAACTAAAACTTCAAGAGTTTTTCCGGTTTGTTTAGCTAAGCTTCTTTGAAAACGTTTTTTTGAAAGTTCCCTTAAAATCTTAGATCGTTTTTTTCTTTCCATTACAGGGACAAAACCCTTTAAAAGACTTGCTCCTGTTTTAGGACGTTCACTATAAGGAAAAACATGAATTTTATCCCAATAAGGAGAATCTTTTAAAGCAGTATATGTTTCATTAAAGTCCTCCTCAGTTTCTCCAGGAAACCCTACAATAACATCCATACCTACAAAAACATTCTCTCCCACAGATTTTGCTCTTTTAAAAGACTCTAAAACATCTTTTTTTATATATTTACGCTTCATAGCTTTTAGAATTTTTGTATTTACAGATTGAACACTCATATGAAAATGAGTACAAACTCTAGGATTTTTACAAAGCTCTATGAGCTTTGGTGTGAGCTCTAAAGGCTCTAAGCTTGTAAGCCTTAACCTTGGAAGTGTGGTTTCTTTTAATATAGCCTCAACTATATCTTCAAGATATTTACCTTCATAAGCATAATCACCAATGTGAATACCTGTAATAACCACTTCTTTTTGACCTTTTAAGACAAAATTTTTAACCTTTTTAACTACTCCATTTAAAGGTAATGATCTGCTTTTTCCACGAGTATGTGGAATAACACAGAATGAACAAAAAGAACTACATCCATCCTGAATTTTTAAAAAAGCTCTTGAGTGATTTTCTTCAATTCCGCCACCTTCGCCCATTGATGATTTTTTAAAAATATTTTTATGATAAAACCGTTCTAAATTTTCTCCATTAATTTTTTTCTGCAGTAAATCTTTAAAATCTTCTTTATGTGAATTGCCTATTAAAAGATCAACTGAGTCTTCTAATTCAAAATATTTTTTATCAATTTGAGCAGAACAACCTGTCACTACTACTATAGAATCAAGATTTTCTTTTTTAAGTTTTCTTGTCAATTTAACTGCATCCTTAGTTGCTTGAGCAGTTACAGCACATGTATTTAAAATATGAATTTTCTTATTAGTATTTAATATTTTATCTATATTGATATCTTTTAAATTTTTTTGAAGAAGGCCTGTATCATAAGTATTCACCTTACAGCCAAAAGTATGGTACTTAATCTGAGGCCCTATATTTTTTTTATACAATCCAACCTCCTCCAACAAGATTATTTTCTTTATAAAAAACAGCTGCTTGACCTGGGGTAACAGCTCTTTGAGGAGCATTAAATTTTAATTTCACTAAATTGTTTTTAATATCTTCAACTGTACAATGAGCACCTTTATGTTGATACCTTAATTTAACCTTATAAACTTCACCTTTAAAAATATTTGTAAAAAAATTACAATCTCTAATCTCAACATTATCAGCATACAAATCACCTTCACGACACAAAATCAGTTTATTGTTTTCCATATCAAGAGATTTAACAAATAAAGGTTGTAAAAAATTAATGCCTAAGGCTTTTCTTTGACCATAAGTAAAACCATGAAGACCTGAATGTTCACCCATTACTTGATTTTCAGGATAAAGAACAATGGGCCCTTTCTTTAACAGATCTGGTGCTACATGATCAGATAAAAATTCCTTATAGCCATTTTTTTTAATAAAACAAATCCCTATTGAATCTTTCTTTTTTGCAACTATTAATTTTTTATCTTCAGCAATTCTTCTCACTTCAAATTTATTCATATTTCCTACAGGAAATATAATCTTAGGAATCACTTCTTTGTTTAATGTGAATAAAAAGTACGTTTGATCCTTATGTCCATCTTCAGAAGTTTGAATCAATTGCTCATTATTATCACCAGTAACAATTTTAGCATAATGGCCTGTTGCTAAATAATCACAATCAAGCTCTTTCATTTTTTGAATTAAATGTGAAAACTTTAAAAAAGTATTGCAATTTATACATGGTATTGGTGTTTCACCTGAAAGATAAGATTCAAGAAAAGGGTCAATAACCTCTGCCTGAAATTGATCTTCACAATTTAAAACATAAAAAGGAATCCCTAGTTGATCAGCAATCCACCTTGCATCATCCACATCATCACTACTACAACATGTACCATTTACATCACAATTAGAGTCCTCTTTAACTTTATTTTTAGAATAATCCCAAACCTGCATGGTAGCCCCAATAACATCAAAGCCTTGGTCTACTAATAGCGCTGCAGCAACAGAACTATCCACTCCACCGCTCATAGCAACTAGAACTCTATATTTTTTCTTATCTAATACCACCACTACAGTCCTCTTATTTTTTCTACAACTTTAACCAAAGCCTCAATAAATCTATCTATCTCGTCTTGCGTAGTTTGCCAACCTAAACTCACTCTAAGAGACTTTGAAGCTTCATGGCTACTCAAACCCATTGCAATAAGCACTGGTGAAGGTTTAGGATTTCCTGAGCTACAAGCTGCTCCTGTACTGATCTCAAAGCCTAAAAGATCCATGTTCATTAGCATAGTCTCTCCATGAACTCCACAAATAAGCATTAAAGATGTATTTGGAGCTCGCAATCTGGTTTTTGATAAAAACTCAATTCTTTTTATTTTCCTAGATATCTTAGACTCCATATAGTCTCTAAGCTTAGCCACTCTTGCTGTAACCTCTTTAACCTGATCTAATTTCTTAATCTGCTCACCAAAAGCATAAATTCCTAAAAGATTTTCAGTTCCCGCTCTTCTACCTTTTTCCTGACCACCACCAATAATTAAAGGCTCTAAGTTTAAACCTTTTTTCTGAAAAATAAGCCCCACGCCTTGAAGTGCATAAAACTTATGAGCTGAAAAGCTTGCAAAATCTACCATTGATAAATCCACGAGAATCTTGCCTAAAGTTTGAACCATATCGGAATGAAAATAAATCTTTTTATCAGATTCTATACTATTAATTATTTGTCTTATTTTTTTTAAATTAAAAACTTCACCTGTTTCATTGTTAATCTGCATAATGCTAACAAGACCTACTTTATGCTTAGATAAAGTTTTTTCTAAAAAAGAATAGTCAAAACCTTCATTCACTGTAACTGGAACCCGAATGACTTTAAAACCTAGTTTTTTAATTTGATCAAGAGTCTTAAATAAGGCTGGATGCTCTATAGTTGATGAAACAATAGTGTCTTGTCCACACTCATTAAGTTTTGATATGAGACCTTTTACAACTGAATTGTTAGCCTCACTACCACCAGAAGTAAATATAAGTTCTCCAGGAGCACAGCCAAATGATTCTGCTAAAGAACGCCTGACTTTTAATAGTAAAAATTTTGCTCTTCTCCCAGAACTATGAATAGAACTTGCGTTGCCCCAAGAGGAAAAAGTTCTTATAGCCTCTAAGACCTCATGAGAAGGCATTGTAGTTGCATTATTATCAAGAAAAACCCTAGTCATATTATCTACCTATAAATCTAAAATTTTTATTTTCTAATCAAATTTAAACCTAATGTTTTATAACGAGAAGTCTAAACTGTACCCAAAATGATCAGAAAAGTGGCGATCATTAAGACCTTTATCAAATCCTATAGGAGAGAATAACGACGGTTGCCCTTGTAAAAAGCCTTTTGAAACGTATATTAAATCAATTAAACGAGGTTTTTCTTCTTCTTCTAATAATATTTGTTTCATATTTTCTGTAATATTTGAATTAGATTCTAGCTCATCTGATACAAAATTTAGAATATAATTTCTATTACTATTTTCTTCTGGCCACCAGGAATAATAATTTGGAATAGAGCCTAAGGGAAAAACAAGTCCTGTCCTATCCTCAAAAAGTTGTAAATTTTCTCCACTCCTATAGACATCCATATTAAAATCACCAGCAACAATAACTTTCTCTATGGAAAATTTCTTCTTATATTCACTTATGTAACCTATCAACTTGCTAATTTCATTTTTCCTTCTTTCAGTGGCACTTTGAGCCCTATTTACAAGTTGGTTATACTCTTGGTTACTTATATACCCATTGTCTAGTTTTCGTCTTAAAAAATCTTTGTAATACTTAGTCAATCCATGTTTGTGATGAAGATGAACATTAACCAATAATGTTCGCCCTTGATTAGGAATAGTCACTGTTGCAAAAAGAGCAATACGTCGCTCTGAAAAGTGAGCACATAAAAGAGGAGGAAGAACAAGCCCAGAGCCACTTAAAGCATGAGCTGCAATTTTTGTTAACTTGTAGTTCTTATTAGCCAATATGGTTAAACCCGAATATAGGTTAGTCGGGACTCCAAGAGAACCGATTTTAACTCCACAGTTGGCCACTCCACTTATGGAGTCTTTCTCTGTAACTTCGGACCATTTTTGTGAACGACTATAAACAGGATTAACCTCTTGTAAGAAAAGTATATCTACACTGCCAGTCAACTCCTTAAAGTATTCATTTTGACTATCTTCTCTAGATCTTCTTTTATTAAAATCTTCTAACTCTCCTATAGAAACCTTTCCCAACCCATTAAGCCCATGCCAGACATTATAAGTTCCTACAGAAAACGCTATTGCAAAACTAGAATAAAAGCTCAACACTAAAATTAAAAATAAAATTCTCTTCATAATAACAATCTCCTACTCATGCCTACAATTAAGTTTATACCCATAAGAAAAGCAACCCTATATAAAAAATAATTTTTTCTCTCCACGGATTTGTTTTCTTTATCTTTAATAAGTCTGAATTATATCGAGAAAATTCATTTTTTGTGAATTTTTTGAATTTAAAGTATTTTTTTCAAAACCTGTCAAAAAATAGTCCATAATCACCCTCTTTCCTTAATTTGTTGCCACTAGGCTAAGTAGTTAAAATCGTTAAGAACGTATTTATAATTCAAATTTAAAAATTACTTACTAAAAGTAAATGAGGATCTTGGCCTTTTTTCACAGCTTTCCACATTTTGGTAACTTTTTTAGGATAAAACCCCACTAGTGGCGCCAGGACTAAGGCTTCCAAGATAAATTCCTCCACCCCCACACACAGTGCCCGGCAAGGGGGAAGAATCAAGACATAAGTCAGGATTAGGGTCTGGATTACTAGATCCAAAAGAAAAACCAACACATAAACCAGGAAGAGTAACAGCAATTTGTTATTCAAATAAAAAATAATCTTCATAAAATTTCTTACTTTCTCTTAAACTTAGACATTGCTACGAGTTTTAAAAAAATATAAAAATTTAACTAACCATGACGTGTAAAACTCTGAAAATTAAAATCAAACTTTATTAAAAGTTTGATTTTTTATTGACAATTTTTTTAAACTTTTAAAACAAGTTTTTTTTGATGAAATCTTAAATGCTCTTCTATAAAAGTAGAAACAAAATAATATGAATGATCAAACCCTTTATGATACCTTACTTGAAGTTGCTGAGGTGATGTTTCACATACTTTTTCAAAATTAGAAGTCATTAAACTCTTATCTAAAGATTCATCAGCCAGGCCCTGATCAATTAAAATTTTATTCTTGTGGAATTTCCCACTTTTAATCAACTCACAAGAATCATATTTATTCCATAAATTTTCATCAGATCCTAAATATCCTTTAAAAGCCTTTTTACCCCAGTCTACTTTTTTTAAATTCACAATGGGAGCAAGAGCTGAAATGGATTTATATTTATCAATATTTCTTAAACCGATAACTAAAGCACCATGCCCACCCATTGAATGACCAAAAATACTTATATTGTCATTAAGCTGATACTCTTTATTTAAAATCCCATAGATTTCATCATTAACATATGAATACATATTATAATGGTTTTTATAACCTTCAGTTAAAGAATCTACATAACAACCTGCTCCAGAACCAAAGTAACAAGAATCATGTTCTCCTAAAAGATATAAACCCCTTGGAGAAGTGTCGGGACAAATTATAACCAAGCCCAGCTCAGTGGCTACCCTTTGAGCCCCAGCTTTAACTATAAAGTTCTCCTCAGTACACGTTATCCCTGATAGCCAAATGAGACCACCTTTAATATCTTCTAAATTTTTAGACCTAATCACTGCAAATTTCATTTTTGTTTTTGTGAAAATAGAATTATGTTCAAAAAACTCTGTTACACCACTAAAACACCTATGACTCTTTAATAATTTCATATTAAAATTTAACCACTAAACAAATAGCTTTTCCATCATGGATATAATCACAAAGTCTAGTAATAACTTTAAAGATGATTTTTTAAAAAATAAAACTTGGTTTAAACTTAAAATCTTAAATTTTTAACATAACTTTAAAAAAATAAATAAAATTAAAGACTTTCAATGAAACACTTAAGTAAGTTTTTAAATAAAAATACTCTACTGTTTAAAAAAAACCTCTTCATTCTAACACCCCTTATTGTGGGCCTTTAAACAAACTATTTAATTCTAACTTAAATTCTTAAGTGCTTTTACTCTTTAAAAATCAAAAGAAATAACAATGTTTTAGAGGATTTATCTTATAAAATACTTTATTTCACAGGTGAAAGTATTAGTTATGTTAAGGAAATATTAAATATAATTTTAAATTAGCTAACTTAAATTTAAATTACAGTTTTTTTAACGCCATATCTTTAATGCTAATGAATTTGTACATTCTTTTTGCAAAAGATTTAAAGCACAAAAAATACATCTACAGACAAGAGTTAACACAAAGCAAGAAACAACATTTTTTTTAAAATATTTTTTTAAAAAAAATGTTTTTTATTTTAAAAACAACTTTTTTTATTATTTAATATAGGCCCTATTCTAAGCAATCTAACTCTAAAACACCACTGTTTACATTTAAAATCTTATTTAAATAGTGCTCTTTGCTTAAGCTTAAAAAACGCAATACAGCAAACATAACCCTAGCTTGAGTCTAGTCTAAGGCCACCTACAATATTATAGATGAAAAAAATCCTTACTATTTTCCTACTCCTAATATGCTCTACGTCATTTGCTTACAGAGACTCTGACATTGATAACCTAAATGAATGTCATTGGAATAAAAAAGCTCTTAAGAATAATAAAATAAATGTGTTTTGTAATGATTTATATCATTTATATAGTCCTCAAAGTGTGAAGGTATCCAAAAAAAAATCTTCTATTAAATTAGGGGCTTTTAATATTTTAGGTAGTGGAAGGTTTAAGGATTATGGATTAATAACAAATGTTATTAAAAACTACGATCTTATTGCTGTATCTGAAATGAGACATTCTACAGGTAGAAAATTTGAATCTAACATTAACCTTTCTAAAAACCCAAGTTTAAATTTTACTAATTACTATCATAAGCCGGGTTATTTAAAACTTCTTTTAGAGCTTCAAAAAATCCACACTTCATGGTCTTTAATTTTATCTCCTGCAGGTCAAAGTCAAAATGAAGAGCTTCTAGGCTTTTATTTTAGAGCAGATAAAGTTCAGCTTCAGAATTCAGAATACTGTAAAAGCTATAACAAAAACCTTAGAGGAAAAAAACAACTGATTTTTGCTGGTGGTTATAATGGTCCTAAATTTAAACGCTCTATTCAAAAAGTTCATTTAAATAAAAGCTATGGATGTTTTTTAAATATAAATAAAGATGAAAATGACCTTTTTAGAGTTCCTTTTTCTGCTCGATTTAAAATGGGTATAGGCTTTGACTTTCAGATGTTATCATATCATGCAAGATTTCAACCCCCAATAGCAATTAGTGGAGCTTGTGGTTTTGAATGTTTAGAAAAAATTAATAGTTATTTAGATGAAGTCTTCCATGAGGAAGGAGCTTTTTTAAAAACATTAGATCATACAGCGTTAAGATTCTTAAAAAGACATTTAAACTTCTTATCTCTTAAAAAAAACGAAAACCATGCCCTTCATGAAGAATATGGTTCTGTTATTAAATTTAAATACTCTAGGCCTAAAGTTTATAGCTTTTTAATAAAAGCCAAAAGTTTTTTAAAGGCTAAACTTCCAGAAACAGTTGAAAAAGTTTGGGAAAATTCATATAAAAATAAAATCACTTTAAAAGAAAAAAACTATATAATTGAAAATATGAGCAAGATGTTTTCAAGTTTAGACAATTATAAAGCTTTTAAGAAATTTATTCTTAAAAAAGGAAAAATATATAAAGCTTTTTTAAACGATATTGTAAATACAAACTTTTTTGCAGAGGTTTATAAACGATATAAAATCTGGATTTCTCCTGAGAAATTAGCAAGATTCAACGAAATTTCTTTAATTTTAAATGAAATGGAGAAAATTGCAAAATTAGAGAATGACACTGATGTCTTACTTGGCGGAGATTTAAATCTAGAAAGTGTTAAAGACTCTTATTACTGGAACTTTTTTAAAGAAAACTATAAATATTCAGATATTGCAGTAGGATCACTTACATCAATAAGTGTTACAACTGGACTAAGAAATGCATATGACCACTTTATTTATGATAGTAAAAACTCTATGGAGGAGTGTCTTCCTTTTAAAGTTACAGTTATAGATTTTGTTAATAAAAAAGACTACTGGAATGGTTTTGAATCATATTTTGTAAAATCTAGAGCAGAAATAGAGAAACTTTCTAAAATACAAAATAAAAAAAATCTAGATCTTAGATACGTTAACTCTAAAGGAGCTTTGCTATCAACTGATGAAATCAGTATTAAAAGAAAGTATATAAGTTGCTGGGATAAAAAAGCTTATAAAACATTAACAGATGTTTTAAAAAATACTTATGAGTGCAACGTGCTTAATCAATTTTTAAATGGCCCTCAATGGTATAGACTTTTTACAGAGCTTATAAGTGACCATATTCCCATAGGTATAAAATGTTCTAAAACAGACGATATAGATTAATTAAAATACATAGTTTTATGGAGCTAAACTTAAAAAAACCAGAAATATTTAATTTTTCTCTAACTAGCCGCTTTAAGTAATGTGTCTGCCACTAAAAAACCATTTTCTTTAATTTTTTCTTTTTCCCAAAACTTATATACATCTAGATAAATTCTAACAAGAGCTCCATCAAACTGAGTACCTGAGCACCTTTTTAATTCCCCAATAACACGCTCCATGGACATACCTTTACAATAAGGACGTGAGCTCATCATAGCATCAACAGCATCAACAATAGAAATAATTCTAGTTATAATTGGAATATCTTTTTCTAACAATTTGTAAGGGTAACCTGTTCCATCTAAACGCTCATGATGAAGAGCAACTCCAGGGGCAACGTCTTTAAAAAACGGATTTCCCATAAGAGGAGTAATAATCTTAATACTTTGCAAAGTATGAAGTTTCATTAAGCCATACTCGTCTTTTGTTAATTTAGTGGGTTTAAATAAAACTTCATCAGGAATTGCAATTTTACCAATATCATGGTACACACCTGAGTACTCTAAAACATGTTGCTCATATTCATTTAATCCTACGGCTTTACCAAGTAATCTTGCTGTTCTACCGACTCTACAACAATGAAAAAACGTATGAGGATCTTTTGCTTTTAATGTTTGAAGCAGCGCCGTAGTTACATAGGATGCCCAATCTGGTATATCGTTCCAACTCACTATAATATTCTCCTATATACTAGCATACATATTCTTAAATAAACACTCAAAAACAATATCGGAATTAAACAGTACTAACCAAAGTATTTTTTTAAAAAAATAAAATAAAATTGAATTTATTTGAAATTAATATGCGCCTATTCTAATTAAAATACCTTAAACTTCGACATATTACCCTAGGATTTTTAATGTATTTTATTATAACTACAGTATTTTCAAGTTGTTTTAAAAAAAGCTGCAAGACTTTTTCCTGTAGGCCCAAGCCTTCGTCCTGCTACCTCTTTAGGAAGACCTTTATCCACAATAAAGCCTCCTTTTTTTCCACCCTCAGGACCTAAATCTACTATATAATCACACTGCCCTAAAATATCTAATTGGTGTTCAATAATAATAACAGTGTGACCTTTCTTTATAAGGCTTGAAAGCAAATTAATAAGTTTATCAATATCTTGAAAATGAAGCCCTGTAGTCGGTTCATCTAAAATATATAAAATATCACCTCTATATACTTTTGAAAGCTCTTTACTAAGCTTTAACCTTTGAGACTCCCCGCCTGACAAAGTAGTACTGTCTTGCCCAAGATTAACATAACCAAGCCCAACATCCAGCATTGTTTTAAGTTTATTTCTTATGGGATTTTGATTTTGAAAAAATTTATAAGCTTCATCAATGGACATTTCTAAAATTTCTGAAATATTTTTACCTTTAAACTGAACAGTTAAAATTTCAGATTTAAACCTTTTTCCACTACAAGTTGTACAACTGACTGCAACATTTGTTAGAAAATGTGATCCTAATTTTTTAACTCCATTTCCTGAACACTCACCACATTGCCCAAGCTCACTATTAAAACTAAAGTGCCCCATCTTAAAACCTCTAACTTGAGACTCTGGAAGTTTTGTAAAAAGAGATCTAATGAGCTGATAAACACCCACATATGTTGCAGGAATAGATCTCGGTGTTTTTCCTATAGATTTTTGATCTATGGTATTTATTACTTTAAATTTATCTAAATTTTTAAATTTAGTTTTAGAACCTTTAAAAGATTCTGGCTGTGCCAGTGTGTCCATTATCAATGAACTTTTTCCACTTCCTGAAACCCCGGAAACTCCAATCATAGTTCTTACTGGAAAATCAATACTTACATTTTTAAGATTATTAAGGCCTGCATTTTTAATTGAAAATACATTTTTTAAATCAACTTCTTTTTTCTCTAATCTTTTAATTTTTTTAGTTCTATTTAAAAATGAGGATGTTAGTGTTTTTGGTTTTTGTGATAAAAACTTCTTATAAATTTTAGCGCTAACAATCTCTCCACCCATAGCACCAGCTCCAGGGCCAACTTCAATAATAAAATCTGCAGCTCTCATGGTGTCTTCATCATGCTCTACTATAACAACAGTATTTCCTTGATCTTTTAACCTTTGAATTACCTTTAAAAGCTTTTTATGGTCTTGAGAATGTAGCCCAATAGAAGGTTCATCTAATATGTACAAAACACCAACCAAAGGACTTCCAAGCTGAGATGCAAGCCTTAACCTTTGCCTTTCTCCACCTGATAAACTTTCTGATTTTCTATCTAAAGATAAGTACCCTGTTCCCACCTCTTTAAGACAGTCAAGCCTTTCCTTAATTTGTTCAAAAATAGATTTAAAAATTAAGCCTTTATTTCCTTTAAAATTTATATTTTCTAAATGACTAATGAGTTCTTCAATTGAAAATAAACTAAAATCTGCAATACTTTTATCCCCAATGAAAACAGATAGTGCTCTTTCGTTTAACCTTAAGCCTTTACACGTTGAGCAAATAGAAGGCTCTCCATCAACCAGACTTTGGTAGCTTTTCTTTTTTAAATTCATATAGATTCCACCAGAACCTATTTGATCTTCACCTTCAACTTCTAAAATATCCTGAGTTCCTAAGCCTCCACAATCTTCACATGCGCCTAATCTATTATTAAAACTAAAGTGTCTAGGCTCAAGCTCTGGAAAAGAAAAGCCACACTCTACACATGCAGATTTTACAGAAAATAAAACCCTTTTCCCATTAACTTCAAAGGCAATAGCGCTCTCAAATAAGTTAAATGATCTTTTTATAGATTTTTTTAACCTGTTACTTAAATTTTTCTCAAATTTAAACTGATCCACTACTAAGTCAATGGAATGATTTTTTCTTTTATTAAGTTTTAAAACATCACTTATATTCATAAGCTTACCATTAATATAAGCTTTTAAAAATCCTAACGACTCCCACTTCTGTAATTCTTTTCTAAATTCACCTTTTTTAGAGTGAACAATGGGACATAAAATTCTAATTTGTTTACCAATAAAGTCTTTTCTAGCCCATTCATAAAAACCCTCCTCTGAACCTTTTTTCACAGGTTGCCCATGCTTAGGACATCTTGGCTCACCTAATCTTGCATATAAAAGCCTTAAGTAGTCTAAAACCTCAGTCATTGTTCCAACTATAGACCTAGGGTTTGAGCCTGCAGTTTTTTGATCAACTGCTATAGAAGGAGAAACCCCTTTTAATAAATCTAACTCAGGTTTTTTAAAAGTATCTAGAAAATTTTTTGAATAATTTGAAAGCCCATCTAAAAACCTTCTTTGAGATTCTAAAAATAAAGTTTCAAATACAAGACTTGATTTACCACTTCCACTTAAACCTGTAACTACTGTGATTTTATTTTTAGGGATTTTTACTGAAATATTTTTAAGGTTATTCTCACGAACACCTTTAAGCTCTATACAATCTTGATTTTTTCTAAAATCCATAAACTATTTATAATATTTATTTACAATAACTACAAACCCCATAAAGTTCTAACACATGATCTGTAAGGATAAAATTATAACTTGTTGCTATTTCCTCTTGGAGTTTTTCAATCTGACTATTTTCAAATTCAACAATTTTACCACAATCTACACAAGTTAAATGATCATGGTGCTCTTTTGAAGTAAGCTCATACCTAGCAGGCAGGCCGCCTATTCTTAATTCTGTCACAAAACCTTGTCCCGTCAATTTTCTTAAAAACCTATATACAGTTGCAAAACCAATTTCAGGATATTTTTCATTAACAGTTTCATAAACTTCCTGAGCTGTAACATGAGCACGGCCAGTATTAAGCCCCTCTAATATAGCCATTCTTTGTTTTGTAACCTTTAAACCCATTTCTCTAATCATACGCTTAGAGGTTTTAGTATCTAAAACCTCCCTACTTATTAGTTCTTCTTTAGGATTTTGCTCTCCTCTCACTAAAGCTGGTAAGAGTATTTCTCTTTTATTACCTTCCATTAAATTCCTTTCCAATTTTTAGAAATTTCACTCACAGCATTATGAGAATGAAGGCTTTCTCTATGCTCCATCCTAGCCCAATAAGCTGATATCTCACTATCATTATCTAACCAACTGGCTACTCTTCTTGCTGCATCTTCACAAAACATAAGATTCGTACCATTAAGTCTTGCAAATTCCTGTTCATCTTCTCTCTTAACAGCTGTTTGAACCGGTGTTTTTAAAACATTTCTTTCTAATTTCCCAATCCACTCTTTAACTAAAATCTCATTAAAATTTTCAGACTTTAAAATTATACATGCCTCACTTCTTTGTGCATGAGGTGTAGCCACTATGGAAGACTCTTTCTTTAACCATTGAGAAACCTCTTTGGGAGTGAATATTTTTTTATCTTCTGTAAACTTATCCCAGTTTTCTTGAATAAGTTGTCTAGATAAGGCTGCTGAACAAGGGCATGTACTTGAATACAAAACTTTAAAACTTACATTAAAATCACAATGATAATCTGCTCCTTTTTTAATAGCAGAAGCCTCTACTTCAACAGGATAGTGCCTTTCTCCAAAAGTTTGACTTACCAATGCTTTTCTCATCATTGAAAGGTTAAATTTAACCTTTACCCTAGATCGAACAGATTTTCCTTGTTGCTCAGTAATAAGCCTTACTAATAAATCCTGAATAAGTTTTTTTGAAAGAGTTTGATTTTTAAGCTCTTCTGAAACTGCTAGATAAAGCCTAGACATATGGATTCCTTTAGCCATTGAATCATTTAAATCAACAAAAACATCAACTTCACAAGGAATTTTTCCATCTTGAGTTTTAATACTTGCTTCAACTAAAGACATTCCAACCCAATCAATGGTTCTTTTAAATTGAATATTTTTTGACTCTACAATATCGGGCATATTCTTTACTGTTTGCATATAAATTAACCACCTTTAATTTATTAAAACTTACTTGAAAACTATTCTCACTATCCTTATTATACTAAAAAGCTTAAAAAACAAGACTCAAAAATCAAATTAATCACTTTTTAACCCTTTATAACGAAACAAGCCCATTAGTACTTCTTGCTCAAAATTTCATAACAATTAATAATACATAGAAAAGGATTTCATATTATAAAAAAAGCTCTTCTAACTTCTTTACTCATTGTTATAGTAGGCATCATTATATATTTTGACCTTCTCCACTATTTAAGTTTTTCAAAGATTAAAGAAATGCAAGTTGGCCTAGAAATCTATAAAACAAAATACTTTTTGTTTACACTTTTAGGTTTTTGCAGTGTTTATATAATCTTAACAACTCTCTCAGTCCCAGGAGCCTCTCTTTTAACACTCTTAAGTGGAGCACTTTTTGGAGTCCTCATTGGAACTATTCTTGTTTCTATTGCAAGCACATTAGGAGCAACTCTGGCTTTTTTAGGCTCAAGGTTTTTGTTTAAAAACTGGGTTGAAAAAAAATTTTCCTCTTACCTAGATAAAATAAATTTTGGAATTGAAAAAGAAGGTGGTTTTTACCTGTTTAGCTTAAGACTTATCCCTATTTTCCCATTTTTTATTGTAAATTTACTCATGGGAATAACTAAAATCAAACTCCATACCTATATATGGGTGAGCCAATTAGGAATGCTTCCAGCTACTATTCTTTATGTAAATACAGGGACTAGACTTTCTGAGTTAGAATCTCCTTCAGGTATTTTGTCCCCTACACTCATTATATCTTTTATGGCTATTGGTATTTTACCCGTAGCTTCAAAAAAACTAATTAAAGTACTTAAGCCTTCTTAGGAGAAACCAATGTCTCAACAATATAAAAGACCTAAAAAATTTGAGTATAATCAAATAGCAATTGGTGCAGGTGCAGCCGGGTTAGTTACAACATATATTTGTGCAGCTGTTGGAGCAAAATCTGCTCTCATAGAAAAACATAAAATGGGAGGGGACTGTTTAAATACAGGCTGTGTTCCTTCAAAAGCCTTTATTAAATCTGCAAAGATAAATCATCAAATTAAAAATGCCTCTAAATACGGAATCACAGTATCTAATACAGCAGTAGATTTTAAAGCTGTTATGGCACGTGTTCATAAAGTAATTGCAAATATTCAACCCCATGACTCTGTAGAAAGATACTCAAAACTAGGTGTTCATTGTATTTTAGGAGAAGCAAAAATACTTTCTCCTTGGGAAGTTAGAGTTAATAGTGAAGTTTTAACAACTAAAAATATTACCATTGCTACAGGAGCTAACCCCTTTATACCCTCTATACCTGGAATTAATGACATTGACCTTACAACATCTGACAATCTTTGGAAAATCACTGACCTTCCTAAAAATCTTTTAGTTATTGGAGGGGGACCTATTGGATCTGAGCTTGCACAGGCTTTTTCGCGTCTTGGCTCTAAAGTCACTCAAATTGAAAAGAATAACAGAATAATGGCAAGAGAGGATGAAACTGTATCTAAGGTTATTCAAGAATCTTTTAAAGAAGAAGGTATTAATCTACTTTTAAATGCTGAACTTATAGAATTTAAAAAAATAAATAATGAAAATATCGCTTTTATAAGCTCAAATAACTCTCAAATACAAATTACTTTTGATCTTTGTATTATGGCTATAGGTAGAAAAGCCAATACTAGTGGTTTGGGTCTAGAAAAACTTAATATTGAATTTAATCCAAATGGAACTATTAAAGTAGATGATTATTTAAGAACGACAAAATATAAAAATATATATGCTTGTGGTGATGTTGCTGGCCCCTTTCAATTTACTCATACAGCTGCCCATCAGGCTTGGTATGTAGCTGTAAATTCTTTATTCAAACCTTTTTATAAAAAGAAAGCTAATTATGATGTTATTCCAAGAGTGACTTTTACAGATCCTGAAGTTGCCAGTGTTGGTTTAAGTGAAAATGAAGCTAAAAATACAAACACCAAATATTTTAAAACAGTTTACCCATTAAATGACTTAGATCGAGCTATTACTGAGAGCGAAATAAAAGGTTTTGTACAAGTTTTAACTAAACCTAGAACAGATAAGATTCTAGGAGCTACAATTGTTGGTGCACATGTTGGAGATATGCTTTTAGAATTTACTTCAGCAATGAAAAATGGTTTTGGTTTAAATAGTATTATGGGCACTATCCACCCTTACCCAACTTTAGGTGAAGCAAACAAATATGTAGCAAGCTCTTGGAAAAATGAAACTAAGCCTGAAAAAATTATAACTTGGCTTAAAAGATTTCATAAATTTAGAAGATAATAATTAAATAAAAAAGCCTAAACAAAAAAACTGCTTAGGCCTTAAAATTCTTTTAATAATTTTTAACTTATTCTCTCCTAAAACTCTATCTAAATGGGAATTTAATACCCCATTTGGCTCTTGCAATGGCATTGGGATTAAGATATTTCTGTGCAAAGAATCTTACATCTGCTCTAGAATTTTTAGAAAGATCTCTAATAGTATCCTCACCCTTACTACCAAAGAGCTCTTCAAGTCTAATTTGAAAGTCTGTTCCAATTTGTGAATAGTCATAAATCAATATGGATTTTAAGAGATCATACTGTGCAAAAAGCTCATTACCATTAATTTCCAAATATGCTCTCTCTTTATCCCTTGCTTTTGTAACTCTCTGAATCCCTGCTATAATTTCCTCTTCTACCAAGGTAAAGTTAACTAAAACAGAGTCTTCAGTTGGCGCAGTAGCAAGAATGTTAGCATATCCATTTGCATTTAACCAAGCTTGAGTTTCAGCAATTACCCCGTCCATACCTTTAGCTGTCCACTCCGCCTCTATACTTTTAACAGCTTCTACTGCTTCTAATGGTGGCTTTTCTCCTGCTGCTTTTGCTTGATTAATTATATCTTCATTACGTTTCAAGAAAACAAAATATGGACTAAGTTCATTTAAATAAGCTTTTTCAAAGGCAAGGCCTTTAAGTGGATGACTGCTCATAATGTTATTAAAAGTTCTTGCAAATTTTAAATATTGCTCAACAGAAATTTGAGCACCAGCTTCAACTTTTAAACTATTAGAAACCTCTAACACTGAGCTTTGTAAACCATTTTTTAACTGGTCCGCAGTTGGAATTGGCTCATTTGCAAACTGAAATTTTTGAATAATTTCCACTAAAGCCTTTGCAAGAGAAAATGCAACTCTTGCCTCAGGACGAACAACCAAAACTGATCCATTATCAAGTGGCATTACAAAACCCCCATTATTTTGGGCATCCCTAATAATACTCTCCTCAGTAGTAATCTGCCTTGTGTATTTAGAAATTTTTACAGAATTATCAACAAATTGATTTCTAATACCTTGCTCTAATGACAACCATAAGGCTTTCAATAAAGCTGACTCTGCATCAAAATTTGGAAGAACTAAGCTAGCTACCTCTTCAGGAGGAAGAATTACCTTATTTGCTCTCTCAAAAGCATTTCTTACATCAACACCTTTAGTTAATCTCTTCACCATTCTTTCTTCAAATTTTTCATAAAGATCTGGCTCATCCATCATATTAGGAAACATCTTTTCTAAAACTCCTGTATAACCAGCGTTTCTTCCACTTAAGAAAATTGAGGCAAAATATCTATCAAGAAAACTTCCTACTATATCAAGAGGAGCTCTCAATGAACTAAAATATACACCTTCTTCAAAAGTGTCTTGAGGGTTTACAGAATACCAAAGGTTATCTACTGGAAGACCTGCTTCATAATAGTATACATATCCTTTAGACTGAATAAGGCTCTGCATATAATTATCTTCACATGAAGATATTTTTGTTTTTCTAGGAACTTGATTCTTCAGTTCATCCCTTAATTTACTAAACTCATAAGCTTTTAAACCGATAGGAGTTTGCACTAAACAATACTTATTTGGAAAGAATGCTACATCCATAATAAAATCAAATATTTGATCTCTTACTGCTAGGTAATCTTTACCTTTAAAATTTGGATCTGCTTTAAGTTTCTTCAATAAGGCTTCGTATTGAATTCTATTATATCTTTGAAGATAAACATTACCTGTAGAGTCTTCTTTACCTAAATAATTTGCAAGGTGTACCCTCCACTCAGTATACATTCTTTTAAGCTTTCTTAGACCAGATGCTCTCCCAAAAGGTCCATTAACTGAAGGTCCTCTTCTATCATATTTAAAGTTATAAAGAACAAAGCTTTCCCAGAATGAGTTAATAGTATCTTCAACAATCATTTTAGGATTAACTCCAAAATCATGTCGAGCACATAAAGGGTCAATTTCTAAAGAAGCCTCAATATCTGTACAATAACCAAAAGGCTTAACTGTATGTTTGCCATCAAGCCTTCCAATAATGCTACCGTTAGACCTATTTACGTCCCCCTGGTCTAATTTGACATAATTACCATTTAAACTATTTGGTCTCTTTGCAGACGACTCAACTTCTACAGCATTTGCGTAGCCATACCTAATAGCTGCAATATCATAATGCCCAGGATACATAAGCCTATTTTGTTCAATTCTTATATAGTCCATTACAGATGAACTTTTTGGAAGATTGTGATCTTGAACATCTAAACCATATAGTTCTTTAACCTCTTCTTTGTTAAAAAAGTTGTCTTTATCTGAACTTGCTTTAAAATTATGCCTAAGTCCAAGGGTGTGACCTATTTCATGAATAAGAGTCCATTGAAATACTACTGGAATAAGCTGAGTCATACAGTGCCTAAGAGCCGGAAGCTCTTCTTCTGTTGTAAGTCTTCCTAGGGTGCCCTCACTTTCAGCTCTATTATTCACAAACGTTACAAGTTTAAGAACCTCACCACATTTTTCTTCAATTTGACCAGTCATTGGATTATAGTCACTTCCAAGAGCTGAGTCAGACATAAAGTATGATCTATAAAAAGTTGGTCTATAAGCCTCTAAAGCCTGTTGTAAATTTAAAACATCTTTTCTACTCCTTGGACTAAAAGTAATGTCACCTCTATCTCTTAAAAAAATCATTTCAGGAATTCTTTGAGATACTTTTATAAGATTCTGAACCATTGAATTTTCAAAATTAAACTTAGTAAGACTATAAAGATCTACTACTTCATCTGAATTGCTTCCATACTCATCAACATGAATTTTTTCTGTTGTAAAATCAATAGCATTATGATGATAAAAATTTGCAGCCATCACCATTACATTTTTAGGAAAAATTGTTGATAAAAGATTTTTAATCCCTGAAGCACTAAAAGTCATATCGCCTAAGAGTGTACTGTTTTCTCCAGCCCCAACAGGAAGCTGGTTAGCAGCCTTATCTAACAAGCCTGTTTTGGCTTTAATATAATTTCTCACTCGTTCAGCAACAATCTCTCTAAAAGGTGCTATATAAACATTTGCGTTTGCATTAATTACTTCACCTGAATAAGGGTCAACCAAAGATGGGCCAACACCTAAAAGGTTACTCCCTTTTTCAGAATCAATTAAATTCATGGTATTGTATCCAATATCACCAAAAGGAACATCACCTTCACCTAAGACAACTCTATTTGGAGAACCCGTTCTTTCATAAACTTTATTCCAATACTCAATAGACTTTCTACCAATTTTTCTATAGTCAATTTCTAACTTATATGGGTCTTCATTTTTTTTATAGTTAGGAGTTAAATTACTGAAATGAAACACAATATTCTTGGCTGGATTATGCCTCTGTATTAAATAATCTTTTTCAAGGTCTTCTTCTCTAGCAACAACATCAGAAGATCTTATTTTTGAAACTGTTTGAACAAAGTAACCAAACTTACTTTGTCTATCATTTTTATAATGTCTTCTTGCTACATATGGAGTTCTTCCTTCGACTCTTAAGAAAGAATACATAATTCTTCTTCCGTTAGCTCCCCTTTGGGTTATAAAAGAAAATTTATTCTTATAAAAGTTTACTTTTATAACTTGATCCTGGTTTGTATCTCGGATTACTGAAAACAGTTCATCAATACTCTTTCTTACACTGATAATCGAATTTAATTTTAATGTGAAATATGGAGCCTTTGAAGGTTGAACGTCAAAAGCCTTAACTAACCCACTATTAGGAAATAAGCCATAAGCAATTCCATTACCCGGAATAGTCAAGACTGAATCAGATCTATCACAATGTAAATCACCACTATATCTTTGATCTATACTCACGTTACAAGCAACCAATCCTGCTGTTCTTACTGTAAACTGAATTCTTACAGCCGATCTAAATGAAGTGTCAAAGGCGCCTGTAGTTGTTCCAATAAAACCTTCACTTCCTGGTCTAGTATCCACAACTGATTCAGAAAAGTACCACTGACCTTTGGTAAAATAATCTGTGGGATAAATGTCTTTTAAGTTACTAAATTGTGTTAATTTAACCTCATTCAGATTAGATATATTTAAATCAATATGTGTGGCCTCAGAAAGAACCTCTACCTCATTATAAACAATAACATTAGTTTTTTCATTATCAGCATTAAGCATTAACTCTTGTTTTAATAATCTTATATCCGCCCATGCCAATGGAACAGCATACTCACCATTACCCAGATTGTCAGATAATGAGAAGTCTAAATGTCCCATATTTCCTTTAGGAACAACCATCATGATATACAAAACTTTTCCAGCAATTTTATGATAAACCTTGTACTGCTTACCAGGCAGAGCTCTAACCTCTAGCCTATCAGCAACAGCATTAAGCAAAGGAGAGTTGGTTGAATACGATACAAAATCTAAAAAATTAATACCCGTACCCTTATCTGAATCTACCCCCTCTAAAGACTCTGTTCTTCCTGATTTTCTAAGAACTTTTCTTGTTTGAATCCAGTAAGGAGTAGTGCCTAAAGAACCTCTTAATTCCACAGGAGGTCTTTCTTTTAAGGTCTCAAGTTCATCAGCTCTTACACAGGCCATTTTTTTTTCAGAAAACTTAACAACAACTTTGTTTGTAGATGTTAAAGACCCCACAGCCAAACTTTGAGCAACAGGTTCACAACCAAGATACTCAGTTTCAGTTTGATACATGCCCGATAAAGCTTGTACTTTTGTACCCTTTTTATCGGGCAACGTATTTGATTGAATTGCGTATCTTCTCGTTTCTCTGGCTAAATCACTCTGCCCAGCCCTTTTATCATGTTGCTTTACACAACCTGTGAAACCAAAAACAATGCTAAGCCCTAAGACTGCAGTGGATACTCTTAATTGTTCTATTGCCATTTTCATTTCTGCTCCCTACTTTTAAACTTTTAAATATTATAAATTAAACCTAATGCTACTAATGAAGCATCATCATCAAATAGTGAGTTGTTTGTAATCACTCTACTTCTCCATCTGCTACTAAGAGATAACGACACCCTTTTATTAACTAAATATTCAACTGCACCTGATACAGCCTGAATATTTCTGTTGTTAAAACCATAATCAAACATAGAGTACATTGATGCCCCAAAAACCAAACCCAATTTAGAAGTAACCCCATACCTAACAGATCCACCTAGTGAAATACCCAATGGAGAGTTTTTTCTAAAACCACTTTCATCTGCTGTATCAAACTCATGAAGAGCACCAACAATTGTTGGTGCTGCTACAAAACTTAGCTTCTTATAATTAAGTACATACCTTGCAGTAACACTGACTTGTGAATACAAGCTTGCGTCTCTTGAAGTTCCTGAAGTTGGAAGAGACATTGAGCCAATTAAAGAAATGTTCTGGCTTTTAGAATCATTTTCCCAAACTGAAGATCTTGATAACCTTAATAAAACATCTTCTATTTCCCATCGGTCTGTTCTGCTAGCATTAAAGTCAAAAGGGTGAGAATAACCAATACTCATATCTGCTCTTAAATTTTCATTGACATCTACACCGACTACGCCTGCATAATAAGCACTTTCTTCTGAAAACTCATCAAAACCTCTCATTGCAGATACACTTAAGGAGGCATTAAGTTTTAATTTTTTTATAGTATTAGTCTTACTCACATGGCTAATCTGACTATCAGACTCTGCTTTTGCAAAAGCACTACTCCCTACGCTCAGGACCATCCCCACAACAACAAGGCATTTGAGTAATCTTATTTCTCTTTTTAAGCTTATTCTCAAAACAGTCCTCCAGATACTTGTTTCCTTATCTAACTAGACCTAAGCCTATAGATAGAAAATATTACTTCTCCCATACTTTTTATACTTTTAATAGGCTAAACAATATCAAAATACTAATTTGTAAGAATTTAATATATTCTGGATATGGTATAAATATTTCTTATATATCAAACAAATTCTAATCTAAAATTTTTAGTAAAATTCATCTATATAACTAAAATAAAGCCAAACAACTTTTTTAAAGTGTGATTAAACCCTGATTTTTTAGCAGAAAAGGCTAAGAATATAACTATTTTTGTCACTAGTTTTAGAATAATTTCATAGAATTTAAGATTAAAATAAATCTGCTTCATTTAAAAATTGGCCTGTAGCTTGCTCTAGATTAGAGGCGCAAAGTTAGGTGCACTAAAAAGGAGCTAAAGATGGTACGTATATTAATTCTAAAAGCGTTTTTTTTAATGACTGTTACAGTTTGGGCAAGTCAACAAGAGGCCAAAAGTGACCTTATATGGTCAGATATTGGCAATAATGCCCTTAAAATAGAATATAAGGTAAGAGTTCAAAAAGATTATAATTCAATCAGTGATAAGGAAGGGCTTATGCCTATAGGATCATTTATTAGGCTTGTACAAGATATTAACCTTAGAAAAACCCCAAAAGGTGAATTAATTAAACCTCTTTTTAAAGGCCAAGATTTTCAGGTTTTAAACGTAATTGTAGATAATAATGGCACTAGATATTATAAAGTTAAATTTAAAGAAGATTTTGGTTACCTATATGCTGGAACTAAAGCTTCTTATCCAGAATGGATTAAACAAACATGGTCATCTAAAAACAAAATAATTCCTGAGCCTGGTGATATAGTTAAGGTGAAAAGAATAAAAGGTTTAAAAATTTCTAAAAAAATTAGTGATAAAAACTTTTTCTACTCCATTCCTAAAAACTCAGAAATTCAAGTTAAATCAATAACTCAAGATAAATCAGGTAAACTATACTATGGAGTTAAATATAGATCTAAGACAGGGTTTGCTAAGGTTACAAATCTTAGTACCCTTGCTAAAGCTAAAAATTGGTCTGAATTTTATTAAAAAAATACGTTTATAAAAAAAATAATTTATAACACTTAATTAGAGGAAAAAAATGAAAATAACATCAACAATAAGAAGTAAATTTTCAATGATAAAATACATTTTTCTCTTAATTCTTCTTATACCAGCTCTCTCCATGGGAGGAACTGGTATTATAAGATCTAATAGTGATCAAGAGCCACAAGTTATTACCTTCAAAGAAAATCCTGAAAATCCAAATCTTATGATGTATAAATTTTGCCTGACAAATGCAAAAAAAAAATGTATAAGTCTTGGCAATGAAGATGGAGTTAGAAAAGACCTTCTCATAAAAGAAATTCAAAACATTAAAAATCTTGAAAGAGATCTAAAATACCTTCGCCCTACAGTAATGATTATAATCTTAGCGGTTTCTTACCTAGCAATTAAATTCTCTTGGGGGACGTCATCAGGATTTTTTATAGCCTCTGGATCTTCTCTAGCCACTAATGCAATTTATTCAAAAAACTATGACCCCATTATATTTTCTGAAATGTACAAGTTTTTAAACCCTAAAACTAACGGTCTATTTATTTTAGAACCGAAAGATTTTTCAATAGTTGATTTTAGCCATCAATTATCAAAAAGATTAAATAACATAGAACAACAGTTAAATGAAAAAGATTATCTAAACGGGCTTTCCCTTTACCCTTAAAAAAATAACTTTTTATTTATTTTAAAACTGGGATAGATTTAGATATTCAAGTAACCTTAATATGACAGCTCTACCATGGGCTAATTTCTAGAGTTCTTTTAAAGTAGAAACATGCATATTGAGATTCTCTTAAAAAGAATCCTCTATTTTTTTTAAGATTAGAAGTACTTTAAAGAGGCGTTATTGCACACAAAAGCCCTTTAAAGATATAAATAACTAAATTTTTTTACTTTATTCTATTAAAAATTTATTCTTTTTTAAAATTTCTTGTTTTTGAATTATTCTGTACTCTCTACGAGCGACTGCTTTTTTAGCTCTTCTTTTATCTTCGTCTGTCTCAAGTTTTAATTCTGGAGCAAGAGTAACCTTACCTGAATCATCTAATGCTACAAATGTTAGGTAAGCTGATGCCGTATGAACTTTTTTTCTAACTTTAGGGGCCATGGACTCTACTCTTACACCTACTTCAACTGAAGTTTTAGAAACATAATTAACCCTTGCATAAAGCTCAACAACCCAACCAACATATGCTGGAGCAATAAAATGCAGTGCATCTATACTAGCTGTTACAACATCTTTCTTACAGTGTTTTCCTGCAGATATAGCTGCTGCTATGTCAATCCAAGACATAATAGTGCCGCCAAAAACACTATTTAAAGAATTTGTGTGGTAAGGCAGAACAAGTTCTGTCATTATCACACTGGAGATTTTTGGCGTCCCTTCTTTGCCTACAATTCGGGACATCAAAGTTCCTCCTAAATTAAGATTTTACTCATTAGGTTTATTATTAAAGTGACCTGCTATAATGCTTGCTTGTTCTGGCTGCTTATCCACTTCAGAGTTTAATGGAGCATTTCCTGCAGGAATTTGATTTAAACCGTTACCATTATGGCCAGAATTAATATTCTGAACACCTTGGCTTTGCTCTTTTCTCTCAACAAAAGTCATGTTAGGTAAGCACCAAACAATAAGCTGTGCTCGAGATTTAACATTCATCTTTTTATAAATATTTGTAAGATGAAACTTCACTGTTTTTTCAGTTACAAAAAGTCTATTTGAAACTTCTTTATTTGAAAGGCCTTGAGTAACTAATTCGGCAACTTCTGTTTCACGGTTTGATAAACCTTCTTTTAACAATACTTCTCTTAGCATCCTTGCTCCCTTGTGTAGTATAACTCCTACCTTGGAGCTACACTATAAATTTTTGCAAGAATTGAGTTTTCTTGCAAGTCCTTAATCCGAGTATTTTAAAAACCTAGACAGAAGCCAAAAGTATTTCTTTTTTTTTCAATTATTACATATACTTACAAATAGCTTATTTTTAGTGAAAAAATAAGCTATTCTGGTTTTTCAAAAAAAACAGCCTCTTCTATGAAAAATTGTCTTTCCACATGGTGATTTTTGTTAAAGCTTCTAGTGGTGTCATCTTAAGAGAGTTGATTTTTAAAAGCTCTTCCATAACCTTTTTTGCCTTTATTTGCTCAGGAGTCTCTAATGAATGCTTAATTTCTCTATTTTTAAATGAATCAGAAAGATTGCCTTTAACTTGAAAATATTTTTTTAAAGGCTCTTTAGGAGTTTTTTCTGAAAATTCTTTAGCTTCTAAAACAACCTCTTCAGGAA
Source organism: Bdellovibrionales bacterium (assembly GCA_965205365.1). Classification (GTDB taxonomy): domain Bacteria; phylum Bdellovibrionota; class Bdellovibrionia; order Bdellovibrionales; family UBA1609; genus JALZUR01. Next base: position 282,688 of record CBDBGT010000011.1, read on the forward strand.
GCCCTGCAAGTCTTGCAACCTCAATACCATAAGATTTTTGAGAAGCCCCTTTTTTAATTTTGTATGTAAAAACAATCTGGCCATCTTCTTCAAAATAACCCATATGTATATTATGAAGCCTTTTTTCATTACAAAAGGCCCCTGTTAACTCATGATAATGTGTAGCAAACAAAGTATGGCAATTAACCTTTGAAACAATATAGTTCATTATACTTTGAGCAAGTGCTAAACCATCACTACTACTTGTACCTCTTCCAATCTCATCAAGAATTAATAAACTCTTAGATGTAGCGTTTTTTAAAATGTCAGCAGTTTCTTTCATTTCAACCATAAAAGTAGAGAGCCCTTCTGATAAAACATCCGAAGCCCCTACTCGAGTAAAAATACTATCATAAACTGGAAGGCTTGCTGATTCAGCAGGAACAACCAAGCCACATTGAGCAAGGTATGTAATAATAACAACTTGTCTCATCATAGTACTCTTTCCTGCCATATTAGGACCTGTAATCAAGAAAAACTTATTCTCTTCATTTAAACTTAATTCATTTGAAATAAACCCGTGCTTTTCAGATTGGATCAACTCATCTACAACCACAGGATGAAATCCTCCCCTAACCTCTAAATTTTTAAGATCTTTAAACTCAGGAATAGAATAATTCTTTTCAAAACACAGATAAGCCATTGAAGAATAAACATCCTCTAAACTACATATATCACAAGCGCTATTAAGGTCTTTTAAATTGAAACGAATTTGTCCTTTTATTTTAGCATAAACCTCTTTTTCTAAAAGAATTCTTTTTGTTTTAGCTGATAAAACCTTTTCCTCTAATGCTGATAAGTCTTGAGTCGTATACCGTTCAGCACTAGTTAATGTCTGTTTTCTAACATAGTATTGAGGAATTTGCCCTTTATGGTTTTTTGAAATTTCAATATAAAAACCAAAAATATTATTAAATCTAATTTTAAGACTTAAAATTCCAGTTGCTTTTCTTTCTTTTTCTTCAAGGTTATTAACCTCTTCTTGAGCCCCTAAGGCTATATCCATTAATTCATCTAAATCTTTAGAAAACCCTTTTTTAAGATAACCACCTTTTGTTTGCCACTGACCCACAGGATCCTCTTCAATAGAGGCTTTTAAAAGATTTTTAACCTCTACCACATTCTCCCGACCTTTGAAATAAAGCTCTTTAAAGCTTTCTAAAAAAGCCTCTAAGGATCTTCTAAGCCTTAACAAATCTTGTGGTGACCCTAAAGGGTGCCCTGCTCTTGCAACACGTCTTTCAATATCACCAACAAAAGAAAGCCTTTCTCTAAAGCTTATAAGTTTTGTATAATCTTTTTTCCATTTATAAATGGATTTTTGACGATCTTTAATCTTATTAAGATCTACTAATGGTGTCTGAAGCCAGTGCCTTAAGAGTCTTGTCCCTCCGGGAGTTTTAGTTTTTTTAATAGCATTAAATAAACTTTTTTGCTTATCACCTTCATTTGATTGAAAAACCTCTATATGTTTAAAAAAATGTACACTAAGGCTTAGACTCTCATTATTTTTTACTTCAACCCATTTAGTAAAGCCAAAAGAGGCTCCCTCACCTTGCATATACTCTAAATAGTTAAGTAAAGTTTGTCGAGAGTCTTTTGAAAGAATTTTTTTCTCAGAAAGGCTTTCTGAAGCATTTTGCTTAAGACCTTTATAAAAAGAACATACTTTAAACTTATCAATATCTAAACACAAAATTTCTTTTGGTTGAATTTTTAAAATTAAATCTTTAACTTCATCAAGTGACTTTATTTTTCTAAAATAAGCCTTTCCTGTTGAAGAATCTATCCAACACACCCTTTCATTATCAAAAGATAAAATATAATGATGTGCATCTGCCTCTAATAAGTTGGTGTTAAACACAACTCCTGGAGACAATAACAGCCTCACTCCTCTTTTAATTATACCCTTTACTTCACAAGAATTTTCTAACTGATCACAAACAGCCACACAATAACCTGCATTAAGAAGTTTATTTACAGGGGATTCCATTGCATGATGGGGAAACCCACACATAAGTGTGTCACCCCCTGCTTTCTTATTCCTTTTTGTAAGGGTAATATTTAAAACTTCAGATGCTATCTTTGCATCTTCATTAAAAAGCTCATAAAAATCACCCATTCGAAAAAGCAAGAGCTTGTCTTGGTGTTGCTCTTTAATAGCTCCATACTGTTTCATTAATGGTGTAAGCTTTGGTTGGTCTAAATTCTTATGTTTGCCGCCTGGCTTAAGCACTAAAAAACCCCTCCTAAAAGACTTTAAAGTAGCTAATTATAAGGCTTTGGGCAAAGAAAAGAACACTCTCTAATGGGCTTTTCTAAAAGAACTTAAATGCTGTTCTAGGATTTTGTTCTCAAGTCGAGCAATTTTTTTAATAATTTTACCTCTTTTATCACCCTTAGCGGTGGCTAAGGATTTTTTAAGCTTAATAACCCTTTGTTTTGCCTCTTTGAGTGATAAGGAAGCAAAATCTCTATTAACTTGAGCAAAGCTTAGGCTTATAAAAAAAAATATCACTATGCTTAATATTTTAAAAAAAAACAAAAAAACGCGCTTTTTAATACTCATGCTTATATTTTCTTTGATATTATTCCATTTAACCAGAAATACTTTCTAATTTGTCTTATAAAGAATACTTTATTTTAACTGTCTTAAACTATAAACACCTAAAATTACTGGATTTATTCCATTTACTCTAAGTTCAATATTTCCTTCAATATAGCCCTTAGAATGAACAAAGCTGTTAAAATAAACCTTTCTAGAGCCATTTAAAACTGATACATAAACAAAATTTATATATGGATTTGAATTCTCTTCAAGCTCTGAAATTTCTTTAGTTTCAGGGCTAAGTACAAAAATTTCATTATAAAGGCTAATGGTTTGATTTATATCCAGGGGCCTTAATATATAATGTGTTTGTGCAACTGGTTGAAACGTCACATCAAGTCTTTGCCCTGTTTCTAAACTCAAACCATGGACATTACCACTGTTATAAATCAATTCACCACTCCATTCCCCGAAATAGTCAACAAACCACCTGTCTTTAATAAAGACTCTAAATGGAGTTTTTATTTTATGAATTTTTTCACCAAACTCAAACACATTTAACACAAGGTCACCATTTGCAATTAAACTCCCAGATTCTCTTCTAAATTCTAAGCAATACTTAAAATCCATAGTTCTTGAGTCTAAAGAAATTTTATCTGAACAAACATCAATATGACTTACACCAGCTTTAAGCTTATTTCTAACTTGTAAACCTATCTTAAAATTTTTTAAAACAACTTTTCTTCCAAGCCTACTGTCAGCCCACTGAACCTCACCTAAAGTATTAAAATATGTACGTTCATTAAAAGACAGACCATTTCTTAAAATACTGGCTGTTAGATCTAACTCACTTTGCCCATTAAAAATCTCTATTGAACTTACAGACGTAATATCTAGCAGTGTAGAGTCTGTTCTATAAATACCCGTCATATCATCTACATTCAACACAACAGAACCATTTTTGTTAGAACCACACCCTATAAAACTTAAAGCAATTAATCCTAATAAAATCGTTTTTACATTTCTCATCTTAGCAATAACGTATACAAAAAGCATGCCTTATAAAGCCCTCTATATTGACTATGAGTGTTTAAATTTTTAACAATTGATTAAAAACTTCTTTAAAAAGATCCTTTCCGTATTTCTAACAATATATTCTGGTTCGGTTCTCTTCTAAAACTGGAGGTTAAGCTGGAAGCCAATCTTTTTCTAAATACCCGCATTTCTCCATGATTTTGAGCATGAAGTATTCAATCTTCTTATACCCATACGCCATCTTCTTCACCACAGAGATCTTTGAGTTTATTCCTTTACTGATTGCAGAGCTACGTCCTGTTCTTATTATAAAGTCGGTGAAACCTTTTAGCTTCACTTTAAATGCTTTGGCTACCCATTTTGTTAAAAATAAATTAGCTTCTTTTGTTTCATAATGTCTGAAGCTAAAAAAATTGTAGAACTGCTCTTTGTGTAAATATGCTTTGTAGAGTTCTCTATTTATCTCTTCTAAGGACTGTAAACTTTTAACTTTATTCTCAGCTAAATTTTTTTTCTTAAAACACAAAAGCCAGTTCATAGGATGGATGGTTTTTCTTTTTCCCACCTTTAACCTTGGTCCAACGCTTAACTCTCTTCTACAGTCATTAATTGTTTTATTCAGTCTTTGGATCACGTGAAAATGATCTACCACCTGCATAGCCTGAAGGGCATATTCATCACAACTGTACTTAAAAGCTAAATGCAGATCTTTTGAAACGGTTTCTATCTTTGCACAATGTATGCGCAGACTTTTAGGTGAATAGGTCAGCAACCTAAGGTTTCAATATCTCAAGCTTTAGGCCCTAGAAATACCACCAACTTTAGAAGAGAACCTATATTCTGCAAAATCAATTACACCCTTTAGCTTCTACCTCTCCAGTTAAATGTCGACAGTCCACTTTTCGTTTCAAAACATTTAAAACTAAAAAAAAAATTAATAAGCTAAGGTGAAATACTAATTTTTTCTATCTACTTCACTTCAGCAATCAACTTAACCTTAACCTCAACCTCTTCTGCTACTGTAATACCTTTAAATGAGGGAGTTTGAATCTTATAGTCTATAAGTTTAAATAAAAACTTAGCTCTAACAACAAAGCCTTTAGCATGTGGTATAACCCTACCTTTAATATTAATTTTACGCTCTACACCATTTAGTAAGAATTTTGCCCAAAAATTTATCTTGCCTTTTTTCTTTTTAGGCAAAATTAAATCTTTTATTTTTAAAATAGCAATATCTCTACCTTTTTCTTCTACTTTTAAATATTTTTCTTTTAGGTGGCGATCTCGTAAATGAATGCCTGTTTTTAAGCTCTTTAAAGAGAATGTTAAATCTCCTGAAACTTTTTCTTTTAAAACTTTTAATACTCCACTAACACCTTGGCCTTCACCTTTAATTTTTATAAAGCCAGGATATCCTTTAGCCGTAAATTCAACACGTCCAACTTCTGCTCTAAACACATAATCACAGAGCCCTAAACAAGGCATACTCAAAATAAAAGCAAATAATATATACTTCATACTTTTACTCCTCTTGTGATAAAAATTTATTACCAAACTCAGGCGCTCCTGCATTAACCCACTCTAAAAGCATAGTTTTTAAATTCTTAGAAAGAGGCTTTGGAACACCTTCAGAATCTTGAGGCATCCTATTTGATAAAACCTGTTTAAGAATACTCATGGAATTTAGGCGTACGTTCTCATAATTATGGTAACCTCTTTCAGAATGACAGACTATACAGTTTGGCTCAATAATATTATTATAAATATCCATAAAAGTAAAGTCTGTAGTAATTATATTAGGCCCCTCTTTGCTCTCACCATCTGCAGGAAAACCTAACTTTAACTTTTCATAATTTCCACAAGAAACTTGAAAAAGTAAAAATACAATGAGAAAATATCTTATTCTGTCTATAACACTACTCCTCTACTCTTAACTTTAATCTAACTTTATGTGAATGGTTAAAATCACTGCTAGAATCTAAAGTCTTTTCTTTGCCTAAAAGAATATCTAAAACATCATTAAATTCTAAATTAATAGAATGAGGATGACTCTGACCTTGAATGCTCAGAGTTTGAATTTTATTCTCAGGTTGAAGCTCACGAAGTACAGTAACAAGGTTAGCCAATGTTAGGTTAAGCTCATGACCATGATTATCAGAAATTTCAGCTATAACTTCACTTGTATCTTCTAATGCCTCTGCTCCATCTAATTTAAGACCTGATATTAAGGTGGTCCCTAAAGCAACCTTGGCTCCTTTACTAAAAAAATTTCTTCTATCCATAACTACTCCTCCTTAAAAAAAAACTAGCCTTAATAAGATTTTTCTACTACTCTATTTGAATAAAACATGAGTTTACAAAAAAGAAACACCTTTGATAATGCCCTTGAAAACCTTAGATTTAAGGATATTTCCATTTGTTTAAATCTATCTCAAACCCTTAATATTAGAGAGCTCTCTAGAAAAACTCAACTAACACCTGGGCAAATCTCTAAAACTATTACAAAATTAGAAAAAATTTTAAAAATTAAGCTCTTTAACCGTTCAACAACTGGGCTTAGTCTTTCTGCTGATGGAAAAATATTTCTTCCAAAATTACAAAAACTACAAAATGATTTTTTAACCCTACAAGAAACCAATAATATCAAAGAAAAAAAGAATCTCACACTTGCATGTTCATCCTTTTTTGCAAGCCATCTTCTTCCAAAAATTATTTTAAAGTTCAAGAATTATCAATTTAACATTATTCAATTGCCACCTGAAGATTATATTCAAGTTGGTCTACTTTCTGGTTTTAGTGTTTGCCTTCATACAACTAAAATGGATTGGCCAAAAACTTGGTATTCAGAATTAGCTGGCAATATAACTTTTAAACTCTATGCTTCACCTAAACACCCTATTTTTAGAAAAAAAACTTGCAGTAAAAATGATATTAAAAACCTTGATTTTACTGGGCCCATTTATTGGACAAAAGAAGGCCTTACAAATGGCAATGACTATTTTCCAAAAAATATAACGAGAAAAATTCTCCATAAAACATCAACTGCAATAGGTAGCGCTGCATTAATCCATCAAAGCAATATTGTAGGGTTTTTACCTTCATTAATTGGAGAAAGTGAATTTTATAATCTTAAAGAGATTAACACTCCCTTTATTAAACCTGTTAAACAAAGTATTTATATCACTGTTAAATCTGATGAAATTTCTCAAAGTTTTTATTCAGAGTTCTTAAATCAAATTTCAATTCATTTATTAAGTGATGGCTAACAGTAACCTTCTTATTACTTTAAGTTTAAAAACACCAATTCTTTTAATCTAAAAACTTATTTAAAATTACCCACATATTCCATTGGTGTTAATTTAGCCTAAGCTTTTGCCTCTAAGTTTACTAAGTTTTAGTAAAATTATACGCTCTACTTTTAGATTGAATTTTTCTTTTACTGATTCTAAGTTTATCTGCCCTTTTCACTGATAATACTTTCTCTTCTTTTGTTCTTTTTTCATTCTCTTGCACCCATTTCTCATCTTTAACTGGAGGTACATAATCAACAAACTCAATATATGCTATGGGTGCTTGATCACCTGGTCTATTGCCTAGTTTTCTAATCCTTGTGTATCCACCTGGGCGCTCTTTAAACCGTACAGATAAAACATCTACGATTTTTTCCATAGTGTCTTTATTTGAATATTTACTAAGAATTACACGCCTTGCATGCACTGTTCCTAACTTACCTTTTGTAATTGCTTTTTCAACATGTTTTCTAAGCTCTTTAGCTTTTGGAAGAGTAGTTTTAATTCTCTCATCTCTAACTAACGACTCTACTAAGCCTTTAATAAGAGCTTTTTTAGGGCCGTTTCTCCTGCCAAAGTGCTTCTTCATAACCTTATGTCTCATAACTAATCTCCAAAAATTATATTAAAAAGATATTTACTACCTAATTAATTCATTTCCTCAGGTTTAACCCCACTTACTCCAGCACTATCTATTTGAGGGGGAATATATGCTTGTGCAGTGTTTGGATCCCAACCTAAAGGAGGCCATCCTTCAACTTTCATTCCAAGATTTAAACCCATTTTTATTAAAATATCTTTAATTTCATTTAATGATTTTCTACCAAAATTTTTAGTTTTCAACATTTCACCTTCACTTTTAGTTACAAGTTCACCAATGAATCTAATATTTGCATTCTTAAGACAATTTGCACTTCTTACGGAGAGTTCCAAATCATCTACAGACCTAAATAGATTATTGTTTAATTCTGGAGAAGCTGAAGTTTCTTCCGCTTCTATAGGCTCAATATCTTCATCAAATGTAACAAAAATTTGAAGTTGTTCTTTTAAAATTTTTGCAGCCAAGGAAATAACTTCATCTGGCCTTAAAGATCCATCTGTCCAAACTTCAATTTCAAGAGAATCATAATCAGTTCTTTGACCAACACGAGCATCTGTAACTCTATAGTTTACCTTCCGAACAGCACTATGTAGCGAGTCTACTGGGATAAATCCTGTTGGAAGATCTAAGTTGTTACTTACCTCAGCTGCAACATAGCCTCTACCAAATTCAACTAAAATTTCAGCCTCAAAACTAGAATTCTTACCTAAAGTAGCAATATGTTGCTCTGGATTTAAAACTTCAATCCCAGTAACTTCTTGAACATCACCACCAGTAACAACACCAGGTCCTTTTTTAAAAATTTTTAAAGACTTTATATCTGCATCATGCTGCTTAAATCTAAGCTCTTTAAGGTTTAAAATAATATCAGTCACATCTTCCATTACATCTGGAATCGTACTAAACTCATGAAGAACACCTTCAAACTTAACAGCTTTAACAGCTGAACCCATCATTGAACTTAACAAAACTCTTCTAAGAGAATTACCAAGAGTGACTCCATAACCTTTTTCTAAAGGCTTAATGTTAAATTTTCCATAAACATCAGTTATTTTTGACCCTGTCTGTTCAAACCCTTGTGGAGTGATTAAATCTTTCCAAAATTTGTAATAATGAGGCTGCATCCTAGTTTCTCCTTAAAGTGCAATTTTTGTATTCTATTAAAAAAACAGTCTTAAATTCTTCTACGTTTTGGTGGGCGGCATCCATTATGTGGAACTGGAGTTGTGTCTCTAAAAGAACAAACTCTAACTCCTAATGCACCCAAGGCTCTAAGGGCAGGCTCTCTACCAGCACCAGGACCAGATAAAAAAACATCCACTGACTTAAGACCGTGGTCCTTAGCCTTTTTAATAGCATCTTCCATGGTAACCTGGGCTGCATAAGGAGTGCCTTTACGACTACCTTTAAACCCCATTCCACCAGCATTAGACCATGCAATGGCATTCCCAGCAGGGTCAGTTACGGTGATAATTGTATTTCCAAAACCCGCTGCAATATAGCATCTACCCGAAGGCACATTCTTTTTTACTTTTCTCTTAGTTGTCTTTTTTCCAGCCATTGTCTAAGTACCTTTATTTATTTCTTTTTATTAGCAACTGTTTTCTTTGGGCCTTTTCTTGTACGAGCGTTCTGCCTTGTAGATTGACCCCTTACAGGAAGACCTCTTCTGTGTCTTAGACCTCTATAACAACCTAAATCCATAAGTCTCTTAATTGAAAGACCAACCTCACGCCTAAGATCACCTTCAATTTTGTAGTTTTCATCAAGAATTTCTCTTAAAACCTTAAGCTGTTCATCTGTTAAATCATCTGTTCTTAAAGAAGGTGAAAACTTTGCTTTTTTACAAATTTTCTTAGCCGAAGTTATACCTAAACCGTATATATACGTTAAAGCAATTTCCATTCTTTTATTTTTAGGTAAATCAACACCTACAATACGAGCCATATTCTTAACCTTGTCTCTGTTTATGCCTAGGATTTGTACAAATTACTCTAACTATCCCTTTTCTTTTAATAACTTTACAATTCTTACAAATCGGTTTTACCGAAGGTCTTACTTTCATTTTCTCTACCTCTTTAAAGTCCAAAATGCCGAAAACTAACATTGGATTAAATATAAGTCCAGCTCTCAAGTCAAAATTTTAATTTTTCAACCAATTAATCTAAAACCTCTCTCACACGTTTAAATACTTCTTTTAAAGCCCCTTGACCGTCTACACGCCTTAAAAGCCCCAAGTCATCATAATACTTCATGAGTGGTTTAGTCTGTTCATTATAAACAGAAAGTCTGTGCTGAATAACTTTCAAAGAATCATCTTCACGCTGCTCAATATCGCCACCACAACCATCACAAATTCCATTAATTTTTGTTGGAACTTTTTCTATGTGATAAACCACTCCACAATCTTTACACACTCTACGACTTATAAGTCTTGATATTAAAACCTTTTCCTCTACATCTAAATAAATAACCCCACCTATTTGAAGCTGTTTACTTGATACAAAAGCCGTTAAAGCTTTACCTTGCTTAAATGTACGTGGAAACCCATCTAATATCACATTCTCATTAAAATTTAATTCACTATCTACCATCTCAATCACTATTTTATCAGGAACTAAACTTCCACCATCTATAAATGATCTAGCCTTTTTTCCAAGCTCAGTCTTTTCTTTAAGATGTTTCCTAAACATATCCCCTGTGCTTAAGTGATTAAAACCATAGACTTCTTGAATAAGTTTAGACTGAGTACCTTTACCTGAACCTGGAGCACCAAAAAGTAGCCAGATCAATACTGAACCCTCCTACTTTTAATACGAGTACCCTTCATCATATTTTCATATTTTGAAGATAGCAAGTGTGATTGAACTTGCTGCATAAAATCTAGAGCAACACCTACTAAAATCAATAAACTTGTCCCACCAAAGTAAAAAGATAAGCTCATACTCTGCATAAGAATAATTGGCAACACACAAACAGCACTTAAATACACTGCACCTACAACAGTAAGTCTATCTAACACACGTTTAATATATTCAGCAGTGCTTCTACCAGCTCTTATCCCTGGAATAAATCCACCATATTTTTTAAGATTATCTGAAACTTCTTCTGGATTAAAAACAATTTCCGTATAGAAAAAACAAAAAAAGACCACCAGTGCAATAAAGATTATTTGATATAGAGCACCCGTAGGCATTAAATTATCTTGCAAAAATTTAATAACTTGAGAATCTCCAAAAAACTGTGACATTGTAGCAGGAAACATTAAAATACTTGATGCAAAAATCGGAGGAATTACATTTGCAAAGTTAATTTTTAATGGCAAATGACTACCTTGAGCCTGCATAGACTGCTTACCAGCCCCTCTTTGAGAATATTGAACAGGGATTCTCCTCTGTGCAACTTCCATAAAAATTATAAAGCCTAATATAAAAAGCATGCCTCCTAATAACCCTAAAACTAAAGGAAGTGACATTTGACCAGATTGAAACTGTTGCCACATAGAAGCCGCACCTGCAGGCATACCTGAAGCAATACCAGCAAAAATAATTAAAGAAATACCGTTGCCAATTCCTCTTTCAGTAATTTGTTCACCAAGCCACATGATAAAACACGTACCTGCTGTTAAAGTAATTACAGTTAAAATTCTAAAATCAATAAATCCAATACTTTTAGACAACACAAGAGTTGAGCCATCGGGAGCTGCCGATTTAAAAAGCCAATTAGACATTGCATAGCCTTGAACTACACATAAAAGAACTGTTGCGTATCTTGTATATTGATTTATTTTTTTACGTCCCTGTTCACCTTCTTTTTTTAGTTGTTCTAAATATGGAACGCTTGCTTGAAGAAGCTGAAATATAATCGAAGCTGAAATATATGGCATCACACCTAAAGCAAAAACAGAAAACCTTTCAAGGGCTCCGCCTGTAAACGTATTAAACATTCCAAAAAGCCCACCTCCTTGATTTTGAAAAAATGATTGTACAGCACCTCCATCAAGACCAGGGCATGGAATTTGAACACCAATTCTATAAATGGCAAGCATTACCAGTGTGAATAAAATCTTGTTTGTAAGCTTTTGATTACTAGCTAAGTTATCTATTTTTGACACTCAATAACCTCAACTTTGCCGCCTTTATCTTCAATAATTTTTTTAGCAGAAGCACTGATCTTATGAACTCTTACATTAATAGCCTTAGTAAGTTCACCTTTAACTAAAACTTTAACTCTAGCTTTTTTATGAACCAAACCAGCTTGTCTTAATATTTCAACTGTTACATCACCCTGAAAACCATTTAACTGCTCCAAGCCCACTAAGTCGTATGTCTTTTTAAATTTTGTATTTGTAAAACCAAATTTAGGAAGCCTTCTTACTAAAGGCATTTGACCACCTTCAAACCCTAAACGAACACCACTACCAGCTCTTGCTTTTTGGCCTTTATGACCTTTTCCTGCTGTTCCACCTGATCCAGAAGCGTCACCACGTCCGATTCTTTTTCTATTCTGCTTAGAACCTTTTTGGGGTCTTAAATCTGATAACAAACTCATTTTAACTCCTTAAACCTTTTTCTAATAATAAACTTAAACTCTACTTATGCACTTTAACTGTCAGCCACTGTTGCATTTTAAAAATCTGTCCTCTCTGTGCAGGGTTATCCTTAATAACAACACACGAGCCTATTTTCTTAAGCCCCAAACATCTTAATGTTTCTTTTTGGGCTTGCGTTGCCCCAATTCTACTACGTTTTAATGTAACCTTAAAGCTTTTCATAACCCTGTCTTATTTCCTTTTTTCTATCTCTTGTCTTTCCAAGAACGTTTTATCTGTTAATTGACTTAACCCTTGAAATGTTGCCCTCACAGCATTATGTGGATTTCTTGTCCCAATACACTTTGTCAAAATATCTTTAACACCTGCGGCTTCAAGCACTGATCTAACAGCACCACCAGCAATAACACCCGTGCCTGGAGTAGCTGGAATCATCACAACTTTGGCTGCGCCATAAACACCTACAACCTTATGAGGAATAGTTCTACTCTCTTTTATTTGTATCTTTCTAGCATTTTTTTTAGCAAGACGACTAGCTTTTCCAATTGCAGCAGGCACTTCTCCTGCTTTACCAGATCCAAAGCCAATTTCACCTTTTCCAGATCCAGCTACCACAAGAGCTGAAAATGAAAACCTACGTCCACCTTTAACTACTTTTGCAACTCTATTAATTGCAACCACACGCTCCTCAAAATCTTCTTGTTCAACCACTTTTTAACTCCTCTTAAAATTTTAATCCAGCTTCACGAGCACCATCTGCAATTGCTTGGACTCTACCATGATATACATATCCACTTCTATCAAAAACAACTTTTTCAATCTTTAAAGTTGCTGCTTTATCAGCAATCTCTTTTCCAACAGCTTTAGCTACTTCTTTATTCCCATTGCCAGAAACTTTTAAAGTAGAAGCTGAAGCTAACGTTTTACCTGAAATATCGTCAATAAGTTGAGCATACATATTCTTTGTACTTTTAAAAACAGCAAGCCTTGGTCTTTCAACTGTACCGCTTACTTTTTTTCTAATTCTCATTCTATTTTTAAGTCGACCAATGGTTTTATCACTAGTCTTTTTTTTAAAACTCAATCTCATTTTATAGCTCCTTATTTACTACCTGATTTACCAGCTTTCCTTCTAATGACTTCATCAGAGTATCTAATTCCTTTTCCAAGGTACGGTTCAGGAAGTCTATATGCTCTAATATCTGCTGAAACTTGACCAACTAAAGCTTTATCAACTCCTTTTACTGTCACAGTTGTTTGTTTCTCTACTGTAATAGTAATTCCATCAGGAATTACAAATTTAATTGGATGAGAATAACCCAATGTCAGGTTTAATATTTTTTTAGAAACAGCAGCTCTATAACCAACACCGTTTAAAATCAAAGTTTTAGACCAACCCGTTGAAACTCCATAAACAGCATTAAAAACTAAACTCCTATAAAGACCATGAAGAGTTCTTGTTTTAGGCTCTTCATCACCTCTACAAACACTTAACTCACAGTCTTTAACTTTAATTGAAATAGAACCTCTAAGTTGGACCGTTTGTGAATCCTTTACACCTTTAACTGTAACTAGACCTTTATCATCTGTTGTTACAGTCACTTTTTCAGGAATATTAATTATTGCTTTACCTACTCTAGACATCTTAACACCTACCACACTTTAAGCAGATACTCACCACCCAGATTTTGCTGAACCGCTTGTTTTCCACTTAAAATTCCTTTACTAGTACTCACCACTGAAATCCCAAATCCTGATCTAATTTCAGGAATTTCTGTTGCCTTAACATAAACTCTTTTACCTGGTGTACTTACTCTTGAAATTGTATCAATAGCAGCTCTACCCTTAGCATCATAATTTAAATAAACTCTCATAATACCTTGTTTATTATCTTTAGCCTCTCTAAAATTCTTAATATAACCGTATTCTTTTAAAATCGCAGCAATTCCTTTTTTCAAATTTGATGAAGGAACATCAACTTTTTCATGCCTAGCCATACCTGCATTTCTAATTCTTGTAAGAAAATCTCCAACTGTATCCATAACTATACCTCTCCCCTACTTCTTTCTAAAAGGCATCCCTAATTCTGTTAAAAGAGCCCTTCCTTCTATGTCATTACTAGCGCTTGTACAAATTGTTATATTCATTCCACGCACTTTATCTACTTTATCATAAGAAATTTCAGGAAAAATAATTTGCTCCTTAACTCCCATATTATAATTTCCACGACCATCAAATCCTTTTGGAGATAAACCTCTAAAATCTCTAACCTGTGGAAGAGCTAAGTGAACAAGTTTATCATAAAAGGCCCACATATTTTCACGCCGAAGGGTCACACAAGCACCCAAAGGCATGCCCTCTCTTAATTTAAAATTTGCAATAGCTTTTTTTGCTTTTGTTACAACTGCTTTTTGCCCTGAAAGATCAGTTAACTCCTTAACCACAGTATTAACAAGTTTAGGATTTTGAACCGCTTCACTAATACACTGATTAATTACAATTTTCTTAAGTCTTGGAAGTTTCATTAGATTATCTGTACCCAGTTGATTTTTTAAAACTGGAATAACTTCGTTTTTATATTTATCTAAACTTAAACTCATCTTAAATCACCTCTGGCGCTAATGAAACAATTTTAATAAATGACTTAACTCTAAGTTCTCTAGCAACAGGACCAAAAATACGAGTACCTATGAGTTCTTTTGAAGCATTAATTAAAACTGCTGAATTTTCATCAAATCTAATATAACTTCCATCAGCTCTTCTAATCTTATGAATAGTTCTAACAACAACTGCTTTTGCTACATCACCTTTTTTAACTTTTGAATTAGGCAGGGCTGCTTTTATAGACACAACAATAATATCTCCCACCGAAGCTGTTCTCCTTTTAGAGCCACCAAGCACCTTAATACACTGGACTTCTTTTGCTCCTGAATTATCTGCAACTGAAAGCCTTGTTTGCATTTGAATCATTTTAAACCTCTCTAATCCTATTTACTCTTCTCAACAACTTCTAAAAGCTTCCATCTCTTTGATTTACTAAGAGGACGAGTTTCAAAAATTTTAACAGTATCACCCACCTTAGCTTCATTGGACTCATCATGAGCCTTAAACGTAGATGTTTTCTTAATATATTTACCATATTTTGAATGCTTAACAGTTTTAAAGATTTTCACAGAAATTGTTTTCTCCATTTTATCACTAATGACTTCGCCAACAACTTCATTACGGCGACCTCTAGTTGGAATAGTTACTTCACTCATTTACGCCTTCCTTACTTGTTTCTTTTGATTTATAGCAGTTAACATTCTTGCCAGTTCTCTTCTTGATGTTCTTACTTCCACAGGATTAGCAAGCTGACCCCTATGAGACTTCATTTTAAGTTCAAAGAATTCATTTTTCTTTAAATTAACTCTTTTTACTAATTCAATAGAAGAAAGATCTTTTATATCTGCAAATTTCATAAACCCTCTCTTTGAATAAATTTAACCTTAACAGGAAGTTTGTAGCCAGCTAATTTAAATGCCTCTTGGGCCTGTTCCTTATTAACACCGTTAATTTCATATAAAATCCTACCTGGTCTTACAGGGGCTACCCACAATTCCACACTGCCTTTACCTTTACCCATTCTTACTTCAGCAGGTTTTTTAGTAAGAGGCTTATCAGGAAAAATTCTAATCCAAAGTTTACCCCCTCTTTTCACAGATCTTTGAATTGCTCTACGAGCAGATTCAATTTGACGAGCCGTAACTCTTCCTGCCTCCAAAGTTTTAATTGCGAAGTCACCAAATGCTACTGTAGTGCCACGTTTAGACTCTCCAGTAATACGACCTTTTCTTTGCTTTCTCCACTTTATCTTCTTAGGACTGAGCATGGCCTGCCTCCTCAACTTCTTTAGTAGTTAAAATATCACCACGGTAAACCCATACTTTTAACCCAACAACCCCATATGTAGTCAGTGCTTCTGCAGTTCCATAATCAATATTAGCTCTTAATGTATGTAATGGCACAGATTTTTCTGTATACCATTCACTTCTTGCAATTTCAGCTCCATCAAGGCGCCCACCAATTTGAACTTTAATTCCTCTTACACCACTCTTTATAGAAGCTGTAATGGCTTTCTTAAGAGCTCTTCTCCAAGAAATTCTTTTCTCCAACTGCATTGCAATATTTTGAGCAATAAGATTTGCATCTAAATCAGGCTTTCTAACCTCTTGAATACTTACAAAAATCTCATTATTAGATGCTTTTTGAAGATCTATTTTTAAAGCATCTATTCCAGCACCTTTTTTACCAATAACAACACCAGGTCTTGCAGTTGAAATAATAACTTTTGCTTTTTTAGCAGCCCTTTCAATTTCAACTTTAGAAACACCTGCTCTTTTAAGAATTGGCATTTTTTTTATACAATCTCTAATCTTAAAATCTTCATGAATATTTTCAACATATTTTTTTCCAGTAGAAAACCAACGAGAATCCCATGTTCTAATAACCCCAACTCTTAAACCTATTGGATTAACCTTTTGTCCCATTATCTACCTCTCTGCCAACACTACGTTAATATGACTTGTTTTCTTTTTAATACCTGAAGCTCTACCTTGAGCTCTTGGGCGAAATCTTTTTAAAACAGGACCCTCATCAACAGTAATTGTTTTTACATAAAGATTATCCACATCCATAACTCGCTTTTCAATATTGGCCACTGCAGACTCAATTAATTTCTTAATCATTAACCCTGCTTTTTTAGGCGAAAAAGTAAGATGACGAATAACTTCATTAACTTCTTGCCCTCTAACTAGGTCAGCAACCAATCTAGCTTTAAAAGCCCCTATTCTTGCATATTTTAATGATGCTTTAACTTCCATCTAACTATGCTCCTATTTCTTCTTATTACCATGGCCAGTATAATTTCTAGTTGGTGCAAACTCGCCGTACTTATGACCAATCATATTGTCAGAAACAAAAACAGGAACAAACTTTTTACCATTATGAACAGCAAATGTTAACCCTGCAGCTTCAGGACTAATCATTGATCTTCTAGACCAAGTTTTAATTACTTTCTTATCACCTGTTTCTAAAGCTTTATTGATTTTAGCTTGAAGATGATGATCAACAAAAGGGCCTTTCTTTAACGAACGAGCCATTATTTACCTCTCCTCTTAACAATCATGTTGTCAGTTCTTTTATTATTTCTAGTTTTAAACCCTTTACATGGTTGACCCCAAGGGGATACAGGGTGGTGCCCTTTACCTTTTGCCTCGCCTCCACCAAGAGGATGATCATTTGAATTCATTGCAGTACCACGAACAGTGGGTCTTATGCCCATCCAACGCTTACGACCAGCCTTACCAATTTTAATATTTTCATTATCTGTATTGCCAATTTGACCAATTGTAGCTCTACAAGCCCCAAGAACCTGTCTGACTTCCCCTGAGGGAAGTTTTATTTGACAATACTTACCTAGCTTGGCCAATAAAGAAGCCGATGTTCCAGCTCCCCTAACCATCTGACCTCCTTTACCAGGTCTAAGCTCAATATTATGAATAATTGTACCAGTTGGAATACTTACTAAGTCTAAAGAATTTCCCACCTTAATATCTGCAGAATTACTAGATATAACTGTGTCACCTACATTAAGCCCTGTAGGAGCAAGAATATATGATTTAATTCCATCTGTGTAACAAATTAAAGCAATACGACATGATCTATTTGGATCATATTCAATAGCCAATACCTTTGCTGAAATATCTATTTTATTTCTTTTAAAATCTATTAAACGATAACGTTTCTTATGTCCTCCACCTTGATGTCTCATGGTGATTCTACCAAAATTATTTCTAGCAGAGGTTCTTCTTAAAGCTTGTGTTAAAGCTTTTTCCGGAGTGGATTTTGTAATTTGTTTAAAATCAGAACCTGATCTATTTCTTTGCCCGTTTGAACAAGGCTTTAATATTTTAATTCCCATTAATTTGCCTCCCCTTCAAACATTTTAATTTTCTCACCGGCTTTAAGTTTCACCAAAGCTTTTTTCCAGTATCTAGGTTTCACCATACCTGAGGCTATTTTTTTAAACTTACCTCTACACACTAAAGTTTTAATACTACGAACTTTTACATCAAACTGTTTTTCAATAGCTGCTTTAATTTGAATTTTTGTTGCAGTTTTTTTAACTTCAAAAGTATAAAACCCTTGTTCAGTTTGCGCTGCTGATGATTTCTCTGTAACAAGGGGTTTTTTAATGATAGAAATCACATTATACCTCCTTTTAAGTGTTCTTCTAACTTTGTAAGGCTGTTCTCCTCAAGAACAAGTCTATCATATTTAAGAAGGTCATAAACATTAACACCTTCCACAGGTTGATAAATAAATTTAGGAATATTTCTAGACGCTCTTTCAAAATTATCATTAAGATTTTCACCTAATAAAACTGATTTCTTAAGACCCATTCTTGAAAGCTGAGCTGCTAAGACTTTAGTTTTACCTTTAGTTGAAACAAAAGAATCCACAACAACAATTTTTCCTGTTTTATACAAATAAGACAGTGCATACTTTACAGCTGCTTTTCTAATCTTCTTAGGAACTGAAAAATTATAGTTTCTTGGGCTTGGACCAAAAATAGCACCACCACCACGAATTAATGGAGACCTTATTGATCCTCTACGTGCATTACCAGTACCTTTTTGTTTATACGGTTTTATCCCACCACCAGAAACCTCGGCTCTAGTCTTAGCTTTGTGAGTGCCTTGCCTTCTCTTTGCCAACTGCCATTTAACAACAGTCTGTAAAATATCTTTTCTAACAGACCTTTCAAAAATATCAGCGCTAAGTTTAACACTCCCTACTTTTTTATTATCTAAATTTACAACTTCTAAAGTAGCCATAACACCTTTAACCTTTTGTTGCTATTTTAACCAGTCCATTAATAGAACCTGGAACAGCACCTTTTAATAAAACAATATTTTCTTTTAAATTTACACCAACAACTTCAATCCCTCGTAGAGTAACCTTTTTGTTACCATAATGACCTGGCATTTTCTTGCCTGGCATAATCCTACCTGGAAAAGTACAGTTTCCCATTGAACCAGGTCTTCTATGAAAACCAGACCCATGTGAAGCAGGACCCCCTCCAAAATTATATCTTTTCATTACACCTGAAAAGCCACGACCTTTAGATGTTGCTGTAATTTGTACTTTCTTTCCAACCACTAAACTTACAAGAGAAGCCTTTTTACCTAACTCACACCCCTCAAAAACTCCATTACAAACTTCTCTTGAAAATCTGTAACCTGTTTTACAACCTGCTGCTTTAACATGGCCAGCTTCTGATTTTGTAGTGTTCTTAGTTTTTTTAGCTCCAAAGCTTATTTGCACTGAATCATACCCATCATTATCTTTTGTTTTAATTTGAGTAACAACCCATGAAGAACAATCTAAAATAGTTACAGGAATTCTTACCCCAGAATCATTATAAATTGCAGTCATTCCTTTTTTAAACCCATAGACCACAGGAAAAGCTACACTATTTGATGCTACAACTTCTTCTTCTGTGTTTTCTTGATCTGACATTATAACTCCCTTTTAGTAAGTCTCTAAAAAAAGGCTCAATCAACTGCCGAAAGTTTAATTTCAACATCTACACCTGCTGAAAGATCTAACTTCATCAACTGATCAACAGTCTGTTGTGTAGGCTCTAAAATATCTAACAATCTTTTATGTGTTCTAATTTCAAACTGCTCTCTAGATTTTTTATCTACATGAGGAGACCTAAGAACCGTATACTTATTAATTCTAGTTGGCAATGGAACTGGGCCAGCAATTTTAGCACCTGTTCTAGTGGCAGTTTGAACAATTTCTTTTGTAGATTGATCAAGCAACTTATGATCAAAAGCCTTAAGACGAATTCTAATTTTTTGACTCTGCATAGTCTCACCTTATTTCTCAACGCTTCTTTATTGAAAACGCTACAACAATCATTTTACTCAAATTAAGTAAGCTTAGAGCAAAAAAAATCGCACTTAGAGTCCTAAATTAGTTGGTGCTCAATTAATAAAAAAACACCCTTAAAACAGATTGCTCTAACTGCAAAGATATGTGTTTTTACAAATTAACACGCTTATGTCAATGGCTTAGATTGAAATATATAGTAATATCCACATTTATTTTCCCATGATATAGGCCAGTCGACTTAAACTCTTAGAAATTAACAAAGGGCTAGATAAGCTTAAAGACAAAGATTTAGGTTATAACTATTAATGTTTTTAGATCCACTGACTCATTATTAAGACACTAAAAAATAAAGAGCTACTTGTTAATCATAAGGCTATTGTTTAACCAGTTTAAACAGGTTTTTATGCAGTTTGATTCTAACCTAGCCCTCTCTTACAAGCCTTATACAAAAGGTATTAAAGGGGTCACTACATTTCGGGTTTTAGACTTTTTAACCTTCTCTGGTGCGTATATTTGAACTCAAGAGGGGTTTTTTAAAAGGAGTGTCGAAGTCAGGAGACTTAAAATTATAAAACTTAAAGGTTTTAACTCTCATGTTAATGCTCTATTTTCTTACACAAATATTCATCATATAATGAGTACTCCCACCGACAAAAGGCCCGTTTATTGAGCTTCTTCCCTGACCTTTACCTGCATCTTGATCAAAACTGCCAACCCTAACCCAACCAACCCCATCACAACATGAGCATGAATACGTAGGGGCATCGAATCCACACATGCACATATCTGTAAGAGCTTCTCCTTTAGAGCTGCAACTAGTAATAACCCTAGAAGCACTAATTGTAACATTGAGTTTAAATTCAAGAGGTTTAAAAACTGATGGCCCCTCTCCTTGTCTTGTTCTCGATACCGGCATTATAATGTTAATAAAACCAGAAGAAGATGGGCCAGGAACGGACTCATTTGTAATAGATATTTGTCCAACAGCAAGCCGTCCGATTATACTATTACTTTCATAAACTACGTTGCCTGAATTGTCTTTTAAACCATTCACATTTATTTTTTGTGTACTTGAAGATCCAACTCTTACTCCTTCTAGAGTTTTCTGACATGACATTTTGTCTTTAAGAATTGTCTCAAAGTTTCGAATAAGTTGAATTTTTTCAAGCTTATCTTCTAAGTATGCTATAGATATGCGCTGTTCTAAAATAAGATTAGTCATAGCAAGGGATAAAACAGACCCTATCGCCGCAGCAACTATAACTTGAATTAGAGCAAAACCCTTTTCATTTCTCATATTGAATATATCGACTTTTAAAATATAAACTAAAGCCCAATCTATACGAGCTGATGAACCCTTTCAGGCCTTAAAACCGCCGCACACACCGGATCAAAAGGGGATTAGCCTTATCACCATAAATCTGAGCGCCATCTGAGAGGCGCTGGGCCCACGCACCATTAGTGCTGGTCTCCGTAGACGACCAATAATGATCATTTGAACCTTGAACTAAGCCTGGAATAACAGAGCGATTTGTGTACATTAAATTAAGCTCATAACGATTAGGTAAATGCCAATCATCATAACCACCATAAACAAGCTTATCACAGT
This sequence comes from Bdellovibrionales bacterium, assembly GCA_965205365.1. Classification (GTDB taxonomy): domain Bacteria; phylum Bdellovibrionota; class Bdellovibrionia; order Bdellovibrionales; family UBA1609; genus JALZUR01. Next base: position 304,306 of record CBDBGT010000011.1, read on the forward strand.
ACCTTGCTGCTCCATGATAACCCCCTTGAGACTGTAAAGTGATAGCAACAATTACATCTGTATTAGCCGAACCATAATTTGAATCTTCATTAATTTCACCATGACCAGTTCCAGAAGTTAATATATAATTTTCTAACCCTGGAATATCGTAGTAATTAAACGAACTATCATTCCAACTTTTAGATAAACTATCAGTACCAGAACAAGTCACTGTAAAATTATCCAATGCATAAGAGTTTGTCCCTGAACCTTCTGAAATACTTTCTAATGGAATGTCCTCACAGCCCCCAGGGGTAGTCATATAGCGATCTGTTCCATTACCACTAGTGGCACCTGGGCTAAGGCTTCCAAGATAAATTGCTCCACTCTCACATACGGTTCCTGAGGAGAGGGGGGAAGAACCAAGACATAAATCAGGATCTGGATTAGGAGTAGGATTACTAGATCCACAAGCAGCTAAACTCAATATGGTAATTGTAATCAACAGCAATTGAATGATTTTATTCATATGAATACCCCTTTATTTTATACCGTATAAACTCAATGCTAATACCCTATCTAACTATGAATTAAAAAAAGTAGTTTTTATACTATTCAAACTGAATTTGTATGCAATTAAACACAACCTCACATAAGAAAAAGTGCCCATTTCTTTGGGGAAGTCCACTAGACACTATCATTACCAAGGGAAACTGTCACCTTTTCTACAATCTGCCTAAACCTTGATCTGGTTCACCGTTATCTAGAAGGGTGTGATCCATGCCAACAAGCCTAAAGTCCTGAAAAAGATAAACAAGCTCCCTCCACACAATTAAAATTTGGTTACTAAATAAACTAAATTGTCGGAGGATTAAATGGAGCTATTTGAAAAGTTAATCGTAAAATCACTAGGTCTTCAAGGTGTAAAATTAGAAAACTGGGAGGCTTGTGATAAAGAGTTAAAACTAGTCCTTTACGCAAAACAAGATCGTGAAAATGTAGGCTGTAATCAATGTGGCTGCCAAATATCTCATGTCCATGAGTGGAAGCTTCGAAAAATTAAAGCTTCTCCAATAGGCTCATATGAAGAGGTGTGGATTTACTTAAAACAGCTTCGAGGGCACTGCTTAATGTGTGATGATAAAGTCAGATCAGCTGGTGTTGATTTTACTCACCCTAATTTTGAAAACTTAACTTACTCACTTGTAGAAAAAGCAGGACGTCTTTGTGAAGAGATGACTTGTGAGTCAGTTGCTAGAATTTTAAGAATGAACCCCAAGACTGTGTGGAATTTGGATCAGTACCGGATGAAGCAAATAAAACCTCTTTTAAGCTATGCTGAAAGAAAGTTAGATTTAGAGCAGATGTCATCTGATGAGGTGCACTTTAGAACTATTTTTGGAAAGAAGTCTTGTGACAAGAATACGATTAAGTTCATCACAAATTTAGTCTGTACGAAGATGAGAAAGGTGCTCTCAAATGCAATGGGCAGAAAGGGTTCAAGCTTACTTAATTGTTTAAAGGTATTAACAAAAGAGCAGCTAGATAAGATCAAGTTTTTTGCAGTTGATATGCATGATGCTTTTATTGAGGCTGTGATAGGTAAATGTGAGAATGCTAAGGTCTGTGTTGATAGGTTCCATGTTGCAGAAGGGCTAAATAATTTTTTTGATGATGTGAGAAAATTTGAGTTTAAAAAAGCTAAAGAAAATGAAGATAAGTTTTTAATGGATGTGCTAGCACCTCATAAAAGATATATTTTAGTGGAGCGTGAGAAGAATTTATCTAAAGGAGATTTTACTAAATTAGAGAGGCTTTTAGATGTGAATAAGAACATTTTTAAAGCTTCAGTTTTAGTTGAGCACTTCCATAAAGTTTTAGATCAAAAGAATGTAAAAGACTTTAGAAAAGCTCTGGTTCTTTGGTACCGATATGCAAGAGAGTCAAAATTAAAGCCCTTTTTGAAATTTGCAAAAACCTTAAGAAAGTACAGAGGTTACATTGAAGGATATATTATGTCTGGGCTCACAACAGCAGTAAGTGAAGGCTTAAACAACAAGATTAAAGTGCTTAGAAGGATGGGCTATGGTTACACAAACCCAGAGTCATTTATGCACAAAATACTGCAGCGATGTGGACTTTTAAACTCAAATTACATCAATACTTCAAGTTGGTACTGGCCACCTCAAATGAGATTGGCACAAACTACACCCTTCTAGATAACGGAGAGGCCCTTGATCTTTTACGGAGAGAGCGCAAATAAGCCCCTTAAGCAGTCTGTAGTATAAACAGTTTCTACAGTTTACACCCCATAGTGGCTTTAAACCCACTTAAAACTGGCACTCTTATTGAATGTATCAGTTTTATGAAAAAACTCTTTTATTTAAAAAAACTTTGCCTTAAACCCCAGTTCTTCTTGCTTATTGCAATTATGCCTGCAGGAATTCTTATTTTCATAAACGTGGTTACAGTTTCTATATGACTAAATTTATACTTTTTTTCTTTCCAATATTAATACTATTAAATGCTTGTAAATATGCAGCACAAGATGATTCTGTTGGTACATACCCCACTAACTTCACACCTTATATTCAAAATTTTGAAGAACTTTTTAATATGAAAGTAACTTCAAATATTCAATTCTCACCTTTACTAAAGGGAAATCCTGGAAGATGTCTATTTGAAGCCAAGCAAATACATATCAATGAAAAACTTTGGAAAGATTTTTCAGAAGAAACTAGAGAAGCTTTAATTATTCATGAATTAGGTCATTGTGAATTAGGCCTTCTTGACTCTGATAAAGAAGGGTCACATATAATGAGCAGTTTTATTGGACACAATGTTCTAGCTTATACTACAGATTTAGAGGCTGAAATTCAGTATATGCTAAGCACAGACCACCCTAAAATTATACCCCATTAAAACTCTGAAGCTTTATTTCTTTTAAAAGGGTTTAACACTTGGCCCACAAGACCATCCCCTTTAACCTTCCTGTTTATTACTCTAGGTGTAATAAAGATTACAAGCTCTGTATCATCTTTAGCTTTTAAGTCACTTCTAAACAGCCACCCTAACAATGGCAATTTACGTAAAACTGGGGTACCAGAAATACTATTTCTTTCTAAAACTTGGTAAATACCACCAATCATTGCTGTTTTATTATTTCCTATAAGAACTCTTGTATTGGCCTCCCTACTACTCAAAGAATTACCAAGACTTTGAGTTACTGGAAATTCTCTTTTAACAACAATTTTCATAATAATACTACTATCTGATGAAACCTGTGGTGTAACATCTAGACTTAATTCAACAGGGCTTCTTTCTATGGAAGTCAAAGTGACTCCTCCCTCACCAACTGTTACAATCTGATTTAAAATTTCGTCTTTCTGCTTTATATTAGCAGTTTCATTATTCATAACCAAAACACTAGGAGAGCTTAGAATTTTTACTTTAGAATCTATCTCTTGTAAGCGCAAACTTGCACTTAAAGAACCAAAAAAATCAATTCCACCAATACTAACTTCTGGAATAAAAGTTCCTACTCCATTTTCATCTCTATAATTTAGATTTGAACGTCCAGAAAAAAGCCCTCCCTGGGTATTGGTATCAAACCCAATATTAACACCATTGCCTCTAAAATCTCTTGTAAAATTCTTAGTTGCCTCAATAATTTTAGCCTCTATCATAACCTGAAGAGGAACACTATCCAGTTCCTTTATAAGAGTGGCCACGTTTTGAATCACCTCTAAAGTATCTCGTACAATTAAAGACGATGATCTTTCCTCTGAAAGCACTTGGCCTGATTTTCCACCTCCTTCTTCCCCTACGGTTAAAAAAGGTTTTATTTTTTCCGCTAAGGTAATTGGAGATGCATAACTTAAAGGAAATACTTTTACATAAAATGGCGCCAGTGTTCTTCTTGCCTTCTGAACTGCAATGGCTGCTACAGACTCTTTTTTAAGCTCTTCTAAAGTAGCAACTCTTAAAATATTTCCATTTCTTACGTAACCAAGTCCTTTAGCTTTCATAATAGTAACCAAAGCCTGATCCCAGGGAACGTCTTTAAGTTTTATAGAAATGTTACCTGTAACATTAGAAGATAAAACAATATTAACCCCCACTTGCTCAGCTATAAACTGTATAATAGTGACTACACTTTCATCTTTCACCTGTATAGATACGGGTTTACCAACAAATTTAGAATTACCAAGTAAAAAATCTTCAAATGACGTAGCCGATAACAATACCTTATCTTCGCCTTCAGCTAGAAAGTTATTTTGTTTTGCACTCACTACCCCTGAAATACCTGGCTGAACAATTAACTTATTTTTTATAAAATCTACTCTTGGAAAAGACTGGTCTTTTAATTGAAAAACCAACCTTACACTACCATCATCTCCACCATAAGAATTCATAGCCTCAAAGCTTTGCCTAAAATCCTTTGTTAAAAATGGTCTTGCAAGTTTTTTCCCAATACGTGTGTTTTTAAGCTTAACGATATACTGATTAGTTTCAGGAATATACTCTGTAACATAGTTTGCTTTTTGAGAAATTGAAATTATAAATGAGCCTCCACTTTGACGAGCATTATAATCTATGCTCAAAACTTCACTCTCTACACCTTCACCTAATGATACATCCATTGTCTGAGACTCTGGAGAAAAAATAAGCTCATCTTTACTCGGTTTAGTTTCTACTTCAAGTGGTGAGTCAAAAGAAATATCTGTTTCAATATCTTTATCAGCATCCTCAATGGACTCTTGAGGAACAGACCCTGTTTTTGAATCCTTAAAAACGTCAAATTCTAAATTATCCTCATCCTCTTCCTTTAAACCCACAGGATTAAATTCTTCTTCAGACTCATCAGATACCTGATTAAAATCAATTCCATCTAAATCAGAAGACACCTCGTTTTCAAAGGATAAATCCGCATTTAAAGGTTTAACCTTTACTAAACTACTACAAGAAGTGAGTAAGAATAAACTACATACAAAACATAAACTTATTTTCATTAGATCCTTTTTAAATAGTCCCATCTATTATTAGTTTCTCAGTAAAAAGGAATTTTAAAAACTACCTTCCTAATTTCAAGACCTGAGTCTTGTAAAGTGTTACTTTTTCCTTACCAGTTGATAGACTCGGCTCTACAATAACCACTTCTCCTTCACGAATTTTTACAACATAACCATTAGAACGACCAATTTTTGTTCCTTCTTCAATGACATAAATTTTTCCTACTGAATCTTTAACCAAGGCTTTAGGGTACTTTACATCCCATATCACCGCTGTTAACTCAAAATTAAACACATCATAACCTTCAAGTCCTGTGCCTTGTAAGGCCTCTTTTATAGGTGCTTCATTAATCTTTTCTTCCCCCCTAGGCTTTAAAAAGGGGTTACGCCGACCTCTTTCTAAATATATAAAAGGCTTAAACTCCATATTTCTATTTGAAAACTCATTTAACTTATCCAATTGCTTTAAAACTTCATCTTTATCAGCTGAGTCTTCCTTATTTACAGTCTCATCTAAAGAAATTCCATTATCTTGAGCAAAAGCTATATTTATAAAAAGAAAACAGACACAAATAAATTTACTCATTAGCCCCCTCACCTCTTTTAAAAGCCTTTTCTTTTTCAGTTAGTTTTCTATAAGCTTTAAATTTTGTAGTTATTGACAGTGCTCCTAACTTATCTCTCTGGCTATTAGCGCTTAACAAAAGACTTAACACTGAGTAAGCTCTATTGTTTCTTGTAAGCTCTGATAGAAAAACCATTATCTTATTAAAACTCCCAGATAGATTAGCATCTATAGACACTACAGCAATGGTTTTTTTTTCTTCCCATCCTCCACTAGCTGCAGAAATAGACTCAATGGACAATCCTATGGATCTAGCCTCTTCAGAAATAGTATTAACAACCTGTTCAACAGATAAATTTTCTGACAACTGAGAATAAACTTTGTCAGATTTTTTCTCCATGAGAAGAACTTCTTGATTAATTCTCTGCTCTGCTTTAAGTTCCTCATCAAGTTTTAAAATATCTTTTTTTATCCTTAAGATATCCTGTTTTGCTTTTTCTATTTGATTGTGAGAACTCAAAGAATGATAGAAAAACACATAATAAGCCAAGCCTATTAATAACCCAAATAAAGTAGCATTAATAAACGTAAGTTGATTTAACTTTTCTTCCATCAACTCTCCTCAAATACTGATTCAGATATTTTATTAATATTTAATGTAATTAAAAATTCATTTAATACTTTCCCTCCAGTTTTTTCAACCTTAATATCCTTAAGTACATTAATATCTACAAAGTATTTCTCTCTTTTTAAATTTTTAATAAATAAATCAAGTCCTCTATCTATAAAGGTTTGTCCCTTAATTTTTAAAATACTCTTAGAAAAGGTAACTTCCATTAGCCATACATCTACAGGAATTGCAGTTTGTATAACATCAAGGCTCTGCACTACAATAAGCCTTTCATCTTTCATCTCCTGTAACTCTAAATCTATTAACCTTAAAACTTCTTTCTTCTTATTAAGGTTAACATATTTTTTAACTTCTTTTTCTTTTTCAATTTTAATGTTTTGAACAACTTGAACCTCAGCATTTTTTTCAACTACCTGTTCCTTACCTTGATTGTTTCTTATTCTTTCAAAAAATATTAATGGAACAATAAAACTAATTAATAAAAGTAGCTTTAGTACTTGCCCCATTTGAGAGTATTCAAACGTATCAACACTAGTATCAAGATTAAAATCCTCTACTGGAGACGTTTGTGTAGCTTCTTTTCCAGGTAAAGTATTTTTCTTTGTTTTGACAATAACTCTATTTTTTAAAAGATTAACCTTAAGCATTATGAGTCACCTTGCTTTCTAAGTGCCAAACCTATTGCAACAGCTGATTTGTATTGTAAATCTTTTTCATTAACCTCTTTTAAAACCTTACTTGATGGTGTAACCTTTTGCAAAACATCCATAAATTCAACTGACTTATTTAAATGTTCTGCTAATAGCTCTAACAACCCTGGAGTAAGGCTTGCACCTCCAGTAAGATAAAATTTTTCCAACACCATCTCCTTAGTTGTTTGTGTAAAAAATTCTACAACACCAACTAACTGTCTAGAATAGTTTCTTCCAACACTTTTTAAAGTGTCCATTGCAATATCCGGCATAGACTCTCCAGATTCTTTAATTTGCAAGGCTTCTTCTTCAGGAATCCCTAAGTTTTTAGAAAGGTCTTCATCAAAGGTTTGACCACCTGTTGGAATATCTCTACAAAAAACAACTTCGCCTTTATGCAAAACTACAAAATGCGTAAAAAAAGCACCTATATCGATTAAACCTACCGTACTATCTTTTGCTTGAGGGTAATTAAACATAAAACAGTTTGCCAACGCAAAACTTGATACATCAACAATTTGTAATTTTATTTTTAAGTCAGAAATAATATTTACATATTTAAAAATCCTACTCTGCTGAGCAGCAACCAACAATAAGTCCATAGTATCAGTAGAGTCGTTGTCTTTTAAAACAATATAATCAATATTTACTTCATCTATATTATAAGGAATATATTGTTCAGCTTCCCACCTTACTTGTTCAGGAAGCACTGCTACATTCATTTTAGGTATTGTAATTTTTTTTACCATAACAAATGAACCGCTTACACCAACTGCGACTTTTTTTACCTTTATTTTTTTAAATGAAGCTTTTATATAATTGCTAAGTAGACTTTCATTAAGAATTTCACCATTTTTATATACGCTGTTATCTACCTTAATAAAAGAAATTTTATTTAACTTTGCAGTTTTTCCATGCACAGAAAGTTTACAAGATTTAACAGCCCTATTTCCTATATCTAAACCAAAAAGTTTATTAGATCCAAACACTTATCTATTAGATCTAAATCCAATGAAACTGTCAAAAGAATGTATTAGAACCAAAATTCCACAAGATATGGAAAAAGCTCTTTTAAATTCTGAATAAAATAAAAATACAATACCGCTGAAGTTATTAAAAATGGCCCAAAAGGCAATACTGAATTTCTAGACCCTCCCTTAAAGAGTATTAAAAAAATACCGACTAAAGTCCCTGTAAACCCTGAAACCCATATAATAAAAGGCACTGCCTTTACACCACCTAAAGCCCCTAACCATGCAATAAGCTTAACATCACCAAAACCCATTCCTTCTTTTTTTCTAACTTTTTCATAAAACCAACTTATTAACCAAAATAACCCACCACCTAAAATTAAACCTAAAAAAGAATCCAAAGGTGTTCTTGTTGTGGACAAAAAACTGCCTAAAAATGCCACAAAAATACCTGAAATAGTAAAAATATCTGGCAAAAGGTAGTGTTTAAAATCTATAAAAAAGCAGGCAATAGCCATTGCTAAAAACAAACAATATTCAAAAGTTTGAAAAGTGAAACCAAACTTATAAAAAGTAAATGCAAAAAAAACCCCTGTTAAAAACTCGATTAAAGGATAACATGGGTTAATCTTATTGCCACAACACTTTGCCCTTCCCTGCAATACAAACCATGAAAAAATAGGAATATTTAAATAAATTGGAATAAAGGTTTTACAACAGGGACATTTACTACGAGGAGTAACAAAACTCTCACCCTTTGGCCATCTATAAATAACAACATTTAAAAAACTACCTATTATAGATCCTAAAAAAAAGAATAAGCATAAAAACACCACAGTCTCCAAATCTAAAACCACTTTAACCCTCTTTTAAGAAAAGTCTTTTTTAGAAAAAATAAAATATCCCATTAAAAAAATAAAAAATATCCAACTAAAGCCATAGGCTAAAGATTTTATATAGCTTATAAAAGGCATCCATTCACCATAAGTTAAATGAGATTTCCAATTAAAGCTGTCTAAATTAGGAATACATTTTGAAAACACTAAACCTAGAGTCTTAATTGTAACATTAGTAGATTTTTCCATTAAGAATTTAAAAACATCTACCCAGTGACCAATTAAAAAAAAAGTAAAGCTTGCACCAATAGCCAATAATGAGGATAAAAAAAGTGAACTCATAAGTGCAAAGCTAAAAAGTACTAATGATTCAACATAAATCCCTAAATAAGGAACTAAAGATACAATAGATTCTTTTGTTCCCAACATAAAAGAAATTATAAAAAAAATAAACCACATCACCAATGTTAAAAAAAGTAGACAGAAAGCAAATGCACAAAATTTTGAAAAATAATACTGAAATCTTGTAATTGGTCTTGTTAAAAAAGAGTGAATTGATTGGCTCTCTATATCGGATTTAACAAAATCCACTCCAACTAAAACACTTAAAAATATTAATGCTATTTGAGAGCCTGAGAGTGAAAAATTTATAGCTAACCTTGATTCTTCACTATAGCTTAGTGGCCCTAAAAGCATACTAAGCAATATAAATGCTAAACCTATTCCCATAGTCAAAAAAAATATTTTTCTATAAACCAAGTCTTTTAAAAAAAACTTTGACAACAAGAACACTTCATTCATACTTATGCTCTCCCCTTATGTTCCCTTGTTAGATCAAAATAAAGTGAGCTAATGGCTTTTGATTCAGGCTCTATAGATTGAAACTCTACTCCGTTTTTAATAAGCTCTTTAAGTTTTTCATTCAACCCTTTTCTTGACACAGAAAAATCTTTTATCATACCACTTTTTTTATACTTAATTATAAAATTATTTGGCTTAAAGACTGACCTTGGATCTCCTGAAAACAAAAGTTCTCCCCTGTTAATAACAACTAAATTGTTACAAATACGCTGAAGATCTTCTAACAAATGACTACTTAAAATTACTGTTTTCCCAGGTTTTTTTGAATACCCCATAATCACTTGAATCAACACCTCTCTTCCATCAGGATCTAGCCCTGAAAGAGGTTCATCTAAAATCAAAAGTTTTGGATCAGGTAACAAGGCTTGTGCAATAGCAAGCCTTTGCCTCATGCCTTTTGAATAAGTTCCAAATGCCCTTACTATAGCACGGTTAAGCCCTACCAAGTTTATAACTTCATCTACTCTATTTAAAGTCTCTTTTGTTAAACCTCCATGAAACTTTAAAATCTCCATTCCAGTAAATTTTTTTGGATAACTTGGTTTTTCAGAAACAAAACCCACATTGTTTTTAACTTTGGAAAAAGGTTTTCCATCAAAAAATGTAACCTCTCCAGTGGTTGGCGTTATAAGCTGTGTAGCAATTTTAAAAAATGTAGATTTTCCAGAACCATTAGGTCCTAAAAACCCTGTTACAGTTTCTTCAGGAATAGAAAAAGAAATATTTTTTAATGCCTCCAAAGACTTTAATATGAGACCCTTTTTAAATGTTTTAGATACATTTACACAGTCTATTGCTTTACTATTCATATAGATAATGTTAATGCCTCCACATCAACATTACCAGTCATATTCTGCCTTAAGGCTAGAATGTACGCTTTTGCAGCTTCACTTTCTGTAATACACGGTATGGAAAAATCCAAGCAACTCCTACGTATACTGTAACTAGCCTCAATGGCTTGCTTTCCAGAAGTGGTATTGACAACAAGATCTATTTTTCCAGAACGAATTTTATCCACGCAGTGAGGACGCCCTTCTAAAACTTTATTTACTAAAACACAGTCCACCCCTTGTTCAGTTAGAAACTTCGCAGTTCCACTTGTGGCTGAAATTTTAAACCCCATTTCTTTAAACTCTTTAATAAAGGGCAAAAGTTTTACTTTATCCTTATCTCTTAGAGATAAAAATATTTCTCCTGATGTAGGGATTTTAATATTTGTACCTTGAAAAGCTTTTAAAAGAGCATTTGAATATGTTTTTCCTCTTCCCATTGACTCTCCTGTAGACTTCATTTCAGGACCTAAAAGAGAATCGGATTCAGGAAACTTATTAAAAGGAAAAACCACACCTTTAACAAAAACATTTTTCACCTCAAACCAATTAAATACCTTTAAATCTTGAGGACATGATTTTTTAAGCATTGCAAGAACACCATAATCTACCAAAGGCAGACCTAAAGCTTTTGCTATAAATGGAATTGTCCTTGAAGCCCTTGGATTTGCTTCAATAATATAAATTTCATCATCTTTAATTGCTATTTGAACATTTAAAAACCCTAAAACACCCATTTGTTGAGCTAATTTTATACAAATTTTTTCAATTTTTTTCTTTGTATTTACACGAAGTCTTTGTGGAGGAAAAACACCCATACTGTCTCCAGAGTGAACTCCTGCAACCTCAATATGCTCAACAATACCTCCCACGAAGGTAAAATCTTTAAAGCAAATCAAATCTACATCTGCCTCTAAAGCTCCTTCAAGAAACTGATCCACAAAACATGGATTTTTTTTACCAAAAATCTTTAAATGAGTTTTAAAGTATTTTTCAAGACCCCATTTAGTTTCAATAACTTCCATTCTTTGGCCTCCAATAACATAACTCGGTCTACAAATTATAGGAAAACCAACTTTATTTATAAATTCTTGTGCTTCATCTCCACTACTCACCATTGTGGAACTTGGAACCCTAGCACCTACCTTTTTACAAACTTTTGAAAATTGATACCTATCCTCAGCCATATCAATAATAGACAACGGTGTTCCTAAAAGTTTAAACCCAGATTCTTCAATTGCTTTTGCTAAATGAATTGGTGTTTGACCACCAAACTGACATAAAACTCCAGATGGCTTAAGTTTTTTCAATATATTTAAAACACTCTCTTCATCTAAGGGCTCAAAAAACAAAATATCTGATGTGTCATAATCTGTTGAAACAGTTTCAGGATTTGAGTTAATCATTACAACTCTATACCCAAGCTCTTTTAATTTTTTAACAGCTCTTACACAACAATAATCAAACTCAATCCCTTGACCAATTCTATTAGGACCACTTCCAATGACTACGTAGGTCTTCTCACTGTGTTGATCTAGTTTATTTAAAGAACATTCTTTTGTCCAATAAGTTGAATAAAAATATGGTGTATTCGACTCAAACTCACCAGCACATGTATCTACTTGCAAATAAGCAGGTTTAAAGTTTTTTGACACTTCTGATATTGTTTCTCCACTTAAATAACTAATCTGCTCATGGTTTAAACCAAACCTTTTAGCTTGTAGGTAGTTTTCTAAAACATTTTTTTTTAAACATTTAGATAAATTTATAATTTCTAAAATTTGTTCAATAAACCAAGGACTTATCATAGACCAAGAAGAAATTTCTTTAACACTTACACCGCTTTGTAAGGCTTTTACAATATGAATTATTCTTTGGCTGTTAGGATATGTAATCTTATCCTTAGAGTATGTCTCTAGCTTCCCAAACAAAGCCTTTGACTCCATTGATCTAAAAGCCTTAACAAAAGACTCTTTAAACGTTCTACCAATCCCCATAACCTGCCCAACAGATTTCATCTGTGTAGAGAGCAAATCTTTAGAGCCTAAGAACTTTTCAAACGCAAATTTTGGAATTTTAGTAACAACATAATCTAATGCCGGTTCATAACAAGAAGGCGTTGTTTTAGTAATATCATTTGTTAAGTTCTCTAAAGTTTCTCCAACAGCCACAAGAGCTGCTATTTTTGCAATTGGAAATCCAGTTGCTTTACTAGCTAGAGCAGATGATCTACTTACACGAGGGTTCATTTCAATTACAACTCTATGACCATTTTTAGGATTTACAGCAAACTGAACATTGGCTCCACCTGTTTTAACCCCCACAGCTTCAACAATCCTACGAGTTTCATCACGCATCTCTTGATATTCACTATCAGATAAAGTCTGTTGTGGAGTAACAGTAATACTGTCTCCAGTATGAACCCCACAAGGGTCAATATTTTCAATTGAACATATAATTACAAAAGTTCCTTTACGGTCTCTCATGATTTCTAACTCAAACTCTTTCCACCCTAAAAGACTTTGTTCCACTAAGACTTCCGATGTAGGACTCTCATGTAAACCTTTTGTAAGCTTCTCTCTATACTCCTCTAAAGAATAACAAACACCACCTCCTCCTCCACCAAGTGTGAAATTTGGCCTAAGAATTACTGGAAACTCTAAATTTTTAATGTCCTTTAAACCTTGTTCAAAAGTTTTTACCATAAAACTTTTAGCATAAGAAGCCCCAATCTCATGAAGAATTCTATTAAAAAGCTCTCTATTTTCAGCTTTATTAATCACTTCAGAATCAGCACCTAGAAGTTGAATATTGTATTCTTCAAGTATTCCTCTAGTTTTTAACTCTAAAGCAAGATTTAATGCCGTCTGTCCTCCAAGGGTAGGAATTATCTTTGTAGGTCTTTCCTTTTTAATAACCTCTCTAACATACTCTATTGTCAGTGGCTCAATATAAACTTTATCTGCAATATCAGGGTCTGTCATAATTGTTGCAGGATTTGAATTGATCAAAACAACTGTATAACCACGGTCTTTTAATGCTTTACAAGCCTGTGTACCTGAGTAATCGAATTCACAAGCCTGTCCAATCTTAATAGGACCACTGCCTAAAATTAAGATTTTTTCTTTTTTTGGATCTAACATAAGACTCCCTGTTCTCTTTTATTTATCATTGACTTATTTTCTCAAACAACAATGATTTATCTGAATAAATTTCCTTAATCTCTAGCTGTCTATACTTAAAAAACTGGTATCTCATTCCAATAAGCCTTTTAAAAAGATCTTCTTTTAAAATACCTTTCCCTCTTTTTACTTCTTTAAGTTTTCCTCTAATGTATTTTAAACTCTCAATGGGATGAACCAATATACTTAAACCAAACTCGTATAACCCACCACTTTTATAGTACAAAGAAGTTTGTATACAACCTCCTGATTCCATACTTAAAGCTATAGCTGCATTTTTTACTTTATAAACAACATTGCTAGCTATATCTTTAAGAACAATCTCATCTCCTTTAATTTTTTTAACTAGAAATAAAGAAAAAATTCCTGATAAAAGATAATCATAATATTCACTAAATCCTTTTTCTTCTTTTATTTTTTTTAGATTAGCAAACTGAACACCTCCATAAAAAAATAAAAACCAATTTCTAAAATCATCAAGTTTTAATTCAAAATATTCATGCTCTTCATCAAATTGCCCTGTAAGTTTAATAAAGTTAGTTTTAGCTAACTCAACATCTTCAGGATACATTTCTTGAAAAAATAAAAAAACTTTATTTAAAGTATGGTGAAGATTATACTCTGAATCTTTCAAAGCTACGGCTTTTGATTTAAAAAAACTAAACCCCATTTAAAACTTCATCTCCTAAAAAAGACTTCTTCAACACACTCTTACTAATTAACTGAATAAAATCATCAAATAAATATACTGCTTCATGTGGCCCTGGACAACTTTCCGGGTGAAACTGTACTGAAAAACACTCCTTAGATGAATCTCTAATTCCTGCAACTGTACTGTCATTTAAGTTTATATGAGTCACTTGAACACCACCTAAAATATCTTCTTTTTTTAAAGCGTAGCCATGGTTTTGAGCACTCATATAAACAAAATCCTTATTTAAATCGTGAATGGGATGATTCATACCTCGATGCCCAAACTTAAGCTTAAAAGTTGAAATACCTAAAGCTCTTCCTAAAAGCTGATGCCCCATACAAATCCCCATAATCGGAATTTTGCCCAATAGTTTTTTAATCTGAACAACAGGCTCTTTAACTAAACTCGGATCACCAGGGCCATTAGAAAGTAAAAGACCTTTTACTTTTGATGCCAAAACATCAGCAGCATCTATTGATGATGGAAATATAGTGATTTTTGAAGTTCTTTTTAAAAGCTCTCTTAAAATATTTTTCTTGTATCCAAAATCTAAAAGACCTAAGTGAGGTCCTTTTAAATTCTCTCCCCTAAATTCCTGATTTTTTTTAATTGAAACTATTTTTGTCCAATCTTTATTGATAAATTTTTCCTTTTCTAATGCTATTGCCGCCTTTGCAGACTCAATATCCATAGTGCTAAAAACCCCACCCCAGACACAACCTCTATCCCTTAAATAAAGCGTAAGTTTTCTTGTGTCTACTTGTGAAAGAACGGGAACACCCTTTTTTGAAAGTCTATTAAGCCAAGAAGAGTCTCTCTTTGAGTTCTGTATTTCTAAGCATAAAAACCCACTAATATTGATTTTATCAGATTCCCATACATCGTCTGACACACCATAGTTTCCTTGCATGGGTGCCGTAGTGACAAGAATCTGTTTAAAGTAACTAGGATCTGTGGCCATCTCCTCATAACCTGAATGAGATGTGTTAAACACCACTTCACCAATGTCAAAAGAGTCATTAAGATGAACACCTTTAAAAACACTGCCATCTTCTAAAATTAAAAAACCTTTTTTCCCCACTATAATTCCTTTCCTATTTAAGAAAGCATACAACTCAACAAAGCTGCTCTACAATAAACACCATTAGATTTTTGTTTAAAAATTAAGCTCCTTGAATCTTTTACTAATGATGACTCTATATCTTTATCTCGTATAAAAGGCCCTGGATGCATAATGGCTTGATTAGCAGATAGCTCTATACTTTTTAAAGGAGAAAAAGCTTTTAAATCATTAAGCCCACTCTCTATATGTCGTTCTTTTTGAACCCTAAGGGGCATCACCACATCTGCCCACGAAATAGCTAAAGCTCTATTAGAAAAAACCCTTGCTCCACCCAGATTAGAAACCTCCTCTTTAGAAATTTCATAACCTTTAAATGCTAATAAGCCTACTTCATAACCAAAAATTTTAGCAAATCTAATATGAGATCTGACAACTCTTGAGTGTTTTAAATCACCCATAATAAGAACTTTTTTAACATCAAGGTTCCAATCAGTAGTCCATGTAAAATAATCTAATAAAGCTTGTGTTGGATGGGCTTGAGAGCCAAATCCAGCATTTATAAAAGACACCTTTGATTTAAGTGCTATTTCTTTTAAACTATTTTCTAAACCCCATCTCATAACTATAAGATCAAAGCCTAATTGAATATAAAGGTCTAAAGTATCCTCATTGGTTTCACCTTTTATAAGGCTAGTAGACTCATCAACAACAGAAGTCATAAAAGAAATACCTAGATCTAAACAAGCTTTTTCAAAACTCCACCTTGTTCTCGAACTTGGTTCAAAAAACAAAAGCCCTATACGTTTATTTTTTAAAACTTTAGAGGGTTTAAAATCACCTTTTTTAATGGAATGAGCTGTAGATATTACTTTTTTCCAAAATTCAGAAGGCTGGTCAAAGACCGTAAAAAGACTTTTAGACATTAAAAATAAGTTATAGAAACCAACACCTCTAGGGTCAATCTAAGTTTATTGGAAATAAAATTTAAATATTATGTTTCAATTTATACTGAACAACTCACCTTTCTCATATCTTAATCAAGTTATGGTGAATAGACACAAGAACTTAAACTTTCATACATATCAAACAAACAGTCTAGATTTAGTCTAAGGGTTTATATAATGTTTATGAGTAAAAAGTTTTTTCTGATTGTGCCAATGTTATTAATGAGCTTGCTGGATTAAATCTTTTTCCATATTTAGATTCATAAATTTCAAGCTGTGAAACAATCTCTTTAAGGCCTATCTTATCTGCATACTTTAAAAGACCGCCTCTAAAGGGAGGAAAGCCTGCACCCATAATCATAGCTAAATCCACTTCATATGGCTTTTGAACAATCTTATCTTCTAATAAAGCACGACTTGCCTCATTCACCATTATAAATATTCCACGCCTAATGCACTCTTTTTCTGATAATGCATTTTTTTGGTTTTCTAAACCAAGTTCACTATACACAGTTGAATCAAAACCTAATTGTTTTCCTTTACTATCATACTTATAAAACCCTAATTGGTTCTTTTTACCTAACCTCTTAGAACCCTCTAATTTTTTAACTAAATTTGAAGTTTGTATTCTATCTGAAAATGCAGTTTTAAAAATCTTTAAAACCTTAACGCAAACATCTAAACCTACTTCGTCCATTAATCTGTATGGCCCCATGGGCATACCAAAAATATGAGTATACATTTTATCAACTTTTACAACATCCATTCCATCATCTAAAAGAAATAAAGCTTCAGCAAGCCATGGAAGTAAAAGTCTATTCACTAAAAAACCTGGGCCATCATTAACAACAACAGGAAATTTACCCATATTTTTAGCCAATTTAAATACAGTCGCTACAACTTCATCACTTGTCTCTTTTCCTCTAATAATTTCAACAAGAGGCATTTTATCCACTGGATTAAAAAAATGCATTCCTACAAACTGCTTAGGATTAGGATGAGCTTTAGCCATTTCACTAACAGATAACGATGATGTGTTTGTTGCCATAATAGCATCCGGCTTTAAATTCTTTACTGTTTGAGAAATAACAGTTTTTTTAATATCCATATTTTCAACAATGGCCTCAATAACTAAATCTGTATTTGCAAACCCTGCAAAGTCCAAACCTCCACTTAAATGATTCATTTTATGGAGAAAATCATACTTTGTTATACGTCTTCTTTTTACTTTCTTATTCCAAATGGTAGCAGCAGCTTTAAAACCCAGAGCCAAAGCTTGTAATGAAACGTCTTTCATCCTTACAACAACACCTTTATCTGCAGCTAATTGAGCAATGCCTCCACCCATAGTGCCTGCACCTAAAACTGACATATGACTTATTTTTTTAGGTTGAACACTAGACTCTAAAACTCCTGTGGCTTTTTTAATGTCTTCAGTCATAAAGAAAATATTTATAAGATTCTTACTAATATCAGTCATAGCAACTTTTAAAAAACCTTTTGCCTCTCTTTTTAATAATTTTTCTCTGTTTAAAGAACCATAAGTGTCCTTAATAACTGATAACGCCTCTAAAGGTGCTGGATAGTGACCTTTTGAAATTTTGATAATATTTTTTCTAGCACCTAAATAAATTAAATTTCTTAAAAAAGGTTTTTCCATAAGTCTCAAAACCCCTTTTCCTAAAAATTGCTTTCTTCTCTTTTTAGCCCCTTTTTTAATAATTTCTAAAGCAAAATCTTTAACCTTTTCCTCAAAAATCTCCATAGGGTAAACCTTATCAACTAGCCCTATGTTTTTTGCCTTAACAGCCGGAATCAATCTTCCTGTTAAAATAAGTTCTAAGGACTCTACCAATCCCACAACTCTTGGAAGCCTTATACAACCACCAAAACCTGGAATAATCCCTAACTGAGTTTCGGGTAATCCTATTTTTGTGGATTTATCATTTGAAGCAATTCTATAATCACAAGCTAAAGCAAATTCACAACCCCCACCAGCACAAGCACCATTAATGGCAGCAATAGCCGGAATAACTAGATCTTCAAAACTATTCATTAAACCTTGTCCAGACTCAATAGCTTTTAAAAACTCATCTTCAGTATTTATTCTTTTAATTTCATTAATATCAGCACCGGCTATATAAATTCTAGGCTTTCTAGAAATAATAACTAACGCTTTTATTCCTTTATTTCTTTTAACTTCTTCTAAAACCTCTTTAAACCTATTTAAAACAGGTTCAGAAAATTTATTTACCTTCTCCCCTTTTAAATCTAATTCCAACCATCCAATTTGCTTATCTACTCTTAAAACTACACTTTCTTCCATATCTAACATTTTTGACTCTTCTTTTTTTATTTGTTTAGTTAATTTTATAAGTTTTCTTTAAATTAGTTTATTCGCTCAATAACCATAGCACCACCTTGACCACCACCAATACACAACGTAGCAAGGCCAAACTCAACATCTCGTCTCTGCATTTCTTTCATAAGTGTTATTATTAAACGAGTCCCTGTTGTTCCCACTGGATGGCCCAAAGCTATGGCTCCACCATTTACATTTAAAATATCATCTTTAATTTCACCCACAGCCTCACTCAGATTTAATTTATCTTTTGCAAATTTCTTACTAGCAAAAGCTTTTTGACAAGCTAGAACCTGTGCAGCAAAAGCCTCATTAAGCTCAACTAAACCAATATCTTTCATTAAAAGACCTGCTCTTTTTAAAGCTAGTGGTGTTGAGTACACAGGGCCTAGCCCCATGCGTTTTGGCTCTAAGCCTGCAAAACCATAACTCTTAATTTTTACAATTGGCTTATATCCTTCAGCCAAGGCTTTTTCTTTAGTCATCAAAAGCACCGCAGCAGCTCCATCTGTAAGAGGACAAGCGTTTGCAACAGTAACTGTCCCATTCACTCTGTCAAAAAAAGGTTTCATTTTCCTAAGATTTTCCAGTGACTGCCCTTTTCTTGGGCCAATATCCTTTGAAAGAATTTTATCAAAGTTCTTACCTGAAAATACTGGAGTGATTTCTTGTGCTAAAAGCCCACTTTCTTCAGCTGCCGTAGCCTTATCATGGCTATTTTTTGCAAAAATATCCTGAACCTTTCTACTTAAACCAAATTCTTTTGCTAAAATTTCTGCCGTCTCTCCCATATTAATACCTTCAAAAGGATCTGTAAGACCTTCCATAATGGCAATACGAGGCTTAAATTTTGAAGGCTTTAGAGGTGATATTGTTGCAAGTTCTTTTATTTGGCTAATATTGGCGCTAAGAAGACTTAATAAACTCCTTATTTTAGTTAAAGGATTTTTTGCCTTTGATAAAGCTTGTAAACGCCTTACATGCTCATGGTTCCATAAAAGTGGGCTTTGAGACATGTTCTCTGTTCCCCCTGAAATAACACAGTCCACAGTTCCTGACATAATTTTATCATATCCAGTTGAAATACTTTCTAGTGCTGAAGCACAATTTCTATGCATAGTTGCTGCTGAGACTGATAAGGGTAACCCTGCACCCAAAGCAACAACTCTTGAAATATTAACAGCATCTGAAGGATTTCCTACATTTCCCATTAAAACTTCATCCACAAGTTTAACATTAAGACTAACTTTATTAATAAGCTCAGTTACTGCTATTCTGCCTAAATCACTTGCATGAATATCTTTTAATGCTGTTCCAGACTTTGCAAATGGTGTTCTCACACCTTCAACAATGACAACTTCTCTATTAGACATATTTAACCTCATTTTATTTACTATTTTAAAGAAAACATCATCTACCTCACCTTTGTTTTTGTCAAAATGTGTTCACATTGACACATAAACTTTTGGGCTCGACACTTATTCTCAAAGAAACTAATTAAGTCTTATTAATTAAAAATCAAATAATGCATTATTTATAGACTACACTACTTAAAAGGATTAAAACATGGATAAAATCGAACGTGACTCCTTAAAATATCATTCAAAAGAAACCCCTGGAAAAGTTGAAGTGATCTCTTCAAAAAATGTAGATACTGATTATGCTCTATCACTAGCTTACTCACCTGGTGTTGCAGGCCCTTGTAAAGAAATAGCAAAAGACCCTCTTAAAGTTTTTGAGTACACATCTCGTGGAAACTTAGTAGGCGTTATTACAAATGGGACTGCCATACTTGGCCTAGGTGATATTGGCCCATTGGCAGGAAAGCCTGTAATGGAAGGTAAAGGTGTTCTTTTTAAAAAGTTCGCAAACATAAACGTTTTTGATATTGAAATAAATACTAAAGATACAGAAATTTTCATTCAAACTGTTAAAGCTTTAGAACCAACTTTTGGTGGAATCAACCTTGAAGACATTGCTGCTCCTGAATGTTTTGAAATCGAGGAGCGCTTAAAAAAAGAAACCTCTATTCCTGTATTTCATGATGATCAACATGGTACTGCAATTATTTCAGCCGCTGCACTAATAAATGCATGTGAACTCACTCAACGAAAAATAAAGAATATTAAAATTGTTTTCAATGGTGCTGGTGCGGCTGCAATGGCCTGTGCAAAACTCATCATCAATATGGGAGTAGATCCTAAAAACCTTATTATGTGTGACTCAAAAGGCGTTATAAGAAAAAAACGCAGTGATTTAAACAAGTATAAAATTCCTTTTGCTCAAGATACGGCTTTAAAAACCCTTAGTGAAGCTTTAAAGGGTGCTGATGTTTTTATTGGCGTAAGTGTTGGTGGATGTGTTACTGAAGACATGGTAAAGACTATGGCTCATAAACCTATTATTTTTGCCATGGCCAACCCTGAGCCTGAAATCCGACCAGAGCTTGCATTAAAAGTCTGCCCAAATGCTATTATGGCAACAGGTAGAAGTGATTATCCAAACCAAGTTAACAATGTTTTAGGTTTTCCATACATCTTTAGAGGAGCTTTAGACGTTAAAGCCACTAACATTACTGAGAATATGAAACAAGCTGCTGCCCATGCCATTGCAGAACTTGCTAGAGAATCTGTCCCTGATGAAGTTTCTCAAGCCTATGATGGTAAGGTCTTTCACTTTGGGCCTAATTATATTATTCCAAAACCTTTTGATCCTCGTGTACTATTAAGAGTTGCACCTGCTGTAGCTAAGGCTGCTATGAAAGACGGGGTTGCACAAAATCCTATTAAAAATATGAAAACCTATATTGAAGAACTTGAAAGCTTTTTAAGTGCTAAACAAAGTTTTATAAGACCAATTATAAATAGAGTGATTAAAACCAATAGAAAAACAAAAAATAAACCTAAAGTTGTTTTTCCTGAGGCTAGAAGCAGGAAAATTTTAAAAGCTTGCCAAATTATTATGGAAGAAGGCTTTTTACAACCTGTATTGATTGGATCTAAAGAAGATGTACTAAGAATGGCTGAAGAAAACGAACTACCATTAATTAAAAACATTGAGGTTATCAATCCAAGAACTGCTAAGAACACTAAAACTCTTAAAAAAAACCTTCATACCCTTAGAGCAAGAAAAGGCCTTTTAGAATCTGAAGCTTCTCAGCTTATTGAAGACCCCTACTACTACGCCACCATGCTCTTACAAGAAGAGTTAGTTGATGGTTTAGTTTCAGGTGCTGCAACAGCATATTCTCAATCTATAAAATCAATTATTGAGATCATAGGACCTGAAAAAAATAAAGTTATCTCTGGTTTAAATATATTCCTAAGAAATGGAAAGTACTTATTCCTAACTGATACAACAGTAAACATTGATCCCACTGCTGAAACACTTGCACAAATTGCAATTGATGCTGCCAAAGTAGCAACTTCATACAAGCAAACACCTTCAATAGCTTTTTTATCCTATACAAACTACAAAGGCTACGGCAACTCTCCATCAAAAATGAAAAAAGCTGCTAACTTAGTTAAAACAATCTCGCCTTTATTAAATGTTGATGGAGAGATGCAGGCTGATACCGCAGTGAATAAAACTATTATTGATAGGCTCTTTTCTTTTACCAATTTAAAAGACGAGGCAAACTTACTGGTGTTTCCTAACCTTGATGCTGCAAATATTTCATATAAACTTTTACAACAGCTATCTAATGGTGAAATGATTGGTCCTATTCTAGTAGGTGCGAATAAACCTGTTAATATTGTTCAAAGAACTGGTGGAGTAACTGATATTGTCAATGCTGCAGCTTTAGTAGCTTTAGAATATCAAGAAAGAAAAACTAGAACTGAGGCTCATAGTTAACAAATCAAATCAAGGTTTTACATTAAACAACGTTAAGGCCATTGCTGTTGGATTTGGAGATAAATCTAGTAGCAATAAAAGTATTAAAATTAATTTAACTGAACTTGAAGATCTTATTTACTCTCTTGGTTGGAGCCTTGTGGGCTCTACTTTTCAAAAAGTTAAGCAAATAAGGCCCCAAACTCTCTTAGGAACTGGAAAGGTTGAAGAATTAAAAACTCTTATTAAAAAAACTCAAGCAACAACTGTTGTCATTGACCATCAACTTACAGGAGTTCAGCTACGCAACCTTACTAACGAACTTAAAGTTATTGTGGCTGATAGAAGCCAGATTATTATAGATATTTTTGCAAAACGAGCTCAAACTAAAGAAGGAAAGCTTCAAGTCAAACTTGCAAGGCTTTTAGATGAACTGCCTAGAATAATTGGTGGTTGGCATGGGAGCTTATCACGACTTGGTGGTGGTATTGGAACAAGAGGTCCTGGAGAGTCTGCCTTAGAATCTGATAAAAGAACCATAAGAGAGTGCATCCGCACTGTAAAAAAAAAGCTTGAAAAAGTTAAAAAACACCGTAAACAAACTAGGAAAAATAGAGGCAGCACTTTAAAGCTTGCTTTAGTGGGTTATACAAATACTGGAAAATCTTCTCTTTTAAAAGCTTTGTCAGGCCAATCTACTTATGTAAAAGATCAACTCTTTGCAACCCTAGACCCTTTAACTAAAAAAGTTTTCATACAAAATATGGGTGAAATAGTTGTGACTGATACAGTGGGTTTTATTAATAAAATCCCTATACATTTAATCAACGCTTTTAAAGCAACCTTAGAAGAATCTAAAGACGCTGATATACTCTTACACATTATTGACTGTTCAGATCCCTACTATGAAAAAAAAGCAACCTTTGTAAAAGAACTCATCTCTTCTCTTAACTGGGGAGATAAAAAAATACTAAACGTTTACAATAAAATTGATCTTTTAAACCCTAGAGAAAAACAAATATTTAAAAGGGAAAACCCTTTTGCTTTAATAAGCACTCACACCAATGAGGGAATCTTAAAATTAAAGCATAAAATTAAAGATCTAAGCACAAGCCAACAACTTCTTCAAGTTCAACTGTTTATTCCTAAAGCTAAATCAAACCTATTTAAAATCTTAAAAACCGTCTGTGAAATCAAAAAAATTGAGACTTCAAGTCTTGGTGTTGTTTTTTATGTTTCCATTGAAAAAAAATATTTAAAAGATTGGATGGATTACGTACAAAAATGAGCTATAAAATCAGTATTAAGATAAGCTCCTTTCCCACATCTTTAAAAAATTTATTTAAATGTAGTTTTAAGTTTCTTATTCTAATAGTAATTGCATTTATTCTTATACCTCTTAGCAAAAGGGTTTATTAAGCTCCTAAAACTGTAATACTATCAATCTTCCAACCATCTTTATACACAGAACTATCCGAAGTGATTCTAAATCTTATTTGAAAAAACTCACCTTGAGAAACAACATCTGAAATATTAATAAGTGGAAAAACTACACCATTGCTCTTACCATTATATTTGGCAACTTCAATCCAGTTTGTTCCATCTAAAGAAACCTCTACATACCCATAATCATATCCAATTTCTAATTCATACTCCATTTGCAGTTTTAAAAAAGTTTTCTCTTTAAGAACTTCTACAGGCTCAACCATTGTTAAAGAAAAATCTGCATCTTTACCATACTCTTCTTCTGGAGAATCTGAAAACACAACTGATCCATTTTCTAATGTCTCTAAACCCCAAGTTCCAGTAACCACAACTCCCTCTAAAGAGTCAGTATTGTTTTCATGTAAAACTTCAACCTGAAGAGTTCTAAATTGAATAGATTCAGAAATTTCACTAGCATTTCCAACATCATCTAATGCTCTTACAGCAACATAACCCATAGAATTAATGTCTAAATTATCCAATACAAAACTCACTCTACCATCTTGAATAAAAACATCACTTAAAACTATTGCTGCTAAAGCCCAGTTTTCATGGGTAATAGGTTCATTTAAAACCCTTACTTCATACTCACTAGCCAAGCCTTTAAAGTCATCATCTCCACTTATGTCAAAATTAATTTCAACTGAAGACACTTCATTTTCAACAACGGCTAAATCTTGAACTTTTCCTGGAGCTATTTCATCTTTTTGAAGGGAAAATAAAGCATTTGCTCTTTTACCAGAAACTAATTTAGAAGATAAATTATCCAAAGAATCGCCCGTATAAATAACTCTTTTTTTAATTCTATCCATGGACTCATTAGGAAATTTAGCTTTAATAAGAGCTACCAAACCTGTAATATGAGGAGCTGCCATGGAGGTTCCACTCATGATCTGATATCCACCACCTGGTTGAGTTGAATAAATACTCATTCCTGGTGCTCCAACATCTACTGTCTTTTTCCCATAATTTGAAAACCCTGCCAGTTTATCCGATGAATCTGTTGCTGCTACAGAAATAATATTCTCTAAATCATGATTTGCTGGAAAAAATGAATCTTCATCATTATTAGATGAAGAGTTTCCAGCTGCAGCAACAAATAAAATGCCATGATCTCTTGCTTCAGCAATAGCAGCCCTAATTGTTCTTGAAGAAGGCCCTCCTCCCCATGAGTTATTTGTAACATCAACACCAATTTTTGTTGAATACTCAATGGCCTCAGTAATAGCCTCTAATGTTGTACTACCAGCATCACTAAATATTTTAAGTCCTACTAATGAAACTCTCCAATTTATTCCAACAACACCTATACCATTATTCCCAACAGCCCCAATAGATCCTGCACAATGAGTTCCATGTCCATGCCCATCCATAGGATCATTGTCATTATTTATAAAATCCCAACCTCTATGATCATCAATATATCCATTTTTATCATCATCAATACCATTTGTTGTTTTTTCATTGCCATCAGCATCTAAACCTATTTCACCAACATTAGCCCAGTAATTGCCCTTTAAATCCGGATGATTATAATCAACACCTGAGTCAATAACACCTACTAAAATATCCCTTGACCCTACGTTTGTTTCCCAAGCTTGGGGCATAGACATATTTTCCATTCCATATAATTTAGAATATTCTTCATCGTTTGGAGTGGCTAATAATTTATATATTGAATTCTTCTCTACATATTCAACATTAGGGTTTCTTTTTAAATCCTTCATTACTTTTTTAAGATCAACTACAGTTAAAAATTTTAAAAGTTTTGCACCACTTGCTCTAAATTCTTTTTTCTCTTCAGCTTGGTATTTCATCATTGTGGTTTTAATGTTTGAGTTACGAAACTTAACAACTAACTCATGGGGAACAAAATCCTCAGTTTTTTTAATTTTTTGTTCCATGGAATTAACTTCAGCAATATTTGTAAAAAATATTAAAATAAAAAATAAAGCTCTAGTCATACATCTCCCTGTTTTCTTTAAGGAAAACATTCTAGAAATAAAAATACAAATTAAAACAAATATTCAAAGTAAGAACTCGACTTATATCTGAATCCACTTTAAGCCTTTAAAATTAAACTCTCACCTTTTTCTAACTAGTCTTTAGTAAAAGCAAAACGTGATGACATCTTTTACTCTTTAAATCTAAAAAACTCCCCCTTTAACTAATAGACCTCTTTTGAAACTGACAGATGAAAAGCGACTAAAAATTTCATGCACTGAGTGTTTCAAGGAGATGAAGTTTCATGAGATTAAAACACAAGCGTCTACGCTTTAATCTTATTTGTTCTATACAAAATTTTGAATTTCAGTTCGAGGGGTTATGAAAGAAGTCTAATAACCCGAGTTCGAACTTTTTTCAGGACCTAAGTGCTGGATAAATAAAAGATCATCCCAGCCTTTTGTAAGATTTAGTTGTTTTTTACTGATCTGCAAAAAGGAGCCGGGAATGATCGAAGAAAATCAAATTATAGAAGTTTTTACTCTTGTTGACGACTTTATTTTAGGGTTAAACAAAGAACAGTCCAAACTCATACCCAGCAAAAGAAAGAGAGGTTTTCCATCTGCGTTATCTGAGTCTGAAGTCATCACCATCTGTTTATTATTCCAATTTTCCGGCTTCAGAAATTTTAAAGCTTTCTATACAGGTTATGTTCAAAAATTTCTAAAACCTTATTTCCCAAAACTCTTGTCCTACAATAGGTTTGTAGAACTTAAAAAATCTTCAGCACCTCAAATTCTTATTTTTTTACACTCACTTATGCAATCAAATATTTGCACAGGAATATCTGTTGTAGACTCCAGTCCCATTGTTGTTTGTAATAACAAAAGAATCGGTCGTCACAAAACCTTTAAAGGACTTGCAAAACGTGGGAAATCAACAATGGGCTGGTTCTTTGGTTTTAAAGTTCACATAGTAATTTCTCACAAAGGGGAGCTCTTAAGTTTTACCATAACCCCAGGAAATGTTCATGATACAAAGCCTGTAGAGGGTTTAGCTGAGAATATTTTTGGAAAATTGTTTGGAGACAAAGGATATATATCCCAAAAGCTATTTGAAAAATTGATGAGTAAAGGGGTTCAAGTCATAACAAATCTTAAATCCAATATGAAAAATAAGTTTGTTCCTCTTTTTGATAAACTACTCCTGAGGAAAAGGTACATTGTTGAAACTGCTTTTGGGATTTTAAAGGAGGAATTTCATCTTGAACACTCAAGACACCGAAGCCCAAAAAACTTTGTGGTAAATTTACTTTCGGCACTAACGGCGTACTGTTTGCGTCCAAGAAAACCCTCTATTAGACTTCAAGTACTTGAAGAAAGGCTGCTTCAGTAGGTTTAGAAAGTCCGAACTCGGGTTAATATTAAAAATATATCATAAATGTTAAAACTTAAAGTCTTATATTTTAATAGGTATTTTCTGATAAATTTTTTTAAAAAAATTAATGTCTTATCTAGTTCATTAATCTATGAAACTCTGGACTCTTAAAAATATTTAACTCTAAGCCTACTCCTTTAAAAATAAAATAAACTGCGAGCTTATTGTTAAGAGCATATTTTTTTGCTTTTTCAAATCCCAAAGACATTAAAGCTGTAGCAAGTGCGTCAGCTTTCATGCATTCTTTATTCAACACACTAACAGAGATAAGCTTATCTTTAATAGGCTTACCTGTTTTAACATTTAAAATATGAGAGTAGTTTTTTTTACCAGAAAGAAAAAAATTTCGATAACTTCCTGAAGTAGCAATACTCATATTTTTTAAAGGCAAACTTACTTGAAAAGTTCTTAAATCAAGATTTGGTTTTTCTATGGCTATTTGCCAATTTTTTTTATTTTTTTTACCTGATGCTCTAAGCTCTCCACCAATTTCAACTAAATAATCTTTATAGCCTTCTTTAACTAGTAAATCTGATAAAACATCCACTCCAAAACCTTTAGCTAAAGACGAAAGGTCAACATAAACTTTATCTAAATCTTTTTTTACAAAATATTTCTCACCATCTTTTACTAAACTAAGTCTCTGATATCCAACGACTGCTAATGCTTTTTGAATTTCTTTTTTTCCAGGAACTTTTTTATACCCACTAGGACCAAAGCCCCAAAGGTTAACTAATGGACCTAGTGTAGGATCATATGATCCATCTGTGCTCTTAGCCACGTTTAAAGAATAGGCCAAGACTTTCTTAAACCATGGACTGATTTTAATATATTCACCTTTTAAAGAATTGTTAACTTTAGAAATTTCAGAGGTTAGAATATAAGTAGACATTTGCCTATTTACTTCTTTTAAGGATTTGTTAATTTTAGCTTTTAAAGCCAAAGTGTTTACTTTAGTAGACGCAATTTTTACTATATACGTTGTTCCCATTGTTTGACCGTTTATTAAAAAAACTTTTTTTTCATGGCGGCAAGAAGAAAAACTTACTAAAAAAACAATAAGCAGGGTTAAAGAAAATACCCTTTTTGTCACTCTACCCACCAAAATCATCAAGCATAATGTCTTCAGCTTCAACGCCAAGGTTTAACAACATCTGTGTAACACATTTATTCATCATAGGAGGTCCACATAAGTAGTATTCACAATCTTCTGGGTTTGGATGATCTTTTAAATACTCCTCAAACAATACATTATGAATAAACCCTTTATAACCATCCCAATTATCTTCAGGAAGAGGACTTGATAAGGCACAGTACCATTTAAAGTTAGAATTTTCTTTTTGAATATTGTCAAAATCTTGAATATAAAACATTTCTCTTTTAGAGCGAGCACCGTACCAAAAACTTGTCTTTCTATTAGTATGAATTCTCCTAAATTGATCAAAAATATGAGAACGCATTGGAGCCATGCCCGCACCACCACCAACAAAGATCATTTCTTTTTTAGTGTCTCTTGCAAAAAATTCACCAAAAGGCCCTGAGATAACACATTCATCCCCTTGCTTTAAATCAAAAATATATGACGACATCAAACCCGGAGGAAGATCATCTCGACCTGGAGGAGGAGATGCAATACGCACATTAAGCATAATAATTCCTTTTTCTTCAGGGTAGTTTGCCATGGAATATGCTCTCACTGTTTCTTCAGAGCAAAAAGATGTAAATTTCCAAAGATTAAATTTATCCCAATCATCTTTATACTCTTCTTCAATATTAAAATTCTTATAATCAATTTCTAAACCTGCTGGACGCTCAATCTGAATAAATCCACCAGCTTTAAAAGGCACAGACTCTCCCTGAGGAAGCTCTAGTATAAGTTCTTTAATAAATGTTGCAACATTATGATTAGACCTAACTTTACAAGTCCATTTTTTCACACCAAAAACTTCTTCTTCAACATAAATCTTCATATTTTGTTTAACTGTTACCTGACAAGAAAGCCTACAACCCTGTTTTGCTTCTCGTTTTGTTATGTGAGCACTTTCTGTTTCAAGAATTTCACCACCACCTTCATGAATATCTACTTTACACTGGGCACAAGTACCACCGCCACCACAAGCAGAGGAAACAAAAAGCTTATTGTCGGCTAAAATATTTAAAAGTTTTCCACCTGCAGAAACAACAATATCTTTTTTATCGTTTACATTAATTGTAATGTTTCCAGAAGAGACCAATCTTGATTTAGCAAATAAAATCACAATGACTAATAATAAAACCACCACTGTAAACATTGTAACGCCTAATATTATTAAAAACATATTTTCATATTCTCCGATCTTACAACTGAATACCTGAAAAAGCTAAAAACCCTAATGACATCAAGCCTACTGTAATAAAAATAATTCCAAGTCCTCTTAACCCTTTTGGAATATCTGCATACTTTAGTTTTTCATTAATGCCTGCAAGAGCTGCAATTGCTAAAGCCCAACCAAACCCTGAACCTAAACCAAAGACAACAGACTCTCCAAATGTATAGTCTCTTTCAACCATAAATAAAGACCCACCTAAGATTGCACAGTTTACTGTTATCAAAGGTAGAAAAATTCCTAAAGCATTGTATAGTGCAGGAACATACTTATCTAAAACCATCTCTAAAATTTGTACACTTGCCGCAATTACCCCAATATAACAGATTAAACCTAAAAAACTTAGATCCACACCCTCAACACCAATCCATAAAAGAGCATCCTCTTTTAATAAGTAATTAAATAAAAGATTATTCATAGGGATTGTAATTACTTGAACAACAATAACAGCTACCCCTAGACCTATTGCTGTTTTTACTTTTTTAGAAACTGCTAAAAAAGTGCACATTCCTAAAAAAAAAGACAACGCTAAGTTCTCAATAAAAACGGCTTTAATGAATAAGCTCAAGTAATGTTCTAACATAACTACCTCTTATCCCTCCACCTGATCTGTTTTCCATTGTCTAAGAATCCAAATAAATAAACCTATTAAGAAAAAAGCACTTGGTGCAAGTAAAGCCATACCGTTTGGTTGGTACCAACCACCTTCACCAATGGGTTTTAACACTGTAAAGCCCATAATCTTTCCTGTGCCAAAAATCTCTCTAAAAAAAGCTACAAAAATCAATATAATACTATAACCCAAGCCATTTCCAATACCGTCAAAAAAAGAAATAATAGGAGGATTCTTCATAGCAAAACCTTCAGCCCTACCCATTACAATACAGTTGGTAATAATCAAACCAATAAACACTGCC
Source organism: Bdellovibrionales bacterium (assembly GCA_965205365.1). Classification (GTDB taxonomy): domain Bacteria; phylum Bdellovibrionota; class Bdellovibrionia; order Bdellovibrionales; family UBA1609; genus JALZUR01. The sequence goes on from CBDBGT010000011.1 coordinate 334,911, forward strand.
ATTTCTTTTGCCACATCATAGAAAAAAGCTTTTAGAATCTGATCTGTTAAAATCACCAATGATGCAATAACTGTCATTTGAACAATAATTCTAATACTTGAAGGAATGTGGTTTCTGAGCAAACTTACAAAAAAATTCGAAAACCCTGTAACTAATATTACAGCCATACACATAACAAGTGCTTTCTCCATTTTAGTTGTCACAGCAAGAGCTGAACATATTCCTAAAATTTGTAATGCAATTGGGTTATTATTAAATAATGGATTAAATAAGGATTTCTTAAGTTTATTCATTGCTACTCACCCCCTCTAAGGCTTCCAACATAGCTTGTCTTTGTAAATCTAAGTATAGACCAAAGCCATCTTTACCAAGCCAATACTTTATAAGCCCTGTGACACCATTACTTGTAATAGTCGCCCCTGAGAGACCATCAATTTTATAAGCAAACTCTGGATCTCCACGGTCCACTAAACCCTTAACCACTTTTAAGCTTACCTTAAGGTTTTCATTATAAATTCTTTTTCCTACCCACTTTGCCTTCCAACTTGGATTGTCAACTTCACCACCTAAACCTGGAGTTTCTCCATGGCTATAAAACCCAATACCCTTAACAGTATTAAAATCCACATCCAAAGCTAAAAAACCATACATTGTAGACCATAAGCCTTTTCCATAAACTGGAAGAATCAGCATTTTCATAACATCATCAACCACGTATTTATAAGCAAGTGCATACTTAGACACTCTCTTAATCCCAGCAGTATCTTTATTTGAATCAATAAGTTTACCAATCTTATTTGCTTTTTTCTGATCAAAAGTCTTTGGGTCTATATTTACTGCTTCTTTACCTGTTTTAAGATTTATAACTACAGCTGTAATTGAGGAATAAGCTGTTTCAATCTCATCTTTCAAAGCTTTTGGGTTTTTTAACAACCCTGAAGCTAACAAAAGGTTTTTCTTAATATCTAGTGCTTTATTAATATCTTGCCTATCTTTAAGTAAAACAACAGAAATTGATACAAGTAGCGAACATACAACACATAAAACTGTTGCAACAACCAAGGTTTTTAAAACACTATCCTTTTGCATACTTTAACTTCCGCCTTTTAATATTAAAACTCATAACAAAGTAATCAATCAATGGTGCAAACACGTTACCAAATAAAATTGCTAGCATTACACCTTCTGGAAATGCAGGGTTTACAACTCTTACTAAAATAACCATAGCACCAATTAGAGCACCATAGAAAAACTGACCTTTAAAAGTCATAGCAGCACTAACAGGGTCTGTGGCCATAAAAACTGTGCCAAACGCAAAGCCACCCACTACAAGGTGCCACAGAGGAGACATTGCAAACATTGGATTAGTATCACTTCCTATATAGTTAAACAGTGCTGCAAAAACCATAGTCGACACCACCATTGAAAAAATTATTCTCCATGAACCAATTCCTGTAAGAATTAAAAGCCCTGCACCTAACAAGCAGGCTAGAGTCGATGTTTCCCCCATTGACCCTGGAATCAAACCTATAAAAGCATCCATCCAAGAATAGGTTACTGAGGCCATGCCATCTAAAGCTGCTTGGCCTAAGATTGTAGCCCCTGTAAAGCCATCTGCCGCAGTCCACACCATATTTCCAGAAATTTGAGCAGGATATGCAAAGAATAAAAAAGCTCTTCCAGTTAACGCTGGGTTTAAAAAGTTTTTTCCCGTCCCACCAAAAATTTCCTTACCAATGACAACACCAAAGGTAATGCCCACAGCAACCTGCCATAAAGGAATTAAAGGAGGCAAAGTTAAGGGAAAAAGCAAGCCTGTCACTAAAAACCCTTCATTAATCTCATGCCCTCTAACAGAAGCAAAAATACCTTCCCACAAACCACCCACTAAATTAGTCACTAAAAATATAGGTATAAAAAACAAAGCACCTAAAGCAAAGCAAGATAAAAGGTTTGATGAGTCTAAAACAAAACCCAGAGCATGAAAGATTTCACCTCTAATCCCTGTAACCTCATCAAGTCCCATTGATGCCATAGCTAATTGAGCCTGATAACCTGTATTGTACATTGCCATAATAATACAAGGCATAAGAGCCATGGCCACAGTGACCATTGTTCTTTTAAGATCCATACCATCTCTTACATGAACTCTACCCGTGGTAGTTTCACCTGGAGTATATAAAAAAGTGTCAATAGCTTCATATAACGGGTAAAAAACCTTTAACTTTCCATCACCCACAAAATGTTTATGTTGAGAGTCTAAAAAATTACGCAATACTTTCATTTTAAATTACCCTTCTCTCTCTATTGTACTTAAATTCTTTCTAAGCATAATTCCAAAATCTACTTTTCCAGGAGAGGCAAATGTAAGAAGAGCCATGTCTTCTTCTATGAGCTCTAAACAACCTAAATCCTGTGCCTGATCCGTATCATTTGACGCTAATGCTCTTAAAAGCTGAGTTGGTAAAATATCAAGTGGCATTACTTTTTCAAATGCACCAGTGGGCACCATGGCTCTAACGGAGCCATGGGTGGAAGATCCTAGATCAAAAACTTTTCCTGGAATAAGTTTTGATAAAAATGTATTTCTAATGGAAAACTTGTTAAAGCCTGGTGAGTGCCAGCCTAAAAACTCTCTTTTATTATCCTCTTGAATTAAAATAATTTGATTTGAATAAGCACCTAAATAATCAAACACACCTTCTGCTTTGTGACCATTAAATAAAGACCCTGAAATTACTCTTAACGCTTTACCTCCTTTAACCTCTCCACTTATAAGCTCTGATATCTGAGCCCCTTTTCTAACTTTCAAATACCTTGGATTAGAAGCCAAAGGGCCACCAATAGTAATCATTTTATCAGTTAAAAGACCACCTGTAAGAAAAAGCCTACCTACAGCTATGACATCTTGATAACCTATATGCCAAACAACTTTAGTTGGATTTACAGGATCAATAAAGTGAATATGAGTTCCTGGATTTCCAGCTGGATGTGGTCCTGAAAATTCAGCAACATCTACACCGTAGTCTTTAAGGCTTGAACCAAGGGCTTTGCAAACATAGGTTTTATTCTTTGAAAGCTTAGATAAAACCTCAACACCAGCCTTAAATTCGTCTTGAAACTGGCCAACTACAAATTCCGGTTTTGGAGCTAATGGGTTTGTATCCATCACTGTAATAAAAAGTGATTCAGGTTTAGCCACCACATCTGCTACTTTACCAAACGGCCTTTGAATTAAACCTTTCCACTCACCAGATTCAATGAGTAACCTTTTCACCTCTTCAGTTGTATAGTCTTTTACAGGTTTAGAAATATAAGTCTTAAAAAATAGAGCTTCTTCTTTTTTTGAAAGTTGAATTTCCATGGATTGAAACAAACGTCTATGACCACGATTTATAGCAATAACTCTACCCGCTGCTAAAGATGTAAAAACCAATCCAATATTTTTCTTACATGAAAAAAGTGGCTGACCAATTTTAACATCCTCTCCTATTTTAACTCGCATTGTGGGCTTCATACCAATAAAGTCAGAACCTATAATTGCAATTTTCTTAGACTCTTTACTTAAATCTAAGCTTTCCTGAGGTTCACCTGATATAGGTAGTTTTAAACCTTTTTTAATGTAAAATTTCATTAATCTCTTCCTAAGGACTTTAACTCACTACAAAAAATTAAATCAAAAATTAATAGAATCCAGATATATAATCAATAAAAATTCAGTTGAAAACCTTATATTGTGTTTTTATTGTGCATTTTATCTATTTACCCTTGAATCTAGCTTTTCTAATGATACCAGTCTTAAAGTTTTTTAAATTATATCAATATCTCATTCACTTTCTAGAAAATAAGTTTTATCAACAAAATTTTAGAAAAAAAATTTATAAAAATAGACTCTTTGGGAAATTAGCATCTGTATAAAAGTCATTATTCTAGAGGGTTGAGCCACCTAGACCTGCATTAGACCTTTAAGCTTATTTTTTAGATACTTCTTTAAAAAGGAGTATTTAAAATGTTTGATGTTAAAGAAATTTAGAATTGCAACGAGAAAATGATTAATACCACAGGCCTTAAAATTGAAGAAACTGATCTAGTTTTTAACGATTTTAAAGCTGAACTTAAGAAAATACGACGCCGTAAAAACCCAAACTGAGCTGTTAGCAGACCCTCTAAATTAACGGAAAAAGAAATTTTTATAATGCTTATGATTTTTATTGGTCAGTATACCAAAAATGCCCTACCCTCTAAAACTCTTATTTACATTGATACAGGCTTTAAAGGGGTGAACAATTTATGTCCAGATTTAGAAATCAGAAAACCTAAGAAGAAAAGAAGAGATAAAAAATTAAACGGTGGAAAAAGGCTTGAAAACCCCATGATCTTAAGTGAAAGAGTGAAGGTTTGAACATGCAATTGGTGGGATGAAAAAATTTAAAATAGCTTCCAATAAATTTAGAGGCATTACTCAATTAATGGATGAGGTGTTTAAAGTGGCAAGTGGTCTTTGGAACCTTCAAATCTACTCTAAGGTCCTTAAGTCGTCTCTAGATAAAGGCTTGAGGGATTTTTGAATTTCCCAAAGAGTCTAGTATTAAAAAAACTTCAAACTGATCTTAACATTTAGATTTTTAAATACAGTTTTAAAAACTCTAAGGAAGTTTGACTAAAGGTAAAAACACCTTAAAAAAGGTTAACTAAAAAATAAAGAAAACTAGGCAAAAAAGAAATTAAGTTTTTAACTCATAAAACAGTTAAAAACTAACTGCCAACTTTTTTTTTAAATTTCAGACTGAATCTAAGCCATACAATATACATAAAAAAAAGCTGATATTTTAAATACCAGCTTTAAACTTTTATACTTTAATTTAAAAATTTTTAATTTGAAACTTTCACCTTAACAGCACATGGACCTTTGTTACCTTGTCCAACTTCAAACTCAACTTTATCACCATCACGTGGCTCATTTCCTTGAACTTCAGAAATATGAAAAAATAAATCATCACCACTATCTGGAGTGATAAAACCAAAACCTTTTGTATTGTTGAAAAACTTTACTGTACCTGTACTCATTTAATAACCTCTTATTCTTGTTTATTTGTTTGTGCCCTTTTCATAACATAGATGTAAACAAATGATAGCTTTTATTTTAAATTTATTACTTTAAGATTAAAATATGGGCAAAAATACTTATTTTTTAAACTTTCTACAATAGCAAAAGAAAGCCACTAAGGAAGAAAAGAAAAATTTAACAATAAAACGTCAAAAGCTAAGGCAAGCCCTCTTTCTATACTTATGCTATTAATAAGGGCTATTTCCTAAAAAAACTACCTTTAACCGTGTTCAAAACCATGAAAATAGAATGTTAAATTAGATTTAAAAAGTCCAAACTCGGGTTAATTAGTGCCCTTGTTAAAATCCAATACTCAACTTTGCAATTTAAACAAGCCCATAAATTAAAATTTTTCATAAAGAGTTTAAATTCAGCAATACTTTCTTTTATATCATCAATTGTACAATGTGAATTCTACTTTTTAAACTCAATACCTTTAAAAGTAAAAGCTAGTTTAAGTGCTGTAACATCCAGTTGCTTATAGTGTAAAAGTTTAGAAAAGTTTTTAAAGTATTTTTCTAAGAAGAAACCATCCTGGAAAGTTTTTAGAGGAAATTTATAAAGAACGAGGCAGTCAGTTTTTAAAGCAATATGAACCTTAAATCAACTTTATAGTTTTTGAAGCTGCCTACGTTTGAAATCAAATCATGTCTAATTAGATGTCAAAAACTGCTAAAAGCGTTCAGGAAAATTTCAAATTCTTTTTTCCACAGCCTCCTAATTTTAGAAGAGAACCACATTTACCCCACAGCTCTCACGTCTTTAGACAGCACATAGCTAATACTTAAGCTTACGAAATAGTTTTAAATTATTCTTAGCAGTTATGGTTTTAAGTTCTTTTAGACTTATTCCTTTAAGCTGTGCAATTTTTTTTGCTGTATGCAGCATAAAAGCTGAGTGGTTTTCCTCACCTCTTTTAGGAACAGGAGCTAAAAAAGGAGCATCCGTTTCAATATGAATTCTATCTAAAGGAATTACATTTTGAATACTTTCTCTTAAAGAGTCGGCTGAATTAAAAGTTACAATTCCACTTAAAGAAAAATGACAACCATATTCAACGCCTTTTTCAGCAAGTTTCCTAGAACTTGAAAAACAATGAAGAAGACTTTGTACTCTACCCTCATAATTTTTTAAAACCTGAATAGTTTCTTCCTCAGCATTTCTTGTATGAATTTGAACAGGAAGATCAAACTTTTGAGCAATGTCCATTTGCTCATTAAAAACCTTTATTTGCAAATCTCTTGGTGCATTATCATAGTAAAAATCCAGACCAATTTCCCCAACAGCTACAACTTTTGGATGATTTAAATTTTTAAGCATAAAGCTTTTAGCATCTACAAAGTCTTTTGCATCATGAGGATGTACCCCTAAAGTACAATAAACCTCATCATATTTTTTAGCTAAATCTAATACAATTGGATGATCTTTAGAGTTGGTTCCAATATTAATAAACCTATGAATTTCTTCTTGTTTAGCAAGTTCTATGGCTTGAAAAGGAGTTCTTTTTTTAAGCATATTTAAGTGTACATGTGAATCAGTCCAGAAATCAGCCATTAAACCCAAACCTTTGAATTGCTAAAGCTAACCACTTTATATCCATATTTGCTTTAATTTTTTCATCTAAATCATCCATAAAATCAAAAAGTCTGTGCCATTCATTTTTATTTAACTCTCCAGAGTAAGCTTTATGAATAAAGTTTTCTCTAGCTTTTAAAGAAAACTCTTGCCATTCTTCTTGAATATCTTTTTTCGATAATTTTACTAAAGACTTAAAGTCTTTAGTAAAAAAGGCCTCTTCAAATACATTTAGTTTTTCTTTTGAGGCCAAATGACCTACATCTTCATTTATTACAAAGCTTCTTGATAACACAGTTTTTAAAACACTTCTTTTAGAAGGAGCTCCTAAAATAAAATAAGTGTCTTTAGGAGTTTCTTCCAATGATTTTAAAAGAGCATTAGAGCTTTGTGCAGTTAAGAGTTCTGATTTTGGAACCAAAATATATCGACCTGAGGAGGGGTCCCAATTACAAAGGGATAATTTTTTTAAAAGATTTCTTACTTCATCAACTTTAATAGAGTTTAAAGCTTGTGAGCCTAAAAAAATAACACTTCCTCTAGCCTCTGAAACTTTAGATCCTTCTAAATAACAAGCTATTTCAACTAAACGCTGTGCTTTTATTTCTTGATGGTACAGCCCTGTGATTAAAAGAAAATTTGGGATTTTTTTAGCTTTTTTTAATGCAAGCAATTTTTTCTCAAGTGATAAACTAATCATTCTGCCTCTGAAAGTCTGAAAACTTTTTATCTAATTCCTCTAAAAGTTCTTTAAAGCCTTGGCGTCCATCTAAAACAATCCAGTAAGATTTTTCATCCATTTTTAAAGTACTCTTATAACCATTATAGACTTTATTATGAAAGCTTAGTCTTTCCTCTTCAAGCCTATCTAAAGCTTCGCCTTCAAATTTTCTTTTTTCAAGCCTTTGTTGACAAATATCAACTGGAGTATCCACCCAAATCACAACATTTGGAACTAAGCTTTTTGTAGCAAAATTATTCAACCATTCTATATCACCTACACTAAGCCCTCTTCCATAACCTTGAAAAGCTAGAGTGCTCTGATAAAACCTATCAGCAACCACCCATTTTCCTGCTTTTAAAGCTGGCTTAATTTTTTTAGCCACAAGCTCTGCTCTTGAGGCTTGATAAAGCAATAGCTCTGTTTCAGCCAAGGGTTTTTCTTCCTTTGACAATAAAATTTTCCTGATTTTATCACCAACCTTAGTACCACCTGGATCAACAACCTGCTCAAATTTTATTTGCCTGCTTAAAAGGCTTTTTTTAAATGCCTTCATAAGAGTAGATTTTCCTGAACCGTCTAAGCCTTCAAACACAATAAACATTATTAGCTCCCTTTTCCCTTAAATGACACACTGCTCTTAAGAGGCTTTAGTCTAAACTAAAGGTAGCCATTTTTAATAGTTTTAGAGTACATTTTCCTTTTTTGGAGAACAACTTATGACATCTGCTTTAATTATATTTTATGTTTTTATTGCTTTGATACTTATTGCACTAGTTCTTTTACAAGACCCTAAGGGTGGTGGAGGCGCACTTTTTGGCGGAGGTGGGGGAAAAAGCCTTTTTGGTGCTACAGGTGCTACAAGCTTTATTGTTAAAGCCACTAGGGTCATTGCTATTTTATTTGCACTTTGTATAATAGGAATCAACTACACTTTAATGAAAAACAACAACGCAAGCGCCATTGATGATGATGTCAACATTTCTGCGCCTATTTTAGAAGAACCTACTACCAATGAAAATAAGGCTGTAGAAAGCATTAAAGTAGACACACAAAAAGAAGCACCTAAAGGTGAAAAGCAATAAACTTTTCTTTTCCCTTTTTTCACTTGGTTTAATTTGCATATTCATTGCAGGATTAAGCCTCTTCTTAAGCCTTAACCCTTCCTTACTTAAAAAACAGATTCAATATGAAATTGGTTTTGTTGTTTCAACTACTGGTGATGTTAAAAAATACTTAACAAAATCAAAAAAAGAACCTCTTAAAATCAAGCAAAAAATTTACTCAAAAGAACGCTTTATTTTAGCTACAGACTCTGTTGCAACCTTTATTCTATCCAACGAAGAAATCACTCTCTCAGGCCCTGCCGACGTAAGCTTTGAGGTTATCTCTCCTGAGACAAAAAAAGTTTTTGTAAATTTTTCAGAATTTGAAGGAATAAATCCAAAAAATGAGTTTCAAAATTTAATTTTAACCTACAAGGGCTGGATTATTAAACCCTATTTTAATAAAAGCGATCTAGAAGACTCTACTCACTACAATATTAAGGTACCTACAAAGCTTAAAAACAATTCTCCTAATAATATTTTAGATAAAAAGCCCTTACTAGATGAGCTTATTGCAAGTAAGAGATTTTTACTTAAAAAATGTTATGAAAACTATTTGCGTAAAAACCCCCTGGCTACAGGAAAACTTGTTGTAGAGTTCACACTACAACGCACAGGCAAAGTCAGCTCCTCTAAAATAAAAGATTCTAGTTTTTTTAAAGATGAGTTGTTTAAAAATTGCATTGCCAATGTATTTACACGTATAAAAACATCGCCCTTTAATGGCAGTTCTATTATAGTCACCTACCCCATTGAATTTGAATAGCCTAAAGTCCTTAGGATTTAAAGGATTTTTATATAAAATGATCTAAAAAAACTCTTAGTCTAATAATCTGAAAGATAGTCAATTCTTTCAGGAACCCAAGGTCTTACAATTTCAGCAAAATCATTCTTAAGTGGTATCTTATCTAAATTCAAAGGAGCAACTATAGGTTCATAATTTTTATGCATAAACCCTAAATCTTTAAGCGCAGGTTTAATCAAATCACCTGCAAGGTTTGACATTCTTCTTCTTACACATAAAAGCTCATAAGAATGTTCAAAGTTATACCTATTAAAATTATAGTTTTCTTTTAAAGCTTTGACCACATCTAAAACACCTTCTAAGGTCACAAAACCTCTTTGAAATAAGTCTAATGCAACTTCAAAAGTATTGTCCACAGCCATAAGCCTTCTACCATATCTCCTATAATACTCAGGATCAGTGTCCACAGCTAAGTTAATATAAACTCTCTCTAAAGGATCAAAGTTTTCTTTCTGATCTCTAAGCTCAATGATTAAATCAATTTGGTCTAAAGGAATACTAAAGTCTATAAGTAACAATCTAATTTCCCTGTCTGTTAACCTATGAGAGCAAATATCTGAAAACAACGAGTAAATAGTTGCATCAGACTCACTATCATCACCCCAACAAATCATTTTACAATCTTTTGAGAGTAAAAGCCTTATTTCCATTAGAGCTTGAATCTTAAACCCTATATGATTAGTTAAATGTTTCCAAAGAGCTGGGCGTAGGTTTTTTAGATTATCTTTTGATAAAAATCCAAAAGGCTTAATGCCGTCTAAATCAAGTTTGCTCTTAATCTTTTCTTGCATTTGAGGGGGAGAAGCTGAAATAAAATAAATTGGCAATGGGCTTGTTTTTTTAGAAAGAGCCTTTACCAACTCGGCTGTACCTGGAACATTTCTTTTTTGAAACGCTTTTTCAAAAATTGTCCGCATAAGGCCACTAAAACTCTCAAAATGTGTATCTAAATATGTCTTATCAAGATCCCAGATAAAAACATAAGATGCATCTTTAACCATAATTTTAGGGGCATAATGAAAAATCACAACATCTTTCCTCTGCTCTTTTAAGTACTTAGAATTACTATTTTTTTTTAAAAAAGACACTCACTCACTCTCTTATTTTTATAAAACCCATAGCTAAATATTGTATCCTAAAACCTTTTTTGGTACCAAAAACACTAATGCAAAATAAAACTAACACCATATCAGGCATATTAAAACCTACCCCTTGCTCTTTTGTATGGAAATCACTTTCTTTAACAAATTCCTACTTTTCAAGTAAAAACTCCTATGACCTAAGTTTAGATATGAGCCTTGAAAAAGCCTTAGCTCAACTTTCTAAAGATGAGCCTTTTATGATTCATCTAAAAATTACAGAAATTGCACTACTCAACCTCTCTACCTCTAATTTTATACAAGACAAGTATTTTAAAAATTTAAGATATGAAAATCTTAACTTAATCTCTAAAATCTTCTCATTTTCAAAAAACTTACCTAAAGACTTTAAAGACTGGTCTTTAAATAAAAAATTAAGCCCTAAGGATTTTAAAATTTTTATAAATGACTACTCTAAAAACTCAGACTCTAAAGTTTTCTCTAAAATTTCAAAACTTAATCCAACAAAAAGTAGTGGCCTACAAATCATTGAATACTACTTTGACTTAAAAGCCTCTGGTAAAATCACCTCGTCTTTTGTTAATGACTTTAAAGACCCTGAAAAACTACTTTTATCTTTAAAAAAACATAGATTCTCACATACATTTAATAAAGATATGGCCATCTCCAAAAAACTTTCAACTATTGATCTTTCCAAAGGAGTGAAAATAAGACTTAAAAGAATTGGTGATGAACGTAGCCTAAAACTTGAAATTCAAAGCACTTCTTTAAAACAACTCATTACCTGTTTACATAAAACCTCTGAAAAATTAAAAACACTTTAAAAACCTAGTACACTGACCATTTAATCTTTTCCCCCATGAGTCATAGAAAAAAAGTATTTTAAGCATATACTGTCAACATGGAAATATTTTTTCTCAAGGATGAGGATCTACTTAAGTTAAAAAAACATGTTCGATCAGGCGCCCCAGGACACGAAGTTATTAGAGCTATGACGCTTATTTTACGCAACAATGGGCAGACTCGAAGTGACGTGGCAAACGTGCTCAACATTACGACAAGAACAGTAACAAATACGTGCAGTAACTACGCTAATTTAGGTTTAGATCGTAGTTTAAAAGATGACCCAAGACCTGGGCAACCAAAGGTGTTTGATGAAAGGGTTAAATCAAACATTGTAGCTCTTGTATGCAGTAATCCTCCAGAAGGGTTTGATCGTTGGACTCTAGAACTTGTTAAAGCACAAGCTGAGGGCAGCGGTATTGTAGGGTCAATTTCAAAAGAAAAAATCAGAATAATCTTACGTGAACACGATGTAAAACCCTGGCAGCAAAGAATGTGGTGTGTTCCTGAGCTTACAGACGAGTATATCCAAAGAATGGAGTCTATATTAGATCTGTATGAAAGAGGCGATAGTGAAGACTACCCTTTAGTTTGCCTTGATGAAAAGCCTATAGTTTTATTTGAAGACAGTCGTGCTCCTGTTTTAATGGAAGCCAGCAGTTCTAAAAAGGTAGACTATGAATACAAGAGAAATGGTACAGCCAATGCCTTTGTGGCAGTTGAGCCCTTCGGTGGCAAATATGTTGTTGAGATTACTCCTAATAGAAAAAGTGTTTTGTTTGCACAAATTTTAAAGAAACTATCTATTAAATATAAAAAAGCAAAAAAAATTAGTTTAGTTATGGACAATTTAAATATTCACACTAAAACATCACTTGTAAGAGAGTATGGGGAAACAGAAGCTCATAGGATATGGAGTCGGTTTGAAATATACTACACTCCAAAGCATGGAAGTTGGCTAAATCAAGCAGAGATTGCTATTGGTATGTATTCTCGACAGTGTTTAGGAAAAACAAGAATTCCATCAATAAAACTTTTAACAAAAAAAACTGAGGCATGGGTTGATTACATTAATAACAAAGCTGTTACCATAGGATGGTTTTTTACAAAAAATGAGGCTCGTGAAAAAATGGGTTACAGGGGAAAAGATTAAATGGTCAGTGTACTAGTACACCGTGTCACTAATTTTTAAAAGGTCAACAATTTTTGCAATCTTTTGATTTTGATTTTATAATTTTATAAAGCCATGGAGGGCGGTATGAAAAAAGAAGTTAAAATCAAACTAAAGACAAATGAAAAATCCCGGTTGAATAAATTCATTAAAAAAGGCACCGCTAAGGCCCGTGAAATTACTCGGGCTAGGGTTCTGCTCTTAAGTGATAGTGGAAAATCTCCTTGTCTTGTTTCTGATGCTCTTGGCCCTACGAAAAAAACTATTCAAAATATTAAAGAGCGCTATCTTGAGAGTGGACTTGAGCGAGCCCTTTACGATGCCCCTAGGCCGGGACAACCCACTATATTCAATGGTAAAGCAAGGGCTAAAATAACAGCATTGGCCTGTAGTGATGCCCCCAAAGGATATGCAAAATGGAACCTTCGTTTATTGGCTGATAAAGCCGTTGAGCTTAATATTGTCAAAAGTATATCTCACAAACATATCAGTCGAATTTTAAAAAAAACGAAGTAAAACCTCACCTTAAAAGGCAATGGTGTTTGGGCAAAATAGATGCTAAATTTATTGCTGATATGGAGAATGTACTTGATCATTACGAGAAAGAATATGATCTTAAAAATCCCTTAATATGCTTTGATGAGAGGCCCTGTCAGCTTATTGAAAACATTGGTTCACCGTTATCTAGAAGGGTGTGATCCATGCCAACAAGCCTAAAGTCCTGAAAAAGATAAACAAGCTCCCTCCACACAATTAAAATTTGGTTACTAAATAAACTAAATTGTCGGAGGATTAAATGGAGCTATTTGAAAAGTTAATCGTAAAATCACTAGGTCTTCAAGGTGTAAAATTAGAAAACTGGGAGGCTTGTGATAAAGAGTTAAAACTAGTCCTTTACGCAAAACAAGATCGTGAAAATGTAGGCTGTAATCAATGTGGCTGCCAAATATCTCATGTCCATGAGTGGAAGCTTCGAAAAATTAAAGCTTCTCCAATAGGCTCATATGAAGAGGTGTGGATTTACTTAAAACAGCTTCGAGGGCACTGCTTAATGTGTGATGATAAAGTCAGATCAGCTGGTGTTGATTTTACTCACCCTAATTTTGAAAACTTAACTTACTCACTTGTAGAAAAAGCAGGACGTCTTTGTGAAGAGATGACTTGTGAGTCAGTTGCTAGAATTTTAAGAATGAACCCCAAGACTGTGTGGAATTTGGATCAGTACCGGATGAAGCAAATAAAACCTCTTTTAAGCTATGCTGAAAGAAAGTTAGATTTAGAGCAGATGTCATCTGATGAGGTGCACTTTAGAACTATTTTTGGAAAGAAGTCTTGTGACAAGAATACGATTAAGTTCATCACAAATTTAGTCTGTACGAAGATGAGAAAGGTGCTCTCAAATGCAATGGGCAGAAAGGGTTCAAGCTTACTTAATTGTTTAAAGGTATTAACAAAAGAGCAGCTAGATAAGATCAAGTTTTTTGCAGTTGATATGCATGATGCTTTTATTGAGGCTGTGATAGGTAAATGTGAGAATGCTAAGGTCTGTGTTGATAGGTTCCATGTTGCAGAAGGGCTAAATAATTTTTTTGATGATGTGAGAAAATTTGAGTTTAAAAAAGCTAAAGAAAATGAAGATAAGTTTTTAATGGATGTGCTAGCACCTCATAAAAGATATATTTTAGTGGAGCGTGAGAAGAATTTATCTAAAGGAGATTTTACTAAATTAGAGAGGCTTTTAGATGTGAATAAGAACATTTTTAAAGCTTCAGTTTTAGTTGAGCACTTCCATAAAGTTTTAGATCAAAAGAATGTAAAAGACTTTAGAAAAGCTCTGGTTCTTTGGTACCGATATGCAAGAGAGTCAAAATTAAAGCCCTTTTTGAAATTTGCAAAAACCTTAAGAAAGTACAGAGGTTACATTGAAGGATATATTATGTCTGGGCTCACAACAGCAGTAAGTGAAGGCTTAAACAACAAGATTAAAGTGCTTAGAAGGATGGGCTATGGTTACACAAACCCAGAGTCATTTATGCACAAAATACTGCAGCGATGTGGACTTTTAAACTCAAATTACATCAATACTTCAAGTTGGTACTGGCCACCTCAAATGAGATTGGCACAAACTACACCCTTCTAGATAACGGAGAGGCGAAAACATTTTAGTGCCTACTCCCACATCTGTAGGGAAAGAAAAAAGGGAAGACTACCACTATAAGCGTAATGGCACCTGTGTTGTTTTGTTAGCCATGGAACCTAAAACGGGTAAAAGAATTGTTGAAGTGAGGGAGAGAAGAACAAAAAAAGATTATGCAAGATTCATTGAAAAAGTAATGAAAGAATACAAAGGTGGAGATAAGTTAACTTTGGTTCAAGATAACCTGAATACTCATAATGCCTCGTCTTTTTATGAAAATTTTTCTCCTAAAAAAGCTTTTAAAATTATGAAAAAGTTTAATATGGTTTACACTCCTAAAAAAGCGAGTTGGTTGAATATGGCGGAGATAGAATTTTCGGCGCTATCTAAACAATGTTTAGATAGGAGGATTAAAGATATGAAGACTATGACCAAAGAAGTTGAAGCATGGGGTAAGAAAAGAAATAAGGACAAAGTAAAAATTAATTGGCAATTTACCAAAGAAAAGGCTCGAAATAAATTTGAAAAGATATACAGAAATATTAAAAATTAGTGACACGGTGTACTAGGCTCTTAATATATGAATCACCGCTACCTTAATCATTACAATACATTTTTAGATAATATCTATATCCACCCAGATTCCATAGACTCTAAACTTGCAAAAAAAATTCAAAGCTTTTTTCCTAATAAAATTAAACCTTATAATACTCTTAATCTAAGTAAAAATAATGGTCAAATGACTGCAGATGAGTTTAATAAGAGTAAGAAAACAGTGCTTATTAAAAAATATGAGGGCAAGTTTTTTAAACAATGCCCTGGTAACAACCAAAGCTCTGCATGCTGCAATTATTTTGTTTTAAACCTAGGGTCTCAATGTCATTTTAATTGCTCCTATTGCTACCTTCAAAGTTTTTTAAACACTCCTTACATGGTGATTTATTCAAACATTAAAGACGCCCTTGATGAACTTTATGATATAGCTAAAAAAAACACCCACCATTCCCTTCGTGTTGGAACTGGCGAAATTATTGACAGTCTAGGCCTTGATCCTATTACAAATTATTCAGCCCAAATTATGGAATATATTAAAGACTTTCCAAACCTTTTATTAGAATTAAAAACTAAAAGTGATTTTGTTGAGCACTTACTAGACCTTCCTTACAAAAATAACACTGTAATTAGTTGGTCCATTAATCCTGAGCATATTGTAGAAACTGAAGAACACAACACTGCAAGTTTAAAAAAAAGGATTGAATCTGCAAAAAAATGCTCAAACGCAGGATATAAAATTGGCTTTCATATAGATCCTGTTATTTGGCATGAAGAATGGAAGAATAACTATGAAGAGCTAATCTATGAGATTACAGATACGTTTACACCCTTTGATGTACCATTTATTTCACTAGGAGCGTTGAGATTTCAACCTGAGCAACGACACATTATGAAAGAACGCTTTAACCGAAATTCTTATGTAAACTCAGCAGAACTCTTCCAATCAAAAGATGGAAAACTTAGATATGATACTCAACTTAGATCTGAAATGTTTCAATACATTATTAAAACTTTTAAAAAAAATAATAAAGCGTGGAAAGTTTTTTTATGCATGGAAAGCCCTGAAACTTGGCTTTCTACTTACGGAAAGTATCCAATGAAAATAAAAGGTTTAAAAGATTTATTCTCACCCAGAGGGCATTAAATTAAAAAAACTCAACAATCACCCCTAAAGGCTGTCGTCAAAATCAGTGAAAAGTAAAACGACGTACAAAAATTTCATAATATTATGAGATGTTAAAAAAATGGCCAACAAAAGTTTTATGATGATTTTTTAAAGAGACTTGTTTCAAAGTCTCACGTATACCGTAAACTCTTAATTCTAATTGATTTTAATAAAGTATTGGAGCTATTTGAAAGTTTATATTCTCATACAGGTCTCATATCAAGACTGCTCGGCTTTAAGTCTGCTCAGGCTCAACTGGGAAAATTTATATTCATTTTTATCACAGCCTCCTCTAACTTAATATTTTATAATTCTATTCTTTTTAAGTGCTTCTAAAGGTGAAAATAACTAAAGACTACGCTTTATAGATGGAACTTTAACTTCCTTCTTTTAATTTATAAGATAATTTTGTCTCAAAAAAATACAACTAAGGGCCACGCTTTCATGAATAGAAGAAATTCCTTAATATAATTGATATAACTGTATTAATTTGAAACAATACACTAAAGTCCTAAAATTTTTATCTTTTGTATCCGAAACATATTTAATAACAGAATAAAACTTCCAGGAGAAGGTCATGCTTATGTTAAGTAAGTTTTTAAACTATTATAAGAAACATTTTATTATCCTTTTATGCCTTGGCTTTTTAATTGTGCAAGTCTTAGATTCACACTGGCTACCCATAAAAGACCTAACAAAGAATAACCTTAGTCAAAAAGAAAGCCATGAACTTAACATCTTATCTTTAAGCTCCGTAGATCAAAATATTAAACGCTCTACTATTTTAAGCAATGCTCAAACTGCAAAAAACAAAAAAAATGAAAGCGCAGTGATTATGAATGATCCTAATATGTCTGAAAAGTGGGGGTTAAAACTTACTAATTCAAAGGCAGCCTGGAATTTAACAAAAGGTAGTAAAAATACTGTTGTTGCAGTTATTGATACTGGAATTGATGTAAAACATGAAGATCTTCAAGAAAATCTCTGGGTAAATAAAGGTGAAACTGGAAAAGACATTAACGGAAAAAATAAACAAACAAACGGTATTGATGATGATAAAAATGGATATATTGATGATACACATGGTTGGAATTTTACTTTAAAAAACAATGATCTTACTGATAACCATGGACATGGAACACATATTTCAGGTATTTTAGGCGCTGTTGGTGGCAACGGAAAAGGTGTTAGCGGAGTATCTCCAAACGTAAGCATCATGACTCTAAAATACTATGACCCAAAATCTCCAAATCTAAACAACTTAGAAAATACTGTTAAATCTATTCACTATGCCATAGAAAACGGAGCACACATAATAAACTACTCTGGCGGCGGCCTTGACTTTAGTAAAGAAGAAAAACAAGCTATTTCAAAGGCAGAGAAAAAAGGAATTTTATTTGTTGCCGCTGCTGGTAATGAAAAATCCAATTCTGATAAAAAAAAATATTACCCTGCCGACTATGATCTAAACAATATCATTTCAGTTACAGCTTTAGACCCTAAGAAAAACATTTTACCTTCAAGTAACTATGGTGTTGTCACTGTTGATATCGGAGCCCCTGGAAAAAACATATACTCCACTCTACCACATAGTCGATATGGGTATATGACCGGTACATCTCAGGCCACAGCTTTTGTAAGTGGTGTTGCTGCATTGTTAAAAGCTCACAACCCTGATTTCAATGCTAATCAAATAGCTAAGTACATAAAAAAAACAGGAGATGTTATTGAGTCATTAAAGGGAAAAACTCGATATCATAGAAAACTAAATTCATATAGAGCTTTAAGTATTTTAGATCAAAACGTAAGCGCCACTGGAGTTATAGCAGATAATGTCTCGAATCTACCTGACAAATCTTTTTCTGTGGATAAATTTACCTATGAAAATAACAAAAATAATAAAGTTGCCAATAAAGACTCTATAGTTGATTTTTCAACAAATCTTTTAAAAAAAATTAAAATAGCTAAACGCCAACTTAATTCTAAAAATGAACCTCAGCCTCAAAAAAATACTAATTCCCCAATTGACGAGGTTGAAAAAACGCCTTGGCAGCAAAAGTAAAAAATATAAGACCTAAACCTAAACCTGCTATATTTTTATTTTGAAACCATAAAGTTCCCATAAGAATCATTAAAATACCTACACACACTATACTTAAAATAATATAAAATGATCTTGTAAACATTTTAAATGTTTTAACAGATTCAAAATTCATTCTAGACTCTATATTAAATTCAATTTTCTTTAAAAAACTTTGAGCTAATGCATCATTGGGATTTACGGCTATAAGTCTTCCATATTTTTCAATAGCAAACTCTAAATTCATTTTCTTTGTACAATACTCTATAAAGTTAAGGTGAACAGCTCTATTCTCATAATCTTTTAAAACCTTTGACCATTCAAATTCAAAATCTATTTTAAGATTCTTCTCTCCAAGCTCATCAAAACTAGCATTGCCATCTTTTAAAGTTTTAAAATCAAACTCTTGTTGAAGTTGATTCAATGTTGTTTTTGCATCTATAGCCTCTACTTTCACTGCTTTAGGTAGCTGAACTGTTTTTAACAAAGTTCCAATAATTTCAGACTGTTGCAAAGCTGCTGATAATGGAATTGAAAACTCTGTCTTACATTTTAAACAAGTATACTCAGGCTCTTCTACATATATTTTTGTAGGATCTGAAGAGTAAGGCTTTAAACAGTTTGGACATTTAAAATAAATACGACTTAAATCATGGTTTTCATTATTTACATAAAAATCTACATTATTCAATTGGCCTCCTCTTATTTAGCTGTCAAACTATACCTAAATGGTAAATACAATAAAAACACATATAAACTTTAACTCACCACTTACTCTTTCAATTTTAACAGGATTTTTTCTAGGCACAAGTACAATTCCTTTTCCCCCATGGGCTTTGTTTTTTTGTTTAGCCCCTCTTTTTTATATTTGGATGACAGAAAGTCCTAAAAAAGTTTTTCTCTACACGACTTTAAGTTTTTTTATTGGCTCAATGATCGGCTTTTATTGGGTGGCTTATCTAATTCAAGAGTTTGCCCATCTTTCATGGCCTTTAAGCGTTTTAATATGTTTACTTTTTGCAGTTTTTTGCCATATTCATATCTCTCTTATGGGGTTTATCTTTGCAAAATGGATTCGTCAGCTTGCAAGTCAAAAACTACTTTCAGCAGCAGCTCTTTTTGCTTTTTTATGGTCTGTATTCCCTCTCCTATTTCCCTGGAACTTTAGTCTAGGGTGGATTTATGGAGGCCTTCAAGGGTATCAGTTTGCAGATATTATCGGTTCAGATGGAATAAGTGGCCTCACTATCTTTTTAAATGCTTTTTTTCTTTTTAGCTTTTTGAAACTTAAAACAACAAAACTTCCTATGATAGCAAACATTTCTTTCATTATTCTTTTTAATTTTGCAGGCAGCCTATATATTAAAAATCTTCCAAAACCTGACTCAATCTATAACGTAGTTATAGGTCAAGCTAATATTGGAAACCTTGAAAAACAAATCATGCTAAACCGATACAATTACAAATCAAAAATTATTGATAACTACTTTAAGGTTACACAACTGGGACTTAATAAATCAAAAAAGAAAGCTAACTTAATTGTCTGGCCTGAAACTGCATTTCCAGAATATTATAATCACAGATTCTTTCAAACCCCTAATACTAAAAGACTTATAAAGTTTATTAGAAAAAACAAGGTCAACCTTATTACAGGAATTTTTGCACGAACTCCTAATAACAAAACTGCCAATGCTGTCTTATTTTTAGACAAAACAGGAGCTCCCTCCTCTACTCCCGTGTACAAAAAAATTCTTTTAGCCTTTGGCGAATATATGCCTTTTGAAAAAACATTTCCTTTTTTAAGAAAATGGTTTCCCATGGTTGGTGATTTTCAAAGAGGAAAATCACCTCAAGTTCGAAGCCTTAATGAGGTTAATATTGGTGTACAGATATGCTATGAAGGTTTGCACCCTTGGTTTAGTCGTGAACTTGTAGACAAAGGTTCTCAAATCATAATCAACCTCACAAATGATTCCTGGTACGGTCCTTATTCTGAACCCTGGCAACATATGTACTCAAGTGCTTTTAGGGTTATTGAAAACCGTCAGCCACTTATAAGAGCTACAAACACAGGTATTTCCACTGTTATCCTCTCTGATGGAACATTTTTAGAAAAATCACCTCTTTATGCTCAATGGGGAGGCTTTTATGAAGTCCCCTATTCCTCTAAACCCAAAAAAACCATTTACCAAAAATGGGGCTATGCAATTTCTTTGCCCCTTATTATAATTCTGTTTATTATCTCACTAGCGTATAGAAAACAAGAGGGGAAAGATAAGCTTGAGACAGTCACCTCAGAAGACCCAAATAGAAACCACTGATTTTGACTGGAAGATTGTTCTTAAAAAAATAGCAAGTTTCACAAGCTGCTCTCAAGCAAAAGATAAAATTCTCCAAATACAACCCTACCAACATATTTCCATAGCTCAAAAAAATATGGATATGATTGACTCTTTTAAACAAATCCTTTCAGGTGATGTTAACAAGATTCACCTTGATGGCATTGAAGGCCTTGAGTCCATTCTTTATTCTATTAAAAAAGGACAATCTTTAACTTCTCAAGATTTAAACTCTATAAGACTTTTTTTTGAAGATTTAAAAGCTTTAAATGAAATCTACCCTTGGACAAAGTTTGAAAAAATTTCCTCGCTTATAAATAAAGTGATGAATTCTGATTTATTTTTAGATAAAATCTCTGCACTAATTACTGAAAACGGAGCCTTTAGGTCTAACGCTAGCCATTTACTTTTTGAAAGTTTTAATAAGAAAAAATCTCTCTCTCAAAAAATTCATAAAACTCTAGATCAACTTGTAAAAGATTTTTCTTTAGAAAATATTTTACAGGATCGATATATTACAACTCGTGAGGGTCGATGGGTTTTACCTATAATAAGTGGAAAACAGCACGACTTTAAAGGAATCATTCATGACTCTAGTAACTCTAAACAAACTGTATATATGGAACCTGAAGCAGTTATTGGGTTAAATAACAGCATTCGTGAGCTTGAAAATATTATAAAACAAGAGATTGATCGCCTTTTAAAAGAAATTTCTGATTTTTTGCATTTAAAATATTCTGGAATCTATAAATCTTATCTTGCTGCAATTGAAATCGATGCATTATCTGCTTGTGCTCATTGGTCTATGCACTATTGTGCAAACCGTATAACTATTAGTAAAAATTATTTTATAAGCTTAAAGGAAGGCTTTCATCCTCTTCTTATTGATGAGAAAATAAAGCTAACTAAAAATAATTTTGAACTTTCTGAAAAAGAAAATATTCTTCTCTTATCTGGACCCAATGCTGGAGGAAAAACAGTTTTTCTTAAATGTGTTGGCCTTGCTTGTCATATGGCAAGGTGTGGCCTTCCTGTCTGTGCCCGTGAGTCCAGTATAGTTCCTTTTTTCCAAACTATTAAAGTTCTTATTGGAGACCATCAGTCTGTTGAAGAATCTCTTTCAACTTTTGCCGCTCATTTAAAAACCCTTGATACTTGTTCAAACCTTAAGGGCTCTAAAAACCTTGTTCTTATTGATGAAATCTGTGGCTCCACAGAAGCTGAAGAAGGCTCTGCTCTATCAAGAGCTTTTATTGAGAAAATATCAGAGAATAAAGTTAAGGGTTTTATCACATCACACTTAAGTCCCCTTAAATCTGGATGGTCTAAAAATTCTGGAGTTGTAAATGGATCTATGTACTTTGATCAAAAAAAAGGAGTTCCCACCTATGAATTTGTTAAGGGTGTTCCTGGGGATTCTTTAGCTTTAGAAACAGCAAAAAAAGCTGGAGTAAATCCTGATATTATTAATCGAGCACTTTTTTTTCTAAACCCTGATCAAAAGAAAAAATACTCAGGCCTTATGGAGATTGAATCTTTACAAGAGAGCTTAAAAGTTCAAAGAAAAGCTTATCAAGAAAAAGAAAAAGAACTTGATCAACTTAAATCTGAATACCAAGGAATGATACAAGAATTTAAACAAGAACAAGACAGCCTTCTTGAAATGACCATTAAGCGTGCTCAAGATAATCTAGATAAAAACTCAGCCTACGCAAATATACAAAGTTTTATTAAAAATAAAACCCACTTAGATAAGATGAAAAATAAGGCTCCAAAACTTATAAAAACTCTCTCTACTCTTCCTACTGTAAACATCACTGCAGAAAATTTTTCTTTAAAATTTCCACCCGGAACTCTTGTCTATATCCCTTCCTTAAAAAAGAAAGGCGTTATTCAAGGCACACCAAACTCTAAGGGCTTTGTCCCTATTATAAGTGATTCAATGAGACTTCTTATTAAATGGTCTGAAGCTAGATCAGTAAGCTCATCTACAGAAAATACTGAGCTAGTAAAAAAAACCCCATCTATTAAAAATATACTTGAAGACAAAATTAAAAATCAAGTAGACCTAAGAGGCATGGATGTTCAAACAGCTCTTGAAGAGCTTGAAAACTCCATTGATAAGTCTCTTCGTTTAGAATCTGACGACTTAAAAGTAATTCACGGTCATGGTACTGAAAAAATAAAAAAAAATATTCGAAGCTTTTTATCCCGCCACCCTCTTGTTAAAACCTGGAGAGCAGAGTTAAATGATGGAGCTACCTTAGCCATATTTTAAATATTTTCATTTCTCTTAACATAAGATAAAAGTTATACTAATTAATTTTTAGAAAAACATTTTAATTTAAAAACTCTTTTATAAAATTAGCTTTAAACTTTTTAAAGCTCTTACAATAACAAACTTAAAACTAGATCATTTCATTTTAGGATCAAAGGCATCCCTTAAGCCGTCCCCAAAAAGATTAAACGCAAGCATAGTAAGCCCTAGAGCAATTGAAGGGTAGAGTATTAAGTGTGGAAAGGACCTCATAGAGCGCCAGCCATCGGCTGCTAGCACCCCCCAACTACTATAAGGTGGTTGTAAGCCTAATCCAATAAAACTTAAAAAACTCTCAATAAGAATATTTGAAGGAATCTGAAAGGTTAAAAGTACAATAATTGGCCCTAAAATATTAGGAAAAATATGTTTTAGTAAAATCTTATACCCTGGAGACCCTAAAGCTTTTGCTGCCTCAACAAAGGCTAACTCTTTAACCTGTAAAACTTGCCCTCTAACAACCCTTGCTAAAGTCACCCAACCCACCACACTCAAAGCCAAAAGCATTCCCATTAAGGCTCTTAACTCAGGATCTTGAAAAAAAATTACTGAATCAAAAATAACTTTCACTAAAATTAAAAGCACTATAGATGGTATTGAAATTAAAATATCTACAGTTCTCATCATAACAGCATCTATACGACCTCCAATCCAACCAGAAATACACCCATAAACAGTCCCTATAAGCATTGAAATTAAAGCTGTAAAGATTCCAACAGACATAGACATTCTAGCCCCATAAATAATTCGTGAAAGCACATCTCTACCTAAGCTATCTGTGCCCAATAAAAATACTGAGCTTGGAGCCTCTAATAAATGATCAATATGTTGTGCTTCAAAGGAATACGGTGCTAAATATTTAGCAAACACGGCTATTAAACAAATTAAAGATACAAAACAAAATGAAACCATTGAAGCCTTATTTTTCTTCAATCTTAAAAAAGAGTCTTTCCACAGGCTTTTTGATTTTATACTTTCTAAAGACTTATACTTGTTCATATTAAATTCCCTTAAGTTAGTCTAATTCTTGGATCAAAAAATGAATACAATAAATCAACAATAAGATTACTCAAGACTAACAATACTGAATATAAAAGAGTTAAGCCTAATATTAATGGGTAGTCTCTATTCGTAACTGATTGAACCAAATGCTTACCAATTCCAGGAACAGCAAATAAAACTTCAATTACAAACGACCCTGAAAGAATACCAGCAAGT
Organism: Bdellovibrionales bacterium; assembly: GCA_965205365.1. Classification (GTDB taxonomy): domain Bacteria; phylum Bdellovibrionota; class Bdellovibrionia; order Bdellovibrionales; family UBA1609; genus JALZUR01. The sequence goes on from CBDBGT010000011.1 coordinate 359,150, forward strand.
AAAGGCCCTGAGTATGTAAGGACGGGAATAAGAGAATTTTTAAGCACATGTTTATATAAAATCATAAATTCAGATAAACCTTTAGACCTAGCTGTTCTAATATAATCAGCTCTAATCACATCTAAAACCGTAGACCTTGTAAGCCTTGCTATAAAGGCAGCAGGCCTTATTCCTAAAGTCACAACAGGTAAAATATAATGAAGAGAACTGTCCCACATAGCTGGAGGTAAAATCTCTAAATAATATGAAAATATCATAATCAAAACTGAGCCTACTAAAAAATTAGGAAGTGCAACACCACTTATGGCAACTCCCATGGTCACAGTGTCCTGCCATGTATTGTGTCTTGATGCTGCAAATAGCCCAAATGGTATTCCTATAATAAATGACAGTGCAAAGGAATAAACACCTAAAATAAATGATGCAGGAAAACTTTCTGCTATTATATTTCCAACAGATCTACCTACGTATTTGTAGGATTCACCAAATTCTAAAGTGACAGCACTTTTTAAATAACTCATATATTGAACTATAGCAGGCTGGTCTAAACCATATTTTTTTTCAATATTTGCTTTAATCTCAGAAGGTAAAACCTTTTCAGTATCAAACGGCCCTCCAGGCATGAGTCTTAACAAAACAAACGTTAAGGTAGCTATGATAAAAAGAGTCACAAAAGCCTCTAAAACTCTTTTAAGACAATATACAATTGAATTACTCATATATGCAAAAAATACCAAACCACTAAATATTTCTACAACAAATATTCCTATTAAAAAATATGGAACTTCATAATCTAATAGATTAAGCCCCACAATAAATAAGATGGTGCCTAGTATAATCAATACAAATATTTTTGATAAATTTAAGCTTTTCATCTTAAACTAATCACTTTATTGAACACTTGTCTTTTTTAACTTATACTCTTCCATAACATTAATTGGAAACGAGATAACTCTATTTGCTATAAGATGATGAGCAACCTTTGTATATACTGGAAAAACTGGAACGTCTTGATTTACTAAAATCTGATGTGCTCTTAAGTAAAGCTCCAATCTCTTCGGCTTGTTATCAACTAGCTCCACAGCATCTTCAATTATTTTATCAAATGTCTTATTTTTCCAACCCGTATGGTTTTGTTCAGAATATGATAACAACAATTCGAAAAAATTGTTGGGATCTGGATAATCTGCAACCCAACCCATTCTATACATGTGAGATGGATTAACTCTTACAGTTTGTAAGTAAACCTTCCACTCTTCATTTTTAATTTCAACTTTAATACCTAAATTTTCTTTTAATTGAGATTGAACATTTTCAGCAATTCTTTTATGATCTTCAAGGGTATTAAAGGAGAGTTGAATTTTAGGGAAAGGGTTTATTTCATCATATCCAGCATCTTTTAAATATTTCTTAGCCCTAACAGGATCAAAAGCCAAACCCACATCACCATTATGTCCAAACATCCCATGAGGAATCCAACCTGTTAAAGGCTTCCCCCCTCCTTGTAACATCTTTGTAATTTGACTCCTATCAATTGCATGGGACAAAGCTTTCCTAACTAATACATTATCTGTAGGGACTTTTTGAGTGTTAAACCCATAATAATACGTAACTAATACAGGGTATTCTAAAAACTCTTTTCTTGCTCTTAAAATAGGAAGGTCTTTAGCTGGTAGCGTTCTTAATACATCTATTTTTCCTGCATCAAATAAATTTAAAGCCGTCTGTGTTTCTGAAATCACATAAAAAATAATATTTTTAACTTTTGCAGGCTTATCAAAAAAAAGAGGATTTCTTTCTATGACTAAAGCCTTATCATGATCCCACTTAATAAGATTGTAAGGCCCTAAGGTTACAATATTTTGAGGTTCAGTCCATTTGTTACCAAATTTATTTACAATATCTTTTCTTATTGGAAAAGTTGAGGCATGGGTTAAAAGATATGGAAACTGCATTGCCTTTTCTAATTTAACATAGACAATATTTCCTTTAACCTTTACTCCAACCTGGTTAAAATCTTTTATTTTACCTTCATTATACATTCTCGCATTTTTAATACCATACAAGAAATATGCATACTGAGACGCGGTTAAAGGATTCAACAGCCTTTCCCACCCATCAACAATATGTTGAGGCTCAAAAGGTTGACCATCACTCCATTTCATACCTTCTCTAATTTTAAATTCCCAGACCTTAGCACCCTTTAATGACTTCCATTCTGTTGCCAAAGATGGTGACAGCTTGACCTCACCGCCAGTATATTTAAACTGAACAAGCCCTTCCATAATATTTTGAGTTAAAAAGCTTGATGTTGAATCAGTTGATTTATGCCAATCCAACGTTGGAGGCTCTCCAATAATCCTCATTCTCAATGTTTCAGATATTTTAAGTCCAAAATCACCTTTAGAGTTCTTTTTCTTACAAGACGTCGTCAATGCAACCAACAAAATAAATAGTAATAAAGCCCTAAACACTTAATACCTCCTCTATAAAGAAGGGTTTAATCACATATTAAGACTTCTTGCAAAGAGAGGGTTCTTTGGATTTTAATAAATACTAAAAACCTTAAAATTTACCCCAATATTCTGCTGTAGGAGCCTCTTCTAGTTCTACATAAGCTGTAGGCTGAATTAAATAATGCATACTTGCCCCTTTGCCATATAAAGAAGTGTATACAAATATATTACGCATTACTTTTTTCATATAAGATTTTGTCTCTTTAAACGGCACTCGTTCAATAAACTCATCCTGATGGATTTGACCAACCATTTTACTCCACATTTTCACTCTATGCGGGCCTGCGTTATAAGATGCCACAACAAAGGGTAAATGACCATTAAACTGTTTATTTAACCTGCTTAAGTATTTTGCTCCATAACGAATATTTACCCTTGGCTTTAAGAGTGCTTTTGAAATATATGATTGTTCATCTCTAGTAACTTTTTCTAACAAAGGATCTTTACCCGATAAAATACTTAGAATTTTAGCTCCCGTATAGGGCATGATTTGAAGAAGTCCTCTAGCTCCAACGGGAGAAAGTGCTTTTGTGTCAAAAAAACTTTCAGCTCTCATCACACTCCAAACTAAATTTTTAGAAATATCAAATAAACTAGACGCCTTTAAAACATATTCTTCATAAGCTTTAGGGTATGACTTAGACCAAAATTTATATGCTATTTCAGGCTTGGAAAAACTACGTTCTTTATAAAATGATGTAGAGGCTAGTCTTGAAAGATTGCTAAAATCCTTTGTGTTTTGAAAAAGCCCTAAAAGCTCTTCTTTTAAATTCTTAGTTTTTGACAGTTTTTTAATAACAACTAGTTCTTCATTTGCATCGTTAAAAAATCCTAATCTAGATAAATAAATATAGCGCTGCATATACAAAGAATAAGTTGACTCTTTTAGGGGTAGATCTTTAACCTTGTTTTTTGGCAAAGATGATTCTAAACCCACTACTGGAAGATCTTCTAGCCCTGCTCCTACATAAAGTGTTGAGGGCATACGTATAGAGGGTTTAAAATCTGCTAAAAAAAGATCACGCTTAATTAAAATACTTTTCTTTTTATCAATCCAAGGAAGTCTTAAAAAATTATTTGTAGTGAGTAGAGTTTGATTTTTTTTGGCAACATTCTCTAACCTTAAAGCTGAAAGAATAGCATAATATGAAACCAAAGGATCTGTAATAAGTTGTTTATATATTAAAACTGCATTGCTTTCTTGGCCTAATTTTTCTAAAGATCTAGCTGCCCAATAGTAAACCTGTTTTTTATCAAAATACTTAGACCCTTTAGAATTATTTTTTATTTTTTCACCAAGAGCCACAAAACCAGAGTATGCTTCTTGATATTTTTTATCCAAATACATACTCCATGGTAATAACCATTGAGTTTTTTTAGCATAAATTGACCTTCTGTGATTCTTTAAGAGACTTTTAAAATAACGTTGAGCAGCTTTAAAATTTGAAAGCTCTAAGTTTAAATTTGCAAGATTAAAAAGAAGATTTGCCTTTTTCCTAGATGTTTTTTCTTTCTTATACAAATCTTTATAAACAAAAAGACTTTTTTCAGGTTGCCCAGCATAATACAACACTTTTGCTATTCTAATTTTTTCATCATAATTTTCTTCAATTTTTTTATCTTCAAATATCACCGTTAATGATCTATGGGGTTTACCAATATAGTAATAATAACTAGACAATAATCTTTCATATGTATATTTATTATTTTTAACCTCTTCTAAATGTTTAAGTATCTCATTATTTAACCCTTCAAGATAATAACGTTTAAGTTTAGATCTTATATTTTTTAAGGTTAGACTGCACTCAACCTTTTTACCTTCAAACAATAAATTTTGGTCTTTAAACCCCCACTCATTAGAATACTTACTTAAGGGATGATTTTCATACAAATCTCTAAACCATTTACAATAACGTCTCTTACCAAAGAGCTTTTTTTCAATGGATGCTGACAAAAGCTCCTCTAATAAATCCACTCTTTTTAAACTGCCCTTCCATGAATGTAATAGTGGATTTAGCTTTTTATATGCAGATAGTCCCTTTTTATTCTTTAAATCTATTCGACCATATAAATAATTTATTTTCTCTAATAAAGATTTTTGAATTTTTTTTTCTTTTAAAGCTTTCTTAAGATGTGCCTCTGCTTTTAAAAAATTTTCTTGATTATAATCAATAACAGCTCTGTAATACTCTATATATATACCAAGCTCTTTGATTCCATAAGCTTGATCAAACTCTTTTTCCGCTTCCTCATACTTGCCAAACTCAACAGCTAAAACACCCTGTGCATACTTTAGTAAAAGCTTATCAGTACCGACCAATTCACCTGAATACTTCCTTAAGTAATCTAAAGCCTTCTTGTTTTCATCATTTAAAATATGTTCCCGCAAATTCTTAAAGATACCTTTAGAAATAGAATGAGCAAATATACTACTAGGCACACAAAAAATAACAAAAAATAATAAACTAACCCTTATGAAAATCATAACTCTCCTCTTTTAAAATACCCTTTCTCAAATATTTTTAAAAGATCTTTTAAAAATTTAATTCAAAAGTACTAAGCCTCTTAGATAAATTTTTAAAAATAAACTCTATTTTTAGTTAAGACGTTTGACTAGAAAATTAAAAAATATCCTTACTACCCTATATTAAAAATTTTTTCATAAAAAATAATTTTTTTTTAAAGATTTTTTAATGAAATCTATTTCATATCCAAATTTAAAACCCTTAAGGCTTCTAGATTTAAAGCAAAAAATAGTGTTTTTAAAAACTCCCTAATAATAAACTCTTTATTTACATGATTTAAAAAGCCATTCTAAATAAATATAGAACAGTAGATTAAATTAAATCTTTTAAGAGTAAGTTTTTAAATTCATTTTTTAAAAAAAAGCTTATATTTAAGAAATAGAATTAAACTAGTTACTCTTCCTTTCTATAAAGAATCATAAAATGTCTTTCTAAGCATATTTTTATTAATATTCTTTCATCTAAATACATATGCTTTAGTTTATAGAGTCACTGTCACTTGATGAACACGAATCACCAGAGCAACTTGAATTTCTACATTCTGGTGGAAGATCATTTTCTGATATTCCTCTACCATTAGCACCAGGTGTTGGACACTGGCTTTCAACACTTGCAGAAGCCCAAGTTGGTATTGGTGCTACAGGTGGTCTGTTTCTTCTCTTCTTTTTTGTTCTGTTCTTCATAATTAAAAAAAGAAGCAAAACTACACTACCACCAATTAATAATTTAGGAATAAACCAAGATTTTTTCTTATCTTTAATACATTTATTCTTAACATTCTCAATGTAACCTTGAGGACAACCACAAAAAATATTTCCAGGGCCTGAGTTCCGTATTTTTTTTCCAGGACAAACACATTGTTCAAATTTTATAGAAGAACTTGCTTTTCCCCCTATTGTATCCACCCTTATCATATCATTAATACAAACACACTTTTTTTCCTTAGCGTCCCACTCTAGATCATTGTGACCGCATCTGTTAATGGAAACACATTGTTTAGTTGATTTATCCCACTCCTCACCTTTTTTGCACGGTGACGGAGTAGTCACAATATTAGGAATACACTCTCTTGTTCTCTTACTAAAGAGTTGACCCTCAGGACAAGCACAGCTAATAGCTCCTTTTGTATCCTCTATTTGTTCCATACCCCGTTTAGAGCAAACACACTCTCCATTTACACCTCTAGACATATTTAAGCCGCATACTTCACAATTTATTTTTCTATCTGAGGGAGAAAAAATTCCATTTGGGCACTTACAGCCTATATACTTCCCCTTTTCTCTTATAGGCTCTCCCCCATAATCTTTTTCACACTGCTCTGCATTTCCTGCATATGCTTTAGGAAACAAATCATTTAAAATAGATTCAATAAATGAAACTTTTTTAGCCCCCTTACCTATAATAATATCAGTAAGTCTTGCCTTTGCTCTTTCATAAATTAAAAAATCTTTCCATAAAAACGACTGACCATTTACTAAAAAAGCAACAGGCCCCTTGTCTACATATTTTACAAAAAGAGACTGACCTTTAAACTTTATCTTAAAATAATCTTTCCCGACTTTAAACTGAGCAAATTTTTTATCCCAAAGAGGTAAGGTCATTTTTACAATGTCTCTGTATGCTCTTTTACTCATCATTGGTTCTGCTGATTCTACAAAATCTGAAACTTTTAAATTCCTTTTCTTATTTTGTATTGTCTTAAGCATATTTGCATAATGAGGAGTTTTTACTGTTTTCTTAATATTAATATTTTGAGGCTTTGCAAAGGCAGCTGGAGTAAAAATAAAGGAAGCTAAAATCAAACCTATCACTATATCTTTATATATTTTCTTCATACTGATATTTTCTAAGAAAACTTTTAAGACTTAAAGAGCTTTATAAATTTTCTAGACCAAAATCCCTTTAAAAACTAGACTGTAGATGTGTAACTAAAAAAGTAACGGCTATTTTAAACAGTTTAGTTTAAAGACCTTAATAATAAGAACCTCTTATTGAGCAGCCCTTACTTTGCGTAAAACTACCTCTAATGACTTTAAATCACTTAAAAAACTAGCTGTTACCACCTTATTAAAATCTTTATTTAAACAACGAGCTCTTATAATATTTTCACCTCCAGCTTGAATAAAAACTTTTTGAATCCTAAAATCTATCTCTTCTTCCGTCTCTAAACAGTCCACTGTAAAAGCATAGGGAACCACAACAAGCTTTTTAACACCCTTTCTAGCTAGCTCTTTCACCTTATCAACGGTATATGGAAGTATCCATTGATTTTTACCTAAACGACTTTGAAAAGACACCTCCCAATGATGAAGACCTAATCTATTTGAAATATCAGATGCTGTTTTAAAGCACTGAGATCTGTAGCAAAACTCATTAACCTCATGCCAGGTTAAACAACACTTACCACAGTTATTACACTGTCTATGAATTTTTTTAATCTGTTTTTCAGGAATTCCATGAAAGCTAAATAGTACTTTTGTCCCTTTATCTTTATAATTTTTTATTTTTTTTGCTGAAATATTTAAAAAATCAGGATGATTAAAGTAGTATGCTTTAGATTTAATTTGAATGTCTTTATTCTTTTTAACCCACTTTTCAGCTTCTTCTAAAGCGCTTAGCGAAGATGACTGAGCATACTGTGGATACATGGGAATATAATAAATTTCTTTTACGCCTTGTTCTTTTAATTCATCTAGAGTTTTATCAATATATGGAGCTGAATAACTCATGGCATATCGTACTAAATATTCACCCTGGTATTTTTTACTAAGCTCTTTAACTATTTCTTTAGTATAAACATTTAAAGGTGAGCCTTCTTTTTTCCAAACAACTTTATACGCCTTTAAAGACTTTAAAGCTCTAAAAGGAACTATAATTCCTTTAACTAAAAAAAATCTTAGTAAAAAAGGAATATCGATAACGTTTTTATCCATTAAAAAGTTTGTTAAATATTTTCTAACAGCCTTTATGTTTAGGCCTTCAGGCGTTCCAATATTCACAAGTACAATTGCTTTTTTAGACATGTTGAATTTCTTTAGTTTTTTTCAAAATATTTTTTGCAAAAATCTGACCACTTTGAATCATTGAGCCTATGCCTAGGTTACCAGTCCAATTTGCAAAAAAATATATGTCATCTTTATGTTTTTCTAATTTTCTTAATACACCTTCTAAAGCAAGATCATATGCTGGGAATGCCTGTTCCCAGTGCTTAAAGTATGATTTAACAATTTTATTCTCTCTAAAAAACTTTTCTTTTCGAAAAGACTTTACTAAAGACAACGCAGTTTTTTTTTCCACTATAAAATCACCATTAAAAATCCAAGTTTCAGAAACAAGATTTTTTTTTGCTCTATTCTCAAAAATATCTGAATTTAAAATTAAGCCTAACACTTTTTCTCCTTGCTTTTTAAATATACAGCCAAATCCTTTAAAAGGCATTCTATCTTTTTTATCAATGAAAACGGTCATAGTAGATATTTTTTTATAAGAAACTTTACTCAAAAGATTTTTAACATCTTTTGAAACACAATTAGGCAATGAATATGTTGGAGTTGAAATCACTCTAAAATTATAATTCTTTAAAGGCTCTTTCTCAAATAAAACCCCTTTGTTTATTAAATAACTTTTTAAATAATCACAAAACTCCTGCATTCCGTTTTTAAAACTAATACTCCCTAAAGATTTTTCTCTGTTCAATTGAAAAAAACTCTTTAACAATAAACTTGCACTAAGCTCTTTAACATCTCCACCATATATTCCCTGAAGCCCTGGGGCTATTAAATTATCTAATACAGACTTTCCAACGGTTCTTAAACCCCACTCCTCTAAAGTTTCATTCTTAAAAGGTTTTATCTGAGATTTTTTTTTCACTAATGCAAAAAGAGGTTTTAAATTTCTTAATGTTTGAATAAAACTCAACGGCCACCTTCTAGGCCTTTCGTTTATAAAAACATATTTTTTTTTCCCAATATCTAAATAAAACTCATACTCTAAACCTATTTCATTTAATAAATCCTTTGTTGCCTCATTATACAATATTGAATTTGCCGCTGCCTCCACCAAACCCTCAGGAGTTATTAATGTTGAAATTTTATGTTCATTATAGGGATCAATAACAGTAACTTTAAATCCTTCCTTATAAAGAAAATATGTAGCAATTAAACCACTTATTCCTGAACCATAAACTGCAAGACTTGGTTTAATCATATGGACTGAGAAAAAACCTTTCTTGTGGGATTTTTTAACCGAAGCCGTTTATCAAGTCCCATACAAATATTTCTTAAAAATGGGCGACCTTTTTCACTAACCTCTAAACTTAACCCATTAAAATGTATGAACTCATCCTTAATTACTGAGCTTAAATAAATTTCAAGATCAGTCTTATCCGCTTGAGTAAGCTTTACTCTCCATTTTGTCATAAGATTTAAAATAAGTTCACGATAAACCTTGTCTTCACTGGTTAACTTATGACCTCTAAATGTAGGAATTTTCCCTTTAAAAACCTCTCTTTCATAAATAATAAGTTTTTTCTCATTTTGATGAAATATATCTGGTGTTTCAGAAATTGAACTCACACCAATACCTAAAAGTAAGTCAGTCCTAGTAGCAGTGTACCCCATAAAATTTCTATGGAGCCTTCCTTCCTCTAAGGCTTTATAAAGAGAATCCGATTTTAAAGCAAAATGATCCATACCAATTTCTACATAGCCTGCATCAATGAGTTTTTTTCTAGCCACTTCATAAAGCTCCCTTTTTTCAGCTCCTGTGGGAAGATCCTCATCTTTAAAAATTCTATGTGTTGGCTTAATCCATGGGACTAGAGCAAAACTATATAAGGCTATGCGATCAGGTCTGTGTTCAATAGTTTTTTCAATAAGGTGTTTTATTTTAAAAACATTTTGTTTTGGTAAACCATAAATTAAATCATAGTTTACTGACGTATAGCCTATCTCTCTTGCAGCACTTGTTAAATCCTTAGTTATTTTCTCTGGTTGAATTCTATTTACAAGCTTTTGAACTTCTAAATCAAAATCTTGAACACCCATGGACACTCTATGAAAACCTAACGGTTTAAGGGCTTTTAAATGTTTTCTTGTTGTTTTCCTTGGGTCTACTTCAATAGATCCTTCAAAATTACTAGAAAGTGTGCAATCTTTAAAGATTGCTTGAATAAGTTTTTTTAAATTTTCTGGTGAAAAAAAAGTTGGAGTCCCTCCACCAAAGTGCAATTCTTTAAGTGGCCTTGATTTTAAATCTGGGCAACTCCTAATATATATACTCCACTCATTTAACAATTGAGTTAAATAAATATCTTCTCTTTTGTGATCTTTTGTAATTGCCGTATTGCATCCACAAAATGTGCATAAACTCTCACAAAAAGGTATGTGAACATACATAGACCAACTAGTGTGCTCATCACTCAGACAGTGGTTAATAGAAGCTGTCCATTCTTTTGTAGTTGGGCTGTTGTCCCAATAAGGAACCGTTGGATAGCTGGTGTACCTTGGGGCAGGAATATCATATTTAGCTAATAGCTCTTTCATTTTAATCTCTTTCTTGTTCATTTACTAAAATAACTACGTACAGTGTCTATATAATATTTAACATTACGCTCAGGAGTCCGTGGTAAAACACCATGCCCAAGCCCTGGAATCCAGCCTTTTCTTTCTTCAAGAGAAAGGCCTTTAAACTGATCTAAATATTGGGCTAAGGAAACTCTAAGCTGAGAAAGCGGTTGGTGTAACAACGCTTGGTCAAAATTTCCCTGAACAAAGCCTGAATGTTTTCTATTTTTTAAGATATTTACAAGATCCCATCTATGATCCCAACCCATTCCAGCCCAAGGCTGATCTAAAAAATCTAAAGAGTAGTGATTTAAATTGCCACCTTTAGCATAATAACCAAGTTTACCTGGAAACTTTTTAACTAAAGTAAGTAAATAGGGTGCAATTCTAGTTTTAAACAGCTGTGCACTCACTTCACCCACAGCTGTATCAAAGACCATAACCACCTCAGCACCATTGTCTAACTGAAGTTGAATATTTCTCTCTAAAAATGGAAGCATATGAATTTGAGCAAACTCATCAAACAAGTGTAAGTTCTTTTTAGTTTCCACCATACTGCCTTTATAGCTACCCTCTACAGCATATCCAAAAAGAGTCCAAAGCCCACCAACAAAACCAATTAAACTTTTATTATTAGGTAAGACCGCTCTAGTTGCTCTTAAACAATCTCCTTGAAATTTTATTCCTTCAAAGGCTTCTTCTTGAGATTTAAATTTTTTAAAATCACTTTTGTCCCTTAAATTCCAAGCTAAAATCGGCCCTGGAGAATACTCCAGACCCATACCAAACGCCTCTAATGGAAACAACAAGTCTGAAAACAAAATACAAAGATCATAATCAAACTCATGAACAGCATTAAAACCAACTTTAGCTGCCAATTCAGGAGTTTTACATAAGTCCATAAATGAATACTCTTCTCTTAAGGCTCTATATGATTTTTGATATCTTCCCGCCTGCCTCATAAGCCAAATAGGAGGAACACTTTCAACCTCACCATTTAAAACGTTTTGAAATTTTTTATTCATTTTCCTCCACCTTTACTATTCTATAACCCATGAATAACCAACTCCTCTTATGCTTTTCACATAAGAACCATATTGTTTAAGATTGTTTCTTAATTTTAAAATAACATTGTCAATTGTTCTCTCTGTTGGAAATTGATTTTTTCCCCATATTTCATCTAAAATATCCGAACGCCTTACAACAGCTGGAGAGTTTTTATATAAACATAAAAAAACTCCAAATTCCTTTTCTGAAAGAAATAAAGTTTCTGAATTCTTCCAGTTAAATGAGTAAGATTTAAAGTTAATAGTTAGATCCCCTAATTTTAAAGCTTCTTCTTCAACATGATCTTCTAAGACATGACTTAATCTTATCCAAAGCTCTGCAAATAAGAATGGTTTTGGAATGTACTCAACTGCTCCAAGCTCATATCCTTTTAGCCTATCTTCAGCTGTATTTCTAGCAGTTAAAAACAATATTGGATCTGATTTTTTAGCCCCATTAAGGTATTTAGCTACTTCATAGCCCTCACCGTCTAAAAGACCCACATCTAGTATATAAAATTTAAAATCTTCCTTATTAATAGCCTCTATGGATTCAGCAACACTTCTTGCCCATAAAACTTCAACATTTTTTTCCTTAAGACTTTGAATAACTGATGTTGCAAGATTTAAATCATCTTCTACATATAAACCCCTCATGACTAAGTCCCCTGTTCTTTAAAAAACAAGGTCACTTCTAACACACCTTCATGAGATAGATCAAAGCTTATGTCCCCACCCATTTTCTCCATAATCTCTTTAGTAAGCTTTAAACCTACTCCACTACCATCTATGGATTGAAATGCTCTCAAATTTTTTTCAAATTCTTTAATGGAAACAGGAAATTTACGCCCTCCTGGCGTAGAACAACAGATTCCAATATAGCCTTTCTGACTCTTTTTTTTTGCAAAAACCACCTCTAAGGCCCCTGCGTGAGTTAATGCGTTTTGAATTAAATTAATTAAAATACTCCTTACTGCTGCTGTATCTGCTATAATATTTAATCCATCCTCTATCTTAAAGGAAAGATCAGGCCACAAAGGCCTTATATAATTAATCTGTTTACAAAAATCTAAATTTTCAAATATAAACTTTCTATTATTCTCATATGTAGCTTGTAATGCATTTTGTAACTGTTGATTAAGCCTTATTCCAATTTGTTGAATTTCTTTTACCTCACTTCTTAATGTGGGCTCTAAAACCTTTAAGGATAAACGCTCAAGCATCAATCTTAATGCTGATATGGTAGCTTTTAAATCATGAGTAAATAAAGACAAAAAGTTTTTACGCTCTCTTAGAATTTTATTTTCTTTAACAATAAAATAAATTAACGCCAAGGCTCCTATAATAAGGCAAGCATAAAGTGTCAGTCCTTCATACATAAGCATTTTCTGATGACTCAATATTACAGATTCAGACTTAAGATTTAAATTTTTCAAAGATTCTAATTGCCTAAAGCTAAAAATCACCCACCATGTAAGAAGCGCCAATGTAAACACTACCCAAAAAATAAAAGCTATAAACAACCAAACTCTTTTCATATTTTACCTTTATAATTTTAACTTAGCATTTAAAGTTTTCATGAGTAAAAAGAGCTGCTTTCTTAAACTTCTCTAAAGACTCTTCCATAATTTCTATTGTATGAGTGCTTCCTAAAAACCCTACTTCATAACCACTAGGAGCAAGATAAATTTTTTGTTCTAATAATGAATTAAAAAAATATTTAAATTTATCCTCATGATCCTTAGGTATTTGTGAAATAGCTCTTATAGGCTCCACTAGATCAACAAACCAAAAAAGTGACCCATAAACATGAAGCCTTTTTTCAACACCTTTATCTTTTGCCCAAGAGTTAAAATCTCTTCTAAAAACATGTGTTAGTCTTAAAAATTTATCCCAGACTCCATGCCTTTTTGCTTTTTTTAAAGTTGCTAATCCTGCAACCATCCCAACAGGATTAGCACTTAATGTTCCTGCTTGATAAACAGGCCCAAGAGGGGCGACTAAGTCCATAAGTTCTTTCTTCCCACCATAACAACCTACTGGAAAACCACCACCAATAATTTTACCATAAGTAATTAAGTCCGGGCTGATATTTAATTTCTCTGCCATTCCACCTAAACCAACTCTAAAACCAGAAATAACTTCATCAAAAATAATAAGAACTCCATTCTTACGAGCTATCCCAACCACATCTTTTATAAAGTCCTCCCTTTGCTCTAATAAACCAAAGTTTGCAGGCAGAGGCTCTAAAATCACAGCAGCTAAATTATTTTTATTTATCTGAACAACTTCTTCAAAAGTCTTTATATCATTTAAAGGACAAACCAGTGTTTGCGCTGCTGTAGATTTTGCAATCCCTACAGAGCTTGCCGCACTCTTACCAGCTAGGCCACTACCTGATTGAACTAAAAGAGAATCCACATGACCGTGATAACAACCTTCAAACTTTAATATCTTATCTTTTCCTGTAGCACCTCTGGCCACACGAAGAGCTGACATAACAGCCTCTGTTCCTGAACTTACAAACCTGAGCTTTTGCATTGCAGGAATATGCTCACATATCCATTCAGCAAGCTCTAAAGAGTACTGCTCACATGTCCCACTCGTCCAAAGAGTATTGATCATACGCTCAACTTCTTCTTGAACCTCTGAGTCTCTATGTCCGAGAATTAAAGGGCCAAAACTTTGACAAAAATCTATATACTTATCTCCTTTAACTGAAGTTAAATAAGCCCCTTTTCCCTCTTTAAAGAAAACAGGACTTCCACCAACTGATTTATAAGCCCTTACTGGAGAATGTACTCCTCCAGGAGAGACTTTTAAACAACGCTCATTTAATTTAAGTGACTCCATACTCTAACCTTTAATGATATCTTTTTTAAACTGCTCTAACGAATATATTGGAAAAACTTTAAACTCCTCACTTAAACAATCTTGGTTATCTCTAATAAATGCCTCAACAACATCATATGACCTTCCCATACCTATGAAATGTTTTTTTAAGCAAAGGCTTTTATTGTATTTAAGAGCCTTAACCATCAACTCTCCACTCATCCATACAAAATAATCTTTACCTAAAAAAGAAGTTTCATTTAATTCAACTTCTAAAGCATACGCCTTAACTGTTTGAAAGCCCTTTGGAGCAATCACATCATCATGTGTAAGCCAGTAATGTTGAACTCCTTGAGACAAAAGGTCTCCAACATATAAGTCAGAGCCTAAACTATCAAGACATGAGTTCACCCACTGTCCAGATTCATAAAGTTTTTTCCACGTTCTAAGGCCCGCTGAATGAACTAAATCTTTATCTGAAACCACATTCCTTTTATAGGATTCAAATCTTGTAACCATAAAACTCTTAAGCCCCAAACTTTTAATTTTATAATCTATCTTAACACGCTTGGCTAAAACTTCTTGTGTAGATATCCAAACTTTATTTTTATCAATTTTATTAGGATATTTTCTAAGTGGCTTAAAAATTAAGTCCCTAAATTTCTTACCATTTATACAACCTGCCTTTAATATAAGCTCACCATGTTTATTCTTAATAACATTAGCTCCTAACGGTAAATGACAACCTCCACCATAATCTTTAAGTATAGCTCTCTCTTTAAGAACAGAGTCCATAATAGTTTTATTATTAAGTTTTGCTAATTTTTTATTTAATTCTATGTTTGAAATCTTAGTTTCAACTGCTAACGCTCCCTGGGCTGCTGCTGAAGGACAATAACTTGCAGGAAGCACTGACCAGTAACATTCATTAGAAATCTTATCCCAAATACCTGGATTGTCTTTATTAAAAGACTCATCATTAATAAGTCTTTTTACTGCAGCTACAGCTACACAAAAACCATCTGATGATTGATTTTCTAAGAACTTTAAAAACCTTGTAGGGATATTACCTCTAATGGGAATGTAGTTTAACTTTTGTTTACCTTCAGACAAGTAAGAGAAAAATTCTGATAAATTAAACTCTCTTCTTGGGCTAGAAGTAAGTACACGCCAATTAACCTTAGGCCTTGATTTTCTTTTTAAAAAGAACAAGTCTCTTGTATCTTCTCTACCTAAAGTTGCTGTTATTTGTGTCACACCATTTTCATCAATGGGAATATCTTTCCAGGAGTGAATAATAAGATCACATTCATTATTGTCTAAAAGCTTAAAAAAATCATTTGTAAAAACACCCTTATTATCTGTTTTAGACAAATCCATATCTAAATTTAAATCCCCAAAAGAAGCCTTAAAAAATAACTCTGTACTATCTTCTGGAAAGTGGTTCTTATAGACTTTATTAAATATTCTTGCTTGAACTTGAGCTAAGTGACTTTTTCTAGATCCAATTTTTATAAACATAAATCATCCCAACCAAATGGTCGGTATTTTACAAATCGTTCCTCGATTTTAGTGCAAATATCTTTCTCAATACTCTTAATAAGTTTCTTTTTTTTATCTATTTCAGCATAAACACCTTTAAAAACACTTTCTAAA
The DNA here is from genome assembly GCA_965205365.1 of Bdellovibrionales bacterium. GTDB lineage: Bacteria > Bdellovibrionota > Bdellovibrionia > Bdellovibrionales > UBA1609 > JALZUR01. The sequence goes on from CBDBGT010000011.1 coordinate 375,289, forward strand.
TCAAAAAGTTTACAGGATAAGTTTAAAATAGGATCAATCTTTGATTCCTCTCTCAAATCCACTACAGTCTCCACGTTAGCATTAGTTAAATAACTTTCTAAAAGTTTAGCTTTTATTGGAGCACAAACTATAACATGTAATGGAAAATCAAATATAAAATCTTCATTGAAAGAAAAAACCTTTAAATCTCCATTCTCTTTATATACATCTGTTTTCTCATAACGATCTAAAGACCTGACAAGGATCATAACATTTTTAGACCCCTTAACCCAGGGTAAAATAGACTCTGTTAAAGCCCCTGCACCAATAAATAAAATATGCTGATGATATTTTAAAATCCTACGAACCATACTTCCATAGCTTTGAGAACCTAAGCCTATAAGGTGCTTTGTCCTTATAGTTTTAACTAAATTTAAAATAAATTGAATAACTTCCTTTAAATCAGATTTTTTTTCTAACTGAGGGATAATTTGTTTTTTAAATTGCCCAAGAACTTCAGTCTCACCAACAACAGGAGACTCTAAGCCTGATAAAACTTTAACCATGTATTCAACAGCAGCAAAACCTGTGTAAAGATCAAACCCACTAGCTAACTTAGCATCTTCTACTTTAAAAAATTCAAATTGAGCCTCACTAAAAAAAATGGTTTTACGCAAGCACGTCTGAAGAGATAAACCCTTACTTAAAAAAACACTTTCCTCTTTAAGTCTTTCATTACTTTTATGCCTGTTTAATACAACCAACATATTAAACACCCTATATTAACTAGCTTGTATTGTGTCACAGAAGTGTCAGTGAGAACTCTCTTTTCTGCACTATTAGTAAACACTTTAAAAAAATAGTGCTCAAACCTTTATTGCAATATATTTTTGCAAAATTACATTATTAAACCTTAAAATACCCTATTACCATTAATAAATAAGGCTAACTTAAAAAAAACCATAGACCATGCACAAATATAAAGCATTTAATAGAGAAAAAACTATTTATGCGTATCTTCTAGGCTTAAAGCTCCATAGGTTATCACTACATCAGCACCTGCTCTAAAAATTGATGTTATGATTTCATTTTCAACAGCGTCTCCATCAATTAACCCTGCTGCAGCTGCAGCTTTAACCATAGCGTACTCACCACTTACACTATAGGCTGCCACGGGAAGTGTTGTGTGATTTTTAAATTTTAAAATAATATCAAGGTATGAAAGGGCTGGCTTAACCATAACCATATCAGCACCCTCTATTTCATCAGCTTCAAGCTCCCTTAAAGCTTCCTTTTTGTTTCTATGGTCCATTTGATAAGTTTTTTTATCACCAAATTTTAGTCTTGAACCTAAAGCATCCCTAAAAGGTCCATAAAAGCTTGAAGCATACTTTGCCGTATATGAAAGAATATTTACATGGTCAAAACCATTTTCGTCTAAATACTCTCTAATAACACCAACTCGCCCATCCATCATATCAGAAGGTGCAACCCAATCAGCACCTGCCTTAGCATGCATTAAAGACATTTTCTTTAAGACTTCAACTGTTTGAGCATTTAAAATTTTACCACCTTTAACAATACCATCATGGCCGTGTAAAGAAAATGGGTCTAATGCCACATCAGTCATCACTTCTAAATGAGGACACTCTTCCTTAACAATCTGAACAGCTTGTGGGAGTAAGCCTTTTGGATTTAGAGATTCTGTTGCGTTTAAGTCCTTTAAAGAGTCTTTAATAGAAGCAAATAATAAAACACCCATAATTTTTGATTTACTTAAACGCTCCTTACAAAAAACTCTTAAATCTTTTAGAGAGTATTTTTTTTGATCAAATAAAGCTTTAATACTTGAGGTCTCATTTGAAATAAATAAAGGCTGTATAAGGCTTTTTGTGCATAATTTTATTTCAGCTACAGCATCTCGTAAAGCACTGGATTTACGATTTCTTCGGGGCCTACTAGCTAAATTCACATCACACCTCTCATAAAACAATCTCAATCAGTTTAAAAACTCAGGATTTAATTGTTAATTCAATAGGTTAAATCATTTTTATTACTTCAAAAACTTAAAAAAATCATGCCTTAATCTTTAAAAAACATTTCTAACCCTCTGTTTATTATTTTAACAACCAAAATTTAAGAATTTAAGTCTCCTAACTCATATAACCTCAAGACTTTCTCCTTAAATCCCCCATTAAAATTTGACAAATATTTAACAACACAAATAATCTATTACAATAACAATTTAAAGAATATTCCTAAAAAGGAGAAAAAATGAAATTTTTAATTATAGCCACTCTAATATTTATACCTTTCACTGTGACTCATGCTCACTGGAAAACAGAGACTGACCTTGGCTTAGTTTCACAAAGTGGAAATACAAAGCAAGACAATACTCTTTTGCAAACTAAATGGACTAAGGAATCAACTAACAACATCTACACAGTTCATGGTCAATACATTAATTCTGTGGGCACAACTAATAATGGTGTTAATGTGAGATTAGCAGAATCTGCTCAAGCAGGGCTAAAATTCACAAAAACTATACCTAAAAAAGTTGGTATTTTCATTGGTTCTCTTTGGGAAAAAAACCACTTTGCAGGTTTTGAGAATAGATATTCTGCAGATATAGGTTTAAAATACAATATTAAAAAAACTAAAAATTTTTACTTCTTTAATGAAACTGGTTACAGGTACAGAGCTGAGTACCCTTCAGTTATTGGGCCTGGTCAGGGTGATAAATTTGAAGCTCATTTTGGAAGAGTTTATTTTGAACTTGGAGGAAAACTAAATTCCACTTCAAACTTTAAATTCTTAGTTGAAACTTTAATTGACTCTCAAGACTTAGAAAACATTGAACTTAACTTTGAACCATCAATTGATATAGCTTTAGGTGAGTTTCTCTCAAACACAAACCCAGCTCGTATAAGCTTAAAAATTTCCTATAAAGGCATGTATGATAACCTCCCTGCCATTGCAGGATTAAAACGATTTGATTCAATTTTATCCACTGGCATCCAAGTTTTATACTGAAAGCACACACTTTAATTTAATTTGACAAAGAGTCTACCTTATTTAGGGTAACCAATCCCAAACTTGAAATAGACGGTCATCCATTTCTTCTTTTTGCATATCAACTAAAAAAAACTAAATCTTACAAAAGACTTGAGTGATCTTTTCTTTATAAAAAAACCTTAGGCCTTAAAAAAAATTCAAACTTGAATTAAAATTAAAGACTCAACTTGTACGGGTAATTTATTTACATATCCATGAGGTGTTCTTTTGTGCTCAACCAAGACTTTAGAACTCATTTCTTTGCAGTATTTAATTACCTAAATTGTTGGATCCACTTAGTTAAACTGGTCCAAAATTTCAAAATACCTATAAAAAGTGTTTCTTTTTTAGAAACTCATGTTTTATTTAATAGAGTAGTAAAAAAATTTTATTAAGGTTAGAAAGAGATATCCTTATGGATAGAAAAATTTTTTTTAAACATATAAAATATAAAAAGGAGAATAGAAAGATGAAAACTTTAATAATAACGGTCATTACTTTAATGTCAATTGGATCATTTGCTGGAGGATCTCATAGGAGTCCTAATCAGCCCTGCAGGATGACACATGCTACTCACTATACCGTAGAAGAGCATTTAAATAAAACTGGAGAAGGCCTGAATACTATTTTTAAACAAGATGCAATAGACAAATATACAAAAGGTTTTAAAAAATGGGAAGGAACCCAATGGGAGAGAACCTACGGTCTCAAAGACCTCTACAGGAAAGTTTTAGTACAAGTTCAGCTTGGTTTACGACAGTGTAATCTCTTTCCTCCTAGCTTTTCTATTATTGTATGGGGATCTCAAAATGAGACAAATATGAAAGATTCTGCAAAACTAAAATTTCCTAGCTCTAGATATGATGACATTGGTTTCACTGAGTCTACTAATCCTAACTCAGTAGTATTTGCTTCAAAATCTAAAAACGTATCTATCACTGTAGAAGATAGAGGAGATCAGATGCATATATCAGCTGTTGTAGGTGAGGATATTATAACTACTAACATGTTTCCTATAAAAAGTCGTCTAAGCTGGTTCCTGACCCCTAAATCAACACTTTAGATAAGGCATGCTAGATTAATATAAAAAGTTTTCAAAATTAGAATTGAATGCAAAAATTCTAGCATGTCATTTGTTGACAAAAAATCTTTGTGCGAAGAGTTGAGTCTTCTAAAAAAAATGTGAAGACTTAAATTCTCATGAAAAGATTTTTTTAAGCGTGAAAGTTCTTTTCAAATCAATAATCGTTTTGTTTGAAATTCTAATGAGTATTTTCTTAGAAAGGAAAACTACAAAGACTTCAAAAAATAGTTCTATTCCACCATCACAAACAAGAAAAGATAAGACATCTAAAAAGCAAGAAAGCTCTCAAAGTAAGGGGCCAAAATCTAATGACGACATGTTCTCTGAAGTCAAAACAACTGAAGAGATTAAAACTGCTGAAGTAAATTTTTGCACACACTGCGGGCAATTTTTCCAGGACTTAAGTTTTGGAGTAAGTCTAAACTCGGGTTATTTATTCTTTTTAATATAATATATTAAAAAGATGGAGTTCATTTGAATTTAACAAAAATAACTACACTTTTTACTCAACAAGGGTTTTTAAATGTAAATCATGTTTCCTTAAGAAAAAGTATTTCTTTTAACAACTACAAAGCTCAAATATGGAATGAAAACTTTGGAGGAATGAACTTCTTAAAAGATCATCTTTCTAAAAAAAACCCATCTCAACAAGAATTTGATTCAGCTTTCATGGCTCTTTACCCTTACTACCCAGCCAATAACAAACTTAAAAGCTCTCTTAAGGTTGCTTTATATGCACAAGAAACAGACTATCATCATCAAATCAATCTCAAACTCAGTATAATAAGCAATGAACTTCATAAGCTTTACCCTAACAATAGGTTCTCCCACTCTGTTGATTCTGCTCCTGTTCTTGAAAGAGATCTTGCCTATAGAGCAGGGCTTGGTTGGATTGGAAAAAACACCTGTATTCTAAATAAAAAACATGGAAGTCTTTTTTATATATCAGAAATTCTAACTGATATTAAAGTACTAAATAAAAATACACTCCAAACTGATCACTGTGGCACCTGCACTAGATGTATTGACGCCTGCCCTACTAAAGCCTTAAGCCCTAGAAAACTTGAAGTTACAAAATGTATTTCCTATCGAAACATTGAGGATAAGAGCACGTCTGTGGACTCACTAAATAAAAAAACAGATTCCTGGTTTTTTGGTTGCGATATTTGCCAAACTGTTTGCCCATGGAATGAAAAAGCTCATGGTAAAGAAAATATGCAGAATCTAAACACACCATTTAAGGTTACCTCTAAGGTTCTTAATGAATTAAAAAGTATTCTATCTAAATCCAATAAACAACTTGAAAAGGATTATAAGAAATTTCCTTTAAATAGAGCTCGAGGAGTAGGTTTAAAAAAAAATGCTTTAAAAATTATAAACGAAAATAAAATTTCTGAATTAAAAGACTTTTTAATAAAAGTTAAAGTATCAGATCAATTAAAAAAAATTAAAGACCAAGTTGTGCTTAATCTTTGATCTTTTTATTACAATAAAAATTTATACTGTGTTTAGAATTAATAAAAAAATTCTCATAAAAAAAAATTAGTGTTTAATAAAACCAGAAACTTCACCCTCTTTATTGTTGGATAAAATTTGACTTAAAAAATTTAAGCCAGGAGATTTTTTAAATTTATTGTTCTTATCATTGATCTTAGAATTTACACGATCTGTGAACAATTTATTAATCTCAGGGTTAGATTCACAATTTTTTAAAATACCAAGGCCAGTACTTATTCTAATATCCATATTACTAATACGTGCTTTTTCAAGATCTACATCTAAAGAGAAAATATCCATGAAAACATTGATTAAACTAAACTGTGCGGCATCGCCTTTTATTTTTGGAGTAGAACCTCGTCTTGTAGCACACTCATATTTATTGTTATGAATACGCAGCTGCCCAAACTTAGTTGAACTCTCATCTTCATTGAGTTTACCAAGATTTCCAAAAGAGATATTTAAGCTTGGAACTGGATCAATCATATTTTGAGAAAGAGTCAAAAGACCAACAGGTTGTGACCATGAAACAAGACCTTCAGGAATTATAAATTTTTTAATATTAACCTGCTCATGCTTAATGATAAGGTCTTTTTCGAAAGAACCTAATCGGCCAAGAGCTTGAAGACTAATAATTGATTTATTTTTAACTAAATGAAGCTGAACAGAGAGGCCTATAAGGCCAAAACTTTTTTTGTTTTGAGCATGCAGATTAGCAGCATCATTTAAACCAGTGTGAATTTCATTCATGGACATGACATCAAAATGTGTTTCAAAAATTTCAAATGGCAACCTTGCTTGAACACCAAGGTCTTTTAAAGCATCAATATTTTTTCCAAGCTTGTTATCCCATGGGGTCAGATAAAGAGCTAGAGTAAGGGGTTCATCAGTTAGCTGAGTGTTGATTTTTTTAAGTTGTTCTTTTAATACAGGGCCTAAACTCTTTAAGGATCCTAGTAGAAAACTCAAACTATCAGCTTCTGACAACATAAGATTTGAAGCAAGCCTTTGTACCAACTGAGGAGCCATACTGTAAGCAAGTTTTTTAGCTTTTCTTAAAACTGGTGAGTCAGTTTCTTCAGATACTGCAAGAACAAGAGCATAAGGATATCCTGGAACATCTACAAATAGACCAAGTTTACTTTCAGGTGTGTCTTCTTTCAAAGGAGGTTTTGTTATTCCATTTTTTTCATCTCTAAGATCTGCAAAACGTTTTTCTAGAATCCCACGTTCAGATAAAGCTTGAATAGTTGGACCTGCAACCGGATCGTTTGAAATCATTGTTAAAAACGGTACAGTACCTTTAAGTTTTTGAGAAGGTAGTTGATCAATGAGATCAAAAATTTCAGTGGTGCAGTTTGGCTTAAGTGTATTGTAGAATTTTTTAAATTTATTATTATGACTGGACTCTAAAGCACTCAAAAGAAGTTTTAAGCTTTCCTCCTGAGATAAATTTAATTTGTATTGCTCAGTCTTATTTTCTTTTGAATATTCTAAAAGACGCTGGTCTCCTGAGGCTACGCGACCAACTAAAAGATAATTGTCCACAACCCCTAAGGCAAAGTTATAATCGATACCTTTAGGTCGCGCCGCTTCATATGAAACAATAATATCATCAACCTTTATACTTTTGCTCTCAGAGGTAAGTTCAATTTCACTATGAGAAGCAAATTTTACTCTTAACTGAACATGGCCTGCTGTTATTCCAGAAACAATATTAAAACGAATCACCTGGACATAAATAGCTTCAACCACAGCTTTTTTAGAGAGCCTAGCTTTCCAATATTTATTCTTGTGCAAATAGTTTTCAAAAACTAAATATTCAGATTTTTTTAAACTGGTAATTATAGCAGGTCTGAATCGTTTAGAGTCGATACATTGACCAGAGAATTTTTTAGCTCCACTGGTAATTCTTGTTGGCACTTCAAAAGCACTTTTAGTTATAGCACACTTAAGATCATCTACCCCAGCTGTTTTAGCAAGCACATGAGAACTTAGAGTTAAAAAAAATGAAAACAAAATTAAGACACGGTTTTGGTTTTTTAAGTTCATTTAAAATCCTTTCATCATATAAAATTCAAAAAGAACTTAGCAATATATTATATAGAAAAAATTAGATAAACAAAAATCCTGATTGTGAAAAATTTACCTAGTTTAGCGTATATTTTACTACTATTAGACAAGTAATTTGTGGAATAAAATGATTATTAAGGCCTTTTAAATAATATCCTTTAGTCTAAAGCATGAATATTTTCTACTTTACAAATTTTTACTAAAAAGCTCACCTACTTTAGACAATGCTTTTTTAGATTTTTCAAAATTAATAAGACTTTGTCTAAGTTGCTTTTCTACTAAATCTAAAGCCTCAACAGCCTTATTCACCTCCATTAAACCCATATTCATTGATTTAAGTATGGCTGAAGAATTTTGAGCAGTATTGGCCTGCCCCTCCATCCATTTAAAGTAAAAAAGCTGCCAATAAAAATTTGAAGGTGAAACAGCCCATACTCTTTTATCAATCATAAGCTGCCTAAGTTCATCCGATCTATAAACCTCAAATAAAGCCTCATCAGAAGGAAAAAACACCAATCCAAAACTTGCTGATTCAATATTAGACTCTTCAATGGCAGAAGGATTATCCTTAACCCCTAAAACTCTTTTTCCCAAATACTTTGAAGAAACATCATCAACTGCTTTTTTAAAATAAATTTTTGGATTTTTAGAAAATTTAGAATCTACAGGAACCCATTCTCCACCCACTTGAATTAAAAACTCAAGTCTTGATTGATTATCAAAAGTTATATTTTTTAAAAGTTTTCCTGGAGGAAGCTGTTCCACTAAAAGATCAAAAGTCAACTCTCCAACTTTTCCAGCATTTTTCTTTAATGTTCCAAAGTAATCAAGAAGATGAGTCATTCCCTCATCAATGGGTTTTAAACGCATGTCCTGCTCTTTAAAAGATTTAAAGATATTTTCTTTTAAAATCTCAACATTTCTTGTGGCTTCTTTTATCTCTCCAAGCTCTTTGGAAAAAAGCATTAAAGAAGCGTTTATAGGCTGAGCATCATCAAAAAATTTAATGAATTTTTGATTCTGAATATTAAATTTTTTAAAGAGCAATATAATAAATAAAAAAACCGCACTGAAACAAAAAAGCCCTGCGCTAATAATTATAATTTCAAATGTAACCACTAAGGCCCTTATTTTTTAAGATTAGCTTCAACAAACTCCCAATTTACTAAATTCCAAAAACTTTCAATATACTTTGGGCGGGCATTTCTATAGTCAATATAATAAGCATGCTCCCATACATCACAAGTAAGAAGGGGAATGACATTCTTTGTTAATGGGGTTTGAGCATTTTCTGAAGTCATAATTTCAAATTTTTCATCCTCAGTTTTAACAAACCAAGCCCAACCTGAACCAAATTGACCTGCAGCGGCAGCAGAAAACTTCTCCTTAAACTGATTAAAACTCCCAAAAGCGTCAGTAATAGTTTGAGCAAGCTCACCTGTGGGCTCACCGCCACCATCTGGAGAAAGGGAATTCCAATAAAAAGTATGATTCCAAACCTGAGCTGCATTGTTAAAAAGCCCTCCTGAAGACTTTTTAATCACTTCTTCTAAAGTCATTTCAGCATAATGAGTTCCCTCAATAGCAGCATTAAGCTTACCGACATAACCGGCATGGTGTTTGCCATAATGATATTCTAAAGTTTCTGCTGAAATATGGGGCGCTAAAGCGTCTTTTGAATATGGTAGTTCTGGTAGTTGAAAAGCCATTGAAACCTCCTGATAATAAATTTATATACTTATAAAGAAAGAAACTAACAGATGAAACCCAATTAAGAAAGGCTATAATGTATGAAGTTAGTAAAAACCATTTGGATTAAAGTTAAAAAGTATTTAAAAATTAAGCAAAACCTTATGATTCCCACAGGCTCTACTAAGCAACAGGACCCTCAAACACTAATGAGTACAGATTTTATAGCCATTTTTAATATTGCTAGAAAAGCAGGAAAAGGAACAAGTACTCTAATCACTCCCTTACTAGATTATACAATAGTAAACTACTTAACTAAAATTAATGGAAAAAAAGTTAATGAGCTTGATTATGTCTAGTGGCTCATTCACTCCTTACTCCTTTAATGAAAACGCAAAAGATGATCTTACTTTAAAATCTCTTCTTAGAAAGAACCAGAATCATAGCTTTTCTATTTTTGGCTACCCTGATGATGAAGGAATTTTAAATAATGGAGGAAAAATTGGAGCAGCTCTTGGGCCCGACGCCATTAGAACTTGTTTATATAAAATGACTCCGTCAAAAAAAATAAACACAATATCACTTAAGGACTTTGGAAACCTTTCTTTTAAAAACTTAAACCTTAAAGAGCGGCACGCTTATGCTTCAAAAAAGGTTAAAAACGAGCTCTCAAACAACAAAACCTGTATTTCTTTTGGCGGAGGTCATGACTATAGCTATGCTGATGGTTCAGCTTTTTTAAAAAACTCAAACTCTTCTAAACCCTGTATTGTTAACTTTGATGCACATTTTGATTTAAGAAATTTAGACAAAGGCATTTCAAGTGGAACACCTTTTTTTAGACTTCTTAAGGAATTTGAAAATTCATTTAATCTTTATGAAGTTGGTATTCAAAAACAGTGTAACTCTCAAAATCTATTTGATTTCGCTGACTCTAAAGAAAATATAAAAACTCTACACTATGACAATCTATACCCTAATCACTCTTTTAATTTTTCATACTTTAAAAACATTTTCCCAAAAAAAACAAAAGACTGCTATATTTCTGTGGATATAGATGGTTTTTCATCAGCCTTTGCACCTGGTTGCAGTCAATCCTGGCCTACGGGTTTTGATATAAATAGTTTTTTTAAAATGTTTGATTACCTAGTTCTTAACTTCAATGTTCAACTCCTTGGAATTTATGAAGTCTCCCCACCTCTTGACCACACCGAGCTCACCTCTCGCCTAGCTGCGCTCATCACCTATAGGTTTTTAGAACTAAAAGCATGAGAAGTTTAGGTAGTGATAACCATTCAGGAGTTCATCCACAAATCATGAATGCTATTTTTCGTGTAAATAAAAATCATGAAGCAGCTTATGGCACAGACTCTTTAAGTAAAGAACTTAGCTCTACCATTAAAGAAATTTTTGGTAATGATTGGAGCTGGTTTCATTGTTTTAATGGAACAGCAGCTAATGTTATGTGTTTAAAAAGTTTAGTCCAAAGTCACAATTCAATCTTATGCTCTAGAATTTCCCACTTAAATCTTGACGAATGTGGCTCTCCGGAATTTCAAATTGGCGCAAAGTTAATTCCCATAAAGCACAATAATGGAAAGATCTGTCTTCTAAGCGCGGCTAAAAAAATAGTTCGTTTAGGAGATCAACACTATAGCCAAGCAAAAGCTCTTTCTATTAGCCAACCTACAGAGCTTGGCACTTGCTACTCAAAAAAAGAATTAGAAAATATTAAATTATTTTGCAAAAAAAATAACTTATTCCTTCATATTGATGGAGCAAGGTTTGCAAACGCATCTTTTTCACTAAACATGTCTTTTAAAGAAATTATAAAAAATGTTGATGCTATTAGTTTTGGAGGAACAAAAAACGGACTTTTAGGTTCAGAGCTTGTTTTAATTAAAAAAAATTTTGCTCAAAATTTTAAATTCATTAGAAAACAATCCATGCAGCTTCCTTCTAAAACCAGATTTCTAGCAGCTCAATTTATTGAATTTTTTAAAGATGACCTATATTTAAAAATCGCAGAGAGATCTTGCCTTATGGCAAAATACCTTAAAGAACAAATTCAACTTAAAACAAACCTAAAAATCAACTACCCTGTTGAATCCAACTCTGTTTTTATAAACTTAAAAAAAAATTATATAAAAGAACTTAAAAAAATCATGTTTTTTTATATATGGGATGAGCACACATTTGAAGTTCGTCTTATGACCAGTTTTGACACTACAAAAAAAGAAATTAATACTTTTGTAGAAAAACTAATATGTCTAACTAATGAGGACTCTTTATGACAAAAAATACACCTATAGAATACAGCAACTACTTAGAACTAAAAACACTTCTAAACTCTCAACACCTTGAAAGTGCAAAGTTTCAAGATAAACCTGCCCATGAAGAAATGCTTTTTATAATTACCCATCAAACCTATGAACTTTGGTTTAAACAAATCCTCTGGGAAATTGATTCTTTTTTAACAATCTTTAAAGAAAACTCTATTAGCAATGAAAACCTTTCTAAGGCCGTGCATAGGATAAAAAGGGTAAATGAAATTTTTAAAGTTCTTATTTCTCAAATAACTGTTCTTGAAACTATGACCGCAATGGAATTTTTAGAATTTAGAAACTACCTCTACCCTGCCTCAGGATTTCAATCTGCTCAATTTAGACTTTTAGAAAACAAACTTGGACTTAATAAATCTCAAAGAAAAATTCATGGAGGTTGCCCTTACCATGCGTTTTTAAAAGAAGAGGAAAAATCTGTTGTTATAGCCTCTGAAACAGAGCCTTGCGTTTTAAAAAGCGTTGGTGCATGGCTTGAAAGAACACCTTATTTAAAAACTGAGGGGTATAACTTTTGGTCTGAATACAAATCTTGTGTAGAAAAAATGTTTTTTCAAGAAGATGAGTTAATTAAAAACAATTCTAAACTCTCAAAAAACGAAAAACAAAAGAGTTTTAAAAATATTGAGGAAACAAGAAAATCCTTTAGACAATTTATGGATAAAAATGAGTTTTTAAAAAGTACTGATTGGTCTTTATCTTTTAAGGCCCTTCAAGCTGCTTTATTTATTCAGCTTTATAGACATGAACTAAAACTTCAATCTGCTAATAGGCTTATTGAGCAGCTCATAGACTTAGATGAAAATATGACTCAATGGCGAAACCGTCACGCACAAATGGCACTTCGAATGCTTGGCCATAAAGTTGGTACAGGTGGCTCTTCAGGAGAAAAATATTTAAAATCAGCCGCGCAAGATCATAAGATTTTTGATGATTTCTTTAGACTCACTACGTTTTTCATTGATGGAAAAAAACTTTCAAAGCTCCCTGAATTAAAATAATTTTTTTATACTCTTTTTCCTTTAAAACTAAAAATAAAAAGAACTTCTCGTTTTAGTTTTAAACCTCATGAGCTAAACTTCATTAACTAAGGTTATTTTTTTTAAGTAAAACTAAATGATTATATGGATAGAATAAAAAAAAGCTTGCTGGAGAAATTTCAATGATCTCAAGTCCGTCTAAATTATAATCAGAAATATGCCTTAACAAAGTAAACCCAAATAGTAGTTTCATTGGCAAATCCAGTAATTTATCAAACAACCTACTTAAGCCTTTTCCTCTACAATGCATAATTATCATAATATGTCCTCCTGACTTACAACACGACTTAAGATCATTAATAAGCTTTTGAGGATTTGAAACAACTGTCATTACAGAAAATGAAACCACCATAGATGCATAATTTTGTATATTATCTTTTGGACAGTCTACAATATTATAAATATTAATATTCTTATTCTCTATTTTCATGGCACGTTGCCTAGATCTATGCACCATTTTATCTGAAATATCCAATCCTATAATATTCGTGTCACTAGGATAATGCTCTAAAGAATACCCTGTGCCCACACCGATTTCCACAATATTTTCAGGAGAAAATTTTTCAATTGTTTTCATAGCTTTTTTAATTGCACCAATAAAAAAAGGTTTAAACATTAATTCATACAGCCATATAAAGCTCTCATAAAGTTTATGATTAGATTCTAAATTTATTCTTTTCATCTTAATTATATGGTAGCAACACAGCTCTTACAGGTGAAGCATCTCCGTTCTTAATTTTTAAAGGAAGAGCTATAAGTTGATATTTTCCTTGATTCACATAAACTAAATCAAGACCCTCTAAAATAGCCATATTCTTATCAGCTATAACTTGATGACAGTCTAAACCTTTAGAGTCAGCAGGATCAATTGAGGGAGTATCTATCCCAATAAGTTTAACCCCATTCTTAGCTAAAAACTTTAAAAGTATTTTAGATAAGGTCACAAAGTCAGAGCTCCAAACATTATGATTATATGTGTTCGTTTTAATTAAAATTCTTGTAGTTTCTATAGAAAAATTATTAAAATCCTCGACTATAACTGTCCCTCCACGCCTTACAGTCCGACTTAAATCTATTACCTGACAAGATCCCATATAATAATCTAAAGACCTCTCCCCTATTCCCTCTCCATCTTTTTGATAATGACACGGACCATCTGCATGAGCCCCAATATGAAGAGTCGTTTCCATTGATGACAAAGTCATATGATCACCCTTTTGTATATCATAAGCCATATTTCTTCTAAATTTTTTATCCCCTGGAAAAACGCTCAATTCACTACTAATTTCAGGAGAAATATCTATATACTCAACACTTTCTAAATCCATAAACCCTCTTTATATGTTATAACTTGTTACAAATTTATACATTTCATCAACATACCCTACAACTTTAACCTTCCTAAATGTTTTAATAAGCTTATCACCTTTTCTAATAAAAAATGTATCTCTCCCAATTCCAAGGTACTGTTTTCTATAAAATATCTTTCTCCTCTAATTTTAAACAATCACAGATAACTCTCCTCATGTATTAAAAGTTTAAAGCTAAGGCGATATTTCTTCCCACTATCACATAAATAGACCTTTCTGTCCTCTACTTATAAAAGCTTCATCATTCTCTATAAGAATATTTCATAACAAATATCAGACAAATGTCTAAACTAAACATTGTTCAAATTCTTTAACTTCTTGCATTTTAGTCTTATATTAGCTTCATAACCAACTACACAATTAAAGCTTTTAAACTATGTATGAAAGCTATTTCACATTAAAACTAAAGTATGTAAAAGAAGTTTTATCACTGATCACAGTAACTAAACTTATAAATAACTCTAAAAAAAGCAGGGTTTATGCTCCTATATGCTGACTATTTCCCTAATCTTCTTAGATTATTATAGAGAGGTTAGATTTTTTTATATAACTCATAAAAAAGCCTTCTAAAAAAGTAAACTTAAAAACAAATCTCATAAAAAATTAAGCAATCTTTAAATTACAACCCTGACTTACTCAGAAAAAAAATAAGGAGCCTTACTAAATTTTTTTAATACGATGAGCTCTTCTTTTTGTAAAAGCACCTAAATCAATAATCTTAACGACTTTTCTCTTAAAGTTTTTTAACCATAAAAACTAGCTTATTCCCCTCTGTACTAAGATGTTAATTTCAAATATTCTAAATCTATAAAAAACATTATACGCAATCTAGATACTAAGAAAAGAACTGACTTAAGAATACAGCTTATCCATGGACATTCCTAATTTTTCAATTATACTAGAAAAATTACTAAAAAAGGTGTTTAAAATGTCTAAATTACAAGCTCCTCGAGGCTGCCACGACTTACTACCTGAGGATTGTGCTCTTTCAGAAGCTATTTTGATAAAAGCTCAAAAGTGGGCCCATATTTATGGCTTTAAAACCTATAAAACACCAATTTTTGAAAATAGTGAAGTTTTCACTAAAACTCTAGGCGACACCTCAGACATCATCACCAAAGAAATGTATTCTTTTAATGATCAAAACGATAATCTATTCATATTGCGCCCTGAAGCCACAGCTCCCCTTGTAAGGCTTTTTATTTCAAAAAAGCTACAAAGATCAGCTCCTTTAAAAATGTTCACCTATGGCCCTATGTTTAGGTATGAGCGCCCTCAGAAAGGAAGACATCGACAGTTTCATCAAATTGGTATTGAGTATATTGGGGCTCCTAAAGATCTTTTTACTCATTTTGAAGTGATCAGCATGGGTTGGAATTTTGTAAACTCTCTTAACATTCAACCTCCTTTAAAAATTAAGGTAAATAGCATTGGTTCACATGAAGAGCGAAAAATTTTCAAAGAAAAGCTTGTTAAATACCTAACACCTTTAAAAAACAAACTCTCTAAAGACTCTCAAAAAAGAATTCTTAATAATCCTTTAAGGATTCTAGACGATAAATCAGAACAGGATAGAAGTCTTTTAGCTGATGCTCCAAAAATTATAGATTACATTAGTGAAAAAGCTAGAAAAGAGCTTTTTCACTTAATCAACCTCTGTAAACTAGAAAATATTACAATTGAACATGACCCTTTTTTAGTTCGTGGCCTTGATTACTACAATGATCTTGTTTTTGAAATCATTTGTGAAGGTGAGCTTGGAGCACAAAACACTATTCTTGCTGGAGGTAGGTACGACAACCTTGTAGCCTCTATGGGTGGAGGCCATCACCCTGCTATGGGATGGGGAGCTGGCCTTGAAAGACTTATGCTTTTGTCAAAGATAAGACCTAAAATAATTTCACCCATAGGTTTAGTTCTTCAAAACTCTAATGAAATACTTTTAAGCCAGGTATCAAATGAGCTTCGCTTAAAAAACATTCCAACTTTTATCCCTACAACAGGTAACTTTTCTAAAAAACTCTTAAAATGCCAAAAAGCAGGGTGTGAAAAAGTTATTATTATTGGAACTAATGAAATAAATTCAGGAAATTGGACTATTAAAAATTTTAAAACTGGTTCTCAACAAACCTTCCCTAAAGCAAATTTTTTTAAACTTTTTAATTAACAGTGAATTAAATCATAAAAGTTTTATAAATTTATGAAACCCTAAATAATTTTTTAAGCTTTCTCTCCACCACAACCTTAGAGCAAATATTATGATAAGAGTGATTTGCTACAAAATTTTTAGCCCTTTCCATTTTTTCAATATGATTCCCTTGGCTTAAGTCACAAATAAAATCTTGATCTATGCCCTTAAGACTATCTAACATACTAACCATTTTAAAACCCAAAGGATACACAAAGTTTTTATCATGGGAAACCCCGTCTTGAACATCTGCATATACTAAAAACAAAGCTTGCTTAGAAATGACCCTCATCTCAACTTGAGTTAAAAAAAGATCTAAGTTATTTCTTCTAAAATTTCTAAGAATAAGCCCCTTATCTCCTGAAAGCCTATCAAAATTTTTACTAAAATGTATTTTTTTAACCTCTTGATTTTGATCAAGATAAAAGATTTCACTATCAGAAATAGCATAAGAAGGTGCTGAATCTATAACAATAACCTTATCAAAAGCTGAAATGAACTCTTGCATTTCAACAAAAGGAAATAACATTTCGCTTGGAAAAAGAATACATGCTTTGTTTAATTTAGTATTGTTTTTATAATTAAAATTTTCTTCAGAAATAATTGACCATTCTGTAAACTTTCCCCATCCTGATGCCTCTGACTTTATTAAATCTTCAACCTCACCCCTTCTAGGAGAATCAATTAAGAAAAATACACTTTTACTATCTACCGTATTCAAAACATCTAACTCAATCATTGAAGCTCTCCTCGATTCATCTTCAAAACCACTAAAAAGCAAATTCTCAATTTTTTCAAAATTGAATCTTTTATTTTTAACCTCACTAAAAATCTTAAAATAAAACCCAAACGTAAGCACTCTCATTACACAAAGTACTAGTATCAAAACTTCTTTATTTTGAAAAACTGAAAACTGTACCATAAACATTGGAATTAAAAAAAGTGCTATATCTACCCATAATTCTTTTAATAAAACTCTAAACTCTTTATTTTTAGTCAAAGTGTCTTCTAACAATTCTTTAAGTACAGTTGAATCTGTATAATCCCTATACTCACCTGTACGGCTAAAAAACCTCTCTACTCTTAAAAGCTCACTCTTATTTTTAAAATCTCTAGGGAGAAATACGTATGACTTTCTTAGATACCCTAAAAAATCGTTTAAAATCAAACCCTCAGTATTTTGTAGTTTACCCTCAACTATATTCTTAATTGTTTCTTTTATTAGATATTTGTAATCTTTAAGATACAACCATTTAAGACTTAGAATTCCAAACAACCCTAAAGCTCCAATAAACAAAGAGATATTTGAATTTGGTAATCTCTTAAAAAGCAAGACCATTTCTATTACAAAAAATAATGATATAACCGCTGATGAAATCAATACTATATTTTTTTTATTTCTAGCCTGTTTTTCCAAATTTACCACTTACAACTTACTCCAACCCAATACCTTTTTTAAAATATTACCTTTGGTAACTTTTATCGGAGTCCTTTAGTAAGGTCTTTAACTAGACCTTTAAACCTTTTTATGCACCGTAAAGAAGCTTGAGTCTTTCTTTATCAATATCTGATAAGCCATTGTTAATAGGAGATATTTTATCTTTTATAAGTGATTCTAATGATTTTAAGCCTGGCTTTGCAAAAGCTTTATCATCATACATCATTATTGAGTTAAAACTGATATTAAACACAGACCCTTCGTATTGATGAACCAACGTATCTGGTAAAATTGCAAAATTATGCTGAAAATTTTTATCAATATTCTCCCATAAAACTTTAAGATACCTATTTCTATCTTCTCTTTGCTGCTCGTGGACAAAACCTAAAGCATGCATCAATTCATGTATAACATCTTGAGTGCTACATGAAGACCTTAAATACACCGGTTGAAATCCACCTACACGGCCTAAATAAGATGAGCACGGAACATCTTCTCTAAACTTAAAAACAATAGCATCCTTATCAAGTTCAATATTAATAGGAACGAATTCCATAATTGTCTCTTGATTAAAATATTTTATTGCTTCTAAGGCTTTAATTTTTAAATCTTGTGGAAAATTCTCACTAAACCCAAAAGGAATTTCAAAACTCTTCCATAATTTAGACTCTAAGGGTTTATCTTTTAACAAACGGTTTTTTAACCCCAGCTCTCCTTTAAATTCCCCTAATACTATATCCCCTCCAACTAAGGCTATACCATCTTGAACCTTAAAGTATACATAGTCAGATTTTTTAGAAAAAAATAAACTCCCATTAATATCTTCATTAGCTTCTTTTAAAGCAGCACTTTTTTTACGATATTCTTTATCAATGAGTTTCACATTTTTAATTTTTGAGTTTTCTAAAAACACAGCACCGTTCTTTTTTAAGGTAGCACCCCTAATTTCTCCGGCCTCTTTCTCTATCTTAATTGACGATTTAGTAGGACTCGAGTTAAAAACTCTAACCATAGCAAACAAAACCAGTGTGGTGATTGTCGCAGCAATAAACTTAGATTTATTCATTTATTAGACTTTCCTTTAATTTTCTTTTTTTTAGAATAATGCGTTATATACATTTTATGGTTTCATATCCACTGTTTAATGAGAATATGACTAAAATTTATGTGCCTTGGTGGCGAAATTGGTAGACGCACAGGACTTAAAATCCTGCGGTAGCAATACCATGCCGGTTCAAGTCCGGCCCGAGGCACCATTTAAACCAGTCCACGGACCGTTAAAATTTGTGGCATAAAAATGTCAATATTCAAATTTTTATCTCCTCATATATAGTGAGAACGTCCATATCGTCCACAGCCTTAAAACACCAGAATCTCAAGATTTTAAACTCAAATACAATATATCCACTTTAAAGGTTTAATTTTCATCTAATTGGCCCCGCAATATTAACGTCAACCCCAATCAAACCTATTGGCTCATAAATTGCTTAACATTTTACAATATGCAAGGCCTTGATAAAAAAAAATTATACCTTAAGGTTTTCTTTGCTTTTTTTTTAGGGCAAACGGCTTTATGCCAATGGGATAAGGTTGATGGTACTGATTTTCTCCCTATCCAGGCCGCTGAACAAATTCACAATCAGTACAATGAATCACATCATGAGCTCTCAAAAGATGAACTCAGCAAAGTTATTCATTTTTTAAAAAATGCCCTATTAAAACATGGTATTCACCAATTTTATCTTATTGGTGGTTTTTCACTCAAAATCCTAAAAAGCCTTAGTAACAATACTAACAAAATATCTTTTCGTGATATGGACATAGCCATTGTCCTTAATAAAAAAATTATAGAATCCGATGTGGCCAAAATATCTCAAACAATTTCAAAAGCTTTTTCTGTACCTTTTGACCCAACCCTTATAGGTGATCGACAGCGAGAGCGGCTCAACAAAAATAGCAAACCTGAAAACTACAATGCCGGTTATGGAAGTTTTATTAAAACTAAAAAAGGAATACTAGATCTTTCTTTTTTTCATACACAAACAGACCTAACTAATAACGGCTTAGCTGCTTGGGACAGAATTTTAATCCCTGTTAATCCAGATTTTTCCATTGAAGATCTTAGCAAAGCTTTTAAGAGAAATGAGTATAGTTATCTCCTGAAACAAGAGCTTATAATAGATCCTTATAACGGATGGAAGCATTTAATGAATAAAGAAATAAAAAATCTAAACTGGGTAGCTTTAAAAGCTAAACCACACTTAATGACTTTAAGGCTTTTAAGAGGACTTAACAACAACGATATTCCCCTTGATGAATTTACAGAAGCCAAACTAAAAAAATTATTCAGTAAACACACCACTCCTTTATTTATTGATTGGACTGTTCACAATCTTGATAAAGTAACCACTGATAAAAAAGGAGCAAATATTTTAGTACAATTAGCAAAAATTAGATTTTTTAAAGGATGGGCTGATGACTTATCTAAATTCTTATTAAAGAACTCCATTAAAGAGATAAGAACAACATTAGAATCTCCTAATTATAATTTTGAAAAATACTCCCCTCTCTGGAACCTACTTAAAACCTCGACACCACTTAAAAAAAGAGTTTGGTTTATTAAAGGCATTGCGACCTTTTCACCGAAATTATTTTTAAAAAATGCCAATGAATTCTTATCAGACGGCAGCAAAGTTCTAAGAGCAGCTTATTTTACAGGTGATTTTAGTCCATTCCATAATGGTCATAAAAGTGTCATTAAAACTGTACTAGCAAAAACCTCTGTAGACCTTGTCTTTCCTCTTGTAATTCCCCACCCTCGTCAAGGCTCATTAACAGATGAGTTTGATAATAAAGAATGGACTGAACGATTTACATTTACCAAACTAGGTCTTCAACCTATTCTAGAAGCAATCACTATTCCATTTCATAAGTTTGACTGGAAAACAAATCCTAACACTCAAAAACTTATTGATACAATTGATCGCTATATTGACCCAAATAAACCCCTCACTCAAATTGCTGGAGGTGACAGTATTTTGAGAATGGCGGCGTTTGGTTTTCTTGATAAAGACACACGACCACGTATTATCGTTTCACGGAAAGGAGTAAATATACCTACACACCTTACTCATCGCCCTTATGTGCAGCTTATTAGCAATATTATTTCCCGACCTATTTCATCCACATTTTTATTCCATACTATAGCGACTAAGGGCAATGCTCCAGAAATGAACCCCAATGTACTTAAATATATGATGAGTTTAAAAAGATATAATGCTGCTCTAAGGACAATACGCAAGTCCAACGGAATATGGTGCACAAAAATACTTTCACAATAACTCAAAAAGTATACGACAATGGAAAATAAAAAACCTCAGTTATATGGCCTAAGCCATTATAAGGAGTTAAAGATTCATTTTTTAGAAAAGAAAAGAGTTTTTAAAGCTTGTTTCGTATCTTTTAGAAAAATGGAAGCTTAAATAAATGTTTAGTATTGAAAGCTGTTCTCAACTAACTTTTGTCTACGGGTCATGTGTCTAAATCAATAAAAGATATTCAAGTCTATAAGAAGCCTTCCGCGACTTACTCTTTATGCAACGAACAAAGCTAATAAAAACCTTACATTGAACATTCCATAGATATACTTGGAAAATTAGACCCTCCTGACACATTATTATAAATTTTCATTCGGCCTAACACGCCGCTACGGTGGTATATATAGCCCCCTATATAACATTTTTCTAAACTCTTAATACTAAGTAAATCTCCTAAATTAAATGCAATACCAACCCCTAGATAATTTAAAAGCTTTGAATCTCGCCCATCATTCTCTCTTCTAGTCTCAAGACCTTCAAAATAAGGCACTTTTTCAGCATAATTAATACCTTCTCCAAGCTCAAACTTAGTTCTAATTTTATTACTCCAGGGAAATTTTTTCCATTCGAGTTTAACCATAGCAGTGTAGGACGAATACCTTCCTTGATAACTTTTATCATTATGAGTTGCAAGACCAATTACAGCTACAATATCAATAGGCCAATCATTAAAGTTTGTATAAATAACTCTACCAACTTCAAGACCTACCACACCTGTATCTTCTCCAAATTCGGAAGATTGTGATAACTGAGAGCCAGCTATAATCTTACCAAGATTATCTTCTACGTAACTACCCTTAAAAACTTTAATTCTCCACTTGTCATTATCATCTTTTTCTATTTTAGCTTTACGAATAACAGATATTTGTCCCGGAATTACATGTTCAACACTAAATTCACCAGTATCCTTATTACCACCCCTGACTATCGTAAGTGAAGCATCCCCTATTACCTCCGGTTCATTGTTATCTAAGCATATGCTGTCACCATTAATATTTTTCATCATAATGACACATTTTGTTGAATCCGTGGCCTCAATTGAAAAAGAGGACTCCACAAATAGGAAGAGTAACCCAAATAGAACTTTTTTCATCTTTTTATCTCCTTTGCTCATTAAAATTAGTTTTTTTATAACCATTGTTTGTTATTTCTCTACATTTAAAAATTTAGTTTATACTAAAAAAAGCTCTTCTTAAGAAATTTTAGATGAATTTTGAAAATTCAGGTATTTTTTACAAATTTGTAAAAAATAAAATCATTTAAGTTAGGATTCTAGTGCTTGAGAATTGTAATGCTAATCTAAGGGGGTGCTGATTAGATTATGACTTAGGATATTTTGATGATAAAAGTAAGCGAGGCCAATAGCCGATCCTTTTGGTTTAGAAAAAGTGTAAACTATGTCTCCGGTATGGACCCTTGTTAATGTTTTTTATTTTTACTAAATTTATACTTGAAAATGGCGGGGTGGACGGGACTCGAACCCGCGGCCTCCGCCGTGACAGGGCGGCGTTATAACCAACTTAACTACCACCCCTAGTAGTAGATATAAAAAATAAATTTATCTAACATTCTCTTAAAGTACAAGAAAAAATTATCTTTTAATCTTATTTCTCTATACTAATTTTAAAAAATAATTGCTGAAATTTAAACTTAATATTTTATGCGTATAAGCTTCTAATTCTATGGATAACATACCTTTATCTAAACTATTTAAATACTTTTTCTCTATAAAAATGGCTCCTTTATCAAAGCCTTAAATAAGTATCTATAAGACTTAAGTAGATTATAATCTGATTTTTTAAGAGCTTTTTTAAAGGATTTTTCCACAGGATTTCGCCTCTTTCCATTGACCTTAAATACTCCCACACCTCCTCCAGCTATTAAGCCAGCGCCTACAGCTGTAGTTTCAATATTTTTAGAGCGCATAAGCTTTAACGATGAAAGCTTAGCCTGAACCTCCATAAAAATATCCGACATAGAAGCTCCTCCATCAATATAAACTCTTTTTAGTTTTTTTGAAACATCCTGCTCCATAGCTTCAAAAATCAATGTATTTTGAAAAGACAAACCTTCTAATAAAGCCCTTGCCATATGAGATGCTTTTGTACCCCTTGTAAGCCCTAAAAAAGCACCCTTAGACTCTGGTGACCAGTAAGGCGCTCCTACTCCAGAAAAAGTAGGCGCAAACTTAACTCCTTGTGAAGTCTGAGCACTTAAAGCTAATTTTCCAATATCAGCAGCTTTCTTTAAAACACCCAATTCATCTACAAACCAATTGATACAAGAACCACAATTAAAGGCCCCACCCTCTAAAGCATAAACAGGTTTTTGACCTTTAAGCCTCCAGGCTACAGTAGTCAACAAACCTGACTTTGAATAAACCAATTTATTTCCTGTGTTTAAAAGAATAAAGCTACCCGTTCCAAAGGTACACTTCACATCCCCCTCTTTAACCCCGTACTGCCCAAAAAGAGCAGCCTGCTGATCACCTAAAATACCTGTTATAGGGGTTCCATCTACCAAAGGTGCAAAGTTTTTAATGGAACCAAAATTAGAATCTGAATTGACCACCTTTGCAAGAATATTTTCTGAAATATTAAAGTATTTTAAAAGATCTTTATCCCATTTTTGAGTTTTAATATTAAATAACTGAGTACGTGATGCATTACTAGGTTCTGTATAAAAACTTTTTCCTCCAGTAAGATTCCAGAGTAAAAAAGTATCTATAGTTCCAACCATTAAATTTTTAGCTTTTGATTTATTATTTTTTAAAAACCATTCTATTTTCGTAGATGAAAAATACGGATCAACACTCAATCCTGTTTTTTTCTTAATCCAATTTCCATCACTTTTTTTAATCTCTTCAGTTCTTAAACTTGTTCTCCTACACTGCCAAACAATGGCGTTTCCAAAAGCTTTCCCTGTCTTAGAGTTCCAAAAAACAACAGTTTCTCTCTGATTTGTAATTCCTATTGTAAGAACATCTTTAGGATTCTTATTTGTTTTCTTAAACACCTTTTGAATAGCTTTTTTAACACTGTTTAAAATGTCTTCAGGGTTGTGTTCAACCCATCCAATTTTTGGAAAAATTTGCTTAAAAGCAACATTGCTTAAACCAAGCACTTCCCCCTTTGTGTTCATAATCAAAGCCGTAGAGCCCGTAGTCCCCTGGTCTAAAGAAAGTATTAGGTTTTTCATATGTTTTTTAAGTCTACTCGCCTGGAGTGTCTAAGGCAATAGGGCCTGTTAATCCATGGATTAACTTTGTCAAAACACCTGCATTCTCTAAATCATCAATGCTTCCCCCTATAAGCTCTGATTTCATAATACTTGCCATAAAAACAGCCAAAATCATCAACAAAATATACTCTAAAACCAACTGACCACTCTGCTTTCCTCCTGACTTCGACACAACACGGCGCATAAAGCTAATAAAATCAAGTGCTTAGATTTTGCTGGGGTCACTACATTTCGAGTTTTAGACTTTTTAACCTTCTCTGGTGCGTATATTTGAACTCAAGAGGGGCTTTTTAACAGGAGTGTCGAAGTCAGGAGCTTAGAAAATATTTTATCATTTTTTTAAATAATTAAAGAGTTTAGACCTTAATTTTCCTACTGTTTTTGTATCAAAATAAGAAAAAAACATTTCTTTAAAAACACTAAGTTAAAAATAAAGCTAAAAACCCACACTTATTACGCCTTAATATTAAATTAAGAAAAACACTTAATTTCCTTTAGTTTTTAAGCCCTTTATCCGATACATAGAGTATAAAATATAAGAATTTATATAGGATATAACATGAAAGCTTTAACTTTATTTACAGTTTTATTATGGACGTTTTCTTCCTTGGCTGTGCCAAGTTCTTTTGTCTTTCAAGGTCAAATTATAAAGCCCAATGGAGAAGCCCTAGAAGACAATAATGTTAACTTTATTCTTAAAATCCTATCTCCCCTAAACCACTGCCTCCTCTATGAAGAAACCTTCACCCTTAATATGACAGACTCAAAGGGAGTGTTTAACCTAAGTGTAGGGTCTGGCACAACCACAGGAAATGGTGGCTTAACAAGTTTATCTAAAGCCCTAGACAATTCCTTAAACAACATCACAGGGCTTAACTGTGACTCTGGTTCCTCATACAGTCCAAGCCTCACTGACACAAGAAAACTTAGAATGACTTTTGATGACGGCAGTGGCCCCCTTACTCTAACAAATGACCACACAATTGAAAGTGTGCCCTATGCTCAGTACGCTCATAAACTTGGCGGAAAAACACTTCATGACTTTATTCAAGTCAACAGTGGTGTGACACAAAGTAATTTAGAAACTGTGTTTGATAACGGTGTAAACCAAAGAGAGCTTATGGCTTTAATTGAGGGCCGTTCTAACCAATACTCTCCATTAAGCACTAGTGGAGCTAGTTCTTTACCGAGCTTTTCAAATCCTCCCCTTAACTCTAAGGCAGGAGATGTTTGGTACAACTCTACAACCAATGAAATCATGTACCACAATGGATCAGTAAACACCGTTGTTGGCCAAGGGAGTGGAACTGTGACCAGTATCACCACAGGAAGTGGTCTAAGTGGTGGAATCATTACAAATAGCGGTACAATTTCAATTGCCACAGGGGGTGTATTAAACAGTCACCTTCAAGGTGGTATCCATGGAAGTAAAATCACAGGAGGAGTTTTACCAGCCTCAGTGGTTCCAACAGGAACTGATGATACAAAGCTTTCTCTTCAAGGGGGAAGTTTATTAGGTGATCTTAACCTTAATGGAAATGAGGTTTTAAACACAGGTCATATTATGCAAAACCCGAGGAGTACAATGACCCTAGGTTCTTATGGGAATTTAGAAGAGGCTAGTCTTTTAGGTTCTTTGAGTGCGGGGAATGCTGGAGCCACTTGGTACAATAGTGATTCTAGGGTGCTTAAGTACTGGGACGGTAGTGGTGTAGAAGTGTTAACCACAGTGAGTGTAGGTGTATCAAGTGTTTTAGTGAGTCCCCCGTTAACTTCTTCAGGTGGTAATGATCCAAGAATAGGCATAAGCCTTGGTAGGGGTTTATACAACAAGAGTGGAAGTGTGGAGATAGATTTAGACTCTCTTAGTGGTTTAGACTTTAATGGAAATAGGTTAAGAGTAAAAGCAGGAAGTGGTATAAGACTAACAGGAAGTGGTATAGAGGCAGATACGGGAACGAGTTTAGGTCAGTTAATGAGAGTAGACAGTCTTCCTGTGTGCACAAGTGGGGAAAAGATTCAAAGAAACTCTGGAGCCACAGTGACTTATTCTTGTGTGGCTGATGTAGATGAAGACACAAGTCTTTTAGGAAAATCAGCAGGAGGAGACCTTAGTGGAACTTATCCAAACCCCATTTTAACATCAACAGGGGTGAGTGAGGGAATTTATTCAAAAGTTAGAGTGGACACTAAGGGAAGGGTAAGAGAGGGTTTAAGTTTGGACTTCCCCAAATATAGTAGACAGATTAGGAAGTTCCTATGTAGCCCTAAAAGAGGCTGAAAGGGATGAGAAAATGTCAGAGAAAAGAAAACATAAACACTATAACAAAGAATTCAAAATAGAAGCTGTAAAATTAGCTGAGACAGTTGGAGTAATGAAGGCTGCTGCTGAACTAGGTGTAGCAAAAAAATCTATTCAAAACTGGATAAATGGGATCTATATGGGTGGAGCTCAATGTAAAAAGTCAAAAATGGCCGAAATGGAAGCTGAGCTTAGAAGGATTAAAAAAGAAAACAAAAACCTAAAGTTAATCAATGATGTTCTAAAAAAAAGCACTGCGATATTCTCCAAAGACCAAATTGGAGATTAGAGATGATTTTAAAGTTAAAAAATCAAATGAGTGTGAAGTTTTTAGCAGAGCACTTTGGGTTGTCTAGACCTTCTTTTTATAAATGGTTGAAGCTTAGGAGTAAGTCCACATCTGGTTTGAACTCTAAAACTGAAATCTGTAAAGAGATCAGATCTATTTTTAGATCTTCAAAGCAAACTTATGGATCCCCTAGAATTTACGCTGAACTCAAAACTAAAGAGGTTTTCATCAGTGAAAACACTGTGGCTAAATACATGGGTGAGATGGGCTTAAATGCAAGATTGAAGAAAAAATATAGAGTGATGACTACAGATTCAAACCACGCCCATGCCATAGCCCCCAGACTTTTTAAAACTGAAGATGAGCACTGTCTTCCAACAAAGCCAGGGACTGTTTTAGCTGGTGACATCACTTATTTGAAGCTCTCAAAGCACAACCATGTCTACCTTGCTGTGGTTTTAGACCTGTACAACAGAGAAGTTGTGGGTTGGTCTATGAGCCTCTCGCTGGACACTAGAGTTGTTATGGATGCCCTCCACGGAGCCATTAAAAAGACGAATCCAGATGCAGAGGTGATCTTCCACTCTGACCGTGGTGTGCAGTACGCGTCTGACGCGTATAGAAAGTTTTTGAGAAACCAGAAGATCAAGCCATCAATGAGCAGAAAAGGAAATTGTTATGACAATGCTTATGTGGAGAGTTTTTTTAGTTCACTTAAGAAAGAATGGGTGTACAGACAAAATCCTGAAACTGAAGATGCTATGAAGGCCTGTGTCTTCAATTATATTGAAGCTTGGTACAATGCAAAAAGACGACACTCATCACTTGATTATATGAGTCCATTAGATTACAGAATTAAACAACAAAAATGAACTTCCTAATCTGTCTACTTTTTTGGGGAAGTCCAGTTTAGTAGAAAGTGATATACCAAATTTAAGTGGAAGTAAAATCACTTCAGGAACCATTGATACAAATAGATTAAACACAGGAACAGGGAGCAATGACCTTGTTAAGCTTGATGGTTTATCAAGGTTACCTAGTGTAGATGGGAGTCAGCTTATAAACTTACCAAGTAGTGCTGACAATATGGGAAATGGTGAGGCTCAAGAGAATATACATCTTAATGGAAATTATTTAAGTGGAGACGGTGATAATGAGGGAATTAGTGTAGATGCATTAGGAAGGGTTGGAGTGGGTAAAAGGAATCCTCAAGCATTATTAGATGTTTCTGGAAAAGTAAGGGTAGAAGAGATTTGTGATGAAAGAGGTGGAAACTGTAAGGATGTGTCAACAGGTTGGGATAGAGGGAGTGTAGGAGCAAACCAAGTGACCAACGTTCCTTTTGGAAATGTTTTAGGCACAGATGTTCAGACTGCTATTAATGAGCTTGATTCTAAAAAAGTTCCAATAACTAGAGAAATTGCAACAGTTTTAAATAGTGGATTAAGTGGAGGAGGGGATTTATCCACCAACAAGAATTTAAGTGTGGATATTCATGGAACTGTAGAAGAGAGTACAGTGAGTGATTTAGACAGTGTTTTAATCCACGATGTATCCCAAAATAGTTTAAAAAAAATAACACAGTCAAATTTTTTAAATGATTATTTTAAAGGATCTTTAGGAACCAGTTTAGGTGATGCAATGGATGCTGGAGGTGTGCCTAGTTGTGGAGTGGATGAGAAGCTTAGAATGAGTCAAGGCCCTGTTTATTTATGGTCATGTGTGGTGGATGAGGACACAAGTCTTTTAGGAAAATCAGCAGGAGGAGACCTTAGGGGAACTTATCCAAACCCGACTTTAGCATCAACAGGGGTGAGTGAGGGAATCTACTTAAAAGTTAGAGTGGACACTAAGGGAAGAGTAACAGAGGGTTTAAGTTTATCAGAAAGTGATATACCAAATTTAAGTGGAAGTAAAATCACTTCAGGAACCATTGATACAAATAGATTAAACACAGGAACAGGGAGTAATGACCTTGTTAAGCTTGATGGTTTATCAAGGTTACCAAGGGTAGATGGGAGTCAGCTTACAAACTTACCAAGTAGTGCTGACAATATGGGAAATGGTGAGGCTCAAGAGAATATACATCTTAATGGAAATTATTTAAGTGGAGATGGTGATAATGAGGGAATTAGTGTAAACAGTGATGGTGATGTTTTTGCTTCTAGAAATATTGCTGCTGTGGGGTCTATTAGTGGATCTAGTGTTGTACTTTCAAATGGAATAAAAATAGGAACAGAGGAAACAACTTGCAATACTTTAAACGAGGGGACTTTAAGGTATAGTGAAAAGAAAATGGAATTTTGTAATGGAAACGTGTGGAGTGTTTTAGGTGTTGATGATCCATGTCTTGATTCTTCCCCCTTGCCAGGTGCTGTGTGTAAAGGTGGAGCAATTTATCTTGGAAGCCTTAGCCCAGGTGCTACCAGTGGTAGTGGAACAGATCACTACATGACCACCCCTGGGGGTTGTGGGGACATTCCATCAGGAAGTGTTTCAGGGGGCTCGGGGTCAAATTCTTATGCATTAAATGATTTTACAGTGACTTGTTCTGGTACTGATAGTTTATTTAAAGATTGGAATAATAATACAAGTAATTGGTATAATATTCCAGGGCTAGCAAATTACACATCAACTTGGGGAATTGGTCATGGTGAAAGTAACATAGATTTAAATTACGGTTCAGCGAATACAGATGTAATTGTTGCCATTACTTTAGAGTCTCAAGGGGGCTATCATGCCGCAGCAAGGTATTGTCATAAGCTTGTTTATGGTGGTTATGATGATTGGCATTTACCTAACCGCTATGAGCTTAATTTAATGTACACAAATCGTTCTGCTCTTCCAGGTTTAAATCAGAGTAGTGTTAGTGGTTATTATTGGTCGTCTACGGAGAGCAGTATTCACAGTGCGTGGATCCAGCGGTTTTCTGATGGCTATCAGTATTACGGCAATAAGCTCCATTCTCGACTTGTTCGTTGTGTACGGAGGTTTTGAGGCCTGAAAGGGCTCATTAGCTCTTTAGCCCTTTAGTTCTTTTATCTTAAGGAGGCTTTAAGCCTCCTTAAGATAAAATTATTTAATTTTAGAGACGCGTTGAGTAAATTAAAAATTATTTACATAGCGATACTTTATGATAAAGAAAGCTGTGGCAAAATATAAACATTTACCAATTTATAAATTAACTTATGAGCTTTTAGGCAGAGTGATAAGGGTAGTGAAAAAATTCCCCAGAGATCATAAACATACTTTAGGTGAAAAAATTAAAGTCGAAATTATAGAAATTGTAGTTTTAGTTTATAGAGCAAATGCTTCACACAGTCGAGTATTAATTATTGAAAAATTAATTGAAAGTTTAGAAGTTGTGGGTTTATTAATGCGTGCTAGTTATGACCTTAGAATCATTTCACAAAAAGATTATGCTAGTCTTATAGAAATGACGGAGTCTATAGGTCGCCAAGCAATGGGCTGGAAAAAATCTGAATTTAAAAAAGAAGGAAAAAACTTAACTGGGGGAGGTAGCCAGAGTTATTTATCTTAAGGGATAAGTAAGTGAGTGACTTTCATCTCGGGATAGACACGGTTGGAATTTATTTTCACCCTATATCTTTGATCAATTGTTAAAATTATTCATTGACCCCATTAGTGTGTCTTTTATAAGGGGTATTTTTGGGATAAGCAGTTGTCTATCGCAAACTCGATGTTTGCCATGAGTCCTTGCTTGGTCGTCTACGGAGAACAATAATAACAATGCGTGGATCCAGCGGTTTTCTGATGGCAATCAGAATAACAACAATAAGAACAATTCTCGACTTGTTCGTTGTGTACGGAAGTGAAGCCTCCTCCAGTTTTTTTTATGAATTTTAATATAAAGGTGAAAACTTTGTGTCAAATATGGAATTAAGTTTTGAAGAAGTAGTTAAGGCTTACTTTAATTGTCGAAAAAACAAAAGAAATACAGTTCATCAGCTAACGTATGAATTTTGTTTAGAACAAGAATTATTTGATCTTTATCAAGATCTTAAAAAAGGCACCTATAAAATTGGACCAAGTGTAGCTTTTGTTGTGGATCAACCAAAGGTTCGAGAGATTTGGGCTGCAACTTTTAGAGACAGAGTTGTTCATCACATTATTTATAATCGTTTGTCATCGAGTTATTATAAGAGGTTTATTAGAAACTCTTTTGCATGTATTCCAGGAAGAGGAACTCTTGATGGATCAAACCGGTTGATGAAGGGTATGCAGTCAATTACTAAGAATTGGCAGAAGCCCGCTTACTTTTTGTCAGCAGACATTAGAAATTTTTTTGTATCAATTAATAAAAATATTTTATGGAACATTCTAAGTCCAAATATTCAAGAAGAATGGTTAAGAGATTTAACTCATCAGGTTTTATTTCATGATCCAAGACTAGGTTGTATTAAGAAATCTAATGATTTTGCTTTTGCAAGAGTTCCTAAATATAAAAGCCTTTGGAACTGTTGTAAGAATAAAGGCTTGCCCATAGGTAATCTAACGAGCCAGTTTTTTGCAAATGTTTATCTTAATGAACTTGATCAATTTTTTGTTCATCACAAAGGTTTTGGAAAATATTATTTTCGTTATGTAGATGATTTTATTATTTTAAATGAATCTGTGAACCAGCTAAATGAAATGCATAAAGAAGCTGGATTTTTTCTTAAAGAAAAATTAGATTTGGATTTACATCCTTATAAAAAACAAATTGGGCTAGTTGCTCAAGGTGTTTATTTTGTTGGTTATGTTAACAAACCTTATAGAAGATATGTTAGAAAAAGAACAATAAATAAGGCAATGAGTGTTACTCGTCAGTGGAAAAAATCGCTACACCCGTATTCAGAAGAATCTTTAAAAAAGCTACGAGGATCAATAAATGCATATATGGGAATTATGAAATGGGCACATAGCTACAAGGAACGTAAAAAACTTGTTCAAAAAACTACGAATCTTTATGTAAGACCTGAAAATGAAAATTATTTAAAGATTAAGATTTTTTGCTGATGTTACGCACCTAGGCTTAAATAAAGGAGAGTTCCTAAGCTTCACTATGACCCCAGGAAACGTTCATGATACAAAGCCTTTAGAGAATCTTGCAGATGGTTTGTTTGGAAAGCGGAGATAAGGGATATATCTTAAAAGAACCTCTTTAAAAAACTTATGGGCAAAGGTGTTTAAGTTGATTACTCATTTAAAATCAAATATGAAAAATAAGTTTGTACCACTTTTTCATAAACTTTTACTGAGAAAAAGATATATTGTTGAGACTGTTTTTAGAATTTTAAAGGAAGAGTTTCATATTGAACACTCAAGACACCAAAGTCTTAAAAAACTTTATAGTGAATCTTTTCCTGACTTCGACACTCCTGTTAAAAAGCCCCTCTTGAGTTCAAATATACGCACCAGAGAAGGTTAAAAAGTCTAAAACTCGAAATGTAGTGACCCCTTTTTTTTCTTTACAAGTATTTTTAGGCTAGTAATTTTAATAGCCATGTTTATTCGAGAAGTAAAAAAACCAAACGGAAGTGTTTCAATTAGAATAGTTGAATCTACTCGAGTAAAAAATAAAGTTATTCAAAAAGTCATTAGAACTCTGGGACAACACAAGGATGCAAGAGAAATAGCCATTATTAAGAAAGCAGCACAGGACTTAATAATAGAGCTAAAAAACACAAGAAACCCAGCCCTTCCTGGAATGGAAGAAACTGTGCACTCCACGACTTGCACAAAAAAAGCCAGCACAAGAAACCCAGAGCTAGTGGATATAAAGAATCTATCTGAGCAAGGTCGTGTTAACCAAGGCATTCACACAGTTTTAGGCAAAGTTTATAATCAAATGAACTTTAACGATATCATAAAAAACACAAAAAAAGATGATGAGTGGAACTCTATTCTTCAAGATTGTGTTTTAGCAAGAATCTCTAGGCCGCAGAGTAAAAGAAAAACAGCAGATAGCTTAAAAAAAGTTTTCTCAAAACCCCTTCCTCTTCATAAGATATACCGTATGATGGACAGAGTTTTTCTAAACGAAGAAAGACTAAAATCAAAAGTCTTAAATTCCACTCTAAACCTTTTTAATGACCAGGTTGACGTTATGTTCTTTGATGTCACAACGCTATATTTTGAAAGCTTTACTTCAGATGAACTTAGAGCCAATGGTTTTAGTAAGGATGCTAAGTTTAAAGAAACTCAAGTTGTTCTCGCCTTGGTTACAAACTCACAGGGACACCCAGTAACTTATGAGCTTTTTCCTGGCAACACTTATGAGGGCAACACATTAATAGAGATAGTTAAAAACTTAAAAACCCGTTTTAATGTAAATCAAGTTACCCTTGTGGCTGATAGAGGTATGTTTAATGAGGCAAACTTAGTTTTACTAGAAGCTGAAAACATTCATTATATTGTGGGGGCTAAGTTAAAATCTTTACCAAAGAATTTAAAAGAAGAAATCTGTCATAAAAACTTTAAACCCCATGTGGTGAGCAATGAACTGCAGTGGGTTAGAGAGTTTGAGCACAAGAAAAGAAGGCTTGTTGTTGGGTATTCTAATAAAAGAGCTTATAAAGATGCATTTGACCGGGAAAAGATAATTGTTCGTCTTTTAAAGAAAGCCAAAGATGGAAAACTTAAAGCAAGTGACCTTATAACTAATTATGGAACGAAAAAGTACCTTAAGTCTTTTAAGGGGGATGTAGAGGTTGATAAGTGTAAGATTAGTAGAGACGCTCAGTGGGATGGTTTTCATGGTGTCATTACAAATCTTGAAGACAAGTCTGCAGCTGAAGTTTTAGAGCGTTATAGAGGGCTGTGGAAAATAGAACAAGCGTTTAGAATAAGTAAGACAGATTTAAAGATGCGACCTATTTTTCATTGGAAGTCTGAGAGGATTAAGGCTCATATTGGAATTTGTTTTCTAGCATATGCAATTGTTTGTAGAGTAAATAAGCTTATTAAGGAAAACCAATTAGAGTTTAGTTTTTTAGATCTTAAAGAGGAGTTAAATAGAGATGAGTACAGTGTTTTAAAAGACTCTAGTACGGGGCGATTTTATGAGCTTGTATCTAAGACTACTCCTGTTTTAAAGAAAATTTACCAAGTTTTAAACCTTAAGAGAAAGGACTGTATTCGCCTAGTTAAAGAGCAAATGTAGTGACCCCAGCAAAATCTAAGCACTTGATTTTATTAGCTTTATGCGCCGTGTTGTGTCGAAGTCAGGAAAAGCAACATTGCTTAAACCAAGCACTTCCCCCTTTGTGTTCATAATCAAAGCCGTAGAGCCCGTAGTCCCCTGGTCTAAAGAAAGTATTAGGTTTTTCATATGTTTTTTAAGTCTACTCGCCTGGAGTGTCTAAGGCAATAGGGC
Organism: Bdellovibrionales bacterium; assembly: GCA_965205365.1. Lineage (GTDB taxonomy): Bacteria > Bdellovibrionota > Bdellovibrionia > Bdellovibrionales > UBA1609 > JALZUR01. The sequence goes on from CBDBGT010000011.1 coordinate 409,629, forward strand.
CTGTTAATCCATGGATTAACTTTGTCAAAACACCTGCATTCTCTAAATCATCAATGCTTCCCCCTATAAGCTCTGATTTCATAATACTTGCCATAAAAACAGCCAAAATCATCAACAAAATATACTCTAAAACCAACTGACCACTCTGCTTTCCTCTACCCTTATTCTTTTTGCTTTGACCCCTTAAAAACATAAGAATAGTCTTACCCTGTGAAAATATACGACTGGAAGTACCTTGGTAAAATTGTTGCATCAATTGCCCTATCGGTCATTATTGGTCTTTTCTGGATATTAACTACTCAAAAAAACCCTGAAATCACAAAAAACCCTCATAAATTCAACTTAGGTAGTGTTTTTGCTAAACACCTTACAAATAGAACTCTAGTAATTTTTTGGGCTAGCTGGTGTGCCTCTTGTCAAGAGGACCTTAAAAAACTTAAAAAATTTCAAGCTTCTAATTTACCAAAAGATTTTAGTATTCTAGCTATTAACATTGATACCATGGAAAAATTACCTGAAGCAAAATTTCTATGGAATAAGCTAGAAATTAAAGACATTAAACTTTTATTTGATAAAAACGGAGACTATCAAAATCTCTTATCTATTAACGTTCTACCCTCTTACTTCTTATTTGAAAAAAATGGAAAAATCCTTTTAAGGCTAGATGGAAAAGTAGACTTTTCAGATAAAAAAATACTCTCTCTCCTATTTAGTTAAAAATACTTTAAAAAAAGATTTTATGAAAAATCAATGAAACATTAAAACTTTATACCAAATCTATATGTTTCACTGATGAAATCAGTAAAATGGCCTAGCAATAATATACACAACAAAACCCCCATGACATTTGCCTTTTCTTCTAAAAAAATAGATTCATAGTAAAAACCACAGAATGATAATTAGGATTCATAAAAAGCAGTTTTTCTCTTTAAAAACATATCCTTTAACTCATGTTTTTACTAAATATTTAAAATCATTTTTATAACCCAGGGCTTTAAAATTTATCAAGTTATTCACTTAAATAGCTAATTATTTTAAACTAAACGACTTTTAAAAATATATTTTTTCTTGGTTTTTATAAACCTTACTATAATTTTTGCTACAATTAATTATAAACTTTTATAACAGGCTGAAACCCTATTTCATAAAAAAAATCTTCAGGTCCTCCATCACTTGTAAAAAAATCTGCATTAAGCCCTTTAATTAAAGCACCCTTATTAAAAACTCCAAGTGCTCTTGAAGCGTTCACTGTATAAGCACACCAAACTTCAGCTAAACTCATCTTCATCTGACGCCTTGCAAGTACACCAACAAAACTTAAGTCCTGTGTTGGAGAACTCCCTGGATTATAGTCTGTTGCTAAAGAAACCCTGACCCCTTCATCAATAATTTTTCTAGCTTTTGGGTATTTTGTATTTAAATAAAAATCAGCTGTTGGTAAAAGGTTGACCACTGTTTTATATTTTGACATCTCTTTGATTTCACTATCTTTTACATAAACTGAATGCTCTACAGACAAAGCTCCAAGCTTTGCACTCTCTAAAGAACCTTTAGAAAAACTTAATTGATCAGCATGAACACAAAAATTCAACTTATTATTTAAAGCAGTTGTTAAAAATAATTTTAAATCATTTAAATCAAAAAAATTATTTTCAATAAATAAATCCACTCTATCAAGTTTTGGAAATTTTTTTAGTATTTTAGGTAAGTCTTTGTTCACCACCTTATGCACATACTCTAACTTATCACCTTTAAAAGAATGTAGAGCTAAATATGTAGGTTTAATTTTAATACCCTTTAATAAGAAAGCGACTTCTAGTTGCTTAGATTCTATTTTAAAATTTTGTCCATATCCAGATTTGATTTCTAACAAAGTCACACCTTGTTTTTTAAATTTATCTACTCTTTTTTGAGAAATTTTAATCAATTCTTTTAATGGAATTTTTGTTGTATCTTTTATAGTTTTTAAAATACCTCCACCTAATTTTTGAATATCCTGATATGTGGCACCATTTATTTTTTCTTCAAACTCTTTTTTTCTATCTCCGCCAAAAACTAAGTGCGTATGACTTTCTGTAAAAGAAGGATACACGTTAAGGCCTTTAAGATTATAAGTTTTTCCTAAATACCCTTTAGGAAGGTTTTTTTCTTTTCCAACCCACTCAACAACACCTTTATTTACAACCATTGCAGCATCTTTAATGGGCAAAAAATCTTTCTCAACAGGTCTAACACCTTCCTTTATAAAAAAACCCTTTAATGTATAAAGAGTTCTGATGTTTTTATAAATTTTCATAATCTAATCCAACCATAAACTTTGAACACCACGTTCTTTAGCTACAATTTTTGCATCATCATAGCCTGCATCAATATGTCTATATAAACCCATTAAAGGATCATTATTTAAAACTCTTGATAAACATTTTTTAGCAGACGCCGTACCATCAACTACTGTAACCTGTCCTGCATGAAGAGAATAGCCCATGCCCACACCACCACCTTGATGAAAACTCACCCACGTCGCACCACTTGCTACATTTGTTAAAGCATTGAGTATAGGCCAATCCCCTACAGCATCAGAACCATCTTTCATAGCCTCAGTTTCTCTATTTGGAGAAGCCACTGATCCACAGTCTAAATGATCACGCCCAATAACAATTGGAGCTTTTAATTCACCGCTTTTAACCATTTCATTAAACATTAAACCCGCTTTTTCACGCTCTCCATACTCAAGCCAACAAATTCTTGCCGGTAATCCTTGAAAAACAATTCGCTCTCTAGCAGCATCTAGCCACTTATGAAGATTTAACTTATTAGGGAAAAGTTTTTTTAAGGCCTCATCTGTTTTATAAATGTCTTTAGGATCTCCTGATAGCGCCACCCACCTAAAAGGCCCACTTCCTTTACAAAAAAGAGGCCTAATATATTTAGGAATAAAACCTGGAATATTAAAAGCATTCTTTAACCCTGCATCTTCAGCCATTGCTCTTATATTATTTCCATAATCAAAAGTAATTGCTCCTTTTTTTTGATACTCAAGCATAGCCTCTACATGTATTTTCATAGAATCTTTTGAAAGTTTAATGTATTTTTTAGGGTCTGATGCTCTTAAAATAGAAGCCTCCTGTAAAGAATACCCCAAGGGTATATACCCTCTTAAAGGATCATGAGCTGAGGTTTGATCTGTTAAAATATCAATCACTAAACCTTTGCTTAAAAGCTTAGGCAAAACTTTAGCCATATTGCCTTTTAGGCCAACACTAATAGCTCTTCCTTCTTTTTTATATTGTTCAATTTTTTGAATTGCTAATTCAATATTTGGAGCAACTTCATCTAAATAACGAGTCTCTACTCTTTTTTGTATACGCTCTTCATCAATATCTACAGCTAAAACCACAGCTCCAGCAAAAACACCTGCAAGCGGTTGAGCCCCACCCATTCCACCAAGGCCTGCTGTTACTATAAGTTTATTTTTTAAATTACCATGAAAGTGCTGGCGCCCAGCCTCCATAAAAGTTTCATACGTTCCTTGAACAATTCCTTGAGATCCTATGTATATCCACGAACCTGCAGTCATTTGCCCATACATCATTAAACCCTTTTTATCTAATTCATCAAAATCTTCCCAGGTGGCCCATTTAGGAACAAGATTTGAGTTAGCAATAAGAACCCTTGGGGCCTCTTTATGAGTTTTAACAATTCCAATGGGTTTACCTGATTGTATAAGTAAGGTTTCATTATCTTCTAAAGTTTTTAAAGTTTTTAAAATTTTATCAAATGATGACCAATCACGTGCAGCTTTACCAATACCACCATAAACAACCAAATCTTCAGGAATTTCAGCAACCTCTGGATCTAAATTATTTTGAATCATTCTATATGCAGCTTCTTGTGACCAACCTTTACAACTTAACTGACTACCATGTGGAGCTTTAATTCTTCTCATCACCGTCCCCTAAACTTCTAAAGTTATATTCTTTTCAATTATTGTATTAAACTCTCCATTAGAAATCATTAAGCGTATGGTTTCTATATCATCTGCAAAAACATGATCAGTTTCAGCAAAAGAAACTCTTGTTCTAATATATTCTAAAATTTCTAAAATTACACCCTCTGGTTTAAGTGGTTTTAATAAATCTAGCCCCTGTGTAGCACATAAAATTTCCATAGCTAAAATTTTTTCAACATTCTCTAGAATGTGCTTAGCCTTTCTAGCTGCAATTGTTCCCATGGACACATGATCTTCTTTATCAGCGGAAGTTGGAATGCTATCAACTGATGCTGGGTGGGCTAATATTTTATTCTCACTCACTAAAGATGCTGCAGCGACTTGAACAATCATCATTCCAGAATTGAGGCCACCATTTGGAGCTAAAAATGCAGGAAGCCCTGACATAGATGGGTTTATTAACTTTTCAATCCTACATTCAGAAATACTCGCTAAAGCGCTTAAACAAATACCTAGATAGTCTAATTGAAATGCTATGGGTTCTCCATGAAAATTTCCACATGATAAAATTTTATTCTCTTTTGCAAAAACTAACGGATTATCTGTTGAAGAATTTGCCTCAACTTCTAAAACCTCAGTAACTCTTTGTACTGAATCTTTTGTTGCTCCATGGACTGCTGGAATACAACGAAGGGAATAAGCATCCTGAACATTACCACAATTTAAATGTGATTCTGCAATGGGAGAAGTTTTACCCAAAAGCTTTAACATATTTCTTGCAGTTTTTGCTTCCCCTAGATGTGCTCTAGTTTCAAAAATCAAAGGATTAAAAGCCTCTCTTGTTCCCTTAAGAGCTTCTAAAGTCATTGCTCCAGCAAGATCAAAAAGCTCTAACAATTTTTTTGATCTATAGCAATTTAAAAGCCCCACTGCTGTCATTACTTGACAGCCATTAATCATAGAGAGGCCTTCTTTAGCTTCAAGCTGTAAGGCTTTAATCCCTAATTCTTTTAATTTATCAGTTGTTTTAATTTTTTTCACACCATCCCATAAATGACCCTCACCAATAATACAAAGTGCTAAATGCGCCAACGGTGCTAAATCACCACTGGCCCCTACACTTCCTTGACAAGGGATATAAGGAGTTAAATCATTATTAATAAATTCAATTATCTTTTCAACCACTTCAGGTCGAACACCACTATGTCCACGTGATAAAGCATTTGCCCTTAAAAGCATAATAGCTCTTACTTCTTCAGGAGTAAAGGGCTCTCCTACTCCACAAGAATGAGATCTAATCAAATTTTTTTGAAGCTGAATCAGCTTTTCTTTTGAAATACTAACATTAGAAAAATGACCGAAACCAGTATTCACACCATACATAACTTCACCTTTGTTAATACGCTCTTGAATATATACTCTAGATTCTAGAATATTTTCTCTAGCCTTGCTACAAAGCTCTATCTTATATTCTTTTTTAGAAACACCCCATACATTATTAACCGTTAAATCTAACCCTGTAAGTTTAAGCTTATTTTTTTGCATTCTTTAATTTCCCTATTGCTTGAACATAATTATTTTTAAAAACAAAACTTCCTGCAACCAATACATCAGCATTCTTAACTAAACGAGCGGTTTTATCACTAACCCCTCCATCAACCTGTATTTTATATCTATAATCACTCTTTAGCCTTAAATCGTATAATTTATTAACTTTTTTAACCTGATCTTTTATAAAACTTTGGCCACCAAAACCTGGCTCAACTGTCATCACTAAAACCATATCAACTTCAGGTAAATAAGGTTCAATGTTTAAAAGCTTTGTTCCTGGTTTTAAAGTGATTCCTTTTTGAACTCCTGCCTTATCTAAAATTTTAAAGCATTCCTTAATTTTTTTTGTAGACTCAATATGCACTGTAATTGAATCAGATCCAGCATCTATAAAATCTTTTAAATATCTTTCTGGATTATCAATCATAAGGTGGACATCAAAAAAATTCTTTGAGGCTTTTCTTGTTTTCTCTATTACAGGAGCTCCAAAGGTAATATTTGGAACAAAATGCCCATCCATGACATCCCAGTGAATCATATCAGCTCCAGCAGCATCTACTGCTTCCAGCTCATGCTTAATATTTGAAAAATCACAAGAAAGCATACTAGGGGCTACTAGAAAAATCTCTTTATTACACTTTTCTCTCATATAAAGGACTTAAGAAAATCTTTCTCCCATGGTCAAGCCGTAACCATTAACAAAATCTTTTACTTTCATAATTGATTTTCCTTCTAGCTGAACAGCCTCAATCCCTAAAAGACCTTTGGCCGTTCCGACCCATAAAATCAAATCTCCAGAGCTAGTCTCTTGAATAGACTGGACAAAGCCTTGTTTAAAATTTTCACTTAATTTAATTTTTGTATCTAAGATTTTAAGCCTTTTTCCTTGATAATAGGTGTAGGCTCCTGGCCCCCATTTAAGTCCTCTAATATCATTGTGCAAGTCTTGAGCTTTTTTTCCCCAATGAACCAATCCCTCGGATTTTTTGATTTTCTTAGCATAAGTAGCTTTTGATTCATCTTGGATTAAAAGGCTAAATTTATCATTAATATGACCCTTAAGAACACTACAGGCTAGATTTGATGATAAAAGGGATAGCCTATTGGCAAGCTCTAAGGAGTTTTCATTTAATGGAATTTTAACTTTTTCTTCAAAAATGATAGGCCCTGAGTCAAGCTTTAAACCCATAACCTGAAAGGATAGACCTGTTTCCTTATCCCCTGACATTATGGCTCTTTGAATGGGCGCAGCCCCTCTCCACCTTGGAAGAAGGCTTGCATGAATATTTATAAACTTACTTGGTAAAACATTTAACAAATCTTGTTTTAAAAGTTTTCCATAGGCTAACACTAAAACAGCATCTAAGTTTAAAGCTCTGATGTTTTCTATAAATTCAGGAGTTGAAATCCTACTTGGTGTTATCACCTTTAATCCAAGCTCTAAAGCCTTTTGTTTAATAGGAGAAGGGGTGAGTTTCATTTTACGACCACTTTTTCCATCAGGCTGACTCACCACTAACACAACCTCTATTTGCGAATCAGCCCATAGGGCTTGAAGAGTTAAACACCCAAACTCTGGAGTTCCCATAAAAAGAATACGATATTTTCTATCTAACACTCCTTAAGCTTCATCCTCTTTAAGCTCTTCTTTTTTTGGATACCCGTGTTTTTTAATTTTATTTTTAATCTTATTAGATTTTAAAAGACTTAAACGATCAATAAAAAGTTTTCCATCTAAATGATCAATTTCATGCTGAATACAAATTGCTGTAAGCCCATCAACTTTAAGTTTAACGCTCTTACCTTCTAAATTTAAAGCCTCAACCTCAATGTAGTTAAAACGCTTTACGGTTTCATAATAACCAGGAACAGAAAGGCAGCCTTCATCATAAGTTGTATTGCCTTCATATTTAGTAATTATTGGGTTAAAAAGACTTAATGGTTGTTTAATTTTTTGTTCTAAATCTGTCATCTGTGAAAGCTCATAACGACCATGTTTTTGAGGTCTTGTATCAACAAGGATTAAACGAATTAGTGTATTTACTTGAGGAGCCGATAAACCAATTCCTTTTTCCTCTTTCATGGTGTCAAGCATGTCTTGAGCAAGTTTTTTAAGTTCAACTGTAACCTCATCAATAGGTTTAGAGAGCTTTCTTAACCTTGGATCTGGAAATTTTAAAACTTCTAATAACGCCATACCTAGTTCCTTTTAAAAAAATCTGACTGGTTATTTTAATTTGGTCAACCTATATCAATTAAAAAAAATCAAATTGATGAGGTAATAGATAAATTACTGATTTCATTAATAAAAGCTCTTCTCTTTAAAACATTTTACAAGAAAAACAATGAAAAAAACAACTCCATAAAGACTTCTTAAGCCTAAAAAGAGTTTATAAAAAAAATATATTTTCAAACTCAAATGACTTTTTTTATAAAACAAGCCTAACTAACCTTAAAATCTTTCTCGCCTCATTAAAATAAAAAAACTAGTCAAACTAAGCGCTCCTGGAAGCCATGCCGCCACCATGGCAGGCAACACTCCTGCCTTTCCAAGGCTTAAGGTTAAGCTATAAACCACCCAATAAAAAAGCACTAACCCTAGAGTAAACCCTAGCCCTAGGAAAAGACTTGAAGACCTTTGATCTTTTATACAAAATGGCAGGGCTAATAGACTTAAAAAAAGCGCTGAAAATATAAAACTAAGTTTTCCATAATATTCCGTCTCTAAGAGTTTTGTTTCCATAAAGGAGGTTTTTGCTTGTTTAATTGCATTAGAAAGCTGTGACAAGGTCATGGATTCAGGCCTAGGCAAGCTCTTTGTAAACTCTTGTGAACCTTGTAATGGTTTTGTTAAAATTGCTTTAAACGGTTTTAAAACAATACTCAAAGGCTTATAAAAAGTTTCAACTCCATCTTTAAAAACCCACGCTGTTTCACCGATTCTTACGTTCTTAGCGTCAATGGTGCGAACAAGTCGCCACTTATCTTTGTCATAAAAAAAAACCTTAGCCCCTGTTACCTCTGATTCAGAGAGAACCTCCTTAAAATTAACAATGGCCTCTTGGGTTCTGAGCCATATATTTTTTTCCTTAAATTTATTATAACTAGCTGGTTTTTTTTTCATTTCTACATAATAGTAATAATTTCTACGCTCAATAGCTTTTGGAACAATTTTATCAGTGAAAAACCAACCAAAAAAAGAAGTTAAAAATAAAACAACCAATAATGGAGCTAAAACTTGATAAATAGAAATACCTAAAGAGTAAAAAACAACCAATTCATTGTTTTTTTGAATAGTTATGAATAAAAATACAGTGGCAAGCACTCCAGCAATTGGCATCATTTGGGAAATTATCCACGGAATATAGTAAATAAAATACCCTAAATAAACACTACCTGATACCTGAAATCTATTTAAAATAGTGAAAATATCAATTAACAAAAATAAAAATGTAAGGACTAAAAGACTAAAAAAATAGTATTTTAAATATAGCTTTAATAGATATTGATTTAAAATTTTAATCACTACTTAAAAAAACTAATCCCTATTATAGATTTGATCAATATATCTTTAAACTGAATAGAAATTATATTCTCTACCTTAAAAATATTAAAATATTTATATTCCACATAAATCTGTTCTACATTGATATTAAACTTTATAACGCTGCTTATCAAATTCTATGTTGACCTTCTCAACATAACTAAACTCCTACTTATAAACCTGAGTTCGGCGTTACATTCTTTATAAAATAAGTGTTTAAAGTTTTTGACGCCCCTTGCAATCCCAGAAAACAAAAAAAGCCATAAAATCCTTAGTTCAAACAAAAACGCCAATGACGGCAATTTTAAAAAGGAATTTTATGACTCAAGATAAGCTTACCACTGTTTTTTGCGCTGTCGATGATTTTTGTATGCATTATGAAAATGTTTATAAAAAACAAGCCTTAGAAAATCGAAAGCCTTTTAGAGGTACGCCCTCAAATCTAGCAATAAGTGAAGTTATATCAATTTTAATTCTATTTCACCCATGTGGATTTAGAACCTTCAAGCAATTCTATCTACACTTGAGAGCTTATCACAAAGGGGACTTCCCTTATTTGGTAAGCTACACAAGATTTGTAGAGCTTATCCCCTCAGCACTCATACCTCTTTGTTCTTTTTTAAAATCACGGTTTGTAAAGTCAACAGGAATCAATTTTATCGACTCTACACCTCTGAGAGTATGTAGAAATAAACGCATTAAAAGGAATAAAGTTTTCAAAGACATAGCTGCAGTTGGAAAGTCTACAATGGGTTGGTTTTTTGGATTTAAACTTCACATTGTCACCAATGAGTTTGGCCATTTGTTATCTGCACAGATTACAGCTGGCAATGTTGATGACAGAAAACCTGTTCCTAAGTTGGCAGAGGGTTTATGGGGAAAGCTGTTTGCTGATAAAGGTTATATTTCAAAAAAGTTATTTAATGAGCTTTTTGAAAATGGGGTCAAACTGATCACTTCCGTCAGAAAAGGCATGAAGAATAGGTTGATGGAAATGGAGGATAAAATTCTTTTACGAAAGCGCTCAGTTATTGAGACCATAAATGATCAGCTTAAAAATATTTCTCAAGTAGAGCACTCTAGACACCGTAGTCCTACAAACGCCATGGTTAATATAATTGCAGGGCTTGTAGCGTATACATTTCAAGAAAAAAAACCAAGAATCAACTGGAGCGCAGAAGAACAAAAATTGATAAACACCGCTCTGATAGTAGCTTAGATCGCCGAACTCAGGTTATAAAGTCAGTACTTTTTACTGATATTAATAACTTTTCTTTAATAAAATCTTTTTAATATTATGTTTCAATATCCAGTTCTAATACTTTTTAAACTGTTCATATATAAATATTTATGAGTTAATCTATGATAAACACTAACAAAGGAGTTTATCATGGAACATAGTCTACTTATTTTCTTATCGCTAATTATAGTTTCGCCAACTTTTGCAAAAAAAGAAGGTGGAAAATATAGAGGCAAAATGCAAAAAATCTTTGAACAACTTGATCTTAGCAAAGAACAGGAAAAAGAACTTAAAAAACTTCAAACTTCTCGAAAAGATAAAATAAAAGGCCTTCGGCAAGAGAAAAAAGAAACTCGAAAAGCTTTTAAAGAAGCTATGAAATCTAATGCTTCAGAGTCCACCTTAAAAAGCCTCCATAACAAAATGCTTAAAGCCAATACTAAATTCAAAAAATATAAGTTTAAAACCACACTTAAAACAAGATCTCTTTTAAATGATTCTCAAAAAAAGAAATTTTCTAAACTTTACAAAAAAAAACACAGCTATAAAAGTGGAAATAAACATTAAGATTAAACCTTTTTTTATCCCAGCTTAACTCAAAAACTAAAAAACCCATGATCTACAATACTTAAGCGTCCTTTTAAAAGAGACGTTTTTAAACTATTTATTTTAAAAACACTGAATATATATTTTACCAATATTCCTCTAAAAAGCTTAAAAAATTAGCTAGATAGGAGCATTGACTCTACTAAAATCCTATCGTCTAATTTACCTATGTCTTTACGAGTTCTTTTAGCAGATGAAAGTCCTTCTATTAAAAAGGCGTTTTCCATTGCACTACAGGATTATGGTGTAAAAATCCAAACAGTGCATAATAGTATTGATGTTCAAGAAATCTACCAAAACTTTCAACCTGATATTTGTTTTATGGACGTTTTACTTCCAAAATTAAATGGCTACGATGTTTGTGAAAAATTAAAAACTGATAAAGCTTCAAGTCAAACTCCCATTGTACTTATGTGGAGTGGATTTATGGAACTTGATAAAATAAAGTTTAAATCCTGTAAAGCCGATGAAAGCATTGAAAAACCTTTTGAAACCGTTACTCTGAGAACCATTGTAAAAAAACTTGTTTCAAAACTAAACCAGAATGAGTTGAGTAATCATTTAATTATTGATACCCCCCTTGAAATTAAACACAAAGAAGAACCTTTAAATCTTAAAAATAATGACAACACTCCTGTTAACGTTTTAAACCCTTTAAATCTTGATGATAATGACAACCTTCCCCCAATTCCAAATTTTGAGAGTATTTTAAAAGAAGACACCAATATAAGTTCCTCAAAATTTAACACTCCTCAAGGATTTGACTCTAATAACTTAAAACCTGAGGACCCAGAGTCTGAAGATGATTGGCAGTCCATTAAAAATGATGACCTCACTCCCCCTGAAGGCTTAGATGATGTAGATTCTTTTTCTGTACACGCTTTTGATAATGACAGTCTTCCTTTTGAACCTTCAAAAAAGCCCCAACACACAACACCTAAAAAAAACCACAGTCTAGTAAAACCCTTATCACAAGAAAACACTAATGAAGTAGTGCCTTTAAAGCCTGAAAATGAAAACGCTACATCAACCATTACCTCTCAACTTTCTAAAGAAGAACTTAAAAGACTTATCCTTGCCCAAAGCAATGATATCATTGAAAGCATTGTTTGGGATGTAGTCCCTGAATTAGCAAAAGAAATGATACAAAAAGAAATTCAGCGCCTTACTGGAAAAATTAAATATGAAGATGATCTTAGATGATAGATTCTCCTTCTAAGAGACTCTTAAAAGAAATCTTCACAAAAAACACTCCCTTTAAAGATAAAACTTTAGAATCACTAAAACTTCCTGAATACATAAGAACAGCAAAAATTTTAGCCAAAGAAGATCTGTGTATTTCTGGAATTGAGTCCATATTAGACTCTATCCCTAAAAAATTAGATCTTTTTATTACTAATTTTTTTAAAGATGGTGATAAAGTCTATAAAGGACAGTGCATTACTTTACTTGAAGGTCCATGGAAATCTCTTTTATCTATAGAAGAACCTTTATTAAACTGGATTGGGCATTTTAGTGGAATAGCTACACAAACTTGGCACTTTAGTGAGAAAGTTAAGAAAACTAAATGTCGTATTCTAGACACTTATAAAGTAAATCCCCTTTATGGAAATCTAGAAAAAAAGGCTGTTCGTCATGGCGGAGGCTTTAATCATAGAGATAATCTTTCTAGTGCTATGATCTTAAAAGAAAACCATTTAAGTCTTTATGAATTTAATTTTAAAAAAGCTATTGAAAACTGTCTAAAACAAAACCCTGACCTTCATCTAATTGTTGAAGCTTCTAATCTAAGTCATGTTCAGCTTATTATAAAAACCAAGGCTCATAGAGTTATACTTAACAACTTTTCAAATGAAGAAATATCTGAAGCCTTAAATCTTATAGAAAAAAATGGTAAAAGTATTGAAGTTGAAGCCAGTGGAAATATAACCCTTAATGAAGTTGAATCTGTTGCCTTTATGGGAGTTGATTACATTAGTGTTGATTCTATTACACATTCAACACCCCATGCTAATATAACCCAATCAATGGATTTTTAAGAGTCTTTATAAAAAGCACTACTTTTTACTCATTTAAAACCCTAGGGAAACACTAAATTTTTTTCTTTCTTGTAATAGTTTTTTTCTTCACACTAGCCTTCTTGGTCACTGTTTTTTTTGAAGTTTTTTTCTTAGCTCCTTTCTTTTTTGTTTTAAGGTTTTCCTTGCTTACTTTAGCCTCTTTAATCTTAGAACTTAAACTCTCTAAAGCTTGGTCTAGAGTAACCTGCTCCACCTCCACACCTTGAGGAAAAGAGGCATTAATTTTACCACATTTAAAATATAGCCCAAATTTACCATTATGCACTGTAATCTCTTCACCTAAAGTAGGGTGCTTTCCTAAAATTTTAATAGGCGTTGCTCGACCACGACCACCTTTTGGACGAGCTAAAAGCTCTAAGGCTTGCTCTAAGGTAATTGTAAATAAATCCACATCCTTTGGAATAGATCTAAAGTCTTTTTCATAAACTATAAAGGGTCCAAACCTTCCAAGGCCGGCTTTAATCTCAATCTCTGTATCTGGATGAACCCCTAAAGTTTTAGGTAGAGACAAAAGCTGTAGTGCTTGTTTAATAGTAATATCACTGGGGTTTATTGTTGAAGGCACTGAAGAACGTTTTGGTTTTTCTTTTTCACCATTACTATCCCCTAGCTGCACATAGGGTCCATAACGCCCTGTTAAAACATATACTGAAAGGTTTGTCTGAGGATCTACTCCTAAAGCATCAACTCCATTGATTTTTCGATCAATGGCTTTATCAATATACTCAAGGTCCATATCAGCTGGAGCATGATCTTCAGGAAGGGATGCACAGATCTCAGCTCCGTCTACACTCTTACATACATAAGCACCATATCGACCCACTTTAAAATTAAGCCCATTAAGACCTACAACCTGAATACTCCTTGAGGTCTCTATATCAATCTCTTCTTCTTTTTTATCAACTGATGCTTTTAATCCATTCTCTCCTAAATAAACTTCTCTTAAATAATCCGTCCAAACCTTTGCACCTTCAGCCACACCGTCTAAAGAGTCTTCCATACTCGATGTAAACCCTAAATCCACATAATTAGGGAGGTGGTTTTCTAAAAGTTTTGTAACAATTAAAGCCGTAAATGTTGGCTGTAATGAGTTTCCAATTTTATTTACATAACCTCTATCCTGAATTGTACCAACAATTTGAGCATAGGTAGATGGTCGCCCAACCCCCTCTTGTTCAAGCACCTGAATTAAACTTGGTTCTGTATATCTTGATGGAGGTTTTGTTTCATGGCTGCTATCCACAAATTTATTAGCTTTAACACTATCACCTTTTTTAAGCTGAGGAAGATGAACTTCTCTATTAGATAAAGCTTGATCAGGATCATCTGAACCTTCAACATAAGCTTTAAAAAACCCTGGAAAAACCAATGATAAACCGTTTGCTCCAAAAAGTGCATCTCCCACTTTAAGCCTTAGAGCAAGTTGTTTTTGTTGAGCGTTTACCATTTGTGAAGCTATGGTTCTTTTCCAAATTAAATCATATAATGAAAGTTGTAGTCCTTTAAGTTTAGTATCTTCAGGTTTTAAAAAATCTGTTCCCGCTGGACGAATGGCTTCATGGGCTTCCTGAGCTGCTTTAATTTTTTTCTTAGTATAATCACGAGGAGCATCTGGAAGATAATCTTTTCCATAAAGACTCTCAATGGCTGTTCTTGCTGCTTTAATTGCTTGAGTAGATAAAAGAGTAGAGTCTGTTCTCATATAAGTAATAAAACCTTGCTCATAAAGTTTTTGAGCAGCCTGCATAGTGTCACGAGAAGTTATACCAAGCTTTCTACTAGCCTCTTGTTGAAGAGTAGATGTAATAAATGGCGCTGATGGTTTTCTTGAAATTGGTTTTTCTTCAACACTTACAACAGTTAAATTTTTATCCGTTAAAGCATCTAAAACCCCATTTGATAGCTTTTTATTTAAATGAAGATAATCTTTCTTATTCTCTTTTAAACCTACAGCTTTTTCTTTAAAATCTTTTCCTGTAGCAATTCTTTTCTCCTTCCATTCTAAAAGCTTTGCTTGAAAAGCAGTCTTATTTTTTTCAACATGAGCTGTAATAGAGTAATAATTATTTTTTACAAACTCCATACGCTCATGCTCTCTTCTAGAAATGAGTTTTACAGCAACAGACTGTACTCGACCTGCAGATAAACCATAGGCAACTTTTTTCCATAAAAGAGGTGATATTGTAAAGCCCACTAAACGGTCTAAAATCCTTCTAGCTTCTTGAGCTCTAACCATATCAAAGTTAATTTCCCTAGTGTCTTTTAAAGCTGCTAAAATAGCTTTTTGTGTAATCTCATGAAACACCATTCGTTTAACAGGAATTTTAGGCTTTAAAACTTCAAGTAAATGCCAGCTAATACTTTCTCCCTCTCTATCTTCATCGGTTGCAAGGTAGAGTTCATCAACTTCTTTTAAAAGACTTTTTAACTGGGTAACAATTTTTGTTTTATTTTTTGGAATAAGATAAATAGCCTTAAAATCACTCTCAACATCAACACCAAGTCTAGCCCACTTTTTTTTCTTATATCTTTCAGGAATTTCTTTGGCAGATTTTGGAAGATCTCTAATGTGTCCCATACAAGATTCCACCATAAAATCTGATCCTAAAAATTTACGAATGGTACGGGCTTTTGTAGGAGACTCCACTATGACTAGTTTTTTACCCTGTATAGATTTTGATGCCATGCAATCCTCTTATTAATTTGTCAGTACTCAATAATATAAGTACTTTATACTAATGGCTTTATAGCCATTTTCTTTAAACATTATAAGGATATGGAGTGCCAATGTCTAAGCCATTATTTTCAGCAAATTTACCTAATCTTGGAATTAAGTATATCTTCACAGATATTGATGACACCCTTACAAGTCATGGCAGGCTTCAAAGCAACGCTTATAATGCTTTATGGAAGCTTTATGATGGTGGTTTTAAAATTATTCCTGTAACAGGAAGGCCTGCTGGTTGGTGTGAGATGATTGCTAGATTTTGGCCTGTTCATGGTGTTATTGGCGAAAATGGTGGTTTTTACTTTAACTATAAAAATAAGCAAATGACTCGTTACTTTTTTAACACTAAGGAAGAAAGACTTAAAAACCAGCAAAAGCTTAATAATATCAAAGATGAAGTTCTTAAATTAGTTCCCAATGCAGCAGTGGCATCTGATCAATTTACTAGACTTATGGATCTTGCAATAGATTTTTGTGAAGATGTCTCTCCTTTAAATGAAAGTGAAATAAAAAAAATTGTCTCTATTTATAAAAAACATGGCTCCACTGTTAAAGTAAGTTCTATTCACGTTAATGGTTGGTTTGGGGACTACAATAAAATTTCAATGATTAAAGACTTTTGTTTAAAAGAATTAGGTTTTAATTTTAATAAAATTTCTCCACATGCACTTTTTATAGGAGATAGCCCAAACGATGAGCCTAGTTTTAAAGACTTTAAATACTCCATTGGTGTTGCTAATATTAAAAAAACCATGCCTAAATTAAAATTTAAGCCCACATGGGTGACTACACTTAATGGGGGTGATGGCTTTTGTGAAGTTGCTAATATGCTTTTAAAAAAAACTTAGTATTGATTATGTAGGTTTAAACCTTAAAAATACACAGTTATTAAGTTTTATAGGAAAATAGAGTCTAAAAACTTTAAACCTTGATGCCACTTTAATACCCTAAACAACTTAAAAACCCAGTAATAGCCTAGAAGTTTAGACTAAGTTAGACTCTTATTTATAAGACTTTAAAAGCTTTTTATTTCTTTAAATCCTGAAGAGCAGCAAAAGGATTGTTAAAAAGCTCTTTAGGTTTTCTATTTTGAGATTTAACTTTAAGAGACTTATTTTTATTAAACTTTTTAGTCACTTTTTTATTAGAGATTTTTTTTTCATCTCCCAAGGCTTTTAATCTTGGATTTGTAACTTTTTTTAAAAAACCCTCATCAGCTTTAATCTTAGAAAAAGAAAGTTTCTTTCCTTCCACATCAACTTTAATAGCCTTAATCAAAACCCACTGACCAAGCCTTAAAACTTTTCTAGCATCAGGAATATAATCATTAGACAGTTCTGATAAATGGACTAAACCATTAACACCAACTCCAATATCTATAAAGGCTCCAAAAGCTGAAAATTTTGTAACAATTCCCCAGTAAAGACTCCCCTCTTTAACTTCACTCAGTTCCTCCACTGTTTTAGAAAAAGAAAAGACTTTATATGTTCTTCTAAAATCTTTAAATGGATTTGAAAGTTCTGAAACCAAATAGCTTGAAAAATCCTTACCTAAAAGACCATACCAGGATTCATCAACTGTCTTATATAAGTCAGGAATAGGTCCTTTTAATAAACTTATTTTCTTTTCTTTAAGAAAGTCTTTTACTCTTGAAAATTCTGTTTGAGAAAACCTTGAACGATCTAAAAGATTTAAAGCTTTTGAAAATTTAAAGTACTTTGAAAACCTAGAAAAATCTTTTAAACTTAAAACTTTTTCTAAATCTTTTTTCTCTTTTCCTCGACTTTTAAAAATCTTTTCACTTAAGTCTTTTAATTCAGATTCTTCTTTAAGCTTAAACCAATTTAAATTTTTTAAGAGCCCCCAATTTACCTCAAAAACAGATAAACCTATTGAGCATACATAATAACTAAGCACTCTTAAAAGCTCCCTATTCACCTCTACCTTATCCATAAAATTAGGAACTTCTAGTAGTGTTGATGGCAAATGTGAACCATATTCTAAAATTGGATCTTGAACTCTTTTTGCTAAATAAAAACAAGCAAGTAAAGAGTTGTCTATTTCTTCTTTAAACCTAAACTTTGCCTCAGGCTCATTAACGTACTGAGCTAGTCCTCTTGGATCAGCTATAACCAGTTTTACAGAATCTGATTTATTTAATTCAAATAGTGCTCTAGCTGTTAATTTTTCAAATTTCCTAACTGAATCACTTAAGGAAATAGCAACACAACCAAGCTCTATATTCTTAGTAATGCTTCCAATGAGGTCTTTTAAATTTTGAACAACCTCTTCTTTAGAAAAATCTATTAAAGTAGACGATACAAACTCACCCTCATGACTTACAAAAACCACAGCAGCCATTTGATTTTGTTTTTCTAATATTCCAAGGACAGGTTTATTCTTAAAAGCAGGGGTGCTAAGAAGACTCCTATAATCAACTTTAAGCTTAGATAAATACACTGCTTTTGACACTCCATAAAACTTATCAAAGACTTCTTTTGTCACAGAAGGAAGAGCATGAATGTCTAAGGCTTTCTTACTAACAGTATTTAAAAAAGACTCTAAATCTTCATCAATCCCTCCACAGGCAAACTCGTTTCTAAAGGCTTTAATTTGTCCTTCTAAAGGAAAATCTAAAGTTACTTTTAAGAACCCATCTTCCCAGGCTTTCTTAATTTGAGGAAATTTATCATAATTTCTAGAGTTTAAATAATATGCACAATTTTGAGCCGGGGCTTTTATAAAATTTGAATACCGCCCGCCTTCTTTTAGTTTTTCACCTGGTTTTATAATAACTTTTGCATTTTTAAGCACTTCTTTTAAAAGATTGGCACGCAGACTCACATTCTCAAACCCTTGCTCAATTAAAATATCTTGAGTGCCTTTAAGAACGGTTTGAAAAGTTATAAAACCTAATGAAGGTTGAATATATTTTTTAGCCTCAAGCTCTAAACCTTTTTCAAAACCTTTGCCTGTTAGTACTTTTTTTCTAATAATATCTGCAAAATCTAAAAGTCCTGCTTCCCTTGCTAAAGTAGCTTTTGTTTTTTTCTTTCTTTTATATGGACGAAAAACATCCTCTAACTCTATTAGGTTATTAGTTTTAAGAATGGCTTCTAGAATACCTTTTTGTGGTGTTTTTCTAGATTCAAGATCTTTAATAGATTTTTCTTTTTTTTTATTAAACACAAGAAAATCTTCATATAAACTTGCAAGCCTATCTAATTCCCAGAAACCTAAACTCTTATCAGACCAAACTTCAAGAGAATAACAAACCTCTCCAAAACTAAAGCCCTCTTCTAATAAAAAAACTGCTTTTTTAAAACCTTGAGTTTCTTTTAAATTTGTATTTGCTAATATAAATTCCCCAGCGTTCATATAAACTCCGTAACATTATTTTAATGATACTTAAATAAATATTTTAGATTTTAAGACTATTTATGCCTATACATAATCAAACCATGGGTTGGATCATAAGGGGACACACCAATTGTAACCCTATCACCTACAACTACACGAATATTAAATCTTCTCATTTTTCCACAAAGTTTAGCCTTAAGCTTTGCTCCATTTTCTAACT
Source organism: Bdellovibrionales bacterium (assembly GCA_965205365.1). Classification (GTDB taxonomy): domain Bacteria; phylum Bdellovibrionota; class Bdellovibrionia; order Bdellovibrionales; family UBA1609; genus JALZUR01. The sequence continues at coordinate 428,908 of CBDBGT010000011.1, forward strand.
CCACCTGATAAAGGCCACCAGCACCAGCATCACATATTTTTCCCTCTAATTGTGCTAAATCGTCTTTTGCCATTTAAGCTATGACCCCTTATAATTTGAAATTAAAATTTTAATCCCTTCTTCAAACAATACCTCTAACCTATTGTTCTGTGACACCAACACATATCCCCAACCAAGTTTTGCATGATCTAAGGCTGAATTAGGCTCGTATGAGTCTGTAATCTTATATTTTTTAGCTGGCTGCCCTTCAGACAATCCATGAAGCTCTTGCCACTTATCTCTTAAGCGGTCTGACTCTTCTTTTGCTTCACGCTCTGCCTTTGTTATACGCTTTTTTTTTACTTTTTTTTCAACGCCTTCACCCTTCTTAGAAGCCACCTTCTTAGTGGTTTTTTTTTTGCTTTTGGTGCTAGCTTTGCTACCTGAAGCTTTAGTTGCCATTATAACTCCTTGCGTTGTTTCTTAGACGCCACCGTCAAGATACAACACTCTTATTCATTTGACTAGTGCTATTGTTTTTTTCTTGAAAGGATTGTCCATGGTTAAAGTATCTGAACTTATTAAGCGATATAGTGACCTTTTGTCAGTACATATAAAAGATAACCTAGGGCGCAAACTTATTAGTCTTTCTTCAGAAAGTGAGCCTCAGCCTGACTCTATTGTTTTTATCTCAAAACCAGAATGTATTCAAAAAGCTTTAAAATCTTTTATTGGCTGTATGGTTATCCCTGAATCCTATGCTCATTTAGTCCCACTGGATTTAAAGATAAACGTCTTAAAATCTAGTAATTCAAGACTTGTAATGGCTCTTTGTGGAAAAGAAGTTTTTGCTATGGATAAGCTTTTAGAGCAGTTTAAGGGCTTAAAAACAAACATCTCACCAGCTGCCACTGTTCACCCCACAGCCCACATTGCTAAAGATGTAAAAATTGGCCCCAACGCCTTTGTTGGTGAAAACGTTAACATTAAATCAGGCTCCATTATTGGTGCCTGTGCAGTGATTCAGTCTCATTCAAGCCTCGGTAAAAACTGCCGTATCCATGAGTTTGCACTCATTGCTCAAAATTCAATATTAAAAGACAACTGTGAGATTCACCCACATGGAGCCATAGGGACTGAAGGCTTTGGATATGCTTCAACTTCAAAAGGAGAACACTTTCCCATTCCACACCAAGGACATGTTGTTTTAGAAAACTTTGTACATGTTGGTCCAGGGAGTAAAATAGATCGTGGTACTTTTGGAAAAACTCATATTGGGGCTCACACTAAAATCGATAACCTTTGCCATATTTCACACAATTGTATTATTGGAAAAGGTTGTCTTATTACAGCAGGGTTTATTGTTGCCGGATCTACCACTATTGGAAACTACTTTACAACAGGTGGGCGCTCCACTGTTACCGGACATATTACAATTACCGATAATGTGAATTTAGCAGGTCATTCTGTTGTTCATAAGAGCATTAAAAAACCTGGAAGTTATTACGGCTACCCTTTAAAGCCTCTTCAAGAAGGATTAAAAAATAATGCAGCCTTTGGAAATCTTGCTAAAATGAAACAAAACCTAAGTAAGGTAATGAAGCACTTAAACCTTAAAAATTAAATCCCTACCTAGACTTGATATAAAATACTTTTTATTTAAAATAAAGAAATGAAAATACTAATCCTATCCTCCATTGTTTTAACTTCTTCTTTATCTTTTGCCTTTGATCATAAGCACAGCTTATTTGCAAATTTATTAAATGCTCATGTTAAAATGTCTCCTAATAAAACAAGCTCTGTTGTTGATTACAAAAATTTTAATACTAAAAAACTTAATGAGTACCTTAAAAGTATTAGCTCTTTAAAAAAAAAAGATTTTAACAATTTTACTAGAAAACAACAGCTCGCTTTTTACATAAATGCCTACAATGCCTATACAATAAAACTCATCCTCAACAACTACCCTGTTAAATCAATTAAAAACATTGGGGGTATTTTCTCATCTCCTTGGAAAAAAAAGTTTTTTAAGCTTTTTCAAAAAAAATCCTTTTTAGATGAAATTGAACACGATTTTGTTAGAGCCTCTAAAACCTTAGGAAATGATGCTAGAATACATTTTGCTTTTAATTGCGCATCAATAGGATGCCCTGCACTTTTAAACACTCCATGGATTGGAGAAAAATTAAATAGCCAATTTGAATCTGCAACTCAAAATTTTTTAAAAGATCATTTAAGAAACCGTGTAAATATTAAAAAAAAATCTGTTCAACTTTCAAATATATTTAAATGGTACGGTAATGATTTTAAAACTAAAAACTATGGGTCTTTAAAAGCTTTTTTAAGTATATATGTAAACTCAATAACCACTAACAAAGAAGAAAAAGCACTTATTCTTTCAAAAGATTATTCTATTACTTTTTCTGGTTATGATTGGAATTTAAATAGTCTCTAATAAAAGATTGTTTATTTATAACTTTGAATAAGTCTTACAAAAAATATTTCAGTTAACAATTTAACTTCTAACTTTAAAAGAACTAAAATAATTTTAAGGCCTAAAATTCCGCCATATTGACAACTATAAGCTATTATAAACGTAAAATTTAAATCCTACTTCAAACGGTTTATTTTAAAGTATTTTTAGTATTACTTTTTTTATTCCTTATAAAATTTAGAGAGCTATTTTTAGCTAACTCAAAAATTCTTAAACAAATAAAATAATTTATTTTCTATAGTAATCACAATTAATTAACTCCCTTTTAAGTCAATTTAAAGTGTCATGAATTAAATTTTTCTACCCTCATCTTAAATAATTTTGGTTCATGGGTAGTTAAGTTGACTTTGAAGGGAGTTAACTTATTATTATCACTGTGAAAAATAGGTATTTTGCTCGTTCAAGCAATTTCAGAGGCTAAATTCAGGGAGATTATCAAGCTTTTTGCCAGTGATTTAACAACTCAACAGATTTCAGAATTAACAAAGCTTAACAGAAAAACTATAGGAAATATTTTAAAAAAAGTACGATCAAAAATAGTTGAGCAATGCGAACAAGAAAGCCTTTTTGACTCTGGTGAAATAGAACTGGATGAAAGTTATTTTGGAGCAAGGAGAGTTAGAGGTCTTCGCGGAAGAGGAGCTAGAGGTAAAACCATTGTCTTTGGACTTAAAAAAAGAAATGGTAAGGTGTATACTCAAATTATTAAAAACTGCTCTAAAAACGAGATTCTCCCTCTAATACGGGCTAAAATAAGCAAGGAGTCTACAGTTTAGACAGATGGCTTTAGGACGTATGATGGTCTTGTGGATATGGGTTATAAAAAACACTATAGAGTTCATCATGGAAAAAATGAATTTTCAAAAGCTGAAGGAAAAGTTAAAAACCATATTAATGGAATTGAAAATTTTTGGGGCTTAGCCAAAGTAAGACTTTCTAAATTTAGAGGAATGCATAAGAACACTTTTTATTTGCATTTAAAGGAGTGTGAGTTTAGGTTCAATCACAGAAATGAAGACCTCTATAGATTAATTCTTTCTATGCTGCGTCGTAACCCTCTTAACTACCCATGAACCATAATTTTTTATCAACTAAATTCTTTTATAAAAGATAAAAAAATGGCCAAACTTTTAAAGCCTAGCCATTGATCTTTTTAAATTTATAAACAGTTTAGTTTACTAACTACTTTACTCTGATTCTTGAAGTGTATACCCTTCTCCAGTTGCTGGAGCCTCAATGAAAGCAGAAAAAACGTCTGCAGAAGTTTTACCTTCTTCTTCAGTTATACTGTCACTGGCAACAGAAGCACCTTCATAAAGTACACCACCGGCAAGATGATAAGGGGTAGAGTTGGTTGCTCCAGAATAGTAGGAAACACCATTACCAAAACCATAATCAGCAAAGGTAACATCTAATGGTGTAGATGGAGTACCAAGTACTTCAGTGCCTGCACAAGCAGTGTCATCATAAGTATCTGTTCGAGTAGCTCGCTGTCTTACACCGTCTTCAGTTGTTGAAAATATGATAGAATTTATTTCACTCGAGTCATTACCATTAGCAGTTGTATCATCACACTCTGCTGAATAGGTGCCATCTGCAACATTAACCGACGTATCATTATCATCACTGTCACTACAAGCTGTAAAGCCCAAAAGTAAAAAACTTAATAGTGTATATTTTAATTTCATAAACATCTCCTTATTTTATAGTTTAATTTAACATACAGGATGAAAGAATACAGCTTTTTATTCAGTAGTCAAATTAATTTCAAAGTTTATTAAAAATTAAAAATCAATTTAAAGTCTAGGTTAACCGCTGCTTAAATACTAAACTTTTCCTTTAAACATTAGCCTTCTAGCTGCTTATATTTTAAACTCTGGTTTTTTTCACTTATTACTAATCTAAACTTCATAAATAAGAACACTATTATAAAGTTTTTTTTAAATTCCTTAGTATAGCTAAACTTATAAAAGAAACTTTAAGTTAAAATTTCTCTTAAGTAAGCTTAGTATAAATAAAAACACCTGCTTTTTAAAAACAACAGGTGCCAAATTTAACATATACAGTAATGTTTAAGCTAATCTTATCTATTCTCGTGTATACTTAGTTCCAGTTTCTGGGTTTAGAATAAAGCTAGCAAAGCGCTCTTCAAGACTTCCATTAGTACCCTCTGAATTATTTATGTAAATGGCGCCCTCATCATCAACATAATAAGCAATGATTTCCTCATCTGCCCCTTCTCCTTGGGTGAAATAGGAAAAATTATTACCAAAACCATTGTCAGCAAGAACAATTGACTTGACCCCCTCACTTTGAGTACTCGTAGCAACACCGGGACACGTAATCTCATCTTCATAAATATCAGTTTCATAAGAAATCTGTCTACTGCCATTAGTAGTTGAAAATGTTATTCTTGTTATCTCTCCATTTTCATTAGCATCATCTGGCATACATTCTGTGGCATAAGCACCATCTTCAATGGCAACTGGTTCATTGAAAAGCTTGCCTGCATCATCTATTAATTTTTGAGCATCCCCACAAGCTGTAAAGCCTAATAACAAAAACGCTGATAAAATATACTTTAACTTCATAATCACTTCTCCTTTATAGTTTTTAATAAGCAAGAAGAACATCGGCTAAATTAAATAATTATAAAGCCACACACCTTAAAAGCTTAATTTTTGTTTCATTTTAAAACATTAAATTTAAATAAACTTATATGGTTGCTATAATTGGAGCTATAATAAGCGCTACTATAGACATAAGTTTAATTAAGATATTCATTGCCGGACCAGTAGTGTCTTTAAATGGATCACCTACTGTATCACCAACAACTGTTGCTTTATGGGTGTCACTGCCTTTGCCAACACCTTTAACTCCACCTGTTTCAACTGCTTTTTTTGCATTATCCCAAGCACCCCCGGCGTTAGACATAAGAAGGGCTAAAACAACACCTACAACAGTAGCACCTGCTAACATTCCACCTAAGGCTTCAGCACCCAATAAAAACCCACAAGCAACGGGAGCAACAACTGCAACTCCTCCTGGAGCCAACATTTCTTTTAACGCAGCATTAGTAGAAATCTGGACACATTTTACTGTATCAGGTTTTCCCCTACCCTCTAAAAGACCTGTAATTTCTCTAAACTGACGTCTAATCTCATCAACCATTTTACCTGCAGCTTTAGAAACCGAAGTCATTGTCATTGCACCAGCAACCAGAGGAACAACCGCACCTAAAAACAAACCAATAACAACCAATGGGTTTAAGATATCAATTGAAAATGCTTTCATTCCAACAGTGCTTCTTACAACATCAACAGACTGGCCATAAGCAACAAACAATGCTAAAGCAGTTAAGGCTGCAGAACCAATGGCAAAGCCTTTACCAACAGCAGCAGTAGTGTTTCCAACGGCGTCTAATCCATCAGTAATTTCTCTAACCTCTGGTCCAAGGTCTGCCATCTGTGAAATACCACCAGCATTGTCCGCAACAGGACCATAAGCATCAATGGTCATTGTAATACCAACAGTTGCAAGCATTCCCACAGCTGATAAAGCAATACCGTAAAGACCAGCAAAATAAAATGAAACAAAAATAGCCCCACAGATACAAATAAGCGGTAGAGCACAAGACTCTAAGCCCACTGCAAAACCTTGAATTATATTTGTTGCAGGGCCTGTTTTAGAAGCGTGAACAATTTTAAGCACAGGTCCTTTTGAAGTGTAATACTCAGTAATATGACCAATTCCAAGGCCAGCAATAGCCCCTGCAACAATGGCCCAAAAAAGATTGGTAGAAAGAGCCATTTGACATAAAAGAATATATGCTCCTAAAGCAAAAAAACCACAAGCAATAAACACTGACATATTCAGAGCCCTAGCTGGATTCATTTTCTTTAAAAACGCCATTCCTAAAATCCCAAAAATTGAAGAAATTAAACCTATAACAGATAAAATTAATGGAAGACTCATTAAAAGTGATCTTCCAGCATCTGCGCCCATTGGAGCAAGTTGTGAAACAATACCTAGCCCCATGGTTGCAGCAATTGCAATGGATGCCACCATGGCTCCAACATAAGACTCAAATATATCAGCACCCATACCTGCAACATCACCAACATTATCACCAACATTATCCGCAATAACACCAGGATTTCTTGGATCATCCTCTGGAATACCAGCTTCAACTTTACCAACTAAATCAGAACCCACATCAGCAGCTTTTGTAAAAATACCACCACCAACTCTTGCAAAAAGAGCAATAGATGAGGCCCCCATTGAAAACCCTGAAATCACACCAACAGTTTGAACATATTGTCCAAAAAGATGATAAAAAACACCTAAACCAATTAAGCCTAAACTTGCTACTGATAAGCCCATTACAGCTCCACCGTTAAAGGCTGTTAATAAAGCCTTACCTTGTCCCGATTCTTTTGCTGCTGCAGCAGTTCTAACATTAGTTTTTGTAGCCGCCTTCATTCCAATAAAGCCTGCTAGACCAGAAACAACAGCTCCAGAAATAAATGCAATGGCAGTAGGTCCACCAAATCTCCAAAATAAAAGCATAGCAATAACAGCTACAAAAATAGACAAAATTTTATACTCAGCTTTTAAAAAACTCATAGCACCTAAATGAATCTCTTCACCAATTTCCCTCATTTTATCTGTTCCTGTAGACAGCTTTAAAAGGCTCATATAAGTTAATAACGCGATTACTAAACCCACTAAACCTACAATAGGTGCAAGTATTCCAATTTCCATTAGCATTTATCTACCTCCTGATATTCATTTTATGACTCTTGTAGGTAACCTAACAAGAAGTCTTGTCAACTCTTAAAACTACAGGTAATGATTAGACCTATGTCTTATGTATTTTACAAGTGGCTACACCTATCTTCCTTGTTTATTATGATTTTAACCACAGGGCTGCTAATGTCTTCAGCACTTGGTCAAGTTTTTTCTGAACCCGTTCGTAAGAATTTAGTAAAACTACAGGGTTTAAGCCTCTTTGTAGTTTTACTTGGAGGATTTGGTTTACTTGCTAAAGCCAATATCAATAACGCCTTTACCCAAGGCTGGTTCTTGTTTAAACTTTTTATCTGGTTTATTTTTGCAATGACCCCTTTAATCTTAAAAAAACTTCCAAAAAAGCATCAAACAAAATTAATCTTTTTTTATAGTACATTAATTTTAATTACAATTTATATGGTTTTAAACAAACCCATATAAAATAAATTTTATTTATTCAGCATAATTTAACTAAAGTATAAAAAAACTCAAACAACCTTTAATTGATTTCATAACCTAAAAAAGCACAGTCTATTCCACCATTATCAACCTGAGTTTTATAAAAAGATTTCATTTTTAATGCCCGTGTAAGCTCTATATCAGGCGATAATATAAACGCCTTCCAACCACTAAATTGACTCTTTAAAACATCTCCAATAAGGCTGTACACCTTTAAAGCGTCATTAAAATCACCAAGCCTGTGACCATATGGGGGATTTAAAATAACAACCCCTGGCTCAAGCCCCATGGCTGTGGGGTTTAAATCTTTTAAAGCAACCTGCTTATAATGAATATTCTTTGAAAGGTTAAACTTTTTAACGTTCATTTTCACAGAATCTATACTCCGTGGATCTTGATCAAAACCATAAATTTTAGATGAGTTTTTAATATCTAAATTTTGAATTTTTTTAAAAATCTCTTTATACTTTTTAGAATCAAAATTATTCCACTGAGTGAATCCAAAAACCCTATTAAATGGGTTAGGGTCTTTTAATGTTGCAGCTTCAAATAAAAAAGTGCCACTACCACAAAAAAAATCGACCAATGGAAGCTTGCCATCCCAACCTGTGAGTTTTATAAGCCCTGCACCTAAATTTTCTCTTAATGGAGCCCTTTCTCCTGTAAGTCTATAGCCTCTATTTGATAGCGGTGCTCCACTAAGATTTAACGAAAATGAAAATTGAATTCCAAAAACTCCTACAAAAATTTCAAGATCCGGTTCATCAACAGAAACTAGAATATCTTTTCTTTGAATTTCAGAAAAATGCTTTAAAAGCCCCACTCTTAAGTGATTCATGACAAAACGCTGATCCCTATAATGAGCATTTTTCTTAAGCTTTACTCGAAGAGAAAAACTTCCATTTTTAGGAATATATTTGGCAAAATCAAACTTTCTAACTCCATGAATGATCTGCTCATTACTAGAAGCTTTATAGTCTAAAACAGGCATCAATATTCTTGAGGCTACTTTAGACCTTAAGTTCACCTCATAAGCTTTTTGCCAAGACCCTTGAAAACCTACTCCTGAGTCTTTTACAAAAAGCTCCTTTAGTTTTAAATCAAAACTCTTTAGTTCAGCCTCAAGTGCTGGGGCTAAGCCCTTTGTGCATGTAGCAAAAAATTTTGGCATTTTTTATATATTTCCTTAATGAATTTTAAAGCCTTCTTTTCATAACAATAGAATTTCTAACTTTTATAATTTCTTTTTTATCCAAAACAAGGGTTTCAACATTTTCAACTTTTGTTCCTAAATCCACTAAAACATCACCCCATGGATGAATCACTAATGATTGCCCATGGCTTTTTCTAATAAAGTCTCCATGGACACTTTTATGAAACCCAACCTGCCCTGGAGCCACCACATAACACTGGCTTTCAATAGCCCTTGCTTTTAACAAAGTCTTCCAGTGTGCTTTCCCTGTTTTTCTAAAAAACGCTGAAGGTACTAATATCATATCACAATCATTTTTCCCATAAAAAGAATAAAGCTCTGAAAACCTTAGATCAAAACAAATACTTAGTCCTATCTTCCAACCTTTCACTCTAATAATCTTAGGAGTACTCCCTGAACAATACAAAGACTCTTCATCAATATCCAAAGAACCAATCTTTGCAGTAAAAAGATGAATCTTATCATAAACCTTTTTAATCTCTCCTGTTGAGTTTATAAGAAGACTTGTATTGTAGCATTTTCCTTGCCTGTAAATAGGAACGCTTCCTAAATGTATAGCTACACTATTTTTTTTAGCCAGCTGTCTAACTTCTTTAAAGAAACCTTCCTCTAATGATATTTTTGGAACCCTATTTTTTTTATTTATACTAATATAAAGAGCGTTTTCTGGAAAAACACAAAGGTCCACTGATTTTAAATCACAAGCCTTTAATAAATCTAATATTTTTTTTGAATTGTTTTTAAAACAATCATCTGAACAAATTTGAAAGACTGAGACCTTTAAGTCTGTAACTAAGTCTTTCATTTAATACTACTTATGCTTTAGTAGTTTTTTTCTTAGTCGTTGTTTTTTTTCTTTTTGAGGGGGCTTCAAGCTTTATATTTGAATAATCAACATATCCTTCTTTTGTGAAAATCCCATTTTCTTTATCAAAATGTGTCTGCATATTATGCCCAGAAACCTTAACCTTAAGTTTTCTAGTGTTAAGTTCTAAAACAGTCCCACTATGACCTTTTCCTGATCCAGAAATAACTGTAACATTATCACCTTTATTAATTTTTAATTTAAGTGTTTTAGAGGCCATTAGTTTCCACCTTAGCTTTAGTAGCTGTTCTTAATTTCTTAAGAATTTGTGTTTTTAATGCTTTTGCTCTTTTAGAAAGAACTGCGTCATTAGATTTTACAAGAAATCTATCAAATCCACCAGTGTGCTCAATGGTGCGCATAGTGCTTATAGCAATTTTTAATGAGACTAAACGATTTAAAGTTTCACTAAAAAGTCGTTTTGCCTGAACGTTGGGGTTTGCAATGGACTTATTCTTAATATTAGAATGACTAACAATATTTTTAGCAACAGGCCCTTTACCACTTAATTCACATTTAGCCATTATAACCACTCCTTAGGACACATCCCATTTTTCAACACCCGCTTGTAAGCTAAAGCCCAGACAAGTTTCACTTAAAATATTAAATGAGGATAGTAATTAAACTTTAGGCTTGTTGGCAAGGTTTTTTTAAGTTAGGTTCAGCCTTTATTTTAAAGACATGAGGAGACATGACCAGATGAATGAAAAAAAAGGCTATAAATCCAAATTTAGACCAGAATACCCACGTAATTTTAAATTTGACTATAAAGACCCTACTTCCCTTAGTCGCTTTCTCATAGATGCAGGAAAAATTGTCCCCTCTAGAGTAAGTAAATTAAGCACTAAACAACAAAACTCACTATCTAGAGCAATTAAAAAAGCTCGCCAAATAGCTCTTGTCCCTCAAGGAACACACGCAGCTGATCACTACAGAAACGTTGAAATACCAGCCCCAAAGACATTTAAATACTAGGGCATGTCCTCAATTATTTTATCCAAAGGCAAATGGCTGCAACATGAAGCATGGCTAAGAAATTCTTAGCTGTTTTTTCATATCCAGTTGCAATTCTTCTGTAGTTCTTAAGTTGGCAAAATAACCGCTCAATGATATTCCCATCTTTATAAGTAATTTCATGGTATTTAACTTTACAATTTGATTTGAGTGGAGCAACAACTTTAGCACCCATTTTAAGCTCTACTTTTTTTAAAAAAGTGTTTTTGTCATAAGCCCTATGAGCCAATACATAGTCTTGAAGCCATCAACTAGGTTTTCGGCTTTAGTGGAGTCGTGTTGTTAAAAATACATAGGAACACCTTATGTTAATTAAGGACTCGCTCTAATTAAAAATACCTAGAACAAGGAGTTGCAAAAAGACTCCTCTCTTGCTTCTGAATATTGGTAAGTTTTTTCGTATTGGGCAGTATGGCTAAAACCTTCTTCACTAAAACCCTATAAGCTGCCTCACCATATGACTGATTGTATCGACTCTTCACCCTACAAAAAGTTCGAAAATGACTAGAGTCAAACCAACCCCCTCGATTGTAACCTGTGGTAGGTCCACTATCTTTCCAAGCAAGCCTTGCCACCTGAACAAGAAATGATGTCAACGCTGACCTAATTCTTGATAACTGAGCTATGGTCTGAGAGCACTTCTCATCTATAACCTTAAAATCATCAAGAATTTTTTTAAAACCCTTAAAATAAGGCTCACAAGCCCCTCGATTATTAGAGCTTAAACATTTTTGAAAAAAATTATCATAGTTTTTACTGGCTAAAAATTTCTTCTGCTGCTTAATAAAAGCGTTTTTTTGAGTATCACATAACTCATGAGGAGGCTCATTATAAACCATAAAAACTATTGCGCAAAATATTACAATCATAGCTAACAGCCATTGAGGTAAAGAACTTTCAATTTTATTTAATATTTCACTTAACCCCATTAAAACTTAAACCCTATACTAAGCCTAAACGAGTAAAGTTTTTCATTTCTACCATATGCTTTAAAATAAGCATCTGGGATAAAAGTTCCAGCAACCAATTCTAAATACGCTTCTGATAAAAATTTTCTTGTTATCACAAAATCAAGCTCTGTACCTAAATTTGAATTTACATTTTTTTTTGTATTTTTTGAAACATCTTCACTTATAAAAGAAGTACTATCCCCATAGCCTAAATAAGAAATTGAGTTTGGTCCTTTAAAAGTATCTGTTAAACTAAATCTTAAAATTTGTGTTTTAAACTCTGTCTGCCCTTTATAAAAAAGGCTAGCCCCTAAGCCATAATAAGTTAAATTGCCCCATGCCAAAAGATCCATGAAACCTGCATATTTATGATGATTATAGTAAATTGGCCTATAACTTTCATCTACTTCAGTACTAGTTGAATCATCTCCTGAATCATAATGCCCTATAAGATAAACTGAAGCCGGTTGTTTTTCTCCAAAATTAACACCCAAATTTATATGTCCCATCCAAGCCTGAGCATTTCCCCCTTTACTATATGAGCCCAACAAGTTTACATAATCAGCTTGATAAAAAACTTTGCTCTTAGACCCTACAAGAGAAAAGCCAAAACGATTTAATGAGTACCCTCCTATACTAACACTGTTTTCCCTATGAATAAACTCTGAAGACTCAAGCCTTAGGAAAAAAAACTCTGCTGTTCTAAAAATTTCCCCAAAAGATTTAAAATCTAAAATAATAAAATATGCTGACTCCTCTGGATCAATGGCAGAAGGCGACCCCATATCCTTACTCCAATCTCCAACTCTTAAGACTCCCGTGTTAAGCATAAAACTTTCAGAATCATAACCAAAAAACAGACCATCAAACCCATAAGGCCTTTGATCATCTAAATTACTTGAAACAACAGCTTCATTTCCCCAATTAAGGTTTATGCGACCAAGTTTTAAAAAAAATGAGCTTCCTAAATGCCAATCAGCATATGCTGTTAATATTTGAATATCTTTTAAATCATCATTAAAACCCTCTAAACCTGAAAACCCTCGTTTTCCTTCTCCACCAATAACTTGATTTATATTAATTGAAAAATGTGTTTCTATATCATCATTGGGAGCCATTTCTCCTTTAAGAATAAACCGATGACTAGAAAGATCCTCTTTCTTAGAGTTTTCAAAAGTAAGGTTGTCACTAAAATAAAAGCGAAACCTATAATCCCCACCCCACTTAACTCTTGTATCTACCTTTGGAAAAGAGACTCGACTGAAACTAAACATTAAAAAAAACAATACAAAAACGGATGATTTTTTAAGCACTATTAAAACAAACCTTTCACTAAATACTTTCCTAAATTATACTTTATATAACCACATAGACTATATAAAAAATTGAAACTATTAAGGCCATTGTCTAGAAATGAAATTTGACATCTTACAAATAAAACCCTAATTTCAAGAATTTATAAATATGAGCTTCGGGGAGTGGCGCAGTTTGGTAGCGCATCTGGTTTGGGACCAGAGGGTCGCAGGTTCAAATCCTGTCTCCCCGACCATTTTGAATACGGTACGAACCAAAGTCCACAAGCTCCCCAGCCTGTGGGTTTTATGAGAAAACAGGGTACGCACCTGATATTAAGGTACCACAAGGGACTGACGCACTAACTTTTTTACTCAATCGTATTAACAAGTGACATTGAGGAGAAAATTTTTGAAAGACTATAATGAAGCACACTTTACAGAAAAATATTTTGATTCATTTATCTATACTCAACCCTGGCTAAGTGAAAATGGGACTCATCTATTTTATTTGAAAGAAGTAAATAACCAGAAAAAGTTGTATGTTCTAGAAGTACAAAATGCTTCTTCTTTAGGAGATGGACAGCAAGTTTCTCATTTAGACTTTAACAAACAGGCTTTTTTACCTATACATTTTGATGTAGAAGACCAGATTTTATTTTTTGCTTCAGATGAGGATAATAAGGAAAACTATAACCTTTTCACACTTTCTACAAAAACACAGGAAATCTCCCAGTTAACAAATTCTAAATATATTGCTTTTTCCAGTATTTCTAAAGAGAAGAAGTTAATTTATGGAGATAGGGTTAACACTCAAAATGGAGTTTTTACAACATCTGTTAAATTTAGAAATCAGTATAGTGAAATTGACCATGAACTAACAACGGATAAAAACGATATCTATCGCTTTAGTTGGGGTAGACCGGTTTTTTCAAAAAACGAGAAGTCATTTCTAATAAGCGTCGATCAAGAAAATAGGAGGCGAAAATATAATATTCTACATATAGATATTGAGGAGAAAAAGAAAACAAAAATTCTCACGAAAGAGCATGAATCAACTGAAGTTTGGCCTCTATCTATAGAGTTCTCAGATAAGGGGTTTTTGTATGCTTCGGACGTTAGTGGATTTACAAATATTTATTATTACAGCTTTATTGAAAATAAAGAGCTTCAACTAAGTCATATAAAAGATAAAAACAATGGTATATCAGTATTGAGAAATAATGATGGTACTTTCATTGTCATAGCTGCACCAGACTTACCAAATAACAAAACCATTCTTCATTTTTATCAATTATCATTATCGGAAGATGGATTGAATGATTCTTTTAGAATAGAACTTGATGGTGATATTCATTTGTTCTCGAATAACAGCGACAGCTTATGGACAAAGCAATCAACACTTAGCTCTCCATCTTCATTAAGAAAATACAATCTGATGGATAAAAATCTCCAACTAGATAACGAGATTAACCTTTATACTGGTTCAAAAGAAAACCTCGTTCATACAACACATAGATACCTCACGTACACGTCGTTTGATGGTCTAGAAATCCCTGCATTCTTAGTTTTACCTAAAAAACCAATTAAAGGTGCTGTTATTACTGCGTTTTACGGAGGTTACAATTCATACGATTATCAGGCACAAATATTTGCTGAACTTGGTTTGGCCACCCTAAGCCCGGCAGTGAGAGGAAGCTGGGGATTTGGAAAAGAATGGCAAAACCACATAAAGGGGGATCTAGGGGGAGATGAAATCCTGGATATTATGTGGGCGGCCCACTTCTTGGAGAAAGAGTTAGGTCTTTCTCCTGAGAAGATTGGTCTTGAAGGTGGCAGTCATGGAGGCTACTCTGTTCTGCGAACGTTAACAATGCCCAATAATTTTAATTCACAAGACTCAAAGTATCCCTTTGGATTTGGTATTTGCTGGGCAGGTTTTGCTGATTTAGTTGATTTTTATCATACATCCAATATTCCAGGCTGGCTGGTTGATATGTTAGGTGATTATGAAAAAAATAAGGAGAAATACATTGATAGGTCTCCTGTTCATCATTTTGATGAATTAAATACTCCTATTTTCATTTTACACGGAACCAATGATAGTCGAGTGAGTCCAAGTTCAATGAAGGGATTTCTAGATAAATTAACCCGAGTTCGGACTTTCTAAACCTACTGAAGCAGCCTTTCTTCAAGTACTTGAAGTCTAATAGAGGGTTTTCTTGGACGCAAACAGTACGCCGTTAGTGCCGAAAGTAAATTTACCACAAAGTTTTTTGGGCTTCGGTGTCTTGAGTGTTCAAGATGAAATTCCTCCTTTAAAATCCCAAAAGCAGTTTCAACAATGTACCTTTTCCTCAGGAGTAGTTTATCAAAAAGAGGAACAAACTTATTTTTCATATTGGATTTAAGATTTGTTATGACTTGAACCCCTTTACTCATCAATTTTTCAAATAGCTTTTGGGATATATATCCTTTGTCTCCAAACAATTTTCCAAAAATATTCTCAGCTAAACCCTCTACAGGCTTTGTATCATGAACATTTCCTGGGGTTATGGTAAAACTTAAGAGCTCCCCTTTGTGAGAAATTACTATGTGAACTTTAAAACCAAAGAACCAGCCCATTGTTGATTTCCCACGTTTTGCAAGTCCTTTAAAGGTTTTGTGACGACCGATTCTTTTGTTATTACAAACAACAATGGGACTGGAGTCTACAACAGATATTCCTGTGCAAATATTTGATTGCATAAGTGAGTGTAAAAAAATAAGAATTTGAGGTGCTGAAGATTTTTTAAGTTCTACAAACCTATTGTAGGACAAGAGTTTTGGGAAATAAGGTTTTAGAAATTTTTGAACATAACCTGTATAGAAAGCTTTAAAATTTCTGAAGCCGGAAAATTGGAATAATAAACAGATGGTGATGACTTCAGACTCAGATAACGCAGATGGAAAACCTCTCTTTCTTTTGCTGGGTATGAGTTTGGACTGTTCTTTGTTTAACCCTAAAATAAAGTCGTCAACAAGAGTAAAAACTTCTATAATTTGATTCTCTTCGATCATTCCCGGCTCCTTTTTGCAGATCAGTAAAAAACAACTAAATCTTACAAAAGGCTGGGATGATCTTTTATTTATCCAGCACTTAGGTCCTGAAAAAAGTTCGAACTCGGGTTACTTAAAACAGCTTCGAGGGCACTGCTTAATGTGTGATGATAAAGTCAGATCAGCTGGTGTTGATTTTACTCACCCTAATTTTGAAAACTTAACTTACTCACTTGTAGAAAAAGCAGGACGTCTTTGTGAAGAGATGACTTGTGAGTCAGTTGCTAG
This sequence comes from Bdellovibrionales bacterium, assembly GCA_965205365.1. Classification (GTDB taxonomy): domain Bacteria; phylum Bdellovibrionota; class Bdellovibrionia; order Bdellovibrionales; family UBA1609; genus JALZUR01. Next base: position 445,292 of record CBDBGT010000011.1, read on the forward strand.
AATTTTAAGAATGAACCCCAAGACTGTGTGGAATTTGGATCAGTACCGGATGAAGCAAATAAAACCTCTTTTAAGCTATGCTGAAAGAAAGTTAGATTTAGAGCAGATGTCATCTGATGAGGTGCACTTTAGAACTATTTTTGGAAAGAAGTCTTGTGACAAGAATACGATTAAGTTCATCACAAATTTAGTCTGTACGAAGATGAGAAAGGTGCTCTCAAATGCAATGGGCAGAAAGGGTTCAAGCTTACTTAATTGTTTAAAGGTATTAACAAAAGAGCAGCTAGATAAGATCAAGTTTTTTGCAGTTGATATGCATGATGCTTTTATTGAGGCTGTGATAGGTAAATGTGAGAATGCTAAGGTCTGTGTTGATAGGTTCCATGTTGCAGAAGGGCTAAATAATTTTTTTGATGATGTGAGAAAATTTGAGTTTAAAAAAGCTAAAGAAAATGAAGATAAGTTTTTAATGGATGTGCTAGCACCTCATAAAAGATATATTTTAGTGGAGCGTGAGAAGAATTTATCTAAAGGAGATTTTACTAAATTAGAGAGGCTTTTAGATGTGAATAAGAACATTTTTAAAGCTTCAGTTTTAGTTGAGCACTTCCATAAAGTTTTAGATCAAAAGAATGTAAAAGACTTTAGAAAAGCTCTGGTTCTTTGGTACCGATATGCAAGAGAGTCAAAATTAAAGCCCTTTTTGAAATTTGCAAAAACCTTAAGAAAGTACAGAGGTTACATTGAAGGATATATTATGTCTGGGCTCACAACAGCAGTAAGTGAAGGCTTAAACAACAAGATTAAAGTGCTTAGAAGGATGGGCTATGGTTACACAAACCCAGAGTCATTTATGCACAAAATACTGCAGCGATGTGGACTTTTAAACTCAAATTACATCAATACTTCAAGTTGGTACTGGCCACCTCAAATGAGATTGGCACAAACTACACCCTTCTAGATAACGGAGAGGCCACAAAACCCATGACATTTTTTGTCATGCCTAAAATGTCACTATATTTAACTTCTAGACAATAAAAAAACTAGTTTGCTGCTACATTGGACATGAAATTGGAATAGCAATAGCAATAGCAATAGCAATAGCAATAGCAATCAACTTTGGAGTATCTAGGCTATGCGTAAAGTATTTATAGGCTTACTGATTTTTAAACTATCTTTAGTTATATTCACTGCTGATACGGTACTAGCAGAGGGAAGTAATAAATGTGCTAGTTTTTTCTCTCAAAAAAATAATTCTATTTCATCAGCTAGAGATATTAAAAGAGAATCTTTTGAACAGGCAAAAATTAAAATAAAATCAAAATTTTCAGGACAAGACTCTGTAATTGATAGTGTCTTTTCACAAATAGAAACATGGTACCTCTATCCTCACACAAGAATTGCTCCTACAATCGTGAACTTATTTGGAATGACAGGTACAGGAAAAACATCCTTAGTACGATCAATTATCGAAGAGCTTCGTTTAGAACGAGAGTTTTCATATTTTGATATGGAAACTTACTCATCCACTGACGGTCAAATAAACCGAGGGTTTGCTGAAAACCTTGCTGCACAGTTTTCTATTGAGAAAACACATGGGAAATTTGAATTAAATACTATTACAAAACCAAAAAACCCAGTTTTGATGATGGATGAATTTCAAAAAATTTATACGTTAGAAGATGGGAAATATATTCGACGCCCTCAAGCTCAAGCGATATGGGAACTCTTAGGAAATGATGGGAAGCTAAATATCAAAAATCCGGCGTTTGAAGAACTTAGAGATATGCTTAGAAATCCAGATTTATATCTTCCTATTCCCAAGAAAGTTAAATATGGGAGCAATGATGCTCAGTTAAAAAAAGTTACACAAGAACTGCTCTTATTAGCCGAGACACTTTTTGAGAAAACTCCACCACATACTGAGTTAGATATGAGTAATAGTTTAATTTTTATAGGAGCCAACCTAGATGGAGTTTTCTCTGGAAGTCGATCTGTAAACCAAGAGTCTATTACACCAAACTCCTTGCATAAAACGACTAAAAACATCTCTCATTCTGATATCAGAAAAGGTTTATCTGACATTTTCAGACCAGAACACGTAAGTCGGTTAGGAAGTCGATATGTAGTTTTTCCAACATTATCAGAAGCTGCCTTTAGAGAGTTTATTGATGGAAGGCTACAAATGATAAAAGGTTCTATTTTTAGTAACTATAAAATTGTAGTCAATTTTACAGAAAACTTTAGAAATAGAATCTATCAAGAAGGAGTTATTCCATCTCAAGGAATACGTCCCTTAATACAAACAGTAAATGCTTTTGCGCAGGACCCTATTTCAAGGGTTTTTTCTGTAAAAATTAAGCAAGATTGGTATACTAACCGAAGAAAAATGAAAGTCTCTGTTGATGTTAATAGCCAATCTAAATATTCCTCATGGACTGTCGTAAATGGTCCTCTTAAGGGAAGGCAATTTGACTTTGTTATACCTTCTGAATACGTAAACTCTTTAAAACTAAGACCAGAGCCTTATAGGTCTATGGTAGCCCTTCGACTTTCAGCCGAGGCAATAGTTGGAACTCAACACTATGGTCAAACACCTAATTATATTAAAGCCAACTCTACTGTAAAAGGCAGCGATGGCACTGTAGTTTTTACTAACCCAGTTACTTCAAAGAATGCGGAGCTTTTAAGCTCACATATTAACAAGATTTCAGTTCTATTATCTAGCTATGTCGCAGAAAAAATGATTTTTGGTGAAGCCACAGAAGCTGCTCAAAGCAAGATTTTTGAAGCCACTATAATTGCCAAGAACCTAGTCGGTGAGTCCGGCTTATCATTAGGCGACAAACCTCTAGTTGCTTCAGAAAACAGACTTCCTCGTGGTAGCTTACTTAATTACGAAGTAGAAAGCATTCTAAATCAGGCTCAAGATATAGCTCGTTCAGTATTGCTCAGAGAAAAAGTGTTACTAGCAACATTAACAGAGTCTTTGAGAAGAAATGTAGAACTAGATTCTAAAATGATACTATCTATAATAGAGAGGAATTGGACAGATAAAGAGTTTATAGAGCAAGTTATCCATGTAGAAGCCCCTCGCTCTTCTCAAGAACAAGATACCATACAATCTTTTATTGATTCCCCTGAAACTTTTAAGCTTGAACATTCTCAAGAAAGAAGAATAGGTTTTTAATAACAAGCCTAATGACATCGTAATATTTTATATCTGGTATGAACCTAAATTCGAAATAAAATGCTAATATGGCAATTTTTTTCCTGTAAGTTTGTTCGCTAACTCCTCCGAGGACGATAAACCTTTGGAAATTTGCTCAATTGTTGCCTTTTTCACAACGTCATGAACTTTTTTAATGGTGTAGCCTGTTCCCCATAATAGTGATGCATTGATGGTCAAAGTAATTACTAGGTCAATAATTGCTCTCATAATTTGTCTCCTCGGAAAATTTTTGGATAGTTGGGACCTGAAGGGAAATTTAATTCAGTTAAACCACATTCTTCATAACAACTACTTTTTCACTTGGCAAACAATTTAAATACACCACATTCTCTCGCTCCCAATTCCTAATTCCTCTGCCACTCCAGCGCTCTGGCTTTAACCTTCTTGCTGCTTCATAAACTTCCTTACGCTTTTCTAATATCTCTTTATCTTTTCCTAAATGACGCTCTGATGGCGTCACAAACTTTATTCCACTGTGACGATGCTCTTCATTGTACCAATTAACAAAACTATCAACCCAGTCTCTTGCATCACCTATGCTTTTAAAAAACTCTGGATAATCCGGCACATACTTTAACGTCTTAAATAAACTTTCTGAATAGGCATTGTCATTACTTACACTCGGCCTACTAAATGAACTTGAAACTCCCAACCAATCAAGTGTTGCTAGCATCGTTGCTCCCTTCATTGAGCCGCCATTATCTGAATGTAATACTAGCTCATTTCTTTTTATTTTTTCTCTCTCACAAATCTTTTTAATTAACTCTGATGATAAATCCATACTTTCTCTAACGTGTACTTTATAACCTACAATCTTTCTACTAAACACATCCATAAACATATATAAATAATAAAACCGACCCCGCACCGAAGTTTTTAAATAAGTAATATCCCAAGAATAAACTTGATTCACTTCCGTTGCAGTCATTCCTTTTGGCTTTTGTTTAGTTTTTGGTTTTGTTCTTCCTCTATGAACTAAAAGTTTATTCTCTTTTAAAACTTTATAAAAACTTGATTCACTTGCTAAATAAACTCCATCATCTGCAAGTTTTGAAACTATCACATGAGGAGAGTCATCAACATACTTTTTTAAAGTACAGGTGTTAATGATCTCATCTTTTTCTTTATCACTTAATTTATTTTTTGGAGGCGATAAGGGTCCTTTTCTTTTATCAGTTAAAGAAAGTTTCCAGCGGTTGAAAGTTTTAATATCAATTTCTAAATCGCTGCAGGCAAGTTTAAGTCTACAGCCATTTTTAGAAGAGGTGTTAATTAATTCAAGACAAACTTCTTTGTCATCAGGACTTAATCTTCGTCCTCTTTGACCCCCCAGATCTCGTGGCTTTTTTTTAACAAGATGATTCTAGCAGACTGTTCAGCTAGAGCTTTTTCAGCTCGATTTAAAGATCTTTCTAAGTTTATTTTATCTTTCCTTAAAGTTTTAATTTCAGGATCAAGTGAAGGTCTTCCAACAGGATTTTGTCCAAGTAATTCTTTTTCAAAATTAATAAGGTCTGAAGAGTTAAGTCCATTTTCTCTAAGAAATTTTCCAAGTTCGTTTTCATTTAAAGATTGAGTTTTTTTAATAAAGTTAAGTTTGTCTTCAAGAGAGAGTTTTTTATTGCTGTTGCTGTGGGTCATAGAATTTAAATTAGCATATTTTTTCTTCCATCCATAGAGGGTTGAAGAGGCAATGTTAAGTTTACTAGCGGTGTAAGTGAGTCCTTTTTTGTCAGCGAGTAATTTTTTCACAGCGTTGAGTTTAAAGTTTTCATTATAAGTTTTATTGAGGTTATTGTTTTTCATGTGTTTTCCTTTTTAAGCCCCTGATATTGTTTAAATAAAGTGGATTTCAAAAGTTAAACTGAATTTTAAATAATTAATTTTTCTCTCAGGTCCCAACTATCCAAAAACCGGGGGAGGAGGCTGTCTCTTTTTTTGAAGGTGGGCTTAGTTCAAAAAAGAAATTTTTTAAAATTTCCTTGCGAACGATTAAATTGGAGAGGCAAAATGAGGAGATCAATAAAGAATGTGAACGATTTGGGTTTATGATTCTTCTATCTAACGAGACAGGTATGACAGCAAAAGAAACTTTGGGTTTATATAGAAGCAAAGATAGAGTTGAAAAAGTATTTTACTCTTTAAAACATGATATAAATGAATCTCGTAACAGAGTGCATACACTGGAGAATGTTAGAGGGAGTATGTTTATAAGTTTTATAGCTTTGATTTTAATATCGTTAATTGACCACACAATGAGAGATAAAAACCTTTATAAAAAAATGAGTAAAATAGAATTATATAAAATACTTGAAAGACTGAAGGTTTATAAGCTGGCAAATAATCAAAAAGTTTTAGGTGAAATATCGAAGAAGCAAAAGGATATATTTTTAGCTTTTAAGATGGCTTCACCCACAAAAATCCCCGGCCATTAGTCCTGGAAACATAGTTCAAAAATTAGGGAATTCAGGATTATAACCTTCGCACGACATGCTAATAAGCCTTCTTATGTTACAATGATGAATCTTTATAAAAATAATACTCGTCTATTTAATTGTTAAAGACAGCCCTTAGTTTCTGAATGTTTTTGCCCAAAAAATACCATGTATCACTCCCCTGTAGTTATTCGCCCTCATAAAATCAGACATTGCTCTGAAGCTACAACCTGATGTAATAACATCATCAATTATTACAATTTTAGAAGGATTTTGGCTTTTAAAGCCATTCCATCTATAATTTTTTTGGACAAGCCAAGGGTTTCTTCTTCCACCTTATCAACTAGGCGAATGCAGTCCTTTCCCTTAAGGTTTAAAACTTGATAAATTTTCTTTAAAATAGAGGTGTGGTCTTAGATACAAGCTTATAAAGCTGTTTCTGACATTCCAATTGTAAATAACCCGAGTTCGAACTTTTTTCAGGACCTAAGTGCTGGATAAATAAAAGATCATCTTAAGCCTTTTGTAAGATTTAGTTGTTTTTTACTGATCTGCAAAAAGGAGCCGGGAATGATCAAAGAGAATCAAATTATAGAAGTTTTTACTCTTGTTGACGAATTTATTTTAGGGTTAAACAAAGAACAGTCCAAACTTATACCCAGCAAAAGAAAGAGAGGTTTTCCTCCTGGGTTATCTGAATCTGAAGTCATCACCATCTGTTTATTATTCCAATTTTCCGGCTTTAGAAATTTTAAAGCTTTCTATACCAGGTTATGTTCAAAAATTTCTAAAACCTTATTTCCCAAAACTCTTCTCCTACAATAGGTTTGTAGAATTTAAAAAATCTTCAGCACCTCAAATTTTCATTTTTTTACACTCACTTATGCAATCAAATATTTGTACAGGAATATCTGTTGTAGACTCCAGTCCCATTGTTGTTTGTAATAACAAAAGAATCAGTGGCCATAAAACCTTTAAGGGGCTTTGAAAACGTGGGAAATCAACAATGGGCTGGTTCTCTTTGGTTTTAAAGTTCACATAGTAATTTCTCACAAAGGGGAGCTCTTAAGTTTTACCATGACCCCAGGAAACGTTCATGATACAAAGCCTGTAGAGGGTTTAGTTGAAAATATTTTTGGAAAACTGTTTGGAGACAAAGGATATATATCCCAAAAGCTATTTGAAAAATTGATGAGTAAAGGGGTTTAAGTCATAACAAATCTTAAATCCAATATGAAAAATAAGTTTGTTCCTCTTTTTGATAAACTACTCCTGAGGAAAAGGTACATTGTTGAAACTGCTTTTGGGATTTTAAAGGAGGAATTTCATCTTGAACACTCAAGACACCGAAGCCCAAAAAACTTTGTGGTAAATTTACTTTCGGCACTAACGGCGTACTGTTTGCGTCCAAGAAAACCCTCTATTAGACTTTGAAGTACTTGAAGAAAGGCTGCTTCAGTAGGTTTAGAAAGTTCGAACTCGGGTTAATAGTATAAAATTAAACAGTGCTATATTCATATTGTGTAAATCTAGTCTCTTTTTAAAGGCTTTACAAAAACTTGTGATTTTACCTAGACTTAAGCTAAGACAAAATATTAAACTCCAAGAGTCTTAGATTTAAGACACATATCAAAAAAATCAAACTTTACCGCAAGAGAAAGTTTTCCTTTTAACTTTATAATGAGGACCGTATACACGTTCGACTCCTCAATTGATTTTACCCTCAAGTTAAAAAACACTATGTTTTTGGGTGAAAGCTAGTCTAAAGATTAGAAAAAAGTAAAATAAGTTAAGATTTTTAGAATCTTAAAAAATACTGACACAATGAAATATTGAAACATTTAATGAAAAGAACAAGGATTATATGAAAAATTTACTGATCTTATATACTTTTATAATTGTTAACTCTTAGTAACTTGAGTGCTATTTTCTCCACTAGAAGAAGCTTACTATTTTAACAGTGCTCATTAATGAAATGTTGGCTTGTCTTCTTTTTTAATTTCATTGTCGACTATAAGCTTTAACTTTTGTCCTGGTTTTTTAAGCCAACGTTTTTGTCTTTTTTTATTTATATACTTATTTAAATAAATATAAAAAAGCCCTACAGCAAATCCACCTAAATGAGCAGTATTATTTACAACCCCTCCAAAACCAGAAGTGATTAATGTAAAGACCTCAATAGCGCCTAGAAGCAAAATAAAATATTTTGCTTTCATAGGAAATAACATCATAAAAAAAATCGTGCGTTCACCAAAAATAACTCCATAAGCCACTAAAAGACCAAAAATAGCCCCCGATGCTCCAACTGTGGGCACTTCCATGAGACCTGGATTTAAACCAAAAAGATTTACAGCAAGGTTTATAACTATGACATAAAGCATTCCTGCTCCAATTCCACATGTAAAATAATACCTTAAAAACTCTTTTTGCCCCCAAATTTTTTCAAGTTCAGAACCAATAAACCAAATAATCAAACAGTTAAAAAGTATGTGCCAAATTCCCATTGAATGTAAAAACATATATGTTACAGGTTGCCAGAGCTTAAAACTCTCCAACACACCACCTGCTGAAAGCCCAAAAGTATTAAAAACCATATTATTTTTTAAAATAAATTCTTGGGCAATAACTACTCCCACAAACCAAATAACAGCATTGGCTATTAGTAAGGCCTTTACCATTGGAGTAAGAGTGACAGTCATTTGTACATAATAATTATTCGATTTCAAAGCCTAACCTCTGCTTACTTCTTCTTAATAACAGTGATTATCTTATGCCAAGTTTGCTCTAATGTCTCTGGAAAAACCTTTGTTTCACAAATGATTGGAAAAAAGTTGGTGTCTCCATACCACCTTGGAATCACATGCCAATGTAAATGTTCTGGAATTCCAGCACCTGCAACTTTTCCATGGTTTACACCAATATTTAAACCCTCAACGCCATAAGCCTCTATTAACACCTCTCCTGCAAACCTAATAGTTTTCATTAAATCTACATACACTTCTTCTAACAATTCAAACATAGACCCACCATGGTTAAGGGGAGCTACAATTACATGGCCTGTATTATATGGATACTTGTTGAGCAAAATTTGTGAGTGCTTAGTCTTATAAACCATAAGATTATCTAAAGAAAAATTAGTTTCTAATACCTCACTACTTTTACAAAATACACAAAAGTCTTCATTCTTTAAGCGCCTAACATATTTAAGCCGATCTGGCCGAGTGATAAAGTCCCTTTCTTGAGGCCAAATCTCAGATGTATTAATTTTAATATCTGTATTCATATAAACCTCTTTAAAAAAAATAGACCCCCACTTGGGAGTCAATTAAGCTTAAAATTTAACCTTTTATGTTTTATTGATCATTTGAAGAAGTTGAATCGTCTGTGTTCATGTCTTTTAAAGTATCACCAAATATATCTCCCATTGTAGTCTTAGAAGTTATAGTTGCTTTTTTTACATAATCATCAACACTTACTTTTTGTTCACGAAGTTGCACTAGCTTAGAGCTTAATCCAATTTTCCTAGAATCTCTATCAATTGAAATAATTTCAACTTTTAAAACTTTACCAACTTCTACAACATCATCAACACTTTCAACTCTCTTAGTAGAAAGTTCAGAAATATGAATCAACCCTTCAACATTATCCTCAACTTCTACAAATACACCAAAATCAGCTGTTTTTTTAACAGTCACATCAAGTTGAGATCCAATTGGATACTTGCTCTCAATTTCAGACCAAGGATCTTTCTCAAGCTGTTTAACACCAAGGCTAAATCTTTCATTTTCAATATCAACACCTAATACACAAGCCCTAATTTTATCACCTATAGAATACACCTCTGATGGATGGTTTACACGCTTAGTCCAAGAAAAATCAGAAATATGAACAAGGCCATCAATTCCCTCTTCAACCCCCATAAATACACCAAAATCTGTAATGGATTTAACTTCACCTTCAATAATAGACCCTGCCTCATAGGAATTCTTAATCTCAATCCAAGGATTCTCTTCAAGCTGCTTAAGACCAAGACTGATTTTACGAGTTTCTGTATCAATAGCAAGAACAATGACTTCGCTCTCATCATCAACTTTTAACATTTGTGATGGGTGCTTAATTTTCTTAGTCCAACTCATTTCATTAACATGAATAAGGCCTTCTATACCTTCTCCCACTTCAACAAATGCTCCATACTCAGTCAAACTCACAACTTTTCCTGTTACTTTTACGCCAATAGGAAATGTTTCAACAACAGCATCCCAAGGGTCAGCTTTCATTTGTTTAAGTCCAAGACTTACTCTTTCTTTTTCAGTATCATACTTAAGAATCTTGAGTTCTAACTCTTCACCAATTTCAATTACTTCAGTAGGGTGTTTTAACCTTCCCCAACTCATATCAGTAATGTGTAAAAGCCCATCTACTCCACCAAGATCTATAAACGCACCATAATCAGTAATATTTTTAACAACACCTTTTAGAATTGTTCCTTCATTCATTGCCTCAAGAGTTTCATTTCTTAAAAATTCTCTTTGCTCTTCAAGTAAAACTCTTCTTGAAAGAACAATATTCCCTCTTTTCTTATTAAACTTAATAACTTTAAACTTAAATACTTTACCTAAAAATTGGTCAATATCTTTAATGGGCCTTAGATCAATTTGACTGCCTGGCAAAAAAGCCTTCACACCAATATCAACACTTAAACCACCCTTAACCTTAGCAACAACTGTACCTTCAATAACTTCTTGAGATTCAGCAGCTTTAGAAATATCAGTCCAAGCTTTCATCATATCCGCTCTACTTTTAGACAAAACAACCATTCCATTTTCATTTTCAATTTTTTCTACATACACTTCAACTTCATCACCTAGATTGATTGATGTTTTCCCATCAACTACTCTAAACTCAGAAAGAGATATTAAGCCTTCACTTTTATATCCAATATCTACTAAAACAAAGTCTGTTTGAACCTCAACAACTCTACCTTGTACAATATCACCTACATTAATTTCTTCACCTGATGCAGATGCTGCAAAAAGTTTTGCAAAATCAGTTTTATTTTTTTCATCTTTAGACCCTAAAATTTCATCATCAGCTTGATTTAAAATAGCCAACACATCTAAAGAAACTTTGCCCTTAGATCTAGTACTTTGATTCACCATATTAATTGTAACCTCCTTAAACCTCTTCCCTTCCAGAAGTAGGCCGCAAACATAGAATGTTTGCATGGATACTTGTTATAAAGCACTTATGTACGAAGTCAAAGAGAAAAAATTTTTTTTGCTCTTTCAAATACTAAATTAGAGACCTCTTCCAATGATAAATTTGAAGAATCCAATATCCAAGCATCTTTTGCCGCTTCCATAGGAGCTATTTTTCTACCTGAATCTTGTGTATCTCGTTTTTCTAAAGCTTCTTTAACCTCTTCAATAGTTTTACCATTATCACTTTCATCTACTCTCCTATTCACTCTAGCCTCAACATTAGCCACTAAATACACTTTTAATTGAGCATTTAAAAAAATCACTGTTCCACAATCACGGCCTTCAGCTATAAGCCCAGGCGCCTCATAACAATCCCTTTGAAGCTGCAAAACAGCCCCCCTAATTTTAGAAAACCTACTCACATTACTCGCCCTTATACCATTATCAACAGAATAAACTTCCTCGTAGGAACAAAATTTACCATCTATATACACCTCAGTTTGGATAGGGTCAGGTTTAACCTCAAGCTTAAACTCCCCTAAAAACTTCACTAAATCCATTTCACTATGCTGGTCTACATTATGTTTATAAGCCATTAAACCCAGTGCCCTATAAAAAGCTCCTGTAGAAACCCATTTCCAACCCAATTTACGAGCCAAAGATCGGCTTAATGATGATTTTCCAGAGGCCGCAGGGCCATCAATAGTAATTAAATTCTGACTCATAAAACTTTTTATACCATATTCTCAAATAGATTCAATTTATAAGATAATCTTTGATATGCTAAGCAGCTATTTAAAACAATTTAAATCTTCTTAACCATTTAAGATAAATTAGAATAAACATAGACCAAAGCTTCTTAGAAAAATAACCTTACCATATTGTAGCTTAAAAACTAAAATTTCTTTTTTTGTCTCAAATTAGTTCATCTAAGCTCTTTATTTTTGAAACATAAACTAAATAATATTCTTATCCTTCATGTCTCATTATAAGTAAAATATAAACAACTTGAAACACAAAAAATAGTTTTCAAAATTTAGTTTAAAACCATTCAACCCTCTAAACTACTTTAAATAGTACAAAACTAGAAAATCACTTGAATTGTATTAAAATTTATTTACTTAAAAAATACTATATTTAAAATATTATCAGCTTAAATAACTAAATTATAAGATTATAAGTTTAGAAATTGTTATAAATTTACGAATAATAAAAAATCAAAAATAAAATATTATTAAAGACTGTTATTTTCATAAAACTCTATTTAAAAGAGCAATACGCATTAAAGGAAAAAAATGAAAATATTATTAAATTTATTCATAACAGTGTTTACTGTATTAAGTTTAAGCGGCTGCGGTAAAAATATTTTTACAAGTAAAAAAAATTCCACAATTAGCAATAATTTTGGCAATGATCAAAATAGTTCTATTGATTTTTCCTTTAACTTACCACTACCTAATATTACACTTGAAAACTCTCAAACTTACCCTTTAAGTGGTACATGTGATCCCACCGCTGGAGCTGTAAAAATTGTTATAGGTTCTCCTGATGTTACAAAATCTTTTCCATGTGATTCAAATGGAAATTTTTCAGGCACAATAAATGTGAGCAATGTAATTTCAAACCCTCCTAGCATTTTAGCGATTCAAGGAAATTTAACAGCTTCAACTGACCCCTCTCCAGTAAATGATCAAAAAGGTCCAGTGTCTGCTCCAATGGCAACAGCACCTGGAGGAGTTATAGGCGGTGGTTCATCTTATAACTTACCAATAAACTGTGGTGAAGCTAACGAGGTTGTAAGTATTATGGGAAATGGTATTGACCCAAGTCCACAGACTTACACTTGTACAGGGGTAGGTTTAGAAAACTTTCCATTAAGCCTTGATCAAGGAGTGAGCCTTGGTTCTGAAAACAACTTAACAATTAGTTCAACAGATGAGTATGGAAATGAAGCAGGTAGTACAACAACTGTGGATGTTCCAATTGATACACTAGCACCTACAGTATCTATTACAAATAACGGAAATATCATTCAAGGGCAAACAGCAAACTTTATAACAACTGTGGCAGATGATAATATTACAAGCCTTAGCTATGCTGTTTCAGTAAACTCAGGTATTCTAAGTCCAAGCACTTGTACTGTTAACCCTTGTAATGTCAGTGTAAGTGGAGCTTTAATTGGTCCTTTGACTTTAACAGTAGCTACAAATGCAGTGTTTGATGATTTAAATAACACTGGGCCCTCTTCTAATGAAACTAGTACACTTACAATAAGTCCAGCAGGAGCTTTAGGCTTTAACAACCCACTTTCTACAATCAATACTCAAAATGTAAGTTCTTATGTTGTAGACGGAGTCTGTGATAGTGCTTTAGGTAATGTTGATATAATAGTAGATCAAACAGTAAATGAAAGCGTTTCATGTAATGCCCCTGGAGTGTTTAGTCACAATATTGATTTAACTGGTGTGACTTTAAGTCCAACACCAATAAGTGTAAGCCAGGGGGTAAACACAGTTGATGCAAATCCACTTCCAATAAATGATCAAGACCCTATTCTTAATGCTCCAACAATAGCAGATGAAAATTATAAAAATGGGTTAAGCACATTACTAGATGTAAATTGTAGTGAGGCCGGAGAGGTTGTAACATTTAGCAATATAGCGCTAGATCCAAATCCACAAATGCACACTTGTATAAACCCAGGGGTTGAAAATGTAACCTTAAATTTTGCAATAGGACAAGAAACTACCAACCCAAACAATGTAACAGTAAGTTCTGTAGATATAAATGAAAATCCTACAACAAACAACACTCAATTTAACCTACCAATAGATAATGTAGCTCCAACAGTAAGCGTGGCAGCAGGAGCAAATATTATTCAAGGAGATGATGCTACATTTACAGTAACGGTAACCGATGGAAGTAGTTTTACAGGCTTTACACCTGTATCTAGTTCTGGAGTGGTAAGTTCAAGTGCCTGTTCTTTAAGTCTATGTACAGTAATTATAACAGGAGCCAGTGCAGGAACATTAACCTTAACTGTAGGAGAAGGTCTAGTAATAGATGAGGCAGGAAATTCAAACCTAATAGCGTCAGAGGATAGTCTAAATGTTCAGGCTACAAGTTTATCAATTGCGAGTACTCCAGTGGGCACAAGTCTTAACGCTTTATCTTATCCTGTAAGTGGAAATTGTGATGCTAATCAAGGTGATGTGACAATAACAATTGGAACACCAGATGTAAGTTCTACAGTCAGTTGCACAGGAAGCCCTGGTTCATATACCACAACACTTAACATAAGCAATATAAGTTCAAATCAATTAAACATAGTATCTAGTCAAAATAATAATAATGTGAGTCCATTAGTAGCTCCAATAAATGATCAAGAAGGTCCAGTGTCTGCTCCAGTGGCAACAGCACCTGGAGGAGTTATAGGTGGTTCATCTTATAACTTACCAATAAACTGTGGTGAAACTAACGAAGTTGTAAGTATTATGGGAAGTGGTATTGACCCAAGTCCACAAACTTACACTTGTACAGGGGTAGGTTTAGAAAACTTTCCATTAAGCCTTGGTCAGGGAGTGAGCCTTGGTTCTGAAAACAACTTAACAATTAGTTCAACAGATGAGTATGGAAATGAAGGAAGCAGTACAACAGTTGTAGATGTTCCAATTGATACACTAGCACCTACAGTATCTATTACAAATAACGGAAATATCATTCAAGGACAAACAGCAAGTTTTGTAATAACTGTGGCAGATGATAATATTACAAGCCTTAGCTATGCTGTTTCAGTAAACTCAGGTATTCTAAGTCCAAGCACTTGTACTGTTAACCCTTGTAATGTCAGTGTAAGTGGAGCTTTAATTGGTCCTTTGACTTTAACAGTAGCTACAAATGCAGTGTTTGATGATTTGAATAACACTGGGCCCTCTTCCAATGAAACTAATACACTTACAGTAAATCCAGCAGGAGCTTTAGGCTTTAACAACCCACTTTCTACAATCAATACTCAAAATGTAAGTTCTTATGTTGTAGACGGAGTCTGTGATAGTGCTTTAGGTAATGTTGATATAATAGTAGATCAAACAGTAAATGAAAGCGTTTCATGTAATGCCCCTGGAGTGTTTAGTCACAATATTGATTTAACTGGTGTGACTTTAAGTCCAACACCAATAAGTGTAAGCCAGGGGGTAAACACAGTTGATGCAAATCCACTTCCAATAAATGATCAAGACCCTATTCTTAATGCTCCAACAATAGCAGATGAAAATTATAAAAATGGGTTAAGCACATTACTAGATGTAAATTGTAGTGAGGCCGGAGAGGTTGTAACATTTAGCAATATAGCGCTAGATCCAAATCCACAAATGCACACTTGTATAAACCCAGGGGTTGAAAATGTAACCTTAAATTTTGCAATAGGACAAGAAACTACCAACCCAAACAATGTAACAGTAAGTTCTGTAGATATAAATGAAAATCCTACAACAAACAACACTCAATTTAACCTACCAATAGATAATGTAGCTCCAACAGTAAGCGTGGCAGCAGGAGCAAATATTATTCAAGGAGATGATGCTACATTTACAGTAACGGTAACCGATGGAAGTAGTTTTACAAGTTTTACACCTGTATCTAGTTCTGGAGTGGTAAGTTCAAGTGCCTGTTCTTTAAGTCCATGTACAGTAATTATAACAGGAGCCAGTGCAGGAACATTAACCTTAACTGTAGGAGAAGGTCTAGTAATAGATGAGGCAGGAAATTCAAACCTAATAGCGTCAGAGGATAATCTAAATGTTCAAGCTACAAGTTTATCAATTGCGAGTACTCCAGTGGGCACAAGTCTTAACGCTTTATCTTATCCTGTAAGTGGAAATTGTGATGCTAATCAAGGTGATGTAACAATAACAATTGGAACACCAGATGTAAGCTCTACAGTCAGTTGCACAGGAAACCCTGGTTCATATACCACAACACTTAACATAAGCAATATAAGTTCAAATCAATTAAACATAGTATCTAGTCAAAATAATAATAATGTGAGTCCATTAGTAGCTCCAATAAATGATCAAGAGGGTCCAGTGTCTGCTCCAATGGCAACAGCACCTGGAGGAGTTATAGGCGGTGGTTCATCTTATAACTTACCAATAAACTGTGGTGAAGCTAACGAGGTTGTAAGTATTATGGGAAATGGTATTGACCCAAGTCCACAGACTTACACTTGTACAGGGGTAGGTTTAGAAAACTTTCCATTAAGCCTTGATCAAGGAGTGAGCCTTGGTTCTGAAAACAACTTAACAATTAGTTCAACAGATGAGCACGGAAATGAAGCAGGCAATACAACAGTTGTAGATGTTCCAATTGATACACTAGCACCTACAGTATCTATTACAAATAACGGAAATATCATTCAAGGGCAAACAGCAAGTTTTGTAATAACTGTAACAGATGATAATATTACAAGCCTTAGCTATGCTGTTTCAGTAAACTCAGGTATTCTAAGTCCAAGCACTTGTACTGTTAACCCTTGTAATGTCAGTGTAAGTGGAGCTTTAATTGGTCCTTTGACTTTAACAGTAGCTACAAATGCAGTGTTTGATGATTTAAATAACACTGGGCCCTCTTCTAATGAAACTAGTACACTTACAATAAGTCCAGCAGGAGCTTTAGGCTTTAACAATCCGCTTTCTACAATCAATACTCAAAATGTAAGTTCTTATGTTGTAGACGGAGTCTGTGATAGTGCTTTAGGTAATGTTGATATAATAGTAAATCAAACAGTAAATGAAAGCGTTTCATGTAATGATCCTGGAGTGTTTAGTCACAATATTGATTTAACTGGTGTGACTTTAAGTCCAACTCCCATAAGTGTAAGCCAAGGGGTAAACACAGTTGATGCAGATCCGTTTCCAATAAATGATCAAGAGGGTCCAGCGTCTGCTCCAATGGCAACAGCACCTGGAGGAGTTATAGGCGGTGGTTCATCTTATAACTTACCAATAAACTGTGGTGAAGCTAACGAGGTTGTAAGTATTATGGGAAATGGTATTGACCCAAGTCCACAGACTTACACTTGTACAGGGGTAGGTTTAGAAAACTTTCCACTAAGCCTTGATCAAGGAGTGAGCCTTAGTTCTGAAAACAACTTAACAATTAGTTCAACAGATGAGTATGGAAATGAAGCAAGCAATACAACAGTTGTAGATGTTCCAATTGATACACTAGCACCTACAGTATCTATTACAAATAACGGAAATATCATTCAAGGACAAACAGCAAGTTTTGTAATAACTATAACAGATGATAATATTACAAGCCTTAGTTATGCTGTTTCAGTTAGCTCAGGTACTCTAAGCTCAAACACTTGTACTGCTAATCCTTGTAATGTCAGTGTAAGTGGAGCTTTAATTGGTCCTTTGACTTTAACAGTAGCTACAAATGCAGTGTTTGATGATTTGAATAACACTGGGCCCTCTTCCAATGAAACTAATACACTTACAGTAAATCCAGCAGGAGCTTTAGGCTTTAACAACCCACTTTCTACAATCAATACTCAAAATGTAAGTTCTTATGTTGTAGACGGAGTCTGTGATAGTGCTTTAGGTAATGTTGATATAATAGTAGATCAAACAGTAAATGAAAGCGTTTCATGTAATGCCCCTGGAGTGTTTAGTCACAATATTGATTTAACTGGTGTGACTTTAAGTCCAACACCAATAAGTGTAAGCCAAGGGGTAAACACAGTTGATGCAAATCCACTTCCAATAAATGATCAAGACCCTATTCTTAATGCTCCAACAATAGCAGATGAAAATTATAAAAATGGGTTAAGCACATTACTAGATGTAAATTGTAGTGAGGCCGGAGAGGTTGTAACATTTAGCAATATAGCGCTAGATCCAAATCCACAAATGCACACTTGTATAAACCCAGGGGTTGAAAATGTAACCTTAAATTTTGCAATAGGACAAGAAACTACCAACCCAAACAATGTAACAGTAAGTTCTGTAGATATAAATGAAAATCCTACAACAAACAACACTCAATTTAACCTACCAATAGATAATGTAGCTCCAACAGTAAGCGTGGCAGCAGGAGCAAATATTATTCAAGGAGATGATGCTACATTTACAGTAACGGTAACCGATGGAAGTAGTTTTACAAGTTTTACACCTGTATCTAGTTCTGGAGTGGTAAGTTCAAGTGCCTGTTCTTTAAGTCCATGTACAGTAATTATAACAGGAGCCAGTGCAGGAACATTAACCTTAACTGTAGGAGAAGGTCTAGTAATAGATGAGGCAGGAAATTCAAACCTAATAGCGTCAGAGGATAATCTAAATGTTCAAGCTACAAGTTTATCAATTGCGAGTACTCCAGTGGGCACAAGTCTTAACGCTTTATCTTATCCTGTAAGTGGAAATTGTGATGCTAATCAAGGTGATGTAACAATAACAATTGGAACACCAGATGTAAGCTCTACAGTCAGTTGCACAGGAAACCCTGGTTCATATACCACAACACTTAACATAAGCAATATAAGTTCAAATCAATTAAACATAGTATCTAGTCAAAATAATAATAATGTGAGTCCATTAGTAGCTCCAATAAATGATCAAGAGGGTCCAGTGTCTGCTCCAGTAGCAACAGCACCTGGAGGAGTTATAGGCGGTGGTTCATCTTATAACTTACCAATAAACTGTGGTGAAGCTAACGAGGTTGTAAGTATTATGGGAAATGGTATTGACCCAAGTCCACAGACTTACACTTGTACAGGGGTAGGTTTAGAAAACTTTCCACTAAGCCTTGATCAAGGAGTGAGCCTTGGTTCTGAAAACAACTTAACAATTAGTTCAACAGATGAGTATGGAAATGAAGCAGGTAGTACAACAACTGTGGATGTTCCAATTGATACACTAGCACCTACAATATCTATTACAAATAACGGAAATATCATTCAAGGGCAAACAGCAAACTTTATAATAACTGTGGCAGATGATAATATTACTCAGTTAAGTTATACAGTAAGTACAAGTGGTGTAGAAACTTCTTCTTATAGTTGTAGTATAAATCCATGTTCTATAACAACAGGGGCTATTCAATTAGCAGGTGAACTCATTTTAACTGTAGCAGCTAATTCTGTAGCAGATGATCTTGGAAACACAGGAGACAGTGTTTTAAGATCAAGTAGTCTTACAGTAAGTCCAGCAGGAGCTTTAGGCTTTAACAACCCACTTTCCACAATCAATACTCAAAACGTAAATTCATATGTTGTAGACGGAGTCTGCGATAGTGCTTTAGGTAATGTTGACATAATAGTAGATCAAACAATAAATGAAAGCGTTTCATGTAATGCCCCTGGAGTGTTTAGCCACAATATTGATTTAACTGGTGTGAATTTAAGTCCAACTCCAATAAGTGTAAGCCAAGGGGTAAAAACAGTTGATGCAGATCCATTTCCAATAAATGATCAAGAAGGTCCAGTGTCTGCTCCAGTGGCAACAGCACCTGGAGGAGTTATAGGTGGTTCATCTTATAACTTACCAATAAACTGTGGTGAAGCTAACGAGGTTGTAAGTATTATGGGAAACGGTATTGACCCAAGTCCACAGACTTACACTTGTACAGGGGTAGGTTTAGAAAACTTTCCACTAAGCCTTGATCAAGGAGTGAGCCTTGGTTCTGAAAACAACTTAACAATTAGTTCAACAGATGAGTATGGAAATGAAGCAAGCAATACAACAGTTGTAGATGTTCCAATTGATACACTAGCACCTACAGTATCTATTACAAATAACGGAAATATCATTCAAGGACAAACAGCAAGTTTTGTAATAACTGTAACAGATGATAATATTACTCAGTTAAGTTATACAGTAAGTACAAGTGGTGTAGAAACTTCTTCTTATAGTTGTAGTATAAATCCATGTTCTATAACAACAGGGGCTATTCAATTAGCAGGTGAACTCATTTTAACTGTAGCAGCTAATTCTGTAGCAGATGATCTTGGAAACACAGGAGACAGTGTTTTAAGATCAAGTAGTCTTACAGTAAGTCCAGCAGGAGCTTTAGGTTTTAACAACCCACTTTCCACAATCAATACTCAAAATGTAAGTTCTTATGTTGTAGACGGAGTCTGCGATAGTGCTTTAGGTAATGTTGATATAATAGTAAATCAAACAGTAAATGAAAGTGCTTCATGTAATGCCCCTGGAGTGTTTAGTCACAATATTGATTTAACTGGTGTGACTTTAAGTCCAACTCCCATAAGTGTAAGCCAAGGGGTAAACACAGTTGATGCAGATCCGTTTCCAATAAATGATCAAGAGGGTCCAGTGTCTGCTCCAGTGGCAACAGCACCTGGAGGAGTTATAGGTGGTTCATCTTATAACTTACCAATAAACTGTGGTGAAACTAACGAAGTTGTAAGTATTATGGGAAATGGTATTGACCCAAGTCCACAGACTTACACTTGTACAGGGGTAGGTTTAGAAAACTTTCCACTAAGCCTTGATCAAGGAGTGAGCCTTAGTTCTGAAAACAACTTAACAATTAGTTCAACAGATGAGTATGGAAATGAAGCAAGCAATACAACAGTTGTAGATGTTCCAATTGATACACTAGCACCTACAGTATCTATTACAAATAACGGAAATATCATTCAAGGACAAACAGCAAGTTTTGTAATAACCGTAACAGATGATAATATTACTCAGTTAAGTTATACAGTAAGTACAAGTGGTGTAGAAACTTCTTCTTATAGTTGTAGTATAAATCCATGTTCTATAACAACAGGGGCTATTCAATTAGCAGGTGAACTCATTTTAACTGTAGCAGCTAATTCTGTAGCAGATGATCTTGGAAACACAGGAGACAGTGTTTTAAGATCAAGTAGTCTTACAGTAAATCCAGCAGGAGCTTTAGGCTTTAACAACCCACTTTCTACAATCAATACTCAAAATGTAAGTTCTTACTCTATAAGTGGAGTCTGTGATAGTGCTTTAGGTAATGTTGATATAATAGTAAATCAAACAGTAAATGAAAGCGTTTCATGTAATGCCCCTGGAGTGTTTAGTCACAATATTGATTTAACTGGTGTGACTTTAAGTCCAACACCAATAAGTGTAAGCCAAGGGGTAAACACAGTTGATGCAGATCCGTTTCCAATAAATGATCAAAACCCTATTCTTAATGCTCCAACAATAGTAGATCAAAGTTATAAAAACGGATTAAACACATTACTAGATGTAAATTGTAGTGAGGCCGGAGAGGTTGTAACATTTAGCAATATAGCGCTAGATCCAAATCCACAAATGCACACTTGTATAAACCCAGGGATTGAAAATGTAACCTTAAATTTTACAACAGGACAAGAAACTACCAATCCAAACAATGTAACAGTAAGCTCTGTAGATATAAATGAAAATCCTACAACAAACAACACTCAATTTAACCTACCAATAGATAATGTAGCTCCAACAGTAAGCGTGGCAGCAGGAGCAAATATCATTCAAGGAGATGATGCTACATTTACAGTAACGGTAACCGATGGAAGTAGTTTTACAAGTTTTACACCTGTATCTAGTTCTGGAGTGGTAAGTTCAAGTGCCTGTTCTTTAAGTCCATGTACAGTAATTATAACAGGAGCCAGTGCAGGAACATTAACCTTAACTGTAGGAGAAGGTCTAGTAATAGATGAGGCAGGAAATTCAAACCTAATAGCGTCAGAGGATAGTCTAAATGTTCAGGCTACAAATTTATCAATTGCGAGTACTCCAGTGGGCACAAGTCTTAACGCTTTATCTTATCCTGTAAGTGGAAATTGTGATGCTAATCAAGGTGATGTAACAATAACAATTGGAACACCAGATGTAAGCTCTACAGTAAGTTGCACAGGAAGTCCTGGTTCATATACCACGACACTTAACATAAGCAATGTAAGTTCAAACCAATTAAATATAGTATCTAGTCAAAATAATAATAATGTAAGCCCATTAGTAGCTCCAATAAATGATCAAGAGGGTCCAGTGTCTGCTCCAGTAGCAACAGCACCTGGAGGAGTTATAGGCGGTGGCTTATCTTATGATTTACCAATAAACTGTGGTGAAGCTAACGAAGTTGTAAGTATTATGGGAAGTGGTATTGACCCAAGTCCACAAACTTACACTTGTACAGGGGTAGGTTTAGAAAACTTTCCATTAAGCCTTGATCAAGGAGTGAGCCTTGGTTCTGAAAACAACTTAACAATTAGTTCAACAGATGAGTATGGAAATGAAGGAAGCAATACAACAGTTGTAGATGTTCCTATTGATACACTAGCACCCACGGTGTCCATTACAAATAATGGAAATATCATTCAAGGACAAACAGCAAGTTTTGTAATAACCGTAACAGATGATAATATTACAAGCCTTAGTTATGCTGTTTCAGTTAGCTCAGGTACTCTAAGCTCAAACACTTGTACTGCTAATCCTTGCAATGTCAGTGTAAATGGAGCTTTATTTGGTCCTTTGACTTTAACAGTAGCTGCAAATGCAGTGTTTGATGATTTGAATAACACTGGGCCCTCTTCCAATGAAACTAATACACTTACAGTAATTGATGATCCACCACCAACCATTACAGGTGTAAGTATTGGGTCAACAGACGGTGATATTGACTTTTGGTATGAGGAGTCTGATACAGTTATAATTTTAGTTAAGTTTAGTGAAAATGTAACAGTAAATACAACTGGAGGAACTCCAAGTATTCCTGTGGAGCTTACTAGTGATGTAAAAAATGCGACATATGATTCAGGCTCTGGCACGAGCACTCTAAGCTTTAATTTTGTAGTCTCTAGTGGTGATGAACAGTGTGATGAAAATCTATCATTAGGAGGTTTAGCACTAAATGGCGGTACAATAAAAGATACTCTTGGACAAGATTCTAATAATTCTGAATTAGCTTTAAGTGTATTGGGAGCTCAGATTGATGCAGTTAAACCATCCCTTAGCTCACCTTTATCAATTACTACTAATAATAGCTACGATGATAGATCGGCAACAGTTTCTTGGACAACATTTGATAATTGCGGAACTACTATTGTAAAAAAATCAATTGGGAATCATAATGGTTCTACGTGTAACACTCCATCATCCGTTTCACCATATGAAAACCTTGGTGATTTAAATTCATTTCAAGCACAATCAGGAGTTTCACCTTTTAATACTTTTAACTTAAGTGAGGGAGTAGATTACTGCTCTTCAGTTATTGCTATAGATCAGGCTGGAAATGAATCTGCACCTTCAGAAAGTCCTCTTTGGAATTATTATAAAAGTTGCAGTTCTTATCTTGCTGATGGAGTTATCACATCCGGTACATACACAATACATAATGACACAAGTCTAGGTCCACTCTCAGTTTATTGTGATATGGTTACCCAAGGTGGCGGTTGGACACTTGTTATTAGATATGATAAAGACCATGCCTCATCATCATTCTATAATTTACCAACTGGTTCAGGACAAAAAAATATTAACCTAGCAGATATGTCTACAATTCAAGCCACATCGAATATGTCAGCAAGTATAGATATAGCTCCATTTATATCAAACGGCGCAACACATCTTATGCACGTAGGAACTGCAAGCGGCAGTACATCTTATGATAGAGTGTATTTTAGTGAAATCTACCAAGTAGTCCTTGATAATCCTGATAATATTTTTGAGCTTAGTTTTGACACTAATAATTCTGAGAGTATTGTAGGTAGCGCTACAAACTGGAGCGCAACTCTTAAAAACAGGTGGTTTGAAAGTGATTTTACTTTAATGACTAATACACAGGTTCGTGGTGGTAACGGTAATAGTCAGCGTGCTATAGATGGAGGAGAGGGTCGAGGCATGTGGACTAATGGCTCTAGAGAGGGTGCTCTTTACAGTAGTGGAGTAGGTACTAATGGAGGCATAAATGGCCATACGAGCCCAAAAGTTCAATGGGGTTTTGTTGGTAAAGACAATACTCAGCAAAATTATATTGGCGAAACACATATTGGTACATACTGTAGATACAATTCAAGATTAGAATGTGTTCCTTCCTCTAGAATGAACTTAATGTTTGTTAGGTAAATATGTAGTGAAACTGTTTTAAAATTCAAATGCCCATGGGTGTGAAGTTACCAGTAATGAAAGTTGTAGACTTATACTTTCTAATTCCTCTAAAAAAAACGACATTAAGGTTTTCTTAACCTAATCGAATTCTTTATAAATTTCCATAAATGCTTTATTAAATTTAGAGAGTATGGTAATAAATATAAAATTTTAATGTTAAACTTTTTAGCTAGAATTTTGTAAGCGCCCTAAAACCCTGACTTTTACCCACAAATAGGTCTAGGTTTTATAATTTTAAAATCAAAATAATATTAAACTCCAAATTGATTTTAAGAATTGGAGTTTTTGTGAATATTAAAAATGAATTTAAAAATCCTCAACTTGGTGATAAAGGACTTAACCACAGACTTGAATACCTTGCTGAGGCTTTCAGTAAAAATAATGGTGAGTCTATCTCTTTTTCATGCCAAGATTGGAAATCTTCTAAGGCGGCTTATAGATTCTTTGATAATGACAACTTTCAGGCTGAAGAAATTCTCAAACCTCACATAAAACAAACGCTCAACAGAATGAATGCTCTAGATGAAAATGATATGTCTTTAATTTTACATGACTCAAGTGAAATAACTTTCTCAAAAAATAAAGTCTTTCAAGGCAACGCAGGATACTTAGGGTCCTACATAGATCATCGAAATGGTAAAGAGTACGATACACCAGGTTTAATGATATATTCATCTCTTGCTCTATGAAGTAAAAGGGGAGTTCCTTTAGGTTTAGTGAATGAAAAAATGTGGTCTCGTGATTCTAAAAACAGAAGAAAAATAAGAAAAGCTGGAAAGTAAGTGCACATTTGTGACCGAGGTGCGGATATGTATGAGTTATTTTTTAATTGTATCAGTTTTGGTACAAACTTTTTAATTCGTGGAGTTCATGATAGGTGTACATCAAGGAAGAGAAAGTGAACTGGTATAAACTTCGTTGGAATATAGAAGTGTATTTTAAGACGTTAAAATCAGGTTTTAGTGTAGAGAAAAGTCGTTTAAGGAGTTTAGAGAGGATCAAAAAGTATGTAGCGTTTACGAGTGTTTTAGCTTGGCGAATATTTTGGATTTCAAAGATTTCTAGAGTTGATTGCGAAGTAAATGCAGATCACTGTTTCGGAAAATTTTTGGATAGTTGGGACCTGAAGGGAAATTTAATTCAGTTAAACCACATTCTTCATAACAACTACTTTTTCACTTGGCAAACAATTTAAATACACCACATTCTCTCGCTCCCAATTCCTAATTCCTCTGCCACTCCAGCGCTCTGGCTTTAACCTTCTTGCTGCTTCATAAACTTCCTTACGCTTTTCTAATATCTCTTTATCTTTTCCTAAATGACGCTCTGATGGCGTCACAAACTTTATTCCACTGTGACGATGCTCTTCATTGTACCAATTAACAAAACTATCAACCCAGTCTCTTGCATCACCTATGCTTTTAAAAAACTCTGGATAATCCGGCACATACTTTAACGTCTTAAATAAACTTTCTGAATAGGCATTGTCATTACTTACACTCGGCCTACTAAATGAACTTGAAACTCCCAACCAATCAAGTGTTGCTAGCATCGTTGCTCCCTTCATTGAGCCGCCATTATCTGAATGTAATACTAGCTCATTTCTTTTTATTTTTTCTCTCTCACAAATCTTTTTAATTAACTCTGATGATAAATCCATACTTTCTCTAACGTGTACTTTATAACCTACAATCTTTCTACTAAACACATCCATAAACATATATAAATAATAAAACCGACCCCGCACCGAAGTTTTTAAATAAGTAATATCCCAAGAATAAACTTGATTCACTTCCGTTGCAGTCATTCCTTTTGGCTTTTGTTTAGTTTTTGGTTTTGTTCTTCCTCTATGAACTAAAAGTTTATTCTCTTTTAAAACTTTATAAAAACTTGATTCACTTGCTAAATAAACTCCATCATCTGCAAGTTTTGAAACTATCACATGAGGAGAGTCATCAACATACTTTTTTAAAGTACAGGTGTTAATGATCTCATCTTTTTCTTTATCACTTAATTTATTTTTTGGAGGCGATAAGGGTCCTTTTCTTTTATCAGTTAAAGAAAGTTTCCAGCGGTTGAAAGTTTTAATATCAATTTCTAAATCGCTGCAGGCAAGTTTAAGTCTACAGCCATTTTTAGAAGAGGTGTTAATTAATTCAAGACAAACTTCTTTGTCATCAGGACTTAATCTTCGTCCTCTTTGACCCCCCAGATCTCGTGGCTTTTTTTTAACAAGATGATTCTAGCAGACTGTTCAGCTAGAGCTTTTTCAGCTCGATTTAAAGATCTTTCTAAGTTTATTTTATCTTTCCTTAAAGTTTTAATTTCAGGATCAAGTGAAGGTCTTCCAACAGGATTTTGTCCAAGTAATTCTTTTTCAAAATTAATAAGGTCTGAAGAGTTAAGTCCATTTTCTCTAAGAAATTTTCCAAGTTCGTTTTCATTTAAAGATTGAGTTTTTTTAATAAAGTTAAGTTTGTCTTCAAGAGAGAGTTTTTTATTGCTGTTGCTGTGGGTCATAGAATTTAAATTAGCATATTTTTTCTTCCATCCATAGAGGGTTGAAGAGGCAATGTTAAGTTTACTAGCGGTGTAAGTGAGTCCTTTTTTGTCAGCGAGTAATTTTTTCACAGCGTTGAGTTTAAAGTTTTCATTATAAGTTTTATTGAGGTTATTGTTTTTCATGTGTTTTCCTTTTTAAGCCCCTGATATTGTTTAAATAAAGTGGATTTCAAAAGTTAAACTGAATTTTAAATAATTAATTTTTCTCTCAGGTCCCAACTATCCAAAAACCGGGGGGTTTTACAAAAGAGGAACAAGTTTTGTTATCAAAATTAGAAGAGCAGTCAGGCAGGTTATTAGGAGCAAATGATAGCTTGGCAAAATTTGTAAAATCGTTTGCAAGACTAGGAGGTTATTTAGCAAGGAACTCTGACCCACCTCCAGGCCAACAAGTTCTGTGGAGGGCGATGATAAAATTTAATGATATTAAAACAGGTAATAACTTATGATTTGTGGGTAAAAGTCAGGGTTTTAAGCTGACTTTTACCCACAAATAGGTCTAGGTTTTATAATTTTAAAATCAAAATAATATTAAACTCCAAATTGATTTTAAGAATTGGAGTTTTTGTGAATATTAAAAATGAATTTAAAAATCCTCAACTTGGTGATAAAGGACTTAACCACAGACTTGAATACCTTGCTGAGGCTTTCAGTAAAAATAATGGTGAGTCTATCTCTTTTTCATGCCAAGATTGGAAATCTTCTAAGGCGGCTTATAGATTCTTTGATAATGACAACTTTCAGGCTGAAGAAATTCTCAAACCTCACATAAAACAAACGCTCAACAGAATGAATGCTCTAGATGAAAATGATATGTCTTTAATTTTACATGACTCAAGTGAAATAACTTTCTCAAAAAATAAAGTCTTTCAAGGCAACGCAGGATACTTAGGGTCCTACATAGATCATCGAAATGGTAAAGAGTACGATACACCAGGTTTAATGATACATTCATCTCTTGCTCTATGAAGTAAAAGGGGAGTTCCTTTAGGTTTAGTGAATGAAAAAATGTGGTCTCGTGATTCTAAAAACAGAAGAAAAATAAGAAAAGCTGAAAAGCAAGTGCACATTTGTGACCGAGGTGCGGATATGTATGAGTTATTTTTTAATTGTATCAGTTTTGGTACAAACTTTTTAATTCGTGGAGTTCATGATAGGTGTACATCAAGGAAGAGAAAGTGAACTGGTATAAACTTCGTTGGAATATAGAAGTGTATTTTAAGACGTTAAAATCAGGTTTTAGTGTAGAGAAAAGTCGTTTAAGGAGTTTAGAGAGGATCAAAAAGTATGTAGCGTTTACGAGTGTTTTAGCTTGGCGAATATTTTGGATTTCAAAGATTTCTAGAGTTGATTGCGAAGTAAATGCAGATCACTGTTTTACAAAAGAGGAACAAGTTTTGTTATCAAAATTAGAAGAGCAGTCAGGCAGGTTATTAGGAGCAAATGATAGCTTGGCAAAATTTGTAAAATCGTTTGCAAGACTAGGAGGTTATTTAGCAAGGAACTCTGACCCACCTCCAGGCCAACAAGTTCTGTGGAGGGCGATGATAAAATTTAATGATATTAAAACAGGTAATAACTTATGATTTGTGGGTAAAAGTCAGGGGTTTTAAGGCGCTTACGTATTAATAGATATTAAGTGAAGTTCAGAAACCTGAACTTTTAACAGATTTTAAAATTCAGAAATCAAGATTTTTAATTGGACTAGGGTGTTCAGAAATCGGGATGAGTTATAATTTAGAAAGCCAAGGCTTTAAATTTTCTATTATTTTCTCTAATTGCGGTGTTTCACCATAAAATAAACTAGAAATACTCTGGAATCCTGCCACATATTTTTTTCGAGCATCCTCGCTAGATAATATAAAGGCCTCGTTTTTTGTAAGGTCAGTTTCGTCTTTTGCGCGGAACCTCTTCCCTTTATGCTCTTTATATTCCTTTGACCCAATGAAAGTTTGAACTCTTTCTGATTTTAGAAGGCAATCGATATCATAATAATGTCTCAACTGATTTACTTTTAATTCTCCAGACTCTTGTTCTTGCCGATACTTTGTAGAGAGTGCCTGTAATTTTTCAACAAAAGTATACTCGGGATAATAACATTTTACTTGCTTGGCTCGATTATCAATAATCTCAATGTCTTTGTCTCCAGCCAAAGTATCGTACACCCAGCTAGAAATATCTTTTGGTTCATTAGGCGTTGTTTGATCAAACCCAACCTCTAAAAGAATGCCAGGCTTTACCCCTGGTATTTCTTCGAAATGCGGCTTGTACTTGAGATATATCCCTGCGTTTCTCATCTTTTGATCATCAAAGAGGGGATCTCTTACGACCTCCACAATACCATCAATTTTAATTTTAGTTACAAGATCATTAAAAAAATTGGTTCGCTTTTGAATATGCTTTGGTTTGTCATGGTTTCTCCCAATGGAAATATCGTCTCCACTCTCAGGCATAATTTTAATATCAATATCTTCTGAAAACCTTTCCAAGAGGTTCCATCCTTTTGAAAGAGATGTTCCTCCTTTCATGTGAAAATTGAACTTAAGCTGCTCGAGTCCCCAAAGACAGTGCATGATCCAATAGTCTTTCTCAACGAGTTGCTCTGGAATCCCACCTTTTTCTTTTGAAATAAAACGACATAAATCTGTGAAGTCAGTTAAGTCATGTGCATATTTAGCCATATAGCTCTCTCAGATAATGTTTAGTTTTTACCTTCCCATACTTTGAAGCCATTGTGGTTACTTTTTTAGAATCAAATTTGTCTTTTTTTTGCTCCAAAGTTTTTAGTACATCTTGAGGAGATTCGCCTACATCTTTTAGGTTGTTTAATAAATCAACGAGCAAAAATTCTTTGGATAATTTCTCAGGAAATTCGGATACGTTTTTGAAAACAAAGCTTCTGGACCCAAGGGTAGCCTTTGTATGCCGCTTTCTATTGTAAACAAGAGTTTCATTCCTAAGCTGTGTTAGCCCTAAACCTAGTGAGTTATAGTGATTAAAAGACATCAAAAGGAAGGGGCCATCATCAAGGTAAGCGCGTACCAGCTCTCTGTCTTCAGGGGGCAGAGAGCCAAAGCGAGATTCCTCTGGCTTTACATATAGGCCTGTTGCGAGTTTATTGACTAAGCCCAGAGATGTGAGCTTTGAAAGATCACGATCCACAGACAGTGAATAAGTGTCTAGGTCTTTGCGCCTATAAACTCTTCCTGGCTCCATGCTATTTAATAGTTTCATTTCAGCAGCTTCCTTCATATCTAGTAATATATGATACTTTATCGGGAATTTCAATAAATATATTAAATATTCATGCAATATGTATGTTAACTATCTGATATTACTAGATTATAAATCTCATCTCATATTGAGACACCACAATTAATGGCTCAAACCCTCTTAAAGCCCCTCTCACAACTCAATTTTTAGAGTGATAAATAATGCGCCAAATAATTAGTGAAGTCGATATAAAGCTGTCTAGAACCTCTAAATCTTGATTTCTGAATGCTACAGTTCAGAAATCAAACTTTAAAATACTGCTAGTAGAAGACATGGCATCATTTCGAGAAGCCGTGACCCAAATGCTTGGAGTCTACAACGATATCGACCAGGCCAAAGACCTTGCAGCAGCTTAAAACAGTATAACTCCAATAATCATATTTTCGACCAAAGGCTTTTGAGTCTTTTCATTTAAATTCACCATTAAAATATTTTCAGCATTTTTACTTACTTTTGAAAGCCTTAAAGGGCTATTTAAGTTTGGGTAAGAAAAAATCACACGATCCCCTTCTTTAGGTTCTTTTAAGAGAACAAGAACGTATGACGATTTACCAGTATCAATAATTTCAACTACTCGAAAAAATGAAAGCCAAATCCACAGACCCAACAAAAGCCCGGCAAGAGCCATATAAAACTCTCTTTTAAAAAAAATTTTTTGTTTTCTAGAAAGCAATATCATTGCCTAATCTGTTTATTCTAAGGCTTAAAATATTACAACCTGAATTCATAATTATTTTTTTTTCACAACTTAAAGCTATAAATCTCGCTCTACCAACAAACCTCTCTTTATCAACATACCCAAACCTTCTTCCATCATAAGAATTGTTTCGATTATCTCCCATAAAAAGCACATGCCCATGGGGAACTTTAAAAGTTTCTATATTTTTTAAAAAATCTTCTTCTAACAACACCGCTGGAGAGTCTGCATTAGGGTGAGTTAAAATAATATGTGAATTTTTCTCCTCAATTCCTGGAAAAATTTCTCGAAAAGCTGTAAACTCCCCTTCTTTTCTTCCCATAATTTTAGCCAGTTCTAACTTCTCCTCTCCAATAATTTTTTTATGACTCACTCTTTTATCATTTACAGAAACAATAAAATCTTTAACAACCTTAAGCTTATCTTCTGAAAGCCCAACAAGTCTTTTAACTAAATACTTAGAGTCATCAGGGTCCTTAAAAACTATTAACGCCCTCCTAAGTGGAAGCTTAGGGCCATATACCCAGGACTGCGTAAACGGAATTCTTAAGCCAAAATCAATTTTTGAAACCACAATATAATCATTTACAAAAAGCTTAGGGTACATACTTCCTGAAGGAATCAAAAAGATTTCAAAGATAGCCCATCTTATTAAAAGAATCATTACAATAAGGCTTATAAAGTTTAATAATCCTTTTAAAAAGCCCGGTCTTTTTTTCTTTTTCCCTAGTGATTTAATCGCTAACAACCTAGTCTCGCTTAATGTACTGAATGAAGAAACCTACTCCACCTAAACTCAATAGGATTACAAATTGGAATCACTGGCAACACCTCATCACACGACATCCATACAAACATAGCTTTTCCTAAAAGATACTCATAAGGAACAAATCTTTTTTCAGGATCCCATTTTCTTGAATCATGAGAAAACTGTCTATTGTCACCCATCATAAAATAATGTCCTTCAGGAACTACGTAAGGTCCTGATTCTGGTTCAATCTGATCTCTAGGCAAAAGAATACTATAGTTGTGCTCTCCTAATTTTTCTTCCCAATGAACTCTTGTTTCTAAACCCATTAAATTAAACCCAGGAAAATCTTTTAACCTTAACCAGTCAAAATCTTTTTTATTTTCAACTGAAGGTACTGATTTTTCAACCAATCCATCATTGATATAAAGGTTTCCATTTTCGTAATAAACTTTATCACCTGGAAGCCCCACAATTCTTTTAATAAAAAAGATTTTTATATTATCTGGATTTTTAAACACTACAATATCACCACGCTTAGGGCCTTTTGTTCTATAAATAAACTTTTCACTAAATGGATACCTTAATCCAAAAGAAAGCTTATTTACAAAAATATGATCATGAACCAATAATGTAGGCAGCATACTTCCAGACGGAATTACATAAGCTTCAAATAAAGCCCAGCGAATTGTTAATGCAATTAAAATTGCAAGAACAAAAGATCCAAAACCATCTGTCCAAAAATGTTTTGAAGTAATGTTCATATCCATATTTATCCCCTAACGCAAAAAGGCAGTCTCTAAAAGGTAATTATATAACTTGATTTAGTTAAGGTCTATACTATTTTAATACTTTGCCCAATGAAAAAAAGGCCTAAATTATAGGCTTCACCCTTCGGTGTCTAATACTGCTAAAAAGGCCTTTTGTGGTATATCAATTTTACCAATTTGCTTCATTCTCTTCTTACCAACTTTCTGCTTTTCTAATAGTTTACGCTTTCTTGTGATGTCTCCACCATAACACTTTGCTGTTACATCCTTTCTTAATGCACCTAGAGTTTCTCTTGCAATGATATTAGCACCAATAGATGCCTGAATTGCAACCTCATATTGCTGACGAGGAATAAGCGCTTTAAGTTTTTTAGTTAAAATTCGGCCTCTTCCTTGAGATTTTGTTCTATGAACTATTATAGCTAAAGCATCAACAGGCTCTCCGTTAATCATTACATCCATTTTAACTAAATCTGACTCTGCATACTTAATCAACTCATAATCCATTGAAGCATAACCTTTTGAAACTGATTTAAGTTTATCATAGAAATCAAAAACCATCTCACTTAAAGGAAGCCTATATGTGATTACTACTTTTTCTGCAGCAATATACTCTATTTTTTCTTGAACCCCTCTACGCTCTTCACAAAGTTTTAAAAGAGCACCAATATAACTTGATGGTGTGTGAAGAGACAGCCTTACATATGGTTCTTCAATGCGCTCAACCTTTGAGTCCATAATAAATTGTGATGGATTTTCAATAACTTCCATTTCACCATCAGTCTTATAAATATGGTGAACAACTGTTGGCGCTGTAGTGATCAAATCTAAATCAAACTCTCTTTCTAAACGCTCTTGAACAATTTCCATATGAAGAAGCCCTAAAAACCCACACCTAAAACCAAACCCCAAGGCCGCTGAGCTTTCCACTTCAAAACTTAAAGAAGAATCATTTAAACAAAGTTTCTCTAAAGCACCTTGAAGCAACTTATAATCCGTTGATTCAACAGGAAAAACTCCTGAAAAAACCATAGGCTTTACTTTTTTAAAACCTGGAAGAGCTTTTATTCCACCAAGCTTAGTTGTTGTAATTGTATCACCTACTTGAACTTCTTTTAAATTTTTAATTCCACAAATTACAAAGCCAACTTCACCTGACCTAAGCTCTGGTAAACTTGTTGGATGAGGGTTAAAACTTCCAAGTTTTAACACCTCATAATCCCCATGAGTTGCCATGAATTTTATACGACTCCCTTTTTTAATCACCCCGTCAACTAAACGAACTAAAATAATTACACCTTGATAAGGATCAAACCATGCATCAAAAACCAAAGCTCTTAAGGGCTTACCCCTATTATCTTCTGGAGGAGAAACATCTTTTACAATTTTTTCTAGAATATCTTTAACACCAGTTTTATTTTTTGCACTTACAAAAATCGCATCACTGGCATCAAGACCAATAACATCTTCAACTTGTTGCCTCACAGCCTCTGGATCTGCAGCAGGTAAATCGATTTTATTTAAAACTGGAATAATCACTAAATTAGCATCTAAAGCCAAATAAACATTTGCTAACGTTTGTGCCTCAACCCCTTGAGCTGCATCAACTACTAAAACAACTCCCTCACAAGCCTCTAACGATCTAGAAACTTCATATGTAAAATCCACATGTCCAGGAGTATCAATAAGATTAAGCTGATAAGTTTCACCATCATCAGCTTTGTAGTTTAACCTTACAGTCTGAGCTTTAATAGTGATCCCACGCTCTCTTTCAATATCCATACTATCTAAATATTGATTTTTTTGCTCTCTATGTTCAATGGCACCTGTATATTCCATAAGCCCATCTGCCAAAGTACTCTTACCATGATCAATATGGGCAATAATAGCAAAATTTCGAATATTTTTAGCGTTCAATTATAAGCCTAAAAAGTCCTTAAGAGTATCTACCCTATCTAAAGACTCCCATGTAAAATCTACATCTGTTCTACCAAAGTGACCGTATACTGCTGTTTTTTGAAAACCTGGCTCTCTTAGTTTAAACTGTGAAATAATTTTTCCAGGACGAAGGTCCCAGAGTTTTATAGCTACATCTTCTAATTTATCTATTGAAACCTTAGAAGTTCCATAATCTTGAACAGAAATACTTGTAGGTTTGGCAACACCAATTGTATAAGAAAGCTGAACCAAACATTTTTCCAACACCCCTATTGATACTAAGCTTTTAGCAATATTTCTAGCTGCATAAGCAGCTGATCTATCAACTTTTGTAGCGTCTTTACCAGAAAAAGCTCCACCACCATGAGCACCATAACCACCATAAGTGTCTACAATAATTTTACGACCTGTTAACCCACAGTCCCCTTGAGGGCCACCAATTACAAATCGCCCTGTTGGGTTGATATGAAATTTTGTATTATTTGTAATTAAATGAGCAGGCAAAACTTCTTTAACAAGCTCTTCTCTAATAAATTCTTGAACTTGTGTTTGAGTTACCTCTGGAGAATGTTGAGTAGATAAAACAACTGTATCAATCTCTTTTACTTTATTGTCTTCATAATAAACCGTAATTTGTGATTTACTGTCTGGCCATATAAAGTCAGCTTTTCCTGACTTGCGTTTTTCAGCCAACACTCTTAAAAGCTCATGAGATAAAGAAAGCGTATGCGGCATAAAAGTTTTAGATTCATTTATAGCAAAACCAAACATTATCCCCTGATCACCAGCACCTATCTGGTCTTCAGAGTCAGCATCAACACCCATTGCAATATCAGAGGATTGTTTATGAAGTGTATTTATCACAGCGCAAGTTTTGTAATCAAAACCTTTTTCATTTGAATCATAACCAATATTTTTAACTGTATTTTTAACAATCTCTGAAACATCAACATGGCCTTGAGTTGAAATTTCACCTGCAACTATAACAACACCTGTTGTAATCATTGTTTCACATGCCACACGACTTAATGGATCTTGAGCAAGTAATGCATCCAAAATACCATCAGAAATTTGATCTGCCATTTTATCAGGATGACCTTCAGAAACAGATTCACTTGTAAAAAAACCTTTTGAAATCACAGACCTTTTCCCCCTTCTTACATAAAAACGGAAACTTAGCATATGAGGGTTCTTTGAAGCAATATAGAGACAAAAAAAAGTAGGCCTTTAAAAGGCTTACATCATTTTTCACTCAAGTTTTTAAGAGCAGTTTATGATATTTTTTTAATTTCTCCTAGAAAACCAGCATTTTCCATGATTTCATTCTTAAGCTCCCTTTTGGCTTTCCGCCTCTCTCTTCGAAATCCATGGGTTGAAAGCTTTAATTTATTAACCTGAGAAATTATTTTATCAACAGCTCTATCAAATGAATCTGTTAAATCATTTGTTGATGCTGAGGCTCTAACTTCTATTTTACCAAGTACACAAACTTCCACTGAATAAAAGGCACCTTCTTTTGATGTGCACACATCAACTTTTAAAACACTAAAAGGAGGCCTTTGAATTTTTTCAAGCCTTGCCTTAACGTAAGTTTCAAAATACTCAGATTTTGCTGTCCCCTTCTTATTGTGATATCTCACTAGCATATTCTTCTCCCTTATAAACATACACCTAACAATAACCTATCGGAGGATTTAAAGAATTCTTAAGGCAGCTCAAATTGAGTCAAAAATAGACTAATTTTGAGACAAAAATGACCCTTACCTTTCACACAGCACTTAAAGAATAAGAAATAAAACCTTTCTAACACTCCTTACTTGATTTATAATTTAAAATGAAAGCAGTCTTTTATAATGATCTACTATTTTTTTCAAAATCCAGTAAAAACCTTTTAGTATCAACTCCCCCATACCCTGAATAGTTTCCCAGGCCACCTAAAGACTGGACCACCCTGTGACAAGGTATAAAAAAAACTACTTTGTTTTTAGCCATGGCTGTGCCCACAGCTCGACTAGCATTTTTATACCCTGCCTTTAAACCCAAGTCTTTATAGGTAATTGTTTTACCTATAGGAACTTTAATAAGTTTTGCATATACTTTTTCTTGAAATTCAGACAAAAATTCAATTTTTGTAAAATCAAATTCAAATTCACCAGGAACATAGTTTGAGTAACAGTCTTTTTTAATAAAACTTGCCTCTTTAATCCATTTACCCGAATCTATTTTTAACTCTAACCCTAAATTAAAAAATGATCTTTTCACTATTTTCATCAAGGCCCCTATATATTAAAAAAGCTTACCACCAATTAAGAAAAATCATCTCCCAGTATATATTATCAAGGATTTATAAATGTTTATACTTATTATAGGCATAAGGGCAAAGTCTAAATTTTTAAAAACTCTTTTTAAGTTACAGCTAAACCCCTTTATAACCCCATGACATTAATCCTTAACAGTACTTTTATTTGTCTATTTATACTATTAAACTTAGAATGTACAATATACTTGCAAAGTTTGTACTTTTCCAAGAAATCTACACCTAAACTTTAATTTAAAGACTCTATGAACATTTCACAATGTGGCTAGTTCCTTAAAATCTAAGTGGACACAGCACAATATATTCTGTAGTGATTTAGCTATGTCAAAAATCAAAATTATTACAGGAAACTCAAACCCCAGTTTTGCAAAAGCAGTTGCTCAAGCTGCAGAAATCAACCTTGGAGACTGTATAATCAGCCACTTTGCTGATGGAGAAAGCCAAGTTGAGATACACGAAAGCATGAGAGGATGTGATGTTTTTGTTATACAAAGCACATGCCCTCCAGTAAATGAAAACTATATGGAGCTTTTTATCATGCTTGATGCCTTAAAAAGAGCCTCAACAAAATCCATTACAGCTGTAATGCCATACTACGGCTACGCAAGACAAGATCGAAAAGTTCGTCCAAGGGTTCCTATATCAGCAAAATGTGTTTCTGACCTTCTTCAAACTGCTGGAGCTGATCGAATTCTATCTGTAGACCTCCACTCAACTCAAATTCAAGGCTTTGTAAATTGCCCTTTTGACCATTTGTATGCCATTCCAACTTTAGCTAATAAATTTAAAAAAGCTCACGGCTCTAGCCATGATTTTGTGGTTCTAAGCCCAGATGCTGGAGGGGTTGAGCGTGCTCGAGCTTTTGCTAAAAGATTAGGCTGCTCCATTGCCATTGTAGATAAAAGACGCTTAGGGGCTAATGAAGCCAAGGCCTATAATCTAATTGGTAATGTAGATGGTAAAAAAGCTATAGTTGTAGATGATATTGTTGACACAGCAGGCACTTTAACTGAGGGCTGTGGTCTTATTAAAACTAATGGGGCTAAAAATATTTATGCCGTCATCACCCACCCTCTTCTTTCAGAGCCTGCCATATCTAGAATCAAGGAAAGCCCCATTGAAGAACTTTGGGTAACAGACACTATACCACTGTCTAAGGAGGCTAAGGCTCTAACAAAGATTAAAGTGGCCTCTGTGGCTCCTCTTGTTGCCGAAGCTATAAAAAGAATTCATGGAAATAATTCTGTAAGCACACTCTTTGAAAGCTAATCTTTTGACGATGATATAAAAAAAGTATACAAAAGTTATCTTTAAATTAAAATAAATTCTAGGGGTATATATGAGCCAAAACACTATTGAAGTAACAAATCGAACAGCAATGAGAACTGTCAATATAAAAGGCCGAAAGGAAGGATTCGTTCCAGCAATAGTTTACGGCCCAAAACAAGAGTCTACTCCTCTTTTCATTCCAAATAAATTTTTCGTTTTTAATGGAACAAGAAATGATGACAATACAATCTACACTTTAAAAGGCGCCTTAGATGGAACCAAGGTGATGATTAAAAAAATTGCTAAAAACCCCCTTGGAAGCAAAGTCAATCATGTTGATTTATACGCTCTAGATATGACTAAATCTGTAAGAATTGAAGTTGAATTTAATTTTCAAGGTGAGCCTGAGGGTGTTAAAGAAAATGGCGGGCTTTTACAAATACTTAGAAGAACTATTGAAATGGAGTGCCCAGCTTCAGACATTCCAGAGTCAATCACTGTTGATATTTCAAACTTAAAAATTGGTGACACTTTAAAAATAAGCGACGTCACCGTTGATCCAAAATATGCTGTGATCTCTGCTCCAGAATATGCTGTGATTTCTGTAATTGAGCCTAAAGCTGATGATGAAGATGACACTGCTAAAACCGTTGAAGCAACTGCTGTTGATCCTGAGCCTAGTACTGATACGAAGCCTAAGTAATATATTTAAAATGAAATTTATTGTTGGGCTCGGAAACCCTGGTCTAAAATACTTATTCACAAGACACAATATTGGCTTCATGGCCATAGATTACTTAGCTAAAGGATCAAATTTTAAAGAAAAATGGAAAAGTCATTTTTATAAGATATCTTTAGATTCTAAACATGTTATATTGCAAAAGCCTATGTCATTTATGAACCTTTCAGGTGGTCCTGTTGAACAAGGTCTTTCATTTTTTAAATGCAGTTTAGAAAAAGACTTACTAGTTATTCAAGATGATATTGCAATGCCTTTTGGAGCCATAAGGCTTCAACAAAACCGCTCTGCAGGTGGCCACAACGGGATCAAAGACATTACTCAAAAACTCGGCTCTCAAGACTATACTCGCCTTAAAGTTGGTGTAGGTATGCCTTTAAATGACTCTGTTCATAAATATGTTTTAAGTGAGTTTTCAAAAAAAGAGCAAAAAGAAATACCATTTTTACTAAATGATATTGAACAAACCGTAAAAAGTTTTATAAAGTATGGCCTGAGTAAAGCTGCAAATTTACATAATAGAAAGGAGCTTCCAAAGCTTTAAAAAAGGATTCATGAAATGATGTTACAAGTCGGAATTGTTGGTTTACCAAATGTTGGCAAAAGCACTCTTTTTAATGCCCTCTCACCTGGTGGTGCGGAAGCTAGCAACTATCCATTCTGCACCATTGATCCAAATATTGGCATTGTTGAGGTTCCAGACCGTAGAATAGAGCAGATAACAAAGCTGATCACACCGCAAAAAGTTGTTCCGACTGTTATAGAGTTTGTGGATATAGCAGGGCTTGTTGCTGGGGCGAGTAAGGGGGAAGGGCTTGGGAATCAGTTTCTTGGAAATATTCGTGAAACAGATGCCATTGTTCATTTAGTAAGGTGTTTTAATGACCCTAATATTACCCATGTATCAGAAAGTATTGATCCTATTAGAGATATTCAGATCATTGATACAGAGCTTGCTTTAGCGGATTTAGGCTCAGTGGAAAAAAAATTACAAAAAACAACCAAACTTACAAAAACCATGAACAATAAGGAAAAAAACTTTGAAATAAAAGTATTGACAAAAATCTTAAAATTTCTAGAAGAAGGCCTTCCCATTAGATCTGCAGTTTTTGATGATGGTGAGCAGTTAGCCATTAAAAACTTTCAACTTTTAACCTCTAAGCCTGTTATTTTTTTATGTAATGTTGATGAAAACTCTATTACTCAAGGCAATGAGCACTCTAAAAAAGTTTTTGACTTTGCCAAAACTCAAGGGCAGCAGTCTTTAATACTTTGTAACTCTGTTGAGTCAGAACTTGCAGAACTTGCGTCTGAAAATAAAGCAGAGTTTTTAGAAAGTTTAGGTTTAAAAAAACCAGGCCTAAATAGATTGATTAATGAAGCTTATAACCTTTTAGAATTAGAAACTTACTTCACTGCTGGTGTTAAAGAAGTCAGAGCTTGGACTATTAAAAAAGGCACTAAGGCTCCACAAGCAGCAGGTAAAATTCATAGTGATTTTGAACGAGGCTTTATTCGAGCTGAAACTTTTCACTGCACTGATCTTTTTAATTTTGGAAGCAAGCAAAAAATTAAAGAAGCTGGCAAACTAAGGTCTGAAGGAAAAGAATATGTTGTCCAAGATGGTGATATTATGGATTTTAGATTCAATGTGTAAAGATTTAATAAGTTTGGCCTATTGTTTATAATTTTCTCTTTTTAATATAAATGCCGCTGCTGGTTACTCTTTTTTTTAGTTGCTAATCAACACTACTTAGTTTGCAGGCCTCTTTATTCATAAATTTAGCCATAATGATATCTTTTTCAGAAATTCCTCCTGTATCATGAGTAGTAAGTTGAACTAAAACCTTATTGTATACATTAAACCATTCAGGGTGATGACATATTGCTTCAGCCTTATGAGCTACAGATGTCATAAAAGAAAATGCTTCTTTAAAGTCTTTAAAAAAAAAATCTTTTTTCAATGCCTCTTTTCCTAAATCATTAAAAATCTTGCTCCAACCTTTTACTTCTTCCATTTTAAACCCTTCATATAAATAAGTACTTTAGTTAAATTATACGATTAAGCCTAAGCCACTACAATTAAATAAAGAGCCAACCGCTTCCTTTTATCTAGATGATTTTAAATATTTTTATTTATATCATTTTTATGATTTAATTTAAATTCAATAAGCTTTATGCTTATAAATACGGCAATTATCCCTATCTTCTTTAGACACTTAAAAAAAACATTAGCTTTCTAATTTCTTGTATTCTAAAATAAATTTAATATGAAATACATAAATAAACTAATACCAATTATTCTTTTTTCCGTTAATGCTTTCTCTTATGAGACTTTTTTAAATTCACCGTCTCTTTTAAATGGCAATGAATATGATCTTTCAGCTACTAGTAAATTCTTTTCTGGTAAGCAAAAAGGCGCACACTTAATAGGAACCATTGATCTTCCATTTACACAAGAAACAAATCTTCGGTTTTACGGCGGCATTGCTTCTTTAGATTTTAGCATTGGTGGAAGCCTGAAATGGATTCCCGTTAAAATAAACCGAAAAAATCAGTTTAATTTTGGCGGCGTTATAAGCGCCGAATACAAAAAAGATAATAAAACTAATGCCTTTTTACTCAGAACAACTCCATTTATAAGTAAAGAATTCTCATGGGAGCTAGGTTTTTTACAACCCTA
Source organism: Bdellovibrionales bacterium (assembly GCA_965205365.1). GTDB lineage: Bacteria > Bdellovibrionota > Bdellovibrionia > Bdellovibrionales > UBA1609 > JALZUR01. The sequence continues at coordinate 486,301 of CBDBGT010000011.1, forward strand.
TATAGCTCTTCCACTAGGTGTCCTTGCTACTGACTCCACTTCAAGGATAACTTCACAATTTGTAATAGGCTCAAAAATAAAATTTGATTCTATAACCTATATGTCTTTTTCTACTGAAGGTGGATTTGACATTAAAAATACTGACTCTTACCTTGCTATTATGGCAACAGTTCTCCTTGGAAAATAATCTTAATCTAAAACTATATGCATAAACTTTAAATAGCGAAGCTCTTCACAAACATGTGGATATGGATGATCTAACCCTTGCCCTGAAACTCTCAATACCTTACCCTTTCTATTACATAAAGATAGTGCACTTAAAACAATTTCTCTAAAATCTTTAAATGATATCTGACTAGAGCATGAGCTCAAAACTAAATCTCCACCACTTTTTACATGTCTTGCCCCATTTAAAAAAAGATTTATATACTTTTTAACTGCCTGTTTTTTTGAATCTTTAGACGAAGTCATTGATGGAGGGTCAATAATAATAATATCAGCTTTCATTTTACACTCAGCCTTTAAAAATTCAAAAGCATCACAACACACCCCCTCATGTTTACTTTCACATAAGCCATTAATTTTCCAATTAACCACAGCCTGTTTAATGGCCCCTTTTGAAATATCCACACTATAAACCTTTAAAGCTCCACCAATTCCTGCATAAATAGAAAAACCCCCTGTATATGAAAATATATTCCAAACGGTTTTACCTTTACTCAAGTTTCCTACATATTCTCTATTGTCTCTTTGATCCAAAAAAAATCCTGTTTTTTGAGCTTTCACTAAATCAGCTTCAAAAAGAATGTTATTTTCCTTAAACCTAAGTGTAGTTGTCTGTAACGCATTTCCAGCTAAAACTTTTAATGGATTCTTATTTTGTCTAGATTTAAGTACAATGGTTTTAAACCTCTTATCTAACTTTAAGACCAAGTCAGCAATAGGAAGATTCAACCAAAACTTTTCCATACCTTCACCATCAAATTGAAAAACAACAACACTATTATAAACATCACAAACAAAACCAGCAAAACCATCACCCTCACCTGCAATCAAACGATATCCATTGGTTTTTGAGGCTTTTAATGTTTTTCTTATGGAGTAGGCTTTAATCAACTCTTCATTGATTTTTTTTGTAGAGATTAAAGTAAAGCCTAATATTCGAAACCCAAGTCTACTTGTTGGATCGTAAACACCTTTACAAACCTCACCCTTAGCATCTACCATACTTGCAAAGGAAGGCTTACCCTGGGGATCACCTTGTATCAATTCAAAGGCATCCTTATACACCCATGGATACCCTTGTTTTAACTTCTTCCTCAACGCTCTTCTTAGCTTAAGCTTAACCATTGAATGAAAACTCCTATTCAAAAAGGCCATACTTTTATATTGTTATTTTCGACATTTGAAATTAAACTAAACACCCTTTCAAGTCCTATAGCAATGCCAACACCTTTTTTAAGCTTTGTTTCCTTAGTAAGCTTGATTAAAACTTCATCAACAGGATGCTCATTAAATCCCAAAATCACTCTTTCTTCATTTTCCTTTTTCCAACGCCTTTGTATCTCTTTTTCACAAAAAAGTTCATCATAGCCATTCCCAAGCTCAACACCTTTATAAAAAATCTCAAACCTCTGGGCCCAACCTTTATCATTAATTTTTGCAAGAGCTGCCAGCTGTGGTGGATAATTTTCCAACAACAATAACGACTCCTTGCACAATAATGGCTCAATTAAATCCAGATATATCATTTGATAAAGGTCATTCCATGAGTAAGTTTCTTTGTATTTAATATTATGAAAATCAAGGGTTTCTTTTAAAAAATCTTTACCTGAGTTTGGCCTAAGCTTAAAGCCTGTAAAAGTGTAGAAAGCATCATCAAGCTTCACCCTCTTATGCTCTAAGTTCTTAAAAAATCTTTGAAACAATTCCAAGGTCAAATCTTTAAGGCCTTCAAAGCTTTCTCCTGCCATATAAAACTCAAGCACTGTAAACTCTAAAAGGTGCAACCCCCCTAGTTTTTCTTTTCTAAAGCTTTTTGAAATTTCAAAAAGCTTCCCACTAAGGCCTGAAAGCCACAACTTTTTTAAAGCCAACTCAGGACTTGTTGGAAGATATAAACCTTCCCCTTCTACCTTAAAAGCCATAAGTGTTGACTCCATAGCCCCTGTAGGGACTAATATTGGCGTTCTAACATTTAAAAAACCTTCTGATTCAAAATATTCAGAGATTTCTTTTAAGAATATAAGCCAGCTCTTGTAGTAGTTTAGATTTGGTTCCATTTATACACTTTTACATTGTTAAAGCTTGACGGGAAAGCTTCTTTTGATAGATTGCTTCTAAGGAGAAACTAAATATGGCAAAAATTAACCTGGAGCAAATAAAAACTAACCTTTTAAACGTAAGAGACCTTAATGGGCTTACTGCAGAGTTTGCTAAAATTAAAAAAGAAATTACTAAAATTAATCTAAAAAAGGAAATCACGGCAGAGTCCAACAAAAGGCTTAAAACTCTTGAAAAAAGATATGCCTCTCTTAAAACCAAAACTGTTAAAATTCAAAAAAAAGCTGATAAAGAAATTGATAAGATGTTAACTCTTATTAAAAAAACTAAGGCTGAAGCTAGAAAGTCTTTTGGTAAAATTGCAAAAACTCTTGTTGATGAGCAAAAACGCCTCTCAAAAGTAATGACAAAAGCCCCTACTAAAAAGAAAACAACAACTAAAAAAACCTCTCTGCAAAAAAAAGCTAATTAAATGTATTGATATTATTACCAAGGTAAACTAACAACCTAAAACCTATAATTTAAGTGCTCCTTTTTTGTATTTTTTAAGTATTTAAGCAACACCTCTACATCAGTCTATAGCTGATATTTTAAATACTATAAGAAATTTTTTTATTCCAATATTTCTTAACTAATTCGACCATATGACTCTAAACTCTTTAGGTAGCTATTTTACAAATTCTTCTTCTAAAAGTCTAGCTATTAATAAGTTCACAAATATTCCTATCCATATTATAAAAAATGGATGAGAGAAAATGGTGCAAGAAAATGAGGTAGAAAATCACAAGAGGCGTTAAGAATAAGAGCTGTAAAAGTTGTTCAAGATAGAGAGAACCCAACAAAAGTTGCCAAAATACTTGGAGTAAATACAACGACAATATTTGATTGGCTGGCAAAATATCGAGTTGGGGGATGAGAGAGTCTAAAAAGAAAAAAAGCTCCAGGTTCACCGCCAAAAGTTCAAAAATGATATTTAAAGTGGATTTATAATATGGTCGCCACAAAATACCCTCGCCAATTAAACTTTTCTTTTGCGCTCTGGACAAGAAAACTGATTCAAGATGCAATAAAGAAAAAGTACAGCATCAAGTTAAGTGTCACCTCTGTTGGCCGGCTCATGTCTTAGTTAGACTTTAGTTGTTGAGGTCATCTAATGGATAAATCTAAAAAGGTAGAAAACTATGTCAATTTAACTAAAGGGTTTTTAAAATTATTTTTTCTACCACCGTATTCACCCAAACTAAACCCTGATAAACTTGCCTGGAATCATTTAAAATACCATGGGACTAGCAAGCTTGTAATGAGCATAAAAACCGAACTTGTTTTGAAAGTGATTTCACACCTTAAGTCTTTACAAAGAAAACCAAAGATCATAAAAAGTGTTTTTAAAAAGCCTTCTTTACAATATGCAGCCTAGATAACTAGGAGTACTTATGAACTCCTTAATATAAATGGCTTTTTTGTGCAACAACGCCAATATAAACTATGGAATAAAAAACAAACACCTTATTTTACCCCACACTTGAATAAATAAGCTTAAAGTCTATGCTTAAACCTTTAACAAGGCTAAACTCCAAGAAACTACAGGCTTGTCTTTGCTTTAAGTTCAAACCAAACTTTATAAATATACTTACTCACCCATTAGGCCTAAAGTAATGAAGTATTAAAAGAAATTTATATAAACCATAAAATCATCTACAATTGGACTAGAAAAATTGATTGATTTTAAAATCTAATCTACAACTTTGAAAGGATAACTAAATTATGCTCAAGTGCATTATGTTATTCTTATTGATTTCCCAACCCTGTTTTTCATACCAAACTGCTAAAAATGTGTTTTTTAAGTTTGATAAAAATTATCTTAAAGGTAAAGTTTTAAATTTAAATCAAGTACCCAATAAAGATTCAGTTTTTTGGATTAAAGGATATATAGACCCAACAAGAAAAAAATCCTACAACATAGACCTTGGCATTAAAAGAGCTATAAATATTAAAAAAGCTCTTCTAAATAAATATGGTCTTAGTAAATCCCAAGTTAAAATCGTATACTACGGGGAAGATTTAGAAGAAAGTATTCTTAACTATCAAAAAAGAAGAGTAGAAATTATAACACGAAAAACTCATAAAATTACACAGTTTATACATGAACCAATAAAACAACATGAAAAATATGCTCATAAAAATAAAGTTCAATTATTTAGTGCTGTTGAAAAAGACCATATGAGATCAAAAGCATCTTCTGTATTAGAAACAAGTAGCCCTTACAAAGACAGACATTATTTTAGTTTAGGTGTTTATCAAAACATTCTACTCGCAAATGACCAAGGTACAGGAAGTGAAGCAGAGTGGGTTTCTAAAGAAAACTATAATTTTAAAACTCAATATCAATTTAAATATAAAAACTTTTGGCTAGGAGCCAAGGCTTCTTACCATGCTCAAAATTATCAACCAGAATTAAACCCAATATTTATATGGGATAAAGAAATAATAAATCTTTTAAAATTATCTCTGGTATCAAATTATGAAACAAAAAAATGGAGCTTAGGTTTTGACCTTGATTTTAATCAAATGCCATTTATTTATGAGCAGTCTTTTAACATTGAACTAAAAAATGTGCTTATACTTGGCACCTCATTGCAAGCACAGTACAAATGGTTTAAAACACAATGGTGGTCTTCTCGAGTTGGACTAAACTTAAATTATCCTGTTTTAGGCTCTAGTAATATTAATAGTAAAGGAGATCTGGGATACTTAGGCTTTATTGACTTAGAAAAAGGTCAAACATTTTGGGGGTATAACTTAAATGTTAAACTATACTATGGCTTTAATAATTATATGAATAATGAAAATCATCAAGAAGAAGAAATTGCAGGATTTTTATTTTCTTTAAAATCTTTAAATTGGTTGTAAATTAAAATAATACCTAGAAGAAAAGTATTTCATATAATTAACAATAACAATTAGAAACTTTTCTGCCAAATCTACCCTTACTACATTTTAAAAAATTCCACCTTCGGTTAGCGAAGGTTGTTTCAAACCTAAGTATATATAAGTTGAGAAGAGTGAAAAGCCGAGTTTAAAAAAACTCTTAAAAATCATAGTATAACCCGAGTTCGGACTTTTTAAAGGACCTCAGTTTTGAATAAATAAAAGATCACCTAAAGCCTTTTTAAAGATATGCAAGCTTAAATCTCTTTACCAATTAACTAATATAACTTATAAAAAAATGTAGGCATAAGATTACAAAAAAAAATCAATGGATACAAAATTATTCTTTAAGAGATTTAACTATTTTATTAACACTTCCTACTACAAGATGATATGTTGCTTTTTGCACTTGTATAAGCCCACCTGCTTCATGACAAATAAGCTCCATCTGCTTATGACTTGCTGTTAAAAATATACTTGAAATATATATTCCTTTTTTTTCATCTACAGGTTCTTCAAAAATTTCATCAATTTCAACTTCTTCACTTAAAACCACAGCCAAAAGAGCTCTTTTTATAGATCCTTTTGATAAAATTTCAAGCTGATAATATTTTTCTTCTTCTTTATCAAAAACATATTTATAGATAGGGCTAATAATTGTAAGAACAATAAGAACTATTATTGTAAAACCTGCTGCTGTAAAAGGAAGGCCTATTCCCACAGTATATCCTATAGCTGCAACCAACCAAATTGTTGCAGCTGATGTTAAACCAGTAACATGTTCTTTTCCTCTAATAATTGCGCCTGCACCTAAAAAACCAATACCACTAACAATTTGTGCAGCAATACGATTTGGATCGCTAACACCTCCATAAAGAATAGCAGATAAAAGCCCCATTGAAGTAAAAATACTAGAGCCTAAACAAATCAACATATGAGTTTTTAAACCTGCTGCTTTAGATTTTTTCTCTCGGTCATAACCAACCATTCCACCCAAAGCCAAAGCCATTAAAGTTTGAATACCCACTCCAATATAAGATGGGATTTCACCAATAAGTTCTAAAGTAATCATTTCATTCAAACTAAAACCTCATTTCCTAGATTTATTAAAAAACGCCCCGTCACTGCCCTATGATCTAAAATTTTATATGAAGAGTCCAGCACTTCTTCTAATCCAATTTCTTGATAAGTAAGTTCTATTATCTTTAAAGGCTTCCAGTCTGAAGACAGTTTGGCCCATATATTTTTGCGTAAAGACATTGAGCAATGAGTAGAGCTCACGCCTAAAATACTTACTCCTCTTAAAATAAAGGGCATTACACTTGTACTAAAGTTAGAACCTTTAACTAAACCTATAGAAGACACTACGCCCCAGGGAACTACTTGAGAAAGAATTTTTTCTAAAAACTCTCCTCCTAAGTTGTCAATTACCCCAGCCCATATTGCTTTTTCAAGAGGCTTAGGGTTTTTAGGGTACACCTCACCTTCAAATGAAATCACTTTTTTAGCACCAAGGTCCAACAAATAATCCTCATACTCCGGTCTATGGGTTAGAGCCGTCACTTCAAACCCCAATCTATCTAGAATCTGAATAGCAAACCCTCCCACTCCACCTGTAGCACCCGAAACCAAAACAGGCCCCATATCTGGTAACAATCCTTTTTCTAGCATTTGATAAGTGGCAAGAGCAGCAGTAAATCCAGCGGTTCCTAAGGCCATAGCTTCTTTTAAATTTAAACCTTCAGGCAGTGGTATTAAATACTCGTCTGCACAAGAAGATAATTGAGTGTAGCCTCCATCAAAGCTCTCACCAAATCCACAGCCCTGGGCAATAACAGCTTGTCCTTTATAGCTTCCTTTTGAAGCAATACCTGAAAAATCAATCCCTGGAACAATTGGATCTACTTTAAAAATAGGACTCCTACCTGTAACTCCAAGAGCATCTTTATAATTGATGCTTGAATACTTAATTTTAACTGTTGGTGACTCCATTTCACTCTCAATTAAAGATAGAACTTTATTCTTATAAACTAATTTTTTATATTTCATTATAAACCTTTACTTTAACTATTTAACTTAAAAAGTTAATCACTTCTACTTTAATCTCATATATTAAACCAAGCCTATGAACTACAGATAGAAGAAACTCCTAGCCCATAGACATTCATATAAAAAAATAATTTAAAACTTAAAATAACTAATCTAGTTTTCTAGAAACTTTAACAAAAGATCCCACTTTTTTTCTATTTAAAAGATTTTCTTTACCATAAAAAATCACTTCCTCTAGGGTGATCTCTGATAAGGGAGCCAATACTTTATCAGCTTCTTTAACAGATTCATAGCCAAGGTTTACAAAACCTACATATCTTCTATGTATGGCTTCGGGTTCAACTGGAGCCTGCCGTCCTAAAAGATAACTAGATTTTGTTCTGTCTAAAAGCTCTTGTGTTTTATTTGGTAAAACTTCTCTAACCCATGTTTGTAAATATTCATCAACCTGGGCTTCAACCTCATCAACTGCATACGTAGATGATTGCAAATAAACACCTATACCAACATTTTCCATATGTTCAAAGCCCCAAGCACCCAAACTATAAGCAAGACCACGATTAGTACGCAGTTCAGTATAATAATCAGGGCCAAGCCAATCTCCAAGAATTCTTGAAACTAACTTTTCTTTTTCATCAACAGCTTGTCCAAAATTCCAATAACCATAATAAAAAACTTCTTCTGGATGGTTTCCTACAATACTAGTTTCAAAGAGAGGAAGCCTGCCTTCTAAATCTCTAGACCCCATTATAGATTCAGTTTTATAAAGTTTAGACCAATTCTTAGGTTCAGACCAAGTCGAGCCCCACTGTTTTTCAATTTCTGAAACTAAATCATCTACATAATGAGTCTTAATATTGCCTGACAGTGCCCCTCTTATGTGAAGGCCTGATTTAAACCTATCCACAAAATTCATAAATTTTGCATAATCTACATTAAGTAAAACTGCTCTTGTATCTTCGTAAGAAAGCCTTACATATTCAATTTGTGCCCTCATCTCTCTTACACCAATATTACTCACCCCACTAGCTGCTTCAATTTCAATATTTTGCCCATACAATTCTTTAGCAAGTTCAAAATCTTTCACTAAAGGGTTCATATTTGTAAAACCAATCATATGACTAAAAGCTTTAACAAAAGTATCCGACCAGCCATAAAAAGACATATTTAAAGCTCCGTTTAGCGTGTTAATGAGAAAAGATACTTTAAAATCAGCCAAAACCATAGCATAGGTTTTACTATTAGTTTGTAATGTCAAAAGCTCTTTTAGAATATACAAAGAAACCACATCTTCTTTTAAGGTAAAATCAGCTTTATCACTAAAAAATGATAAATCTAAATACGCTTTAGGAAGATTTGTTCCTGCTAAAGAACTATAAAAAACACTTCCCCAATCTTGTGTATTCTTTGTATATACTGACGGCTGTTTTTGAGTATAAAGATCAAATTTCTCAGGAATATATATATTTTTTTTCTTAAGTTTAAACCTGCCTCTAGGCTTAATTTCATTTAAAGTTTCTACAGAATACGCAAATTTATATAATGAATCTGTAACAGCTTTTTTCCCACCAATGTCTTGAATTTTAAGACCTCCAATTTCAATATTTTCTAAATACTCATGACTGTAAGCTATCTCTTCATTTTCAGGATGTGTAAATATAACCAACACCTTATCCCAATTAAAACTATCTAAAAAATCTACATATTCTTCATTTACAACATCAATCTGAGTTTTTCCAAAAAACAATTCTCTTATGTCCTTAGGAAAAGTCTCTTCTCTCATATACTCACCATTCAAATCTTGTAGAGTTTTTCCTCTTATTTCATAAAAAGACTTACTAAGTTTAGAAGCTTTGTTTGATTTTTTAAGTTCATTATTTAAATAATTTGGAAGACCTTCTTTTTTTAAAAAGTTTAAATACCCTTTTATATAACTTAGTATTTGTTCTTGTTCTTCAACACCCTTGTCTGTTAATTGCAGAGCAATTGATACCATTGAAACATTTGCTCCTCCACCTAAAGCACCTCCACCTTTTCTAATAAGCCCTTTGTCTTGTAAAGAAACCATTAATGACTCTTCACTTTCATCTCCAATCAAGGTGTTTAGCATACTTATTAATTTTGGATTGACCTTCTTAGGGCTTAAAACTGGAACAAAAACATTCAGTTTTTTTTCAACACCCTGGGGTTTTAAATTAACCCTTGCTGGCAATTGATGAAAATCTAGGTCTAAAAAACTATTATGTTTATTAAGAGCTCTTTTAGAATTACTCTTAAAATCTAAAAGATACTTTTGAGCAAGTGCTTTAAGCTCTTTTAAAGTTTGTGGGCCTGCAAGAATCACATGCATAGCTTCTGTATAATAGTGCTCTTTAAAAAATTCCCTTGTTTCTTTAATTGTTGTTTCTGCTAGTGACTCTTTATTTCCTGTTCTAAATAAACGTTCATTTGACTCTTCTTTTCTAAATGCATCAAATACTCGCCAAGGTTTAGAGGCTTCAAGCCTAAAATTAAATTCATTATGAACAGCCTCCTTTTCTTGCTCTATATTTTGAGAATAAAATTTTGGACTTACAAAAAATCTTGATAACCTATAAACTGCTTCATCAAATTTATCAGGTCTAACTTCTAAAAAATAATTAGTATGGTCTGTAGACGTATAGGCATTAGATGCACCATTATTTTCACGTAAAAACTTCTGATAACTTCCAACAATTGGAAATTCTTTAGTTCCTAAAAAAAGCATATGTTCAAGATAATGCGCTAAACCTTGAGCCTTTATTGGATTGTCTCTATGGCCAACTTTTACAGCAAATGATGCTCCAGCCTTTTTACTTGTTGGCGAAGAAATTAATGTTACTTTAAGATTGTTAGAAAGTACTATTTGAGCAGCTGCACCTCCATTTAAAGTCAATACTTCATCTACACCTTGCTCATTTACAGACTTATCTTTATTAACTGTTCCTATATCACTTTTTCTAACACTTGAGTTCTTTAAACAAGAAGTCAGTCCTAAAAAAACTACTAAAAAATACTTCATAATAGTACATCTCCTATGTCATTAATTTACCCCGAGTAAGGCTACCACTTAACTAAAGACTTTAACATGCTATTTACCTTATTTTGAATATTTTACCGTTCATGATCAAACAATGGTGTCAAAAAATTTGTCAGTATTGGTGTAAATAATTTAGATACAATCTAAATATAAACTTCAATATATCAATCAGTATCCTCTAAGTTATTTACTAAACTATAAAAGTTTTCACTCTTTAAAAAGCTTAGAAGCTGTTTGAAACAGTCTAATTTGACTTGATTTAATAAGGCAAGAACTTCAAGGAAGAGGTAAAAATGTCTATTAAAAAAGGTTACGGAAGCGATTTAACAGATACTCAGTGGGAACAGCTTAAAAAAATATTTACCAAAAGCAAAATCTGGAGGTCGACTAAGAGAGGTTGATCTTAGAGAAATAATGAACGCAATATTTTACATCAACAAAACAAGCTGTCCGTGGAGGTGGCTGCCAAAGGACTACCCACCGTGGCAAACAGTATATTCGTATTTTAGAAGTTGGCGTCTTTCAGGGGCCTGGGAAAAAAATCAACTCCCAATTGAGCAAGTACTTGAGGAAAAAAGAGGGAAGAAATTCAACACCCTCAGGGGCGTGCATGGACTCTCAGTCTGTGAAGACTACTTCTGTGGGAGGAATAAAGGGCTACAATGGTGGGAAAAAGGTGGTTGGCCGCAAACGCCACATTCTAGTGGATACTTTGGGGTTCTCTCTAATAAGCTCCATACTTAAAAACTTTTTGTTTTTTGTTAAAGTATCTATTTAAGTGTTCTTTATCTTTTTTACTTCGATACAAACAGAAAAAAAGGAAGCACACCATTTACTGCTGCCCAACATTTTTAAAGCTTTGAAAATTATTGAGAAAATACATAGGCCAAGTTTCACAGCAAGAGTCAAAAACAGGCTCATAGCCTTTAAAATTTGTATTTAAAAGTTTAATTTTTCTAAACCCCTACCATACAAGTTTAATTTTAAAATTTTTCTCTTGTAGACGGAAACCTTAGTTTCCAGTCTATTTCAGGTTTTTTTTATTAGAAGACCTTTTTTAACTTTATAAGCTTGAAGAAAATCCTAGTCTTATATCTTAAAACCTTTATATTACTCATCTTACTTTGACCAGAATGCTTTCGGTTTCAAAATTGTCTTTGCCTTTACATTTAATATGGACTGTTACTACAAACAAACGCCAGGCGATAACGCTGATTTTATTAACCTGATATCCGAAAGAGGGTAGATGGTGGCCTCTTGGAAACGTCCACAATGGAGTTTCGGCTACAGCTGTGTACTCATCCTCATCGCCCCCTTTGCCTGTGCACCTCTCGGCTATATTCCCAGGGTTTATACTCAAAGTGACCTTCTTCCACTTTAGAGGAAGAATGCCTTGCTCTGCCAACCAAATGCGAGCAGCACCGTTTTCTGATGCCGGTTCTACATCGCTCACCGCAATGAGAAAGCTTGAAGTTTCCAATAGCGGAGGAAACGACCATTCGGGAAACCATGTAGTTCTTTGGTGAACAACCCATGGGCTCGGTAGCTCAGTGAACGTAACCCCCAGAGATACAGAAGTAGAAAGCAGAGTTGTAGATATTAAGATCGATAGAATTAATTTCATTTTATACCTCCAGTGGTTTATTCCTCGATTAATTCAAGTGAGACGGTATACAACTCACTTTGAATTATCTAGTTAAAAAATTACTTTTGAAAAAATTTCATGCTTATCCGGTTGTTGCACAATAAAAACCCTCTTTCCTTAATTTGTTGCCACTAGGCTAAGTAGTTAAAATTGTTAAGAGCGTATTTACAATTCAAATATCCATATTTTTGTAAAATTTTTAATGAAAAATACTGCACACTTAAAGGCTTCTTGTTTTTCGCTAGAGCATCTATTAACCAAGCCTCCTTGCTTGTAAATTTTTAAAACGAAATCGTTTCAAATTTTATTTTAAAAATTATTTACTAAAGGTAAATGAGGATCTTGGCTTTTTTCACAGCTTTCCACATTTTAGCAACTTTTTTAGGATAGAACTAAACTTTAATGAAGCCATAGATAACCTAGAATGATTTATTTTTGTTCTTTATCTTAAGTTTACTAACCATCACACTCGTCTTAAAAAAACTCAAAAAAAAATTAAACACCATTTTAATTTTTCCTAAACTTCAAATTTCTATCTCTATAAAAAATGAAGACTTTTGAATATAAAAAAAAGGCTACTTTAGATAGCCTTTTTTTTATCCTCTAATTTAAATTTTCAGAGCCTAGGGGCATCCATGCACGTTACACTCTCCCCGATTAGAGCACCCGTGTACATTACAATTGCCACCTTCATTCCAACACCCGTGTACATTACAACCACCACCTGTACTCCAACACCCGTGTACATTACAGCCACCAGGGGAATCAGAATTACGATCCTCATCAAAGTTACTATATTCACAAGAAACATAAACTCTCTCACCAGCCCGAATAATCGTCTCTGAACCAGGCTCAATTGTAACGAAAGTTCTTGCAAGAGCTATAGAGTCTCCCAGAAAAAAAGACAGCAAGACTATTAAATACATTTTACTCTTCATATTAATCACCTCTTAAATAAAGTTAAAATCACCCACGAAAGTATTATGCTAAATTTAACCTCATAGGATTACAATAAATAGCGCAAAGCATTTAAAGTTAGATGAAAGAAGAAAAACCTATGACTATAACCATAATAGCCGCGCTTAATAAATCGACGCCCTACAGTAGTATTTTAATTGTTGTTTAAGCTGTCATAATTACAAAACACCGTTAATTACATAAATTGATCTTAATTAAAACTTTATGTGCTTAAGTTTGTGATATACTCTTCTGTATGAAAGCAAGTTGATTTTGAATAAAGTTTTCAGCACTGTGTTTTTGCACAAGTTTTCCGGACTCTAGCAACTTGCATCACTGGTTTTTTTACTAGCAACTAATTTTGTTTGAATAAAAATCTTAGAAAAAGTTTTTTAACATAAGCCTTTTCATTGTTTTAATTGGAATCACATTTGTCTAACAACCCATTCACTCTTCTCCTTGGGCCTTAAGCTTTAAAGCTGTCTTTTTCACATAAAAAGACAATGATTTTTCGGCAATATATCCATGAAAAAAAATTAAACTTCCCAGATCACTTTCCTAGTGTTATTCAAACAAGAGAGATTTTGTTAGTTATGTTGATTTCTTAAAGTCTATCCAGGCTTGCTTACGCTCCTTTATATAATCCTGGTGGTGGTCATTATACGTTGAGTTGTTTTTTAATACACATAAAAAGATTCATGCAATTTGACGAGCTAAACTTAACTTTGCCTCATGAGTGTTTAACACCTCTAAACGAAATACAGCTTTAAGTCTATTTTTAAAATGTATAACCTCTTGCACCTTAAGTATCTATTTACAAAAGCCCTGAGTTCAAGCCAGTGTGAATCATTGTGGAAAACCTTTTTTAGGTGTCCAGTCCGTAATTCTTGAGCTCAATCTAGGGCGCCTTTAAAATCTGTTTTAGCACCTGATTTTTTAGCCACATAGGACAGATGAGTAATTTTTCCACTTTTTCTCTTAACTGCAAATACATCCACTGGGATATGGTAGATTCTTCAAAGGTGAGGTGTCGTTCACCATGGACCTTGTTAATAATAGCAGCGAGTTTGTTCTCAGATGTGTCTACAGTTTCTCTAAGGACGCACTGTCCCTTTTCGTCTACACAGCGAAAGTTGAGGTTTTACAATGGGCGTCTAATCCAATATAGTACTTCATAGGTATCTCCTTGGGAAATAGGTTAATTCCTTAGTTTTGACCTGATTTAAGGAGTTAAACCGCACTTTGTGCATTGACCTTAGAGGTTTAGTTTGCTGCTTAGTCAGGTGATGCCTGCTTTCATATATTGTCTTTTATACCCCATATAATTAAGGAGGTTTTTTTTGCTTTTTTCTATATTTTTTTATACTGCCTTATCCTTTTCCAAACCTCCTATTTACTTTACATTTTTTACAGATAATAAAGTGATAAATAATCTTAACAGTGCTTTAAGCAAAGCTAGTCTTTTAATTGATGAAGACTGCTTAAACTGCACAGATCTCATTGAAAAATTAAATAGCCGCTGCATATCATTGAAAGCTCCCTTTGCTATTTTTGCAACAGGAACAAAAAAAGGTTTGAGGAAAAAATTACAGCCTTTACTTAATAAAAAAACTCCTGTTTGGCACAACACTAATATTCAAACTTTTTTAACTTTCAAAACCTCAGTCCTTCCTACATACATTTCTAAAACAGGAAAAATCTACCAAGGTGTCTCTTCTTCATTAAAGGCCATTTTAAAAGATAATCTTTGTAAGAAGTAATCTATGTTTTTTTTAGAAATTCCCATTCCTGCAAACACTGAACTTGGTGAAGCTATACTTGCTTATTTTAAAAAAAATAATACTACTATTTTAAAGAGTAACATCATTAAATCCATACGCGAACACAGAGTGTATTTTGAAAATAAGCCTGTGGGGTTTCTTCCTTTTAAAGTTTTTAAGAAAGGAAAAATACAGTTCTACATGGATGAACCTGGTTGGAAGATTACTAAAGAAGATATTTTATTTGAAGACCCATGGCTCATTGTAATCAACAAGCCCTCAGGACTTGCAAGTCAATCTTCTTTAAAGCTTTTACAAGACCACGCCTATAGTGCTGTCATTTGCTACTTAAGAAACAAAAAAACATTTACAAGCCCTCAGCTCTTTTTATTACATAGACTAGATAAAGACACTTCTGGTGTCTTACTCATGTCGAAAAAAAGCAGCATTAATAAAGGTATTCAAGATTTATTTGAAAAAAAGAAAATTCAAAAACACTACTGGGCCGTATCCAAAACCAAGAACAGTCCAAAAATTTCACAAATTGTCACCTCATATATTGGTAGAAAGCCTGATAATGAGCATAAATTTAAGTTCGGTTCATTTCCCAAAGATCATAGTGGAGGAAAGTTTTCAGAAACACACTTTAAAAAACTTGATCAAAAAGGCAACTATAGCCTTTTTAAAATTTCTCCGCAAACAGGACGAAGTCACCAAATTCGTGTTCATTTAAGTGAAAATGGGCACCCCATCCTAGGAGATGTCTTTTATAAAGGTGAAAAATCACCTAAACTCTTTCTTCATGCTAAAACCTTAAGCTTTGATCACCCCAAAACCAAAGAATTTATTTCTATAAAAGCCCCTTTACCTGAACACTGGGTCGATCTACTAGACAAAACCAAGCTTAATACATAGATTGTCTTAACTTTAAGTAGACACACAGGAGGGATAAGTGGCTCAGGCTTTTAAACCCATTGATAAACAACTTGACCTTAAAAAAGCCCATAATTTTATTTTAGAAAACCCTGAATTAAATAGTGAAGCTGTTTCAATGGATGTGCTTTTTGTTGGTGCTGGCCCTGCTGGTTTAGCAGGTGCAATTAAACTTGCTCAACTTATTAAAAATGATCCTGATCTTAAAAATATTGAAATTGGAGTTTTAGAAAAATCAGAATCTCTTGGAGGACATATTCTTTCTGGCGCAGTTATAGACCCCACACCTTTAAAAAACCTTTTCCCTGAAATTAATGAAAAAGACCTCCCTTTTAAAAACAAAATTAATAAGGAGGCTGTTTATATACTTACAAAAAATAAAAAAATTAGAATCCCTACACCTCCTACTATGCAAAACCATGGAAACTACTCTGCAAGTTTATGTGAAGTTGTTAAATGGATGGGAGAAAAGGCTGAGGATTTAGGGGTAAATATTTTTACAAGTTTTCCTGCTGACTCACTTTTAATACAAGATGAAAAAGTCATTGGAGCAAGAACCACTCCCACAGGCTTAAATAAGAACGGCTCACCAAGTCCTTCCTATGTACCAGGAACTGACATTACTGCTAAAATAACTGTTTTAACTGAAGGCACACGAGGCCCTTTAACACAATCTTATTTAAATTGGGCTAACTTAAAAACAGCTCCTCAAATTTATGCTCTTGGTGTTAAAGAGGTTTGGAAAATTAAAAAACCTTTAAACAAAGTCATTCACACTCTAGGCTGGCCTTTAAAAAGATCTACATTTGGAGGCTCATGGCTTTACCCTATGGGAGATGATATGGTTTCTTTTGGTCTTGTTGCTGGACTTGATTATAAAGAATCTGACCTTGATGTACATTATGAGCTTCAAAAATTAAAGAAACACCCTTTTTTTAAAAATATTTTAAATGGCGGAGAGCTTCTACAGTGGGGAGCTAAAACTATTCCTGAAGGAGGTTACCACTCTTTTCCAAAATCTTTTTCTGGAAATGGAATTTTACTTGCTGGAGATTGTGTGGGAATGGTTAATGTTCCTGGACTAAAAGGTGTTCATTATGCCATGACTAGTGGAATTAAGGCTGCTGAAACAATTTTTAAGTCTTTAAAAGAAAAAAACTACAATATTTCATTAAAAAAATATGATAAAGAGTTAAAGCAATCTATAATCTATAGTGATTTATACAAAGTTAGAAATATGAGGCAGGCTTTTAAAAGTGGATTTTTTATTGGCGGATGTAAAGCAAGCCTAATGACTTTAACTGGCGGCCTTTTCCCAGGAGGAAAGCCTCATAAACATGAAGACCCTCAAGAACCAAAGGTTTTTCAAAATACTTTAAAAGAAAAAATTGATTTACAAAAAGTAGACGCAGTTTTTCAATCTGGAAATAAAACTAGAGATGACCTTCCAAGCCACTTAACTATTGACAAAAATGTCTCTAAGGAGTGGGCTAAGTTTTATGCAAACCTTTGCCCCGCTGGGGTTTATGAGTTAGATGGCGATAAATTAATTACTAAGCCCCCTAATTGTGTAGACTGTAAGGCAACTGATGTTCTTGGACCAAGGTGGCAACCCCGTGAAGGTGGTAGTGGACCTAATTATACAATCATGTAGGAGTGATGTTATGAATATTCAATGGAAAATAACCGATAATCAAGGAGAAGAAACTAAAGACACTGAAAGTCTTTGGATTGCATTTAACCTAAGCCAAAAAATCTCAGATAAAACAAAAACTTACTCTTCAAATGCTCAAGCCATGGGGTCACCCATGGCATCTAAACTCTTTGGCTTCCCTTGGGTTGAGGAGGTCACTATCGACACTAAGCAAATTTTAATTAAAAGACAGAGTTGGGTTGATTTTGACATCATTGCAGAGCCTCTTAAAGAGCTCATCAGTGAACACTTTAGCTTAAATGAGTCTGCTTTTTTTGAAGAAAATCCTGAACCACAAATAACCAATACTCAAAAGAACAATCCTACTCATTACTCTAAAGAAGAAAGCTTAATTGTAGAGTTCCTAGCTGAGGAAGTGAACCCTCAGGTTGCAAGCCATGGTGGTCATATCTTGTTTATCAAGTTAGAGAACAAAAGTGTTTATTTAAAAATGGAGGGTGGTTGCCAAGGTTGTGGCATGGCTGCAGTAACTTTAAAAGAAGGAGTTGAGAAGTCTCTTTTAGAAAAATTTGACTTTATCACTTCGGTTATTGACATTACTGATCACAGTTCTGGAACCAAACCTTATATATGATAAACTCAAAACCTTATAAACTATTTGAGGAATGGTTTAAGGAAGCAAAAAAAACAGAAAATTCCTACCCTGAAGGATTCACTCTTGCTACAGTATCGGCCAATGCAGTTCCTTCAGCAAGAATTGTTCTTTTAAAAAAAATTCTTCCACAAGGCTTTGTTTTTTTTACAAACTACAATTCTCAAAAAGCTCAAGAGCTCTTACAAAATCCCAATGCACACATGCTTTTTTACTGGAAGTCATCAAAAAAACAAATTCGTATTAAAGGCGTTGGAAGTAAAACCTCTAATAAAATTTCTGATGAATATTGGGCCTCTCGTGCGTATGAAAGCAACCTAAACTCTACACTATCAAAGCAAAGCTCTGAACTAGAAACAAAATTTAACCATGAACGTTTAATTAAAGAGTTTTCCTCAAAAAATCCTAAAAATATCAAGCGCCCTAAGCACTGGGGCGGCTTCATTATAAACCCTGAGTACTTTGAATTCTGGACAAATGGTGATCACCGTTGGCACAAAAGAGATATTTTTACCCTTAACCATAATGGCAAATGGACAGCCTCTACACTATACCCATAAAAACTTTTTAAATTAAATAAAGCTTTGTTTTAAATTTTTCAAAAATAACCTACAGCATACAATATTTTAAAATATTATATAAAACACCACTAAAGATCTAATATTATATTCTACAGTCCATTTAACACAAAAAAAGCCCTAGATGCATACCTCTAGGGCTTTTAAACTTTCTAAAACTATAAACAATATATCAATTCATTTTAAAGCTACTTTTTTTTAGCATCTTTATTTGAAACAAGTTCTAAAAGTTCAACACTAAATGTTAACACAGCACCTGGCTTAATTTTAGGAGGGGCTCCTCTGTTACCATAAGCAGTTTTAGGTGGACAAATAACCTTAGCTTTTCCACCAACTTTCATTTTTTGAACCGCCTCAGTCCAACAAGGAATCACTCTATTTAGTGGAAACGTTGCAGGGCTACCTCTGTCTACAGAAGAATCAAAAACTGAGCCATCTCTGAGTGTGCCATGGTAATGAACTTTCACCATTGTATCAGCAGCAGGATTTACACCTTTTCCAGCCTTAGTTTCTATATATATTACACCAGATTTAAGAACCAAAGCACCAGCTTCAGCTTTCATAGCAGCAAGGTAGCCCTCTGAAGCTTTAGCCTCTACAGCAGCAACTCTTTTTGACCTATTGTCACCAAGCTTAGATATCTCTTTTGAAAAAGCCTGCATATCAACCTTATTAGTTTTTCCATCTAGACCATCCTTAACACCTTTAACCCAAACTTGGAACTCGTGCCCACTAAGATCAAAATTCTGCAGTCTTCTAGAGTCCATTTGACCTAATGTATAAATTGTTTTTTCTGCGTCTGTTTTAGGATTCGCACCTAGTTTACCTTTTAAGCAAGCAGTGGTCGCAAAAAATAATAGTATTACAAACATCAAAAGTAGATTCTTCATATTCGTCCTTTCCTTTTTAATTAAATATTTAACATGGCAGATTCTAACCTTCATATATCTAATTACACAATAAAAACTTGAAACTAAAACTATATTGCACCATATTTGCCTTATGAAAACAGGCTGGAAACTCCTTTTAATATATACTTTTTTTGTTATTATCTGGGGAGTTTTTGTCAGAGCCTCTGGATCCGGTGATGGGTGCGGCGCCCACTGGCCCTCTTGCCATGGCAACTATTTACTAGACCAAGCCTCAACTAAAACTTTAATTGAATACATACATAGAACCTCCTCTGGACTATATGGTATATTTGTACTTTTACTAAGCACTTTAACAATAATATCCAAACAATTCAGCAAAACAGCAAAGCTTTTTGCCGCTGGAGTCCTTTTTTTTACAATATTAGAAGGCCTTATTGGCGCAAAACTAGTTTTATCTGAACTTGTTGGGCAGAACTCATCTGGATCAAGAGCTTTTTTTATGATGTTACACCTAACAAACACCTTTTTATTAGTGGCATGCAACGCTGGAGTCATATTCTTTGATGGAAGAAAAACACAATTCCAAAATTTAGTTCATCTTAAAATTTGGGGCCCCATTTTTTTACTCTTTTTTATCACAGGCTTATCTGGTGCTCTAGCTGCTCTAAGCACTACACTCTATCCAGAGAATAGTTTATTACAGGGCTTAGCAATGAATTTTAACCCCAACAGCCCCTGGTTAATTAAAGTGCGCAGCCTGCATCCTTTTTTTGCATTCTTACTTACAGCTTCTATAATTTGGCTCACTAACCCTAAAAAAAAATTTGGCCTCACTTTAATTAGTTTAAGTCTATCAACATTAGTTGTAGGCCTTATAAATTTAATATTGTTAACTCCACTTGTATTACAATTAGGTCACCTTACCATTGCCCTAAGCTTTTGGGTTATTTGTCTAATGTATTTTTTTACACTTTCAACTCAAGGCAACCCTAAACCTAAAAACTGTATTTAACAAAACTGCTCTAAACCTACTTTGATAAAAAATCAACCAACTCAAAAATATCACCTTTATATTTAAAACCCCTTGTCAAAATAGTAGTTTGTTCAATACAATGGCGACAATCATCTTATTGAAAGAAGGTTTATATGACCAAGGCCCTTAGCTTATTTATAATGACGTTAACAACAACCCTATTTTACTCTAATCTAAGCTACTCTTTAAACGCTACTTTTCAAAAGGCCACTTTTGCAGGAGGATGTTTTTGGTGTATGGAGCCTCCCTTTGAAAAACTAAACGGAGTTAAATCTGTAGTATCAGGATACAGTGGTGGCCTTATTAAAAACCCAACTTATAAACAAGTTTCTTTAGGAAAAACAAAGCACAAAGAAGTTGTACAGGTTACCTTTGATCCAAAGCTTATAACTTATAAAGAACTTTTAGATGTTTTCTGGAAAAATATCGACCCTACAGACGCAAGCGGACAATTTGTAGACAAGGGACCACAGTACACTTCAGCAATCTATTACCACAACCCCAAACAAGAGCGCCTTGCAATAGCCTCTAAAGCAGAGCTTTCTTTAAAAAAGATTTTTAAACAACCTATTGTAACAGAAATTCTTAAAGCCAAAACTTTTTATAACGCAGAAAAATACCACCAAGACTATTATAAGAAAAACCCTATAAGGTATAAATACTACCGCTACAGCTCAGGAAGAGATCAATTTCTAAAAACTGTATGGAAAAATGTAAACTCAACCTCTCTTCCTTCAATTTATAAAAAACCTCCCTTAGACAAAATCAAATCCAGACTCTCAAAACTTCAATTCCATGTTACTCAAGAAGACGGCACTGAGCCCCCATTTAAAAATAAATATTGGAACCATAAAAACCATGGTATCTATGTAGATATAGTCTCTGGAGAGCCTCTTTTCAGCTCTAAGGATAAGTATAAATCTGGAACTGGTTGGCCTTCTTTTACAAAACCTATTGACTCCAAATATATAGTAGAAAAAAAAGAATCCTCTTTATTTAGAACAAGAATAGAAGTTAGGTCTAAGTTTGGAGACTCTCACCTGGGGCATGTATTTAATGACGGCCCAAAACCTAAAGGACTTCGCTATTGCATCAACTCAGCCTCCTTAAAGTTTATTCCTAAAGAAAAACTTAAAGAAAATGGCTATGAAAAATATTTACCTTTATTTCTATAAATAACCTGAATTCAAACTTTTTAAACCTGGTGAAAGAGTCTTTCTTGGAGCACTTTAAGCCTAATAAAAGGTTTTGTTAGACGTAGACAATACGCTGTTAGCACTGAAAGTAAATTTACCACAAAGTTTTTAAGGCCTTGATGCCTTAAATGTTTAAGATGAAACTCTTCTTTTAAAATACTAAAAACAGTGTCAACAATATATCTTTTCCTTAGAAGCAGCTTATAAAAGAGAGGAATAAATTTATTTTTCATATTGAATTTAAGATTTGTTATAATCTAAACCCCTCTAACCATGAATTTTTCAAATAACTTTTAAAAGATATAACCTTTGTCTCCAAATAACTTTTCAAAAAGATTTTCAGCTAAGACCTTCTAAAGGCTTTGTATTATGGACGCTTCCTGGGGTTATAGTAAAACTTAAAAGCTTTCCTTTATGAGAAATAATGATATGAACTTTAAAACTAAAGAACCATTCCATTGTTGACCTGAGGTGATTTTTTATTTATTCAAAAAAAATCTGAACTGGGGTTACTTAAAGCGTGTTCTCTAAAATTAAATAATTTTATCTTAAGGAGGCTTAAAGCCTCCTTAAGATAAAAGAACTAAAGGGCTAAAGAGCTAATGAGCCCTTTCAGGCCTCAAAACCTCCGTACACAACGAACAAGGCGAGAATTGTTCTTCCCGTTGTTACCCTGACTGCCATCAGAAAACCGCTGGATCCACGCATGGGCACTAGCGTTCTCCGTAGACGACCAATAATAACTACCACTTTGAACTAAACCTGGAAGAGCAGAACGATTTGTGTACATTAAATTAAGCTCATAGCGGTTAGGTAAATGCCAATCATCATAACCACCATAAACAAGCTTATGACAATACCTTGCTGCGGCATGATAGCCCCCTTGAGACTCTAAAGTAATGGCAACAATTACATCTGTATTCGCTGAACCGTAATTTAAATCTATGTTATTTTCACCATGACCAATTCCCAAAGTTGATGTGTAATTTGCTAGCCCTGGAATATTATACCAATTACTTGTATTATTATTCCAACCTTTAAATAAACTATCAGTACCAGAACAAGTCACTGTAAAATCATTTAATGCATAAGAATTTGTCCCCGAACCCCCTGAAACACTTCCTGATGGAATGTCCCCACAACCCCCAGGGGTGGTCATGTAGTGATCTGTTCCACTACCACTGGTAGCACCTGGGCTAAGACTTCCAAGATAAATTGCTCCACCTTTACACACAGCACCTGGCAAGGGGGAAGAACTAAGACATGGATCAGGCTCAACACCTAAAACACTCCACACGCTTCCGTTACAAAACTCCATTTTCTTTTCTACAGTGCTATACCTTAAAGTCCCCTCATTTGCACTGCTACAAGCAGTTTCCTCTGTTCCTATTTTTATTCCATTTAAAAGTACAACACTAGATCCACTAATAGACCCCACAGCAGCAATATTTCTAGAAGCAAAAACATCACCATCACTGTCCACAGTGATTCCCTCATTATCACCATCTCCACTTAAATAATTTCCATTAAGATGTATATTCTCTTGAGCCTCACCATTTCCCATATTGTCAGCACTACTTGGTAAGTTTATAAGCTGACTCCCATCTATCCTTGGTAACTTTGCTGATCTATTAAGCTTAACAAGCTGGTTGCTCCCTCTTCCTACGTCTAACCTATCTATACTAATTGTTCCTGAAGTGATTTTACTTCCACTTAAATTTGGTATATCACTTTCTGATAAACTTAAACCCTCTGTTACTCTTCCCTTAGTGTCCACTCTAACTTTTAAGTAGATTCCTTCACTCACCCCTGTTAATTTTAAACTCGGGTTTGGATAAGTTCCACTAAGATCTCCTCCTGCTGATTTTCCTAAAAGACTTGTGTCTTCATCCACCACACATGACCATACATAAACAGGGCCTTCACTCATTTTAAGCTTCTCATCCACTCCACAACTAGGCACACCTCCAGCATCCATTGCATCACCTAAATTCGTTCCTAAAGATCCTTTAAAATAATCATTTAAAAAATTTGACTGTGTTATTTTTTTTAAACTATTTTGGGATACATCGTGAATTAAAACAC
This sequence comes from Bdellovibrionales bacterium, assembly GCA_965205365.1. Lineage (GTDB taxonomy): Bacteria > Bdellovibrionota > Bdellovibrionia > Bdellovibrionales > UBA1609 > JALZUR01. The sequence continues at coordinate 509,984 of CBDBGT010000011.1, forward strand.
TGTCTAAACCACTCACTATACTTTCTTCTACAGTTCCATGAATATCCACACTTAAATTCTTGTTGGTGGATAAGTCTCCCCCTCCACTTAATCCACTGTTTAAAACTGTTGCAATTTCTCTAGTTATTGGAACTTTTTTAGAATCAAGCTCATTAATTGCAGTCTGAACATCTGTGCCTAAAACATTTCCAAAAGGAACGTTGGTCACTTGGTTTGCTCCTACACTCCCTCTATCCCAACCTGTTGACACATCCTTACAGTTTCCACCTCTTTCATCACAAATCTCTGTTGCCCTTACTTTTCCAGCAACATCTAATAATGCTTGAGGATTCCTTTTCCCCACTCCAACCCTTCCTAATGCATCTACACTAATTCCCTCATTATCACCGTCTCCACTTAAATAATTTCCATTAAGATGTATATTCTCTTGAGCCTCACCATTTCCCATATTGTCAGCACTACTTGGTAAATTTATAAGCTGACTTCCATCTACACTTGGTAACCTTGATAAACCATCAAGCTTAACAAGGTCATTGCTCCCTGTTCCTGTGTTTAATCTATTTGTATTAATGGTTCCTGAAGTGATTTTACTTCCACTTAAATTTGGTATATCACTTTCTACTAAACTTAAACCCTCTCTTACCCTTCCCTTAGTGTCCACTCTAACTTTTGAATAAATTCCCTCACTCACCCCTGTTGATGTTAAAATGGGGTTTGGATAAGTTCCACTAAGGTCTCCTCCTGCTGATTTTCCTAAAAGACTTGTGTCTTCATCTACATCAGCCACACAAGAATAAGTCACTGTGGCTCCAGAGTTTCTTTGAATCTTTTCCCCACTTGTGCACACAGGAAGACTGTCTACTCTCATTAACTGACCTAAACTCGTTCCCGTATCTGCCTCTATACCACTTCCTGTTAGTCTTATACCACTTCCTGCTTTTACTCTTAACCTATTTCCATTAAAGTCTAAACCACTAAGAGAGTCTAAATCTATCTCCACACTTCCACTCTTGTTGTATAAACCCCTACCAAGGCTTATGCCTATTCTTGGATCATTACCACCTGAAGAAGTTAACGGGGGACTCACTAAAACACTTGATACACCTACACTCACTGTGGTTAACACTTCTACACCACTACCGTCCCAGTACTTAAGCACCCTAGAATCACTATTGTACCAAGTGGCTCCAGCATTCCCCGCACTCAAAGAACCTAAAAGACTAGCCTCTTCTAAATTCCCATAAGAACCTAGGGTCATTGTACTCCTCGGGTTTTGCATAATATGACCTGTGTTTAAAACCTCATTTCCATTAAGGTTAAGATCACCTAATAAACTTCCCCCTTGAAGAGAAAGCTTTGTATCATCAGTTCCTGTTGGAACCACTGAGGCTGGTAAAACTCCTCCTGTGATTTTACTTCCATGGATACCACCTTGAAGGTGACTGTTTAATACACCCCCTGTGGCAATTGAAATTGTACCGCTGTTTGTAATGATTCCACCACTTAGACCACTTCCTGTGGTGATACTGGTCACAGTTCCACTCCCTTGGCCAACAACGGTGTTTACTGATCCATTGTGGTACATGATTTCATTGGTTGTAGAGTTGTACCAAACATCTCCTGCCTTAGAGTTAAGGGGAGGATTTGAAAAGCTAGGTAAAGAACTAGCTCCACTAGTGCTTAATGGAGAGTATTGGTTAGAACGGCCCTCAATTAAAGCCATAAGCTCTCTTTGGTTTACACCGTTATCAAACACAGTTTCTAAATTACTTTGTGTCACACCACTGTTGACTTGAATAAAGTCATGAAGTGTTTTTCCGCCAAGTTTATGAGCATACTGAGCATAGGGCACACTTTCAATTGTGTGGTCATTTGTTAGAGTAAGGGGACCACCACCGTCATCAAAAGTCATTCTAAGTTTTCTTGTGTCAGTGAGGCTTGGACTGTATGAAGAACCAGAGTCACAGTTAAGCCCTATGATGTTGTTTAAGGAATTGTCTAGGGCTTTAGATAAACTTGTTAAGCCACCATTTCCTGTGGTTGTGCCAGACCCTACACTTAGGTTAAACACTCCCTTTGAGTCTGTCATATTAAGGGTGAAGGTTTCTTCATAGAGGAGGCAGTGGTTTAGGGGAGATAAGATTTTAAGAATAAAGTTAACATTATTGTCTTCTAGGGCTTCCCCATTGGGCTTTATAATTTGACCTTGAAAGACAAAAGAACTTGGCACAGCCAAAGAAGAAAACGTCCATAATAAAACTGTAAATAAAGTTAAAGCCCTCATATTATATCCTATATAAATTCTTATATTTTATACTCTATGTATCGGATAAAGGGCTTAAAAACTTGAGTAAATTAAGTGTTTTTCTTAAAATGATATTAAGGCTTAATGGGTGTAGCTTTTTAGGCTGTGTTTTTAACTTAGTGTTTTCAAAGAACTTCTTTTTTCTTATTTTGATACAAAAACAGTAGGAAAAAAAATTACTAAAAATAGTCCCTTTGGATATCATTAATAGTTAACCCGAATTCGAACTTTCTAAACCTGATATCTTTTGTTTTTCCATATGGACTATATACTCATCACGTATTGGATTAAATTCTACCATCATTCATAAATCTCCTTACAAAGAATGGGACTGGTGAAGCGCTTAGTTTTAAACCTTCTTCTTCCATGGATCATACAACCTAATCTCAAAGCTAGATCTTTTTCAATGACATCACAACACCTGTGCTCATCTCCTTGCAAAACCCCTCTATCGCCCTTTAGCAATCTATTAATCCCAGACGATTCTTTTGAAACATCATAATCAAATAGGGCTACCTTTAACTCATTGCTTATCCTCACCCATATAGATGACTTTATCTGTGGCTTTCTATTTTTTTCCTTTAAAACCTAGTTTCATCTACTCCAATATAACCACCCTCTAAAAGTCTCTCCTCAAGTATATTATAAAGTGGTGTAAGCTTTCTGGAAATATTTATCAACCAGCTACACTACTCAGTCTTCATTTTTTTATATTTCTTAAGACTTGGTCTCAAAGATTTTTAAGTTATTGGTTTAAGTTGAGAACTTATGTGCAACAACGCCGTATAAAACTGCTGCACTTGCCACAAGCTCAGGTGCATTATTAAAGATCCAAAGTTTTTCTAATATTAAAATTTAAACTGAGGCAAGGGCAAGAGAAGGGAGTTCTTATATTCAATGGAAATTTCCTGTTGAATACTTTTATAGTATTTCTTTTCTTCTTTTTTCTTCCACTGCTTAAAGGGTAGGACAACCGCAGGATAACCATTATCCAAAAACCAAGAGTCTACAATATATTTATTCTTACCTATGAATTCTTCTATTGTAGCGGCAAAATGTCGATTAAAAAACCGCCTACTCATAGGGAGCACTTTGTGAAATTGAAGAAGACCCTCTTCTTGTAAGACTAATAAAAAACTAGTCACATTATTAGACTTATCAATACAATCATGTGCAAAGTGTCCTTCAGCGCCGCCGGCTGACCAATTCTTACCTTTATCCCTCCAGGTATTAATAGAGGGCTGACGAGAAACGTAATATTCAAAAATACCAATGGCCTTTGAAATTAACGCCCTTTCTTTGGCTGGTGAATCAATTCTTTGTGCAAATAACTTCCTAATGACACTTTCTTCATGGGCACTAAGTCCAGTTATTGTTTGTTTTAAGCATGTAACTTTAAAGCAAATATGAAACCTTTGAAAGTTTGGTTGATTAATAAACCCTTCAACATTATTCCAGTTTAAATAAGCACCCTTTCGAGGAGCATTAGCAAAAACCATAAAAGAATATAAAAATATAAAGACAAATCCTAATAATATTTTTCTCATTAAAGCCTCCAAAGTTTTTACTGCTATAATGTCCGTCTTGACACATAGTTTACATTTTTCTATATTTTACTTTCAACAGTTCGTGTAAAAAAAAATGGCTTTTTATAAGCGTTATTTCTTTATCCTTACCTTTAAAATAATATCAAGTTTTTAACTTCACCACATCAAAAAAGAACTTTGATGAAACTATTTCAAAAAACACTCGAAATAAAAATAATTTAACCATATCCACCAGCGGTTGGAGTTTTAATGGTCACTGTTTCACCTGCTTTTAATGTTGTGTGAGCACACCCAGGTAGTATTTCAACCTCACCATTAAGTCTACGTACAAAAGCCTGACCCACTTCACCAGAGCCGCCTCCACATAGGCCTTCTGGAGGACGTTGACGATGAGATGATAATATTGTCATTTCCATACTTTCTAAAAACCGAAGAGTTCGCTCTGTCCCATCACCTGCAGACCACTTTCCCAGTCCACCAGAGCCCTTTCTAATAAAAAAATTCTCTAATAAAACTGGATACCTAAACTCTAATATTTCAGGGTCAGTCATACTAGAATTAGTCATATGAACCTGAACTGCATCCGTTCCATTAAAACCATTCCCTGCAGGTGAGCCCGAACAAATAGTTTCGTAATATTGATAAGTATCGTTTCCAAAAGTAAAGTTGTTCATGGTTCCTTGTGAATTTGCCATAACCCCAAGGGCGCCAAATAGTGTATTTGTTATATGCTGTGATGTTTCTACGTTGCCTGCCACAACAGCTGCTGGGTAACTGGGTTTTAACATACAGCCATTAGGTATAATAATATTAATAGGGCGCAAGCACCCTGCATTAATGGGAATATTTTCTTCTACCATTATACGGAATGCATATAAAACTGCTGCACGTGCCACAGGCTCAGGTGCATTAAAATTATTTTCTTGCTGAGCACTTGTACCTGTAAAATCCACAGTAGCAGTACGCTTTTCCTTATTTACAGAAATCTTAACCTTAATAATAGACCCCTGATCTGTTTTATATGAATAACAACTGTCATGAAGTGCACTAATAACACGACGCACATTTTCTTCAGCGTTGTTTTGAACATGCTTCATATAAGATTGAACAGTATGCAAACCAAATTGATCTATTACCTTGCGCAGCTGACCAATACCCATTTCATTTGCAGCAACTTGCGCTCTTAAATCAGCAATATTTTGCATAGGATTGCGACATGGAAATGGGTGATCTGTTAAAAGTGTATAAAGTGCATTTTCTTGGAAAACACCTTTCCTCACTATTCGAAAGTTGTCCATTAAAACACCTTCTTCCTCTACTGTTACTGCAAAAGGAGTCATGGAGCCTGGAGTTGTTCCTCCTACGTCTCCATGATGACCACGTGAAGCTGTATAAAAAATTACTTTTTTTTCTACGTCATCAAAAACAGGGGTGACAACAGTGATATCAGGCAAATGTGTTCCACCATTATAAGGCGTATTTAATGCAAAAACATCCCCTGGATAAATATCACCTTTGTTTAGCTTTAAAATAGTTTCAACAGATCGATCCATTGACCCTAAATGAACAGGCATATGAGGAGCGTTAGCTACCAATGATCCGTTAGCAGCAAAAACAGCACAAGAAAAATCCAAACGCTCTTTAATGTTTACAGAATGAGAAGTATTTTGCAGAGTAAAACCCATTTCTTCGGCAATAGACATAAACAAATTATTAAACACTTCCAAGAAAATAGGATCAGCCTTTGTACCCACAGCATATTTAATTTTCTTAGGCTTAATACGCTGTAATACAATATCATTTTGCTTAGTCACTAAGGCTTGCCAATGTGGCTCAACAACGATTGTTTGATGTGACTCCACAATCAATGCTGGCCCATTAATCTTTAAACCAGATTTAAATCCTTTGCGTGCTTTATAAACCTTTGCTTTATGCCACTCACCATTAATGTAAATAGATGTAGTTTCATGGCTATTTAGTTTGCTCACTGTATCTGGCAATGTAATTGTTTCAATGTCCATAGCGCCGCCAAAGCTTTCAACTTCAAGAGACTCAACGAAGATTTTTTTGTTTTCAAAAACAAGCCCAAACCTTTGTTTATGAAGCTTAGTAAAATCAAATGTCATTTGACTAATTGTAGACACATCTATGGCTAAGGTTGTGTTTGTTCCATCATAACACAAATGTAGCCGTTTAACAGTTCGTGGATCAGCAACACCTTGCTTGATTAAATCTGCCTCATTCTCAGCTTTAAAACTGTCAAAAAGAGGTTTAATATCAACTAAAAGCCCTTCATTTAAAAATTTAGCAACAGATGCAGAGCGCGACCTCTGGACATCTCCAAGACCTATCCCATAAGCAGATAAAACTCCAGAATAAGAATGGATATAAATAGTCTCCATAGCTAAACTGTCTGCAACCAAACAAGCGTGCTGACCACTAGCGCCACCAAAACATGTTAATGCATAATCAGATACGTCATAACCACGTTGAACAGATATTTTTTTAATTGCACTTGCCATATTTTCAACAGCAATACTTAAAAAACCTTCAGCCACATCATAAACATTTTTCCCATGGCCGATTTCTTGTGCCAATTCTTTAAATTTTTCTTCAACAACACCAGCGTCTAAGTATTTATCTTGATTAGGGCCAAAAATCTTTGGAAAATTCTCTGGTTTTAATTTACCCAACATCACATTAGCATCTGTAACTGTCAAAGGACCACCACGAAGGTAACTTGCAGGCCCAGGATTTGCGCCAGCACTGTCTGGACCCACTGAAAACTTTAACCCATCATAATGTAAAACTGACCCCCCTCCTGCAGCAACCGTATGAATATTCATCATAGGTGCACGTATATGAACACCTGCAACTTCAGTTTCAAAAGAACGTTCAAACACTCCGTTGTAATGAGAAACATCTGTAGATGTGCCCCCCATATCAAAACCAATAATTTTGTTAAATCCTGCCAATTTGCTAGTTTTTACAGCTCCCACAACACCACCAGCAGGGCCAGAAAAAATAGCGTCTTTACCCTGAAAACCATCTGCAAAAGTTAAACCCCCGTTTGATGTCATAAACATAAATTTTGTTCTAGCGTTTTCTAATCCACAAAACTCACCAGTAACCTTTGCTATATAGTGGGATAAAATAGGGGTAAGATACCCATCAACAACTGTGGTATGACCACGTCCAATAAATTTCATCAAAGGAGAGACTTTATGACTTACAGATATTTGTGTAAAACCAATTTTTGCAGCAATTTTTTCCGCTAAAAGTTCATGATCTGGATAAGCATAAGCATGCATAAAAACAATTGCAATGGACCGGTAACCTCCTTGATACAATGCTAATAATGCGGTTTCAACTTCACTTATGTCTAAAGGTTTTTCAATGGTGCCCTCTACACGTAGCCTTTCATTTATTTCGATAACATGAGAATATAGTTGCTCTAACTTTTTTATTTCTTTTGCAAAAATCTCTTTACGAGCCTGATAACCAATCTTAAGAGCATCACGAAAACCCTTAGTGGTTAAGAGAACGGTTTTTTCACCTTTACGTTCTAATAATGCGTTGGTGGCAACAGTTGTGCCTATTTTTACTGAAGCAATTTTTGATGCAGGAATGAGAGTGGTTTTTCCAATACCCATAAGGTCTCGAATACCTTGAAGTAAAGAATCTTTATAAACTTCTGGGTTTTCAGATAAAAGCTTATGGGTAACAATATTACCATTAGGAGTTTTAGCCACAATATCAGTAAAAGTGCCCCCTCGATCCACCCAAAAATCCCAATTCTTCATCTCTACTTTCCTCATAATATAACAGCTAAAAATAAACAGCCTTAATAAAAAAAATTAATATGGTTTTACACTACCCCACCCTCATAAGATAAAGCCTAACCCCTCCTTCTTCAAAGGCTTTTAAAAACAAATCATAATCTAAATTCCTTACAATAAATTAAATGAATTTCTAATCACACCCCCCCCCTTGTCTTTAAGACCTAGGAAGTGTTTAATGCTCTTAATGAACAACACACTTTGGTTTAACCAGTTTTACTTAGAGAACTTTGGCTTTGTTGCTGCTTTTTTAATTTGCTTAAGTCTTCCTCTTTTTATTTTTAGAAATTCAAAAACTCATATCCAAGCCTCATGGGCTAGTGTTAAAAGCTGGTTATACATCTTACCTTTACTATTTTTCTTCATAGGACTCCCTCAACCCGGCCCCTTTATTTTTATGATCCTTGTAAGTATCTATTCTTCAAAACGTTTTTTCCAAATGACAGGAATCTACCACAAAAGCCTTTTTGTATATGCTTGCTATATTGCTATTACAATAAGCGGTTTTTGCATTTATAATCATTATGACATAGCCTTTTTCTGCTCAATTTTTGGACTTCTTTTCAGTCTAACAATTATTCCTGTGATAACCAACAAAACCAGGAATATGATTCAATATATCAGCTTAACTTTTATTTGCTTTTGTCTTTTTGGGTGGAATCTTCTTTTTGCTTCTCGTATTTTTGAAGTAAAAGAAGGCATCTACATTTTATTTTACCTTTACCTCCTAGCTGAATTTGCAGGAAATACATCAAATGCTATAAGCCTAATGATACCAAGCTCTTCTATTGCTTCAAATGTTACCAATAAAGCAAGATGGAGTGGTTTAATACTTTCTTTTATTTTAACCCTTGGTTTGGCATGGGCCTTTAGAAGACTTCTTTTTAACACATCAGAAGTCTACTGGGTTAGTGCTGGGATAATTTCATTTTTTGGAGCTCACTTTGGTGAATGGGCTATTTCAAGTTTTAGAAGAGACCTTGGCTTAAAAGATCAAGGAGTTTTCATCATTGGCCGAGGTGATTTACTAAGCCGCTCTAATCGAGTAATTTATGTTTATCCATTATTTACAATATTCTTATGGCTAAACAAAGATCTTTCATTTTTTGGAATCTTTTAGACCATGAGTATGAAAAATTGGAACTATGAAAATGAGCAGTGGCAAAGACTCCCTGCCCATTTAAAACACCTCCCCCTTTTTACACGGCATTTTGATCTTACGTCTTACCTTATAAGCCTTATCTGGAGTCTTTTATTAAAAACTCTGGGTTTTAAATTATATATTCAACTCAAAGTCATTGGTAATTTTGATGAAATTTATAAAAAATATCCAAAACTACTTTTAATTTCAAACCACTCCTCTCACTTAGATGCAGCTGCTATTACTGCATCTGTACCATTTAAATATTGGAAATGTCTTTTTATTTCAGCAGCAAAAGACTATTGGTTTAGAAGCACAATTTTCACTTTTTTTTCACAACATTGTTTAGGCGCTATTCCCATAAACAGGAAAGAAAACAAATCTGAAGCTATTAACCTTTGCCTCAGTCTATTAAAGGATCTAGATCGTATTTGGCTTATTCTTTTCCCTGAGGGAACAAGATCCTTAGACGGACACCTTCATGAATTTAAAAAAGGTGTTAGTCTTTTTTCTCAAGAAACAAACACTCCTGTGCTTTTCTTATATATTCAAGGAAATGCTGACCTTTGGCCTAAAGGCCGTCTACTCCCCAAACCTGGAAATTTAACTTTGCATGTTGGTCCAGTTTTTCCTCCCTCCCCCATTAAAGAAATTCAAAAAGCTTATGAAGACTGGTTGTTAAAAGTTGACCCTTCAATTATTTCAGATAAAAAAAAGACTGATGAAAGAATTTAATATACAAATTTCAACTGAAAATGGCACAGGGAGTACAACTGCAAACAAAATCTTAGTCCGATCACTTCTAGGTGAAGGCTTTTTAGTGACTTCTAAAAACTTGTTTCCCTCAAACATATCAGGACTTCCAACAACATTTAAAATACGAATTTCTAAGTATCATCAAACAACTACAAGCAGTCACATTGACCTATATGTTGGTTTTAATAAAAAAACTTTAGAAGAGGATTTAAATCAACTTTTACCTCATACCTTTTGCCTTTTAAATGCTGACTTTAAATTTAAACCCTCTTTTAAAAATCAAATCCAAATTGACTGTAGAAAAATTGTTCGAAGCCTTCATGACTCTCCTTCTGTTAAAAAATTACTTTATAATATGCTCTATGTTGGAAGCACTCTCCACATTATTGGAGGCAACCTTAAATCTGCAAAAAACATAACAAAAAATTTCCTTAAAGGAGTTTCAAAAGACTTAATAAAAGCAAACATAAAAGCACTTGAAGCCGGATTTAACTTAGTTGAGAAACCTTTTTTTAAATTAGATAAAAAAAACCCTAAAACCACATATCTTTTTGAAGGAAACTCTTGCTCAGCCCTTGGCTTCTTAGATGGAGGAGCTAGTGTTGCCACATGGTACCCTATAACACCATCATCCTCTGTTATTGAGTCTTTTAGAAAACTCATGATGGTTTATAAAAAAAAACATATATCTATTCTACAGTGTGAAGATGAGATCGCTTCTGCTGTTACTGCTCTTGGATCTGGGTGGAGTGGAGCAAGGTCTTTTACTACAACTTCAGGCCCAGGTTTAAGCCTTATGCAAGAAGCCCTTGGGCTAGGGTACTTTACAGAAAGCCCTTTTGTACTTTTAGATGTTCAACGGGCAGGTCCTTCAACAGGACTTCCCACAAGAACAGCACAAGGGGACTTAATCCTTGCTCATTTTAGTTCCCATGGTGATGGTGTCCACCCTGTTCTTTTGCCAGGCACACCCCAAGAGTGCTACGATGACGCTTTTGACAGTTTAAACTTAGCTCAATCATTACAAACACCAATTCTTATACTGTCTGATCTTGATTTAGGAATGAACGAATGGTCTTCAAACTCCATTAAGCAAAAAAAAACTTCTTTAGATAAGGGCTCTGTTCAGATCAAGGCTGTTGATGATTTTAAACGATATTCTAATTTAAATTTGTCCCCAACTAGAAGTATTCCACGAATTAGTGACTCTAAGCTTGCATACTTTACAAGAGGAACTGGACATGGTGAAGACGGTTCTTACTCTGAAAATCCTGTCGTTTATGAAAAAAAACTTAGTCGTTTAAAAAATAAAATAATGAATGCTTATAAATCTTACCATTTTCCAAAAAGTATTATGGAAGACAATAAGACTAAAATTTCCATTGTTACATGGGGAAGTACTGGACAAATATATGAAGAGCTAAAAGACCTCCTCCCTTTTAAATTTTCATATATGCGTATTAGAGGCCTTCCCTTAGGACCCGATGAATTTAAATTTTTTAGTAAACATAAGCTCAACTTTATTGTTGAGCAAAATCGAGATGGTCAATTAAACAAAATCATTAAGGCTTTTTGTAAAGATATAAACCCTTTTATTACTAAATCAATTTGTCAATTTGACGGACAGCCAATTGATGGAAAAAAGACTGCTCTAAAAATTTTGGATGCCACAAATGAATAAGATTAATTTAAACAAAAAATCTTATTCAGGAAACCCTTCAACTTTATGTAAAGGTTGTGGCCATGACTCTATCACTTTAAGCCTTACCGCTGCTTTATATGAACTTTCCATAGACCCTAGTCAAGTGATTAAACTTTCAGGCATTGGGTGTTCTTCTAAAACTCCAAACTATTTTCTCAATTCAAGCTTTGGTTTTAACTCTCTACATGGACGAATGGCTGCTCTTGCAACAGGTGTTAACTTAAGTCAGCCTCAGGCAAAACTTATTGGAATTTCTGGTGACGGAGATACCGCCTCCATTGGCCTTGGGGGGTTTTTACATTTAATACGTAAAAATGTTCCCATTGTTTATATCATTGCTAATAACGGAGTTTATGGGCTTACAAAAGGACAGTTTTCAGCAACAAGCCATAAAAACGATGCTTCAAAGTTAAAACTTAAACAATGCTTGCCCGAATTAGATATGGTTTTTCAAACCTTATGTGCAGGTTGTAGCTTTGTTGCAAGATCTTTTTCTGGTGACAATAAACAGCTAAAAAATATTTTAAAACTTGCTCTAAACCATAATGGCACTGGGGTAATTGATATCATCTCCCCTTGCGTAGCTTACGGAAATCATGAAAGTTTTTCTAAAAGCTACACCCATACTCAGGAAATAAATCACCCTCTTCATGAAATTGATATCATCAATGATGATACTCTAATTTTAAAAAAACACTTAACATATAAACTTATTCCTCTTAAAGAAAAAGATCATGACACCTCTTCTTTACCCCAAGCCTTAGAGCTTATTTTAAAAGAAAAAAACAATAGTATCCTTCATACAGGTTTAATTTATATAAATAAATCAAAACCCACCCTTAACAAAGCCTATGGATTTTCAAACAAAGACAAGTTCTATTTAAAAGAGGAAGACTTAAGACTTTCAAAAGAAAATTTTAACGCTTTTAACAATGGAGCACTTATTTGAATAAAAAATATCACAATTTAGACATTCAAAATATTTCATTAAACATTGGCCCTTATAAAGTTCATAGCCTTAGCACCACTAGTTTTGGCTTAGATGGTGGAGCTATGTTTGGCACCGTTCCCAAGGTTTTATGGAATAAAACCAACCCTTCAGATAACGAAAACAGAATCCTAATGGATTGTCGATGTTTACTGTTAGAATCAAGAGATTATAAAATTTTAATCGATACCGGTCTTGGTGGTGATTTTGTTGAAAAATATGGGCCCTCTTTAGGCCTAAAATTCTCTAAAATGTATGCTATCCAAGAAGGTAAGAAGTCTGGAATTCAAACAGCTTTGGATAAAATAAACATTAAAACCTCTCAAATCACTCATGTTATTCTAACCCACCTCCACTTTGATCATGCCGGAGGAGCTACTAAGTCAATAAATGGACAACTTACTCCTACCTTTGAAAAGGCTGAATATTTCATTCAACAAGACAATTTAAACACTGCTCTTTTACCCAATTTAAGAGAAAAAGCCAGCTATTATAAGTGTAATTTTAAAGTCCTTAAAGAAAACAAGGTCCTTACAGTTCTTAAGGGAAATGAAAACATTCTTCCTAATATTTCCTTTTCAATTTCTAATGGACACACTAAAGGGCAGCAAAATGTTTGGATTGAAGATGATAAAAATTCTCTTCTTTACTGTGCTGACCTCATACCTACAGCAACTCATGTAAGGCTTCCTTGGATTATGGGCTATGATCTAAATCCACTTATGATCATTGAAGAAAAAAATAGAGAGCTTAAAAAAGCTCTTAAAAAAAACAGTTTTTTATTTTTTGAACACGACCCTTACTGTGCCACTGCAAAGATAAAAGCTTCAAAAAATGGCTTGGATTTTAGGCTTAAAGAACTTTTTGAATTGTCATAAAATAATTTTAAGTTAGAATGCCCCCATGGTTAAAAAAATATTAAATCCAATAGAAAAGTTTATGCATTTAGAAGCCTCAAGTGGAATAATGCTTATTATTGCAACCCTCATGGCTTTGATTATGGTCAATACAGGAATGTACACTTTATATTATGACATTCTTCATTTTCCCATTAATTTAGATATTGGCAGTTTAGCCTTTCATGGCTCTGTTCACCACTGGGTAAACGATGCCCTTATGGCCATTTTCTTTTTTGTAGTTGGATTAGAGATCAAACGTGAAATGGTTAATGGAGAGCTTTCTTCCCCTAAAAAAGCTGCACTTCCTATATTTGCTGCTTTAGGCGGAATGGTTATTCCTGCTTTATTTTATGTAGTGCTTAATATGTCTGGAGAACCAGGTACAGAACCTAATGGCTGGGGAATTCCAATGGCCACTGATATTGCTTTTGCTGTTGGTGTTCTTGCACTTTTAGGAAAAAGAGCTCCCTTTTCTTTAAAGATATTCTTATTAGCATTGGCCATTGTTGATGATCTAGGTGCTGTTTTTGTAATTGCAGCCTTCTACACAGAACAAATTTCAGCTCCTGCTTTAGGTATAGCAGGCCTTGGATCCTTAGCTGTTCTACTGTTTAGGTATATCGGTGTAAGATCAGTTTTTGTATACATACTTTTAGGCCTTGTTATTTGGCTAGGGTTTTTTAAAAGCGGTATTCACGCAACTGTTGCCGGTGTTATTATTGGTTTTCTCACTCCTTCAAAACCGCTTTTTAATGGCCCTGAGTTGGGTAAAAAAATCAATGCCTTGTCTCAAAAAACTTTAAATACCCTTAGTGATTTTAAAAATAACATGACAACAACATATCTAGAGGAAAAAGATAGAAAAAAAATTTTTGAACTTAGAAGTATTGCTTTTGAAGGCCTCTCTCCAATAGATCGAATCATTGATATAATGCACCCATGGGTAAGTTTTTTTATTATGCCTATTTTTGCGTTCTGTAATGCTGGAGTTGTTATTTCTCCTGAAGCTGGAGAAAGTTTTTTCTCATCTCCAATCTCTTTAGGAATCTTTTTAGGACTTGTTGTTGGAAAACCCATTGGAATTCTTATGTTCTCAGCCTTATCAGTTATTTTTAAACTTGCAAATCTTCCAAAAAACGTAACATGGACTCATATCACAGGGTTAGGCTTTTTAGGTGGTATTGGGTTTACAATGTCATTATTTATTACAGGCCTTGCCATTTCTGATTCACTGTCAACTGATCTTGCTAAAATGGGAATTCTAACAGCTTCACTAGTAGCTTCTTTAGTTGGAGCAGGTATTCTTATGCTCACAAGAAAAAAATCTTAAAGGGCAGCTCATCTTATATAAATTGGTAGGTGTTTATATTTTGCCACAAGCTTTCTTTACCAGAAAATGTTGTTAATTAAACCTATTCATTAATTTTTAATTTACTTAAAGCGTGTTCTCTAAAATTAAATAATTTTATCTTAAGGAGGCTTAAAGCCTCCTTAAGATAAAAGAACTAAAGGGCTAAAGAGCTAATGAGCCCTTTCAGGCCTCAAAACCTCCGTACACAACGAACAAGGCGAGAATTGATCTTCCCGTTGTTACCCTGACTGCCATCAGAAAACCGCTGGATCCACGCATGGCTAGTATCGTTCTCCGTAGACGACCAATAATAACTACCACTTTGAACTAAACCTGGAAGAGCAGAACGATTTGTGTACATTAAATTAAGCTCATAGCGGTTAGGTAAATGCCAATCATCATAACCACCATAAACAAGCTTATGACAATACCTTGCTGCGGCATGATAGCCCCCTTGAGACTCTAAAGTAATGGCAACAATTACATCTGTATTCGCTGAACCGTAATTTAAATCTATGTTATTTTCACCATGACCAATTCCCAAAGTTGATGTGTAATTTGCTAGCCCTGGAATATTATACCAATTACTTGTATTATTATTCCAACCTTTAAATAAACTATCAGTACCAGAACAAGTCACTGTAAAATCATTTAATGCATAAGAATTTGTCCCCGAACCCCCTGAAACACTTCCTGATGGAATGTCCCCACAACCCCCAGGGGTGGTCATGTAGTGATCTGTTCCACTACCACTGGTAGCACCTGGGCTAAGACTTCCAAGATAAATTGCTCCACCTTTACACACAGCACCTGGCAAGGGGGAAGAACTAAGACATGGATCAGGCTCAACACCTAAAACACTCCACACGCTTCCGTTACAAAACTCCATTTTCTTTTCTACAGTGCTATACCTTAAAGTCCCCTCATTTGCACTGCTACAAGCAGTTTCCTCTGTTCCTATTTTTATTCCATTTAAAAGTACAACACTAGATCCACTAATAGACCCCACAGCAGCAATATTTCTAGAAGCAAAAACATCACCATCACTGTCCACAGTGATTCCCTCATTATCACCATCTCCACTTAAATAATTTCCATTAAGATGTATATTCTCTTGAGCCTCACCATTTCCCATATTGTCAGCACTACTTGGTAAGTTTATAAGCTGACTCCCATCTATCCTTGGTAACTTTGCTGATCTATTAAGCTTAACAAGCTGGTTGCTCCCTCTTCCTACGTCTAACCTATCTATACTAATTGTTCCTGAAGTGATTTTACTTCCACTTAAATTTGGTATATCACTTTCTGATAAACTTAAACCCTCTGTCACTCTTCCCTTAGTGTCCACTCTAACTTTTAAGTAGATTCCTTCACTCACCCCTGTTGGTGTTAAAATGGGGTTTGGATAAGTTCCACTAAGATCCCCTCCTGCTGATTTTCCTAAAAGACTTGTGTCTTCATCCACCACACATGACCATAAATAAACAGGGCCTTGACTCATTCTAAGCTTCTCATCCACTCCACAACTAGGCACACCTCCAGCATCCATTGCATCACCTAAACTCGTTCCTAAAGATCCTTTAAAATAATCATTTAAAAAATTTGACTGTGTTATTTTTTTTAAACTATTTTCGGACACATCGTGAATTAAAACACTGTCTAAACCACTCACTATACTTTCTTCTACAGTTCCATGAATATCCACACTTAAATTCTTGTTGGTGGATAAGTCTCCCCCTCCACTTAATCCACTATTTAAAACTGTTGCAATTTCTCTAGTTATTGGAACTTTTTTAGAATCAAGCTCATTAATTGCAGTCTGAACATCTGTGCCTAAAACATTTCCAAAAGGAACGTTGGTCACTTGGTTTGCTCCTACACTCCCTCTATCCCAACCTGTTGACACATCCTTACAGTTTCCACCTCTTTCATCACAAATCTCTGTTGCCCTTACTTTTCCAGCAACATCTAATAATGCTTGAGGATTCCTTTTGCCCACTCCAACCCTTCCTAATGCATCTACACTAATTCCCTCATTATCACCGTCTCCACTTAAATAATTTCCATTAAGATGTATATTCTCTTGAGCCTCACCATTTCCCATATTGTCAGCACTACTTGGTAAATTTATAAGCTGACTCCCATCTACACTTGGTAACCTTGATAAACCATCAAGCTTAACAAGGTCATTGCTCCCTGTTCCTGTGTTTAATCTATTTGTATCAATGGTTCCTGAAGTGATTTTACTTCCACTTAAATTTGGTATATCACCTTCTAATAAACTTAAACCCTCTCTTACCCTTCCCTTAGTGTCCACTCTAACTTTTGAATAAATTCCCTCACTCACCCCTGTTGATGTTAAAATGGGGTTTGGATAAGTTCCACTAAGATCTCCTCCTGCTGATTTTCCTAAAAGACTTGTGTCTTCATCTACATCAGCCACACAAGAATAAGTCACTGTGGCTCCAGAGTTTCTTTGAATCTTTTCCCCACTTGTGCACACAGGAAGACTGTCTACTCTCATTAACTGACCTAAACTCGTTCCCGTATCTGCCTCTATACCACTTCCTGTTAGTCTTATACCACTTCCTGCTTTTACTCTTAACCTATTTCCATTAAAGTCTAAACCACTAAGAGAGTCTAAATCTATCTCCACACTTCCACTCTTGTTGTATAAACCCCTACCAAGGCTTATGCCTATTCTTGGATCATTACCACCTGAAGAAGTTAACGGGGGACTCACTAAAACACTTGATACACCTACACTCACTGTGGTTAACACTTCTACACCACTACCGTCCCAGTACTTAAGCACCCTAGAATCACTATTGTACCAAGTGGCTCCAGCATTCCCCGCACTCAAAGAACCTAAAAGACTAGCCTCTTCTAAATTCCCATAAGAACCTAGGGTCATTGTACTCCTCGGGTTTTGCATAATATGACCTGTGTTTAAAACCTCATTTCCATTAAGGTTAAGATCACCTAATAAACTTCCCCCTTGAAGAGAAAGCTTTGTATCATCAGTTCCTGTTGGAACCACTGAGGCTGGTAAAACTCCTCCTGTGATTTTACTTCCATGGATACCACCTTGAAGGTGACTGTTTAATACACCCCCTGTGGCAATTGAAATTGTACCGCTGTTTGTAATGATTCCACCACTTAGACCACTTCCTGTGGTGATACTGGTCACAGTTCCACTCCCTTGGCCAACAACGGTGTTTACTGATCCATTGTGGTACATGATTTCATTGGTTGTAGAGTTGTACCAAACATCTCCTGCCTTAGAGTTAAGGGGAGGATTTGAAAAGCTAGGTAAAGAACTAGCTCCACTAGTGCTTAATGGAGAGTATTGGTTAGAACGGCCCTCAATTAAAGCCATAAGCTCTCTTTGGTTTACACCGTTATCAAACACAGTTTCTAAATTACTTTGTGTCACACCACTGTTGACTTGAATAAAGTCATGAAGTGTTTTTCCGCCAAGTTTATGAGCATACTGAGCATAGGGCACACTTTCAATTGTGTGGTCATTTGTTAGAGTAAGGGGACCACCACCGTCATCAAAAGTCATTCTAAGTTTTCTTGTGTCAGTGAGGCTTGGACTGTATGAAGAACCAGAGTCACAGTTAAGCCCTATGATGTTGTTTAAGGAATTGTCTAGGGCTTTAGATAAACTTGTTAAGCCACCATTTCCTGTGGTTGTGCCAGACCCTACACTTAGGTTAAACACTCCCTTTGAGTCTGTCATATTAAGGGTGAAGGTTTCTTCATAGAGGAGGCAGTGGTTTAGGGGAGATAAGATTTTAAGAATAAAGTTAACATTATTGTCTTCTAGGGCTTCCCCATTGGGCTTTATAATTTGACCTTGAAAGACAAAAGAACTTGGCACAGCCAAAGAAGAAAACGTCCATAATAAAACTGTAAATAAAGTTAAAGCCCTCATATTATATCCTATATAAATTCTTATATTTTATACTCTATGTATCGGATAAAGGGCTTAAAAACTTGAGTAAATTAAGTGTTTTTCTTAATTTAATATTAAGGCGTAATAAGTGTGGGTTTTTAGCTTTATTTTTAACTTAGTGTTTTTAAAGAACTGTTTTTTTCTTATTTTGATACAAAAGTAGTAAAAAAAAATTAAGGTCTTAAACTCTTTAATTATTTAAAAAAATGATAAAATATTTTCTAAGCTCCACCACTGACTGCCCCCTTCCACACGTTATGTGATATGAGGCAGTCAGCTTCTACACCGATAATATTTAAAAAATTAAAGTAATGTTTAGAAGTAATAATATTATATTATTAGGGTTTTTGGTTTAAAAAGGCATGACTTTTTGAACCAAAAGAAAAGGAAATAAATGGGATAAATTTAAAAATTTTCTTTAATAAATTTTTTAATTTGTATAAAATAAATAAAATTTTAAATGAGAACAGCATGGAATCTTGGATAAAAAATACATTAAAATTATCAATTTGTTTAAAAAAATCTTTTGAATATTTTATGTACGTTTCCACTTTTATTTTATTTTATGATTTTTTTTGATGAATCTGACATACTTATAAAAAGAATGTTTACATGGGCTAAAGATCCAAGCCTAATAATGGATGTGGCCATTATGATTTTTATAGTCTTAGTTGTTAACAAAAAAGAACGCTTAACTTTAATTAACGCAGTTATTTTTTGTTTAACTCTTCTAAGTTTTATTTTTGGTAGATATGGAGTTCCAAAATCTATGTTATTTTAATCCATATATTAGAAGATTTCCCCACATTTCATGTGTGAAAATTATTTTTTTAAAGCTTATTTTTCTCTTTAAATCTTTGGATCTTTAAAGTGCGCTGTAGATGAATTAATTGAGCATGGACTCCCCCCTTAATCGTGAAGCGCTGTTTTTTGTTGAATTGACATAAAGTTGTTTTGATAAAAATATTTTTACTATTAAACTGATTGTGGAGAGTTTATGCCTCAGATATGTTATTTTTATGGAATCACAATTTATGTTCAGTTTCTAGACCATAACCCTCCTCATATTCATTGTGTCTATCAAGGCTATAAAGGGCAATATGAAATATCAACAGGAAAACTTCTTGCTGACCGAATGCCAAACAAAGTTAATAAGATGGTTCAAGAATGGATTCAATTAAGAAGTTGTAGCTGCTACAACTTCTTTTTTAAAGTCCACAGGCCATTGAACATATCGCTTTCCAACATACTGAGATCTGATTTCTTATTTTTAGTGCTTCTAAATCCATGAGTCGGGCTATAGCCCATCAAGCTTCATCGCGGCAGGACTGCCTAGGAATTTAGGTTACCATCAATTCCACTCATTGTCATAGAAAAAGATTTTATTCAAAGCAGAACTTTAGTTCACTGATTTTGATTTTCTTATACTTTAGTCAGGTTACGCTGAATAGATACAAAGCCAGACACCAGTTCATAGTCATTAAAAACCTTATAAGCTGAAGGATAACTACAGCCCGTTGCCTTTTTTATCCTGTAAGGATTTTCATAACCCATTTCAATAGCTGTTATAATATCAGATCGCCAATTAGCTCCATATAGGAAACGGTTTCTATATTGAAGATTTTCTTTTATAAGTTTCTGTTTAGTCGCAACATCTGAGGCCCTTGTTCTAATGCTGCCTTTTGCAATCAAAAACCCATGTTTATAAAATGATGGCTCTTCTCCTTTAAAGCTTATCGCCTGCTCTGCAATAGCTATTGTAG
This sequence comes from Bdellovibrionales bacterium, assembly GCA_965205365.1. Taxonomy (GTDB): domain Bacteria; phylum Bdellovibrionota; class Bdellovibrionia; order Bdellovibrionales; family UBA1609; genus JALZUR01. The sequence continues at coordinate 530,236 of CBDBGT010000011.1, forward strand.
ACAAGGCGTGTTTTCCAGTTATTTTCTTAACTAGGCTTTTCCATTTGTGATATTTTTGTTCAGTTGCATAGACTGCAAGCGCCACTAACCACTTAGACTCACCTTCTTTTTGAAGTTTCATTAGCTTTTCAACAACGACATGCTCTCCATGGTACTTAATCCAACTACACAGAAGCATAAAAATCCTACTATCATTTTCAACTTCCAGAGAGGCTTCATACAATGTTTCTTCAATACCTACCCATATTTTCTTAGAAACTTTATCCGGCGTGGTAGCTAAACGAACACCGATAACATTCAGTTTTTGATTTAAAGAGAGTTTATTCATTTAACGCCTCTTCAAGGAGAGTAAGCATTTTCTCTACGTGATTTGGCCACCGAGGGTTTGCATCACAGTCTTTAACCCAAGCAGTAGAATCTAAGATCTCTTGAGTTTTGGGCTTTAACTTAAGTAGGTCTCCAAAATCAGGGTCAGTCCTATCACAATAAGCAAAAAGCTTTGTTTTAAGTAAATCTGACCTGCCAAGAGTATGGACTTCCCCAAATATAGTAGACAGATTAGGAAGTTCCTATGTAGCCCTAAAAGAGGCTGAAAGGGATGAGAAAATGTCAGAGAAAAGAAAACATAAACACTATAACAAAGAATTCAAAATAGAAGCTGTAAAATTAGCTGAGACAGTTGGAGTAATGAAGGCTGCTGCTGAACTAGGTGTAGCAAAAAAATCTATTCAAAACTGGATAAATGGGATCTATATGGGTGGAGCTCAATGTAAAAAGTCAAAAATGGCCGAAATGGAAGCTGAGCTTAGAAGGATTAAAAAAGAAAACAAAAACCTAAAGTTAATCAATGATGTTCTAAAAAAAAGCACTGCGATATTCTCCAAAGACCAAATTGGAGATTAGAGATGATTTTAAAGTTAAAAAATCAAATGAGTGTGAAGTTTTTAGCAGAGCACTTTGGGTTGTCTAGACCTTCTTTTTATAAATGGTTGAAGCTTAGGAGTAAGTCCACATCTGGTTTGAACTCTAAAACTGAAATCTGTAAAGAGATCAGATCTATTTTTAGATCTTCAAAGCAAACTTATGGATCCCCTAGAATTTACGCTGAACTCAAAACTAAAGAGGTTTTCATCAGTGAAAACACTGTGGCTAAATACATGGGTGAGATGGGCTTAAATGCAAGATTGAAGAAAAAATATAGAGTGATGACTACAGATTCAAACCACGCCCATGCCATAGCCCCCAGACTTTTTAAAACTGAAGATGAGCACTGTCTTCCAACAAAGCCAGGGACTGTTTTAGCTGGTGACATCACTTATTTGAAGCTCTCAAAGCACAACCATGTCTACCTTGCTGTGGTTTTAGACCTGTACAACAGAGAAGTTGTGGGTTGGTCTATGAGCCTCTCGCTGGACACTAGAGTTGTTATGGATGCCCTCCACGGAGCCATTAAAAAGACGAATCCAGATGCAGAGGTGATCTTCCACTCTGACCGTGGTGTGCAGTACGCGTCTGACGCGTATAGAAAGTTTTTGAGAAACCAGAAGATCAAGCCATCAATGAGCAGAAAAGGAAATTGTTATGACAATGCTTATGTGGAGAGTTTTTTTAGTTCACTTAAGAAAGAATGGGTGTACAGACAAAATCCTGAAACTGAAGATGCTATGAAGGCCTGTGTCTTCAATTATATTGAAGCTTGGTACAATGCAAAAAGACGACACTCATCACTTGATTATATGAGTCCATTAGATTACAGAATTAAACAACAAAAATGAACTTCCTAATCTGTCTACTTTTTTGGGGAAGTCCAGTATCTAACTGTAGGACAGCCCCCTTAAAAAGCGGCTGTAGTCGATCTTGCCACCCTTCTGGTAAAGTTTGAACCAATGAACTTGGTCCGTTATTAAACCATTCTTCTTCAATTCTAAGATCTGTGGATTCTTTAGCAAAGTCTTCCGACGCCCTCTTCACTTCTTGGGGTATTTTAGGGTATAAACAGTCTACGCCTTTGGTTTGTCTGTCTAAAATTTCTAGTACTAGAAGAGCAGCCCCTCCGATAACAACTCCTTCAAAGCTAAGTTTACTTTTAGCCAAATACTTATCAAACTCTCTAATTGCTTTATCAACCATATATATATCCTCACAATATATATTATCAAAATATTGTGATTTATGCAAATTTATCTTGATTTGTATCTATTCAGTATAATCTGTTCCTACCTAATTCAACGGATAGCTTACTTTAAAACACGACCTCCATTAGTCTAGCTAGACGATTCTTAGGTGATGCTTACTTTCATACATTGTCTAAAAGATCATCATAAAATTTTTGCTGCTTATCTTCTTTTTTTAACATCTCATGATTTTAAAAAACTTTTCTATATTAGATTTTATTAGATTGGTTTGAAACTGTGCCATGGCTAGCATAACAGTCATCCCAATGGTAGAGGCTATGAGAACTGAAATTAAAGCATAGCCGGAGTTAGATCTGATTAGAAAATTTAGGGGGGAAAGATATTTTACAAGCTCTTGCCCTAATCTCTACGATCAAGTTCTGACCCTTAAAAATCATGTGAGCAAATCTCAATAAGTTCATCTCCTCTATTGGTTCCCAAGTTTTTAAACATCACTGACTCCTTTTTTTATAAAATAAATCATTTTTTTATCCTCTTTTTTTTTTGTTTTTTTAAATGTGAACTTAGAGATTTTTAATCTGGCCAAAGCTTCCCAAGATTAAACTCAAGGTCCTCAAATGGAGGAGCTTTCACTAGATCGTCTTTTTCAAAAATAAGATCTGCTTTATAGCTTTTTCCATCTAAAATTAAAACTTCTAACACCCTATTTAGTGGATCAACAATCCAGTAATAAGGAACCTTGTTTTCAGCATAAATTTTTAACTTAGATATTCTATCATAACGAGCTGTTGAGGGAGACAAGACTTCACAAGCCCAATCAGGAGCTACAGAAAAATATACTTTTTCTGCGAGCTTAGGAAGCCTTTCTCTTTTCCAGCCTCCTACATCAGGAACAATAACTTGATCTTTTAAATGAACTTCTGGTTCATCTAAAATCCACCACCCCCCAGGACCATTTTCTCCTAGTTGATAAGGTGGAAGAATAATAGACCCTATTGTCGAACTTGCACTAGCATGTATAAGAGCTGGCCTTGGCTGCGCAATAAGTTCTCCGTTTATAATTTCACCAACAACATTTTTAGGAAGAGCACATAAATCTTCATACAAGTCTTTAAATTTTTTTTTCTTTAGTGCTTCACTCATACTTTTACCTTAAATTTTATGCTATACTTTAAATTATAAATTTAATTTAAAATTAAAACAATAAATAACCCAATGAGAACTTCTCTTTGAGCTTAAATTTTTGATAAAAGTTTATCTTTAGCCTTTTTTAAGTTGAAATTTGAGTAAACTAAGTAGGTTCAAGATAAAAGTCTAGTTACTCTCCTCGTCTAAAATTCCTACTTCACTTTTATTTTTAGAAGAAAACGTCCATAATAAAACTGTAAATAAAGTTAAAGCTCACATATTATATCCTATATAAATTCTTATATTTTATACTCTATGTATCGGATAAAGGGCTTAAAAACTAAAGGAAATTAAGTGATTTTCTTAATTTAATATTAAGGCGTAATACGTGTGGCTTTTTAGATTTATTTTTAACTTAGTGTTTTTAAAGAATTGCTTTTATCTTATTTTGATACAAAATAAGAAAAAAAAAATTACTAAAAATAGTCCCTTTGGATATCATTAATAGTTAATCAATTCGACTGCGCTAGATAAAAGCCCTAGAAGATAAGTCCAAGAAAAAAAACAAAGATTCTTCATAAAGCTTTAATCCTGAAAAAGGTTTGAACTCGAGTTACTTAAAAAGTTTTTTTTAGAATGAACTGATCTGGCTGAGTGTTTTGACTTTCCACGTCCACCATACTGTTTAGGGCTCTTACGATCATTTTTAAAAAAGGCTTTAGAAGAAGATTTTTTTTTAAAATTACTCTGAGCAGATGAAAAGCTGGGTTTTTTTTCATCATAGTGATTGTCATTTGATTTTAATTTTTTAAAATGATTTTCATTTAAATCAGCTTCATTAAATTCACCATTTTTTAACTTAGCCAAACGCCTGTTTGGCCCAACAAAGCCCCCTGTTCTTCGTCTATCCCATGGCTTACCGCTGCCTTTTCTACCCTTATTGTCCCCTGAATCTGCCAAGTATCCACCTCGCCTATGCCTTTTAGGGCCACTTCTTTTTCCTCCATTTTGGTTTCTACTTTTAAAACGTCGTTCTCCATTATCCTTACCACCAGTGAACCCACCCTCTAACTCAACACCTTGAATTTTATATCTTTTAGCCAATCGAATCCAAGCACTATGATCCTGACGAGCAACAAAACTAAGGGCCTCACCTTTAGCCCCATTACGTGCGGTTCTTCCAATTCTATGAATATAATCTTCTTCTATTATTGGGAGGTCATAATTGATCACGTGCCCAACTAGAGGAATATCAATTCCACGAGCTGCAACATCTGTTGCACATAAAACTCTAGTTTTTTCGGATTTAAAATTTTGGATAGCGCGGTTTCTTCGCCCTTGAGACAAATTTCCATGGATAATACCTACTTTAAAACCAAACTCTTGTAAATAACCTGCAACTTCATCTGTTCTAAATTTTGTTCTAAAAAATACAATTACCAAACCCTTTCTTTTATTAAGTTCATCAACTAATTTATCATTTTTCTCTTTATTATTAACTTGAAGAATTGATTGTTTAACTTTTTCAACTGGTAATGAAACTCTGCCCACGTCCATTTTCACAGGATCCTGAAGATAGGCTTTAGCAAGTTGTTTAACTTTAGTTGGTAGGGTTGCAGTGAATAAAGATGTTTGTCTACTCTTAGGAAGGTGCTCTAAAATCTCATCAAGCTGAGGTTGAAACCCCATATCAAGCATTCTATCACCTTCATCTAAAACTAAAATTTGTGTTTTGTCTAATTTAATTGATCTACGTCTTAAGTGATCATTAAGCCTACCAGGTGTTGCTACAACAATACGTGGTTTCTTTTTAAGAGCTCTAAACTGTTTCATCATATCCGTACCACCAACTAAAGTAGTCACAGAAATATCGTTACAATAACGTGTTAACTCCATCATAACCCCTGCAATCTGTTTTGCAAGTTCTCTTGTTGGTGCAAGAATTAAAGCATTCCTATTTTTTTTCTCTAAAAGTCTTTGAACTAATGGAATGCCAAAAGCACCTGTTTTGCCAGACCCTGTTTGAGCACAAGCCATAATGTCTTTACCCTCTAAAGACTCATCTATCACTGCGTTTTGAACTTTTGTGGGTTCTTTAAATTCAAGTTTAGCCAAAGCTTTTTTAATGGGCTCTGCTAAAAGCATATCCTTAAACTCTACCATATTCTATTGTCCTCTCTAGATATGCACCATTGCACTATCTTATTTAGATCTATACCTAAAGAGGGTTTGGCATAAGCTAAATTATCCGAGCCAATCTCTTAACTTGTGATCTAAGCTTGGTCTTACACTTATTTAAAGAAGCAAGTCAATGAATTATCAAAGCTAATAATAAATACACTTTAAAAGCCATTAAAAATCCTATTTTTTAAAGGAAGAAGCTAAGTGATTTCTTCCTTTTACTGAAATCTCACGTCCCCTTGGAGTTCGAATCAAATACCCTTCCTTTAATAAGTACGGTTCATACACATCTTCAATAGTTGACCTGTCTTCAGATAGTGTTGCTGATAAAGCATCAATTCCAACAGGGCCTCCACCATAATAGTTCTCAATGACTCTAAGAATTCTCCTATCCATTTGATCAAGACCTTCTTTATCAATATCCATTAAATTTAATGCTTTTTGAACAACATCATCATTAACAACAGAAAACTTTCCAACTAATGCATAATCCCTAACTCTTCTTAAAATACGGTTTGCAACTCTTGGAGTTCCTCTAGAGCACTTAGATATAACCTGAACAGCTTCAGGATTTAAATTCAATTCAATTTTTTTAGCATTATTTTCTACAATCTTTGCAAGCTCTAACGGTTTATAAAATTGAAAATGCAAATGAGCAATAAACCTATCACGCAATGGATTTGACAATAGTCCTGATCGAGTTGTGGCTCCAATGAGAGTAAAAGGATTCAGATCAATCTGCATAGTGCGTGCAGAAGGCCCTTCACCTAAAACAATATCAAGCTTATGGTCCTCCATTGCAGAATACAATATCTCTTCTATGGAAATATTAATTCTATGAATTTCGTCAATAAACAAAACATCACGAGGCTGAAGGTTTGTTAACAGCGAGGCTAGATCTCCTTTTTTCTCCAATGCAGGACCGGACACAACATGAAGATTAGCCTTAAGTTCTTTTGAAATAATCATTGCCAAAGAAGTCTTACCCAAACCTGGAGGTCCAGATAAAAGGGCATGATCCATGGCGGCCCCTCTAATTTTAGCAGAGTTCACCATAAGTTTAATATTTTCTACAACTTTTAACTGACCTATGTACTCGGAAAAATCAAGGGGTCGTAAAAAAATTTCTGCTTTTTTCTCAGACGGCTCTATAAAATGATCTACTAAACGCTCTGTCATAAAAACCTCTTTATATTTCTTTTAAAACTAAATGCACTAACTGCTCAACCTTTTTAATTGTATTTTCTTTTAAAATTCTTTGTGCAAGGGGAATAACCTTGTCTGTTTGAAACCCTAAATTTTCACACGCTAACACCGTATCATTTAAAATTCTTTCAGCATCTACGCTCATTTTATTTTTTTCAAGCTTTACTGTTGCCAAGCCTCCACTACTAAAAACTCCTTCTTGCTCAAAAGACCTTTGCTTAAAACTTAAAGAATCTAGAGAATACATTTTTACTTTATGTATTTTTTTATTTAAATCTAAAATAATTTGAGATGCTGCCTTAGTTCCTACACCATTTACTGTAGTTAAAATGCTTTTTTGCTCAGTACTTACAGCCATAATAATTTGATCTAAGCTAATTTGAGAAACAATATTGTATGCTGATTTAGGCCCTACACCCTTTACTGTAGTCATGAGTTCAAAAAGCTTTTTCTCTCTTAAGGTTCTAAATGCAAATAAAACTTCTGTGCTCTCTCTAATTATATGAGCCACATAAACGCAAGTCGACTCACCCTCTGGAAATATATAGCTACAATAGGTTTGATAACCTACACCGCTAGCTGTTTGAATTAAAGCCTCTTGGCCATCACTAAATAAAATAGTCCCTGTTAAAACACCAATCATAAATATTTTTCCCTATTTTAAATGTTTAAGACTTTCCTTTAAACCTACACCCTTAGTTTTTCTACTTCTAAGCTGGCCTACTGCTCCCATAGCTCCTCTTCTAAAACTATGGCATAAAGCTATGGCCACAGCATCACTTTCATCATGGGTCTGAGGCCTATAGTTTGGAAATACAAAACCCAAAGACTTTTCTAAACTTTCCTTAGAGGATAAACCATATCCAGATACTGTAGACTTAATTAGATTAGGAGAGTACTCAAAAATAGAGGCCACTTTTTTAGAAACTGCTGAAATTATAGCACCTCTTGCTTGTGCAAGTTTTGCCAGTGAATTGACATTTTTAACATGAATAAGAGTTTCTAAGGCCAATTCGTAAGGAGGAAGATCTTCAACTAGTTTCTCAAAATAATTGCTTAAAGTACTAATTCTATTAAAAAAGTCTTCTTTTTGATTGAGCTTACAAGTGCCAGACTTCACTATTTGAAAGTCTCTTCTAACACATTTAACCAGCCCATAGCCTGCATATATAGAGCCTGGATCAACACCTAAAATAAGTACTTCTTCTTTAGAGTGCACAAAGCCCCCTTTAAACTAAACGCTAAACTCATCCACATATAAGAGCAAAGAAAACCTTTAAACAAAGCACTCTCGCCTTCTAAAAAAAATCCATACACTAGCCTAAACTTTCACATACTGTTAAATTAAAGCCCTCCCACAGGGCTTAATTTACATCTCTCACTCCTGAAGAATCTACACCATGACTTTGTGTTTTAATATTTATTAAAAACAAAATCATATAAATAGCAAAAATTGGAATAAAGGCTGTGAAAATACAAGAAACCAAGGCTATAAATCGAAGCCATGTTTCATGAATACCAAGCTTTGGCGCCAGTTTGTGACAAACTCCTAAGAATTTAGGCTGGTCCCCAAAATTAATTGTAAGCTCGCTAGGAAAAGAAATTACTGCAGAAAGGTAGACTAAAAACGTAACCCCAAAAGTACATAAAAAAGAAACCCACAAAGCTATTCTTAAAATCAAAACATGAATGCCTAATCTTGCAGCTAGCCCTCCGCAAACACCACCAAAAAGACCACTTCTTCTTATAAAAACATTTTGATTTTTCATAACACCTTTATAAACTCTAGAACAATAAAAAAAAGAAAGCCACCATTAAAGGGGCCTTCTCTCTTCTTAAAATTAAAATCTTTAAGCTAGCGCCTACGCCTACTTTGAACAACTTCAACAACAATCCTTTTAACCTTTATATTTCCTCTTAGGTTAAGCCTTACAGCTCCTCCTCTAAGGCCTCCTCGCTCTAACTGTTCTCTAACGGTTAGTGGCCCATATAAGACTAGGTTATGCATTGCCCCACTGCCAATAAAATCCTCTCTATTTCCTCTAATCCTTCTTTCTTCAGAATTATGTCTCCCAACTTGTAAGGAAACCACACCTCTACCATATTTAGATTTAGCTCTTAAGCGAACAGATTTAATAGCTTTTCCTCTTAAATCCACACCCTGTTCTGCTAACTTTTTTCTTATTTTTATTATGGACTCTTCTCTTAAAACCCTGTTTGGATTTACAAAAATTGAATATGTTTGAGTTACTAATCTACGTCTTCTATGCCTACTTTGAACAACTTCAACAACAATCCTTTTAACCTTTATATTTCCTCTTAGATTAAGCCTTACAGCTCCTCCTCTAATGCCCCCTCGCTCTAACTGTTCTCTAACGAGTGGCCCATATAAGACTAGGTCATACATTGCCCCATTGCCAATAAAATCCTCTCTATTTCCTCTAATCCTTCTTTCTTCAGAATTATATCTCTCAACTTGTAAGGAAGCCACACCTCTACCATATTTAGATTTGGCTCTTAAGCGAACAGATCTAATAGCTTTTCCTCTTAAGTCCACACCCTGCTCTGCTAACTTTCTTCTTATTGGTATTGTAGACTCTTCTCTTAAAACCTCTCCTTGAGGTAGAAAAATCGAATATCTCTCACTTACTAGTCTTGAGCTAGATTCCCTTGAATTTGCAGTAACTACTGTAGACATAGCTAAAACAGTCATTACCATTAACAATTTTTTCATATTACTCCCCCTCCTCTTTAGTTGGCTCAAATTCTAGATTTGTAAAAAAATTGTAGCAAGTTATATATATTAATCTCTAATATATATAACTTTTATAGATTGTTTATTTAATCATTATAAGAAAAAATTCTTATAACCTTTAGCCTTAGCCATAAGAAAAAACTTAGTCTCTAATATTCTAATGAGTGCCCTTAGACATTTACTTATTAGAGGCATAAGTAAAGACTTTAACGCACATACCCATACATTTAAAAATAACGTTTAAAAGCTTATTTTTAAGCTTTATTTTAGATTTTTTAGTAAAAACATAGCACATCAGCTTTTAACAGCGCCTGTATTCAGTTTTACTTCACAGTTAAAGTAAATTAAAAACCCTTAAAGACCTGTTGAATAGCTTTTTACACTAAAGTTTTTATATTCAGTATCATCAAAATCATCTACCTGAATAGCGTCCCAACTAGCTTTAATTGATTCTGTAAGTATAATTTTTTCCTCTTGAGTAATGACGTTCTTTTCAACTCCAAGCTCGACTAGAGTAGAAACTTTTTGCTTTGGAAGTATTTTAGCTTTAATTGCTTTTTTAATTTTTCGCTCAATACCTGATGCTTGCTTTGAAAGTCTAAACCCTCGTTCAAGTTTTCCTAAACCATTTTCAGTTTCTTCAGGAATATAAATTCCAGTAGTAAGTCTTTTCCTTTGTTCAGATAAGGCCATCATTTTTGTACACACCGCATGACCTAAATCATCACAGGGACCAGTTCCCATGGAGTTTAAACGTGCCCACTTACCAACAACACCTTTAAAAAACCACGTTAACCCTGGAACTTGAAGATTTGAGAAAATGCCTTCAAAACCTTTTTGAATTTCTCTATTGCCGTACTCTAAAGCATAATTTACAAAAGAAAGGTCTTCCTTTCTAGCTCCTTCTGCTTCAAACCTTCTTATAACAGCATAGTTTAAGTACATCCAAGAAAGAATATCAGCATACCTTCCTGTAATTTTCTCTTTAAACTTTAAGCTTCCCCCTAAAAAGCCCATGGCAACATCTGCCATAATAGCAAAGCTTGCAGAGGCCCAAGATAGTTTTCTATAATGAGAATTAAGCACCCCACCACCAAATCCAACAGCTAAAAACCCCCTTGTCCAACTATGCAATACAGATCTAAAAATATTCCTTACAATATGACCAATATGCCCCCAAAAAGCTAAATCAAAGCCTTTTAAATCTCCTTGTCTAGCAGTTTTAATTTCCTGATAAGCGTAGGGATGAGCACGTAAAGCGCCCTGTCCAAAAATCATAAGAGTTCTTGTTAAAATATTTGCACCTTCCACTGTAATTCCAATTGGAGTTGATTTATAAGCGTGAGCTAAGGTGTTTCTAGGCCCTTCAGAAATGGCAGAGCCTCCAACAATATCCATTGCTCCATTAATTGCTTTTCTAAAAGCCTCTGTGGTTTGAAGTTTTGCAATTGCTGTTACAACAGGAGGACTGACTCCTCTATCAATTGCACCGCATGTAAAATTACGACAAGCATCTAGAATATAAGTAAAGCCACCAATTTCAGCTAAAGGCTCCTCAACACCTTCAAATTTACCAATTGATACACCAAATTGCTTTCTTACAGTGGCATGAGCTGATGCAACCCTAAAGGCCATCTTAACTCCACCAGTACTCTGAGACGGAAGTGAAATACCACGTCCAGAACCTAAGCAGTCCATTAACATACTCCAGCCTTTGCCAACCCCTAAAACTCCACCTACTACACATTCTTCAAGATCCACAACAACATCTTTACCCTGAGTTGGGCAGTTGTAAAAAGGAGCTCCTAATGGATTGTGTCTATTTCCTTTAACCACACCTGGAGTAGATGACGGAATCAGCGCACAAGTGATTCCTCTATCCTCCCCCTCATCATTTTGTTTTAATAAATTTTTAGGATCTTTTATTCTAAACGCCAAACCAATTGTTGTTGCCACTGCTGCCAAAGTAATCCAACGCTTGTTCCAATTTATACGAAGCTTTAACCTTCCATCATCTCCTTTAAAAACAACACCTTGTGAGGTTATTGCTCCAGCATCACTTCCTGCTTGAGGCTCTGTAAGACCAAAACATGGGAGCTCTTCACCAGTAGCAAGTTTTGGAAGAAGCCTATCTTTTTGCTCTTGTGTTCCATAGTGATTTAAAAGTTCAGCCGGCCCTAATGAGTTTGGAACCATAACGCTAACTCCTGCAACAATTGAACGTGAAGCCATTTTTTCAACAACTGCCCCATGAGCCAAAGCAGAAAAGCCCAAACCTCCATAGGATTTTGGAATGATCATTCCAAAAAACTTTTCTTTTTTTAAAAACGCCCAAACCTCAGAAGGCATTTCTCTTTTTTGCCAAATCTCCCAATCATTAATCATCTTACAAACTTCTTCAACAGGACCATCTAAAAACGCCTGCTCCTCAACTTTAAGCTTTGGATAAACCTCTTTACCTAATTTTTTAAAATCAAGTTTTCCTGAAAATAAATCTTTTTCAATCCAAACAACACCTGCCTCTAACGCCGTTTTTTCCGTGTCTGAAATCTCTGGTAAAACTTTTTTCATAACACCCATAATAAAAGACGAAACTAATATTCTTCTAATGGGCTTAATGACAAAAAGTAAAAGTACACCTATTAAAATATAAAGAGGCGTACTCATAAAACCACTGGCCATTGCTAGTATTGTAAAGGTCAACGCCCATAAAAAAAATGGAGCTCCTAAGTACCCAAGAAAAAATAACAACAGCACTGACCCATAAATAACTACGCAGTTGTACTCAACAAACAATTCAAACATTGTGTTCAAATACATTAAACCTCTCCTTACATCACATTTATATTTTGCATCCATGAACTATACTAGGTAAAATTTATTTATTCAATCTGTGTTACTTATCACACAAAAGCTAAGCTAGCGCATAATTTAATAGCATTATATAAAAAGCCTGCCTCTAAAGCCCTTATAAATTGAGGAATAAATATAGATTTTTAGGTACGTAATGAGCCTAACAATACACGATGTTTAACAAGATCAACTCTATAAAAAATCAATTAAACCGAGTGTTTAAATTATCCAAAATTTTCTTAATCTAAATAAGTTCTTTTTCTAAACTTTTATTTTTAAATTTAAGTTCTTCTTGGTTCTTTTCTAAATCCTTTTAATAACACTACTATGTTTTATTTTAAAACAAATTTTAAATTTAATGTACTCACTCAAGAATTTAAACTGTGGTTTCATTGATTTCTCTAAAAACGTAGTCTTTTTTAAAGTAAACTGCTCACTATGATATTCATTACGGCGTGCTGTTTTTCCTAATTTCATTGACATTCATTAAATCTAGTACTTAATTTTAAATTAAAGCTGAACTTCACAAAAACACCTTTCTTACACTGGTTAAAAAAACAGCCTCATAAGCTATTAGGAGAAGTACCATGATAAAGGCTATAACTTTTAATCTTAACAATTCTAAACGATGGGTTTTATATGATTTTGCAAATTCTGTTTTTGCAACCAGTGTGGCCTCTGCTTTTTTTCCTATAATGCTAAGAAACTATTGGGGTAAAGAGCTTTTATCTGAAGAAGTCACTTTTTACTTAGGCCTTGCAAGCTCAGCAACCTCTTTAATCCTTGTCCTCTGTCTTCCTTTTTTAGGCTATGCTATTGATCAAATTGTTAATAAACCTGAGAAAGCTCTTTTTTTTACCGCTATTTTAGGTGGCAGTTTCACAACAAGTTTATTTTTTATTCATGAAGGGTCCTTTCAAACAGCTCTAATTTTGTATGTAGCCTCTTTTATACTTTTTGCTTTAGGAAACGCTCAATGTGATGGAATGCTTTTAAAAATTTATAAAAACCCCTCTCCTAAAGAGTTAAATACACTTTCTTCTAAAGGCTATGTCTATGGCTATCTAGGAGGAGGGCTGCTCTTACTCTTACAAAGCCTAACCTTAGTTTTTTACAAAAACTTAGGTTTTTCATCCCCTCTCATGCCGGTAAAACTTTGTTTTCTAAGTGCTGGTCTTTGGTGGATTTTTTTTTCAATTCCTTTATTAGGCATTAAAAAATTACACAAGACTTCAATTGTACCTGAAAATTTTTTTTCAAGCTCTTTAAGATTTTTAAAAAATTTAGACAAACAAACTCTCTTATTCTTAGGAGGTTGTTTCTTATACATTGATGTGGTCTTTACTATGTATAAAATGGCTGTGGATTTTGGCCTAAGCATAGGAATATCAGCAAATGCTCTTATTATGGTTTTAATCTATGTACAAATTATTGGTGTGCCAGGAACTCTATTTATGAGTTGGTTTTCTAAAAAGTACACAACTCAAGGAGCTCTTTACTTAGGAATTTTTTGTTACGCTATTGTTGTTGGATTCTCACCTTTTATAACCAATATTTATTCTTTTACTTTTTTAGCAAGCTTTATCGGCCTTTCACAAGGAGGCCTTCAAGCACTAAGCCGTTCACATTTTGCAACACTCATTAACACGTCTCAACAAGGCTTAAGCTTTGGATTTTTAAATGTTTTTGGAAAGCTCTCTGCTATATTAGGACCTCTAGCAGTGGGTATAAGCGCTAAACTTTTAGGAGGAAATACTTATTCAGTATTGGTTTTATTTCCACTTCTTCTAGCTGCAACCATTTTCTTACACTTTTCGTTTAAATCTTTTAAAAAAGTTTAACACCTTTACCCTAATATTTAAGCCTCCAAGTCTTCAAAGCTTTTAACAAGATTAAACTCTAACTTCTATGAAGTAAATTTTAGACCGCTTACGCCATAGTTAAATGAATAGTGAAATGAAAAACCTTTTTTAAAAAGGGCTTAAGGAAAAAACCTCTTGAATATGATTTATACCTATATCCTTACTACTTTTTTCATTAATTTTCTTACCATATCTATGAAATGGGTTTTAGTAAACATTTCGTATTTGCCCAGAAATTCCCTGACCACCAATGGGATGATCAGCCTGAAGATAGCCCTTAGAAATTATTTTTACAGAATAACCTGAACGCCCGCCCCTTAAACATTCTGATGGAATTTTAGGTCTACCACTTGGAACCTTAATATGACATGTAGCAAACTTACTTTTTACAGCGCTCTCATTGGCCGAATCATAGTTCATAACTACATCACCTGATATCCAGGAAGATAAAAAAGCTTGCTTATTGGTACTGTTCAACCATGGAGCTAAACGCTTTCTTTTAACACCATCTTTAGCCTCAGACAGTTTAGAAATTTCCATTTGATCTTGAATATCAAAATTTACCATTGGACCTTCATAAGAGCCTATGTCACCTCGAACCTCCACTCCATCTGGTACGGGCAACCAATCTTTTAATTTTCCGTTGGGACCGTCTATAAAATAATCATAAAAACCTGGAACAATTGTATAATAGGTCATATCAAATATGTCTGGTGCAATAGCAGCAATTTCAAGCCTTCGATTAAAAGCTTCCCAAGGACCACTAGGGTTAAAAATATTTTGTGCCAATGGATCGTTATAGGAATCATTTGTGTAAGAGTAAGTTGCTCGATAATAATGAGATAAGCTTGTTTTTGATGTTCCATGAATGCCCCATGCTCCTATAATTTGACCCGCTGCAACCATTGATGCCTTAGTAGTTAGCCCCTGTTTATCACCAGGAAAACGTGAGTAATTAGGAAATAAAGTTTTATCAAGAGGGTCTTGAATCTTTGCAAGATCTCCTCTACTCACACGAGGTGGAAGAAGAGAGTCTGTTCTATACCCACTATTAGATTCAAAAGAACCTGAAGACCATTGGCTTTTATACCATGGACCAATACGCCCTCCAAAAGGCTTTGAGTAAGCTATGGCATTTATATTGATTCCTAATCCGAAAATATCATTTAAAAAAAGTGGTTTAGAAACAGCCCTTCCAGTGGCTTTATTGTAAACCATATACCATGGGTTTTTTTCAACCCCTAAAGAAAGATTTAAAAACTCATCACTATGTGCTCCTAAAAAACCATAATACTCTATCTGATTATCTGGATCTAAAACCTTTTTAAATGCTCTAGCTCCTGCCCCATTGCCAGAAGCAAGTACTGCATTCACCCCAACAGAACTAGCATGTGTCTCAAGTCTCTCGCTACAGGAACTAGACTGTTCAAAAATAGAATATGGAATAATTGTGTTTATATATATTGGATTAAGCCACTGTTCTGGTGATAACCCCTCCATTGAATTTATAAATTCAATGGAGGCAGCGTTACGATCTTCTCGATTAGACTCTGAAAGGTTAAATAAAAAAGTTTTTTTTGCTCCCTCATAAACAGATTTACCCTCTAAATCTCTCATTCCCCCAAGAGTAATAGGCAGTGCTAAGTTTTTAGCTAAAGCATGGATTACTGCTCTTCTATCTCTTTGCTCTAACTTATGAGAACCAACAATGGTATTTGCAAACCACCAATTTACATAAGAAGTCCCTGAGCAAGTTTGGTGAATTGATATGTTTGCAGCCGTAGTATGGTCATTAGTTTGACCTATAATACCACCCAAAACACGTGCCGAAACTCCTGAAAGATAGTCCACTTTAAAATCAATTGTAGAACAGGCATTATCGTCATAAAGCTCCTTAAACATATGAGCTGCGCCAATACAAATTCTTGGAGGAATCCATGTATTACCCTTAACAAACACCTGTGCAGGTTTATAAGTATTATGATTATTTGTAAATCCAGTTGCGTTATTACCAAGCCCTGGGTGAAACAAACTACCTTCAGTTCTTGCACCATTTCCTATAACTCTATACCTAAAGGCTGCAAGTTTCCAACTTTGTCTAATTTGATAATTCGAGTGTGCAATGGCCGTTAACATTTCAGCTTGTTTAGTGGCTACATAATATGAGGCTAAGTCTGTTGCATTTTGTAAATTTATTTTATCATGAACAAACATACCCATACTAATGGTCATTCCAAATAGAGTAAACAAAACCATAAAAACAAAAGCTACAAAAATTGTAATCTGTCCTTTTATTTTAATTAATTTTTTTTTTAAACACATGGACACAAATTGTAGCAGTTTTAAATACTAAGCGCTAGTTTTAGTTTTTTAGTCTGCTTCTGTAAAAAGTTCTTTATTTTCCAGCTTTTTTCTGTAACGCCTTTGAATCATATCAAAAATGTTATCTCCAGCAAAACCAACATCACCCTTAGCATCTTTATCTGAAAGTCCAGCTAAAAACTCTTTTTTCTTATCTTCTAGCTTTGTTTTTTTACTATTTTCAGGGCCTGTAATATACTCATCTTCAAAAATAATATCTACACTGTTTGTTTCATCAGCTGATGCTACTGCTCTGCCTTGATCTTTTGTTTTACCCTTTAAAGCTTTTTCAACTCCAGCTAACTTATGAGACATTTTTTTTGATAAACTCTCAGGCATTTTTACTTCATCAAAACCAAAAACTTGCCCTGTTGGACTTGTAACAGTTTGAGCGTCTTTATCTATTTTAAAACCTTTTTTGTCAATTCCAGCTAACCTTTCTACGGCAGCTGTTTCCATCTCAAGAATAGGCTTTTCATAACCTGTGCCTTGTTTAAAAGGGTCCTTAAAACCCTCTAAGGCTAAATCTACTTCATCAGGAGTACAGCCAGTTGTTTTATCAAAGCAAAACCCTGCTTCTGTAGGATCAAAACCAAATGATGATCCATTGTTAAGAGCTCTTGCTGTCTTCCCTGCATCTTTTGCACTACGAAGGAGTTCAATAGTCAAAGCACTTGCTGCTGCAGCTTTGAAACAACATGTAGCGCGAGTAGAAGAACAGCAAGCCCACATTTTTTTTGCATATGTACCAGATAACCCAGCCCCCGCCACGCTAGTAATTCTTGTTAGATTAGCATCGGTGGAACCTCCAGCATACAAAGTCTGGGGAATCATTAAGCTCATACCAAATACTAAAATTATTATTGAAATAGATTTTTTCACCTTTCTGTCCTTTATTCTTGGTTAGCCCTACAATCAAATAGATTTTCTTTCACTATTGACGCTTTAAATCTATTTGAAATTCTCTCAAATATCGAGCCTGATGAGTCAGGAGAAATCCCTGCGTCAGCAAGCCCCCTTTCAAAAGCTACTACAGCCTCTTTATCTTCATCATTTTTACTTTTCCATCCATTTAATCTTTTTCCACTATCAAAAGAAGGGCTTAACCCACTTGATGGTGACGATCCACTTTCTTTAAAGCCTAGAAAAGGATTTTTTCCTTTAGGGCCTTTACTAGCTGTTCCTCTTTCAGCACCAGTTTCTTGTTTACCACTAGGGCCTCCTCCTCCTGAACTATTGGTAACCACAGGAGTTTCTCCCCCTGGCGATTTAGAATCTGGGTTTGGTGAAGGTTCATTATCCTTTGGTTGTAGTGTTTCCAAAATATCATTCCCATCTGGCTGAGTTGAATTAAAATCATCATCTAACTTTAAAGCAGCCAAACCAGGGCCTTCATTAGAGTTCTGTGTTTGACTATAATAGCCTCTACAAACTTCAGGATTAGCACGAGCATGAATGACGTTTCCACAATCAACGGGAGCATTTGGCTGACTTTTATCATCACCATCATCACCTAATAGTGCTAAATTTAATAAAGTTTTTCCACATTCTAATGCCTCGCCCTGTACCCTTACCAGGCTTTGAGATTGAGTTTCAGCCTGACTTTGACCTGTTTCCAATGCAGTTGAAATTTTATCCTTTAAACCATTTAAATTGTTAAGTAATGCCTCCTGAGTAGAATGAGACGACTCTGAAAGCCTTGCCTCCTTAAT
This sequence comes from Bdellovibrionales bacterium, assembly GCA_965205365.1. Lineage (GTDB taxonomy): Bacteria > Bdellovibrionota > Bdellovibrionia > Bdellovibrionales > UBA1609 > JALZUR01. The sequence goes on from CBDBGT010000011.1 coordinate 548,429, forward strand.
AGTTTTTTCAAGCTTTTTAAGTAAAGGAACTGAACCATGAACATAAACACCGTTCACTCCAAAAAACATACGGCCCCCATCTTTAAGAAGTTTACAACTCCTGCTAGTTCCTTTGGATTTACCAAGAGCTCCAACAACGGTAGGTAAAGACTTAAGACATGCCACACCACCTCCCCCACCAATAAGCTCCAGCCCTAATGCTCCAGCAAAGGTAGCCCAAGGCATAACGGCATTTAATGCTTTTTTAATATTACTCAAACAAGACTCTGGCTTTGTACAGCATTTTATAGCTCCGTTAGATAAGGTTTCCTGCTTTTTAAAAATTACCTTAGCTTGTTTTATAAATATATCAGACTCTGCCTTATGTCTTTGTGGAAATCTCCCCCCTATAGAATTAATGCCCTTGGCCTGAAGATTTAGCCTCCTCAGTTCATTTTTCATATCCTCTTGCTTACTCTTAAGATCACTTAGACTTGAAGCACCGTGAGATTGTAAAACTATCTCCTCTAATGCATCCTGTGCTCCCTTTGCAACACTTGTATTTATAGTTGAATTCGCTGTTGCTATTGGCCCTTGAGTACTAGTAGTACCAGGCCTGCTTTGAGCTTGTGAAAAAAACAAGGTTGTAACACCCACGAATAATAATATTTTTGTTATATTTTTCATACCCTAGAAATCGGTCACATAATTAAGAGACTTAAGAAAAAAATACAGATTAAAGTCCATTGATTCATTTTGAGGCATTTAATTCTAAATTTTTGCAACAGTTTCACAACAATAGGAATTTAAAATTCAACAGCTTTATAAAAATCAACTCTCTACACCTAATGCACCCCTTAAGCCCCACAGCTTATAAAGAGCCTTATTCATTAATAATTTAAGTAAAAAATCACTAAGATTATGGCTTTCAAAAGGTTAAACTTTAATTTTTACTATTATAATTTAAATAAAAAGCTAAATTAAATTTTAATTTAATCCGAGAACAGTTACTAGATTCAAACAAAAGGATTGGAAGTAAAAATTGAAAAAAATGAAATTTAGTAAATCTTTAGTTTTAATAATATTTAGCTTATTTCTTTCTAATTTATCTGAAGCTAAAACTTTTTGCACAAAGCTTTCTAAATCTTATAAGAACAAAATTTCAAAAAAATTTAAGCAAGACCCTTTTTTTCTAGTAGAATCTTTTCTAAAGATTCCACAAAACTCTAATTTTGATAACACTCCTTCATCACAAAACAAACTTCTAACCCATAGCTTTGATCTAAATAGAATACAAATATCAATTCAAAAAAATTTAAAATCCAAAGCCATATCAAAAATCCTTTTTGATTGGATAAGAACACAATACTTTAGTAGCTATGATAAGAATCTATCTAAAAAAACCGAATATCTTTTAGAAGAAAATAGATACCTTCTAACAAAGAAAGAACGCCTTAGTATAACTAACTCGTTACGTCTTTCAACTGGCATCACACAAAAATCCTGTTCAAAAGAAGAAAGGCTTCTTCTTCGATGCAAAAGTCTTTACGTTATCACAGTTCAAAACACCCCAGCAGTTTCTTGTAAGAATAAAAATCTAAAACAAGCTTTTGAAACAAAATTTTATTTAACTTTTTCAAAAAAATATGGTTTTAAAATATTAGACATTTCACTACTTGGAAAAAGAATCACCTTAAACTCCATAAAACATATGGTTTCCCTTAAGAAGAAAGGCTTTAACAAAAGTGCTGTGGCTTCTCATATTTCCTTGCTTTCAAATAACCCAAACACCTTCCAGTTTCCTAAAAAACAAGTCAATACAGCTAATTTCTTAGCAACTTTGCAAAATAAAAGCCCTACTAGGCTCCCTGCATCACTTTAACTTTAGGAGTTCTTATAAAATTCCCCTCTACTACGATCAAATATATAATCTATAAAATCCTGACCTTTAGCCCTATGAAGTGATTGGTGTCCTTCTGACACCCATACCGTTTCAAAACCTATTTCTCGTCCTATTTGAACATCATGCAACGTGTCTCCAACAACAACACCTTTAATTAAATTATACTCCTCTTTAATGGCTCTTCCCCGGTGAAGCTTAGAGCCACCATTAAAATCCTCTGCTCCAGACAAAGCTTTAAAATAATCTGCAATATTATGGTGTTTAATCTGAAACTCTAGCTCTGTAATATGTGCAGCTGAAAAAAGCACCTGGATAACCCCAGCCTTATAAAGACTCCTTAAGCAATCCCAAGCTCCGTTATAAAGCCTTGGCTTATGATGACTAGCTTTATAGTTAGCAGTAAAAAGACCAGTCATTTCATCTCTACTTATGCCAAGGCTTTCTAAGTCTAACTTATCGTAGTACTCACTTATTGGAAGCATAAAATTATCCTGATAAAACTCCTTTGAAAGTACTGAAATGCCCTTACTTTTAAAAATTTCATTGTGCACACTTAAAGAGTAGTCTAAATCATCTAATAATGTTCCATTCCAATCCCAAAAAATACAGGCTTTTGTCCTAAGATAACTTAAAAATTCCAAAGAAGTCATAAGATCTAAATCACATAGAACACCCCTATTCGTCCATAGGAAACTTCAAAAATGACTTAAAAATGAAATCGCCTCTCCGTTATCTAGAAGGGTGTAGTTTGTGCCAATCTCATTTGAGGTGGCCAGTACCAACTTGAAGTATTGATGTAATTTGAGTTTAAAAGTCCACATCGCTGCAGTATTTTGTGCATAAATGACTCTGGGTTTGTGTAACCATAGCCCATCCTTCTAAGCACTTTAATCTTGTTGTTTAAGCCTTCACTTACTGCTGTTGTGAGCCCAGACATAATATATCCTTCAATGTAACCTCTGTACTTTCTTAAGGTTTTTGCAAATTTCAAAAAGGGCTTTAATTTTGACTCTCTTGCATATCGGTACCAAAGAACCAGAGCTTTTCTAAAGTCTTTTACATTCTTTTGATCTAAAACTTTATGGAAGTGCTCAACTAAAACTGAAGCTTTAAAAATGTTCTTATTCACATCTAAAAGCCTCTCTAATTTAGTAAAATCTCCTTTAGATAAATTCTTCTCACGCTCCACTAAAATATATCTTTTATGAGGTGCTAGCACATCCATTAAAAACTTATCTTCATTTTCTTTAGCTTTTTTAAACTCAAATTTTCTCACATCATCAAAAAAATTATTTAGCCCTTCTGCAACATGGAACCTATCAACACAGACCTTAGCATTCTCACATTTACCTATCACAGCCTCAATAAAAGCATCATGCATATCAACTGCAAAAAACTTGATCTTATCTAGCTGCTCTTTTGTTAATACCTTTAAACAATTAAGTAAGCTTGAACCCTTTCTGCCCATTGCATTTGAGAGCACCTTTCTCATCTTCGTACAGACTAAATTTGTGATGAACTTAATCGTATTCTTGTCACAAGACTTCTTTCCAAAAATAGTTCTAAAGTGCACCTCATCAGATGACATCTGCTCTAAATCTAACTTTCTTTCAGCATAGCTTAAAAGAGGTTTTATTTGCTTCATCCGGTACTGATCCAAATTCCACACAGTCTTGGGGTTCATTCTTAAAATTCTAGCAACTGACTCACAAGTCATCTCTTCACAAAGACGTCCTGCTTTTTCTACAAGTGAGTAAGTTAAGTTTTCAAAATTAGGGTGAGTAAAATCAACACCAGCTGATCTGACTTTATCATCACACATTAAGCAGTGCCCTCGAAGCTGTTTTAAGTAAATCCACACCTCTTCATATGAGCCTATTGGAGAAGCTTTAATTTTTCGAAGCTTCCACTCATGGACATGAGATATTTGGCAGCCACATTGATTACAGCCTACATTTTCACGATCTTGTTTTGCGTAAAGGACTAGTTTTAACTCTTTATCACAAGCCTCCCAGTTTTCTAATTTTACACCTTGAAGACCTAGTGATTTTACGATTAACTTTTCAAATAGCTCCATTTAATCCTCCGACAATTTAGTTTATTTAGTAACCAAATTTTAATTGTGTGGAGGGAGCTTGTTTATCTTTTTCAGGACTTTAGGCTTGTTGGCATGGATCACACCCTTCTAGATAACGGTGAACCAATGAAATCAACCCATAAAAAATATTTCACAATAAATCACTTATCTTTCATAATTTATTTAGTCATGAGTCTAGATAAGTCTAGATAAGCTTCTACTTTGCCGTTTATGACATAAAATAAAGTGTAAAAAAATTTTAAATTCCAAAAGAAGGTGTATAAATGATTGCCATTTTTTTAAACACAAAACTTATTATTAATAGACTGTTAAGGGTCATTTAATTAAACATCCTAAAACCATTCAGGTGAAAAAAAAATGGATATAAATATTGACACTAAGAATTTTAAAAAATCATTAACACCGCTTAGTGTTAAAAAAACCTTTAATTTTTCCATTAAACCACAATTTTTAAACTTAAGAAAAAAGCTTATGAAAAAAAATAGCCCCTCCATGAAAGGTAAAATATTAACTTCAATCCTTTATAAGAAACAATCACATAAAACAAAATTAACTGATGCTAAAAAAACAGTGGGCTTTACTTTAAGAATCGTTGAGTTTAACAAAAGCTGTATGAACAATTAACTAAATGATCATTACAAAGGATCATTTATATATGAGGGGTTTTAAAAATGTCCATAATAACAAAAACAGGAGTAAGTTTTTTCGCCTTATTCCTTATGTGGGGATGTAGTGATTCAGAATTTTCATCTGTAGGCTGCCAAACTCAAGACAGCTGTAACACTGTTGTGGAAAAAAGCTTAGCCTCTTGGCATACTCAAGACTGGTCTCGCTGTAGCCTAGCATGTGGAGGTGGTCAAGCAACCAGATCCGTAGAGTGTAGAAGCACTAAAAATATTGCAGTCCCAGATTCAGAATGTTCAAGCACAATGCCTCCATTAAGTATGTCTTGTAACAATGAAGTATGTGAGGCTGATTATAGCTGGAATGTTGGCCCGTACACAGCCTGCTCTCAAACTTGTGGCGGAGGAGTGAAATCTAGAGACGTTACTTGTCAATCTAGAGCAGGTGTTTTCACAGATGAAAGCTCTTGTACAGAAGCAAAACCCACTACAAGTACATCATGTAATGTAAACACCTGCCCTGAGAATACCTTTAGCTGGATTCCTAGCTCTTGGGGAAGCTGCTCTCAAACTTGTGGCGGAGGAACTTATTTACGCTCTGTTACCTGCCAAAATGGTTTCAAGATTATTGTTGATGACAGTCATTGTACACTGACAAAACCTAGTTTAGAAGGTTCATGCAATACTCAATCATGTTCTTACGCCTATAATTGGGTTGAGGGAAACTGGGGAACGTGTTCTCAAACTTGTGACAGTGGGACCCAGTCTAGATCTCAAGGATGTAGAAGAGATGACGGACTTTATGTCCCCCACACTTTATGCACTTCCCCTAGACCAACAACATCAAGGCCGTGCAATACACAAACCTGTCCTCCCCCGACCTGCACCACTACTCACCAAATTTCTAAAACCACTCCTCCTAGTGAAAATCAATTAGATATTTTACTTGTAATAGATGATTCTGGATCCATGTACCAAGACATTTTAAGACTTGCCACTAAACTTGGAGGCTTTGTCAATAACCTAAGCTCTTCAAATGTTGACTGGCAAATGTGTATTACAACTACTAGTGTGGATTATTTTGAAGGTCGACCTATTCAATGGCAAAGCACTGATTCTGGTCATATTTTAACGAGAAACTCAGGAAATCTTGGAAATATTTTTACAAATACCATAACATGGATTGGTGCAGGTTTTAGCCCTGATGAGCAAGGAATTAAAGCTGTGAATCTTTCATTAAGAGATAACGCAAGATCAAACTGTTACAGAGAAGACGCTGGGCTTGCCATTATCATTATCTCTGATGAAGATGAAAGAAGTGTTGGAGGAGTTCGTGCTTTAAACCCTTCACAGTATAGGCCCCTTAAGGCTGACAACCAACCTTCTTCAGTAGTGAACACTATACGCACAGTCTTTGGAACTGAAAAAAGAGTAAGCGTTCACCCTATTATAGTAAAAGACGCTCAATGTAAAGAAGTGCAAGATGCTCAAGGAGAAGCCTCTTTTTACGGCACTAAATATAATGAGCTTTATAGTCTTATTGGCGGGAGTTTACATAGTATTTGTGAGCCTGATTTCTCTGTAACACTGTCTAACTCTCACACTACAATTGTATCTTCTTTGAGCACTCTAACATTAAACTGCACACCTAATACAACACCCACAGTCCTTGTAAATGGGGTTTCTTATGGGCCCCATATTACTGTGATTGGTGATGAGATTATCTTTAACCCCGTAGTTAGTGGATCAGCTACAATAACCGGCTCTTACTGCTGCCAATAAAAGGAAGAAAATAAATAATATGAATAAAACTCAAATAAAAAATATAAAGATTGCGTCCTTCTTTGTTTTAACTCTTTGCTTTTGTTCCCTTATGGTTTTTCTAAATCAACAAAATCAAACTTTAACAATACAAGCAAAAGCATTGAATCGAGCTAAAATCTATGCAAACAAAATGATTCAATCTAAGTTTATAGTTGAATCAACTAAACCTAGGGCTTTTAGAGGGTTAGCCTCTAATGATTATGAGCAAGAAATTTTAGAAGGGCCCGTTGGTCTAGACCCTTGGGGCCACCCTTTTCATTTCTTAGTGAAAAAAGACTCTGTAAATAAAAACACAGGAGTTGTTGTTATTTGGTCTACAGGACCTAATAACAAATTAGAAACATCAAAAGATATAATCACTAAAAATCATAAGTCATTTAAAGGCGATGATTTTGGAAAAGCCTATTCTTTTAAATTTTAAAAAACTCTATTAACTTAGATCAATGCTTATACAGTTCAAGGTCTGAAAACTTTATAGCCCAAGGCGACTGTGTTCTTGGCATACCTATTCTAGACTATGAAAATAATGATTTTAAGTATAATAATAACGCCATAGTAATTAGTAATACTTGTGATATTAGCTCTGAAAGCAAGCGCTTGTTCAGTCCACACATAACTTATTGTCCTATTTTTAGTATAGCAAAATATAAAAAGTTTTTATTATTAAAATATGAAGAAGATAAGGTGAATAATCATTTAACAGAAATGAGAAAGCAAATAGTCACTCAGATACTATATTTACCCCAAAATAAAAGCCTTAAAGAAGATTGCTTTGCTCGTTTAGATATGGCAAATAGTTTGCCCTTAACAGGAGACTTGTACCCTAAAGTATCAAATAAACTTTCTACATTTAGTAATTATGATTTCTATTTATTTCTATTCAAAATTTCAATTTATTTCACACAAATACAAGAAAACCTTGTTCAAAATAATGCGTAACCCCTGGTCCTCATGTACAACAACACTAAATATAATTAAAATTTAAGAGGTTACAAACAAGCCCTCAACTTTAAAAGTATGCACAAAATAAATAAGAATTAAAGCTATCAATACTTTTAATTAAATTTTAATTTTTCAAAGAGTTTATTTTAGAGGTTCAACCCATTCAGGTCTAGATAAGCCCCTAGGATCCGGATACAGTTGTCCATTTGGACTAAGAATAAGGTCTTCAGAATTTGGAATTTCTCTTCCATTTTTATTAACTAAATTTCCTTCATAAAGCCTCCCGTAACGGGCGTAAACACCCTTTCCAACCATATCCTCCTTACTTATTGGTAGAAATTCCTTATCTGAAAAACCATTTTTACTTATTATTTTATTTACAATTTCCACATATGTTCGAGCCTCTTCTGGACTGCCTGGATATATGGTTATAAATTTCCCTTTTTGAGTTCCTTCCATTCCTGAGTACCTTGCCATGTCATCAATAACCTTATGTTCAATACCAAGCTCTCTTAGTTTTGGTAGTAAGGCTTCAGCCAAATTACCAGCATTTTCAGGGGTTGAACTAATATGCAATTTCCAGCCTTGTTTCGGTAACGCTTTTATATTACCACTGAACCACTGCTTCCAATACCCATTGCTCAAATAAAGTCCCCTTTTGTCAGGACTAACTTTCTCAAACTCTCCTACTCTTATCCCAGGAGCGACCTCATCGATTTTCTTCTTAGATCTTTGAACTTGTTCACTAGCAGTACGAGCAGGCGGACCATGATTCTTTGGACGTTTTAAGGATTGATTTGCCCCAAAGCCAAGAGCTTCAAAGTTTTTTTGAGAAGTTGAGCTAAATCTTGCTGTACTTAATTGCTGTGGGGTTAAGCTAAGATAACTTGTGTTTCCCGCTTCATTAAACAGCTCTACTCTTAAACGTCCATCTGGAAGCTTATCCACTACTTGAAATGCTCTACGAGCACCATCAGAAGTCACTACACTCCCATATACGTTGTTTCCATCAAACTGGTTTTTCTGATACGCTTGATTAAAATTTTCAATTTTTAAATCTGGAAAATCATCTTTATATTTAACACTAGCTCGTATAGTTGTTAACTCCTCCCCAACTAACCCGAGTTCGAACTTTTTTCAGGACCTAAGTGCTGGATAAATAAAAGATCATCCCAGCCTTTTGTAAGATTTAGTTGTTTTTTACTGATCTGCAAAAAGGAGCCGGGAATGATCGAAGAAAATCAAATTATAGAAGTTTTTACTCTTGTTGACGACTTTATTTTAGGGTTAAACAAAGAACAGTCCAAACTCATACCCAGCAAAAGAAAGAGAGGTTTTCCATCTGCGTTATCTGAGTCTGAAGTCATCACCATCTGTTTATTATTCCAATTTTCCGGCTTCAGAAATTTTAAAGCTTTCTATACAGGTTATGTTCAAAAATTTCTAAAACCTTATTTCCCAAAACTCTTGTCCTACAATAGGTTTGTAGAACTTAAAAAATCTTCAGCACCTCAAATTCTTATTTTTTTACACTCACTTATGCAATCAAATATTTGCACAGGAATATCTGTTGTAGACTCCAGTCCCATTGTTGTTTGTAATAACAAAAGAATCGGTCGTCACAAAACCTTTAAAGGACTTGCAAAACGTGGGAAATCAACAATGGGCTGGTTCTTTGGTTTTAAAGTTCACATAGTAATTTCTCACAAAGGGGAGCTCTTAAGTTTTACCATAACCCCAGGAAATGTTCATGATACAAAGCCTGTAGAGGGTTTAGCTGAGAATATTTTTGGAAAATTGTTTGGAGACAAAGGATATATATCCCAAAAGCTATTTGAAAAATTGATGAGTAAAGGGGTTCAAGTCATAACAAATCTTAAATCCAATATGAAAAATAAGTTTGTTCCTCTTTTTGATAAACTACTCCTGAGGAAAAGGTACATTGTTGAAACTGCTTTTGGGATTTTAAAGGAGGAATTTCATCTTGAACACTCAAGACACCGAAGCCCAAAAAACTTTGTGGTAAATTTACTTTCGGCACTAACGGCGTACTGTTTGCGTCCAAGAAAACCCTCTATTAGACTTCAAGTACTTGAAGAAAGGCTGCTTCAGTAGGTTTAGAAAGTCCGAACTCGGGTCAACTAGTATTTTTCGCTCAACTCCACCACCCTGATTTAGCACCTCAACAACTAAACTGCCCCCGGTTTTTGGATAGTTGGGACCTGAGAGAAAAATTAATTATTTAAAATTCAGTTTAACTTTTGAAATCCACTTTATTTAAACAATATCAGGGGCTTAAAAAGGAAAACACATGAAAAACAATAACCTCAATAAAACTTATAATGAAAACTTTAAACTCAACGCTGTGAAAAAATTACTCGCTGACAAAAAAGGACTCACTTACACCGCTAGTAAACTTAACATTGCCTCTTCAACCCTCTATGGATGGAAGAAAAAATATGCTAATTTAAATTCTATGACCCACAGCAACAGCAATAAAAAACTCTCTCTTGAAGACAAACTTAACTTTATTAAAAAAACTCAATCTTTAAATGAAAACGAACTTGGAAAATTTCTTAGAGAAAATGGACTTAACTCTTCAGACCTTATTAATTTTGAAAAAGAATTACTTGGACAAAATCCTGTTGGAAGACCTTCACTTGATCCTGAAATTAAAACTTTAAGGAAAGATAAAATAAACTTAGAAAGATCTTTAAATCGAGCTGAAAAAGCTCTAGCTGAACAGTCTGCTAGAATCATCTTGTTAAAAAAAAGCCACGAGATCTGGGGGGTCAAAGAGGACGAAGATTAAGTCCTGATGACAAAGAAGTTTGTCTTGAATTAATTAACACCTCTTCTAAAAATGGCTGTAGACTTAAACTTGCCTGCAGCGATTTAGAAATTGATATTAAAACTTTCAACCGCTGGAAACTTTCTTTAACTGATAAAAGAAAAGGACCCTTATCGCCTCCAAAAAATAAATTAAGTGATAAAGAAAAAGATGAGATCATTAACACCTGTACTTTAAAAAAGTATGTTGATGACTCTCCTCATGTGATAGTTTCAAAACTTGCAGATGATGGAGTTTATTTAGCAAGTGAATCAAGTTTTTATAAAGTTTTAAAAGAGAATAAACTTTTAGTTCATAGAGGAAGAACAAAACCAAAAACTAAACAAAAGCCAAAAGGAATGACTGCAACGGAAGTGAATCAAGTTTATTCTTGGGATATTACTTATTTAAAAACTTCGGTGCGGGGTCGGTTTTATTATTTATATATGTTTATGGATGTGTTTAGTAGAAAGATTGTAGGTTATAAAGTACACGTTAGAGAAAGTATGGATTTATCATCAGAGTTAATTAAAAAGATTTGTGAGAGAGAAAAAATAAAAAGAAATGAGCTAGTATTACATTCAGATAATGGCGGCTCAATGAAGGGAGCAACGATGCTAGCAACACTTGATTGGTTGGGAGTTTCAAGTTCATTTAGTAGGCCGAGTGTAAGTAATGACAATGCCTATTCAGAAAGTTTATTTAAGACGTTAAAGTATGTGCCGGATTATCCAGAGTTTTTTAAAAGCATAGGTGATGCAAGAGACTGGGTTGATAGTTTTGTTAATTGGTACAATGAAGAGCATCGTCACAGTGGAATAAAGTTTGTGACGCCATCAGAGCGTCATTTAGGAAAAGATAAAGAGATATTAGAAAAGCGTAAGGAAGTTTATGAAGCAGCAAGAAGGTTAAAGCCAGAGCGCTGGAGTGGCAGAGGAATTAGGAATTGGGAGCGAGAGAATGTGGTGTATTTAAATTGTTTGCCAAGTGAAAAAGTAGTTGTTATGAAGAATGTGGTTTAACTGAATTAAATTTCCCTTCAGGTCCCAACTATCCAAAAATTTTCCGCTTATCTTTCCAACGAATTTTTGAGAGAAAAATGTGGAATTGGACCTGATGATGTGAAGACTTATGTGAGTAAAACATGTGTGACAGATTTGAGAGAAACGGCTAACTGGACCTCCCCAAACATATGCAAAGAACAAGCTTTAAAAGATATAAACACTGCTGCAAGCTGTACGCGCTCTTTGAAAACAAAACAAACATACAATTTAAATATGTCAAGTTTAAAAGCTCAATCAGTAGACATTAAAAAAAAGCAAGATGAAAGAAAGGCAAGGGAAGCAAAATTTAAAAGAGATTTAGAAAATATTAAAGCCTCTTGTGGTTATTATCTAAATCAGTTTGAGAAGAGTGGGTTAGCACACTTAGGTGCAGTTGAGGGTCTACCAACTAAAGTTATAAACGCTCTTTTTCCTAGTAAAGCTAAGGTTCAAGAATTTAACGATTGTGTTGAGCGAAAAACAAAAGGGAAGAAAGAGTTAAGGGAAGCACTTTTAAAAAATTCTACTAGTATTATTGAACAAATATCTCAAAGTTTTAAGTCCATAAAATGTT
>CBDBGT010000012.1:0-3198 GCA_965205365.1 Bdellovibrionales bacterium
GTGAACACTGGAGTAGGAAGTGGGGAGCTGGGACCACATGGCCTTCCCCAAATTTGAACAGAAGCCCCCCCCCCCCCTCCCTACTCTGTGTGAAAAACTGTACTGAAGTGTGGAAGGTAGAGAGAGAACGCTGCAGCAGCAGCATTTCTGAAACTGAGCACTCAAGTATAGAAAAATTATATATAATTGTCAGATACACCACAGGTCTGTCATAGTTTTGATTTACTGTTGGTTGGTCTTGTTCCTAACTCTGGGATCCCTGACTCTGAGGTTATACTGTACTTAACTTCACAAATATCTAAGAAAAAATGACTATAGGTACCAGGGACAGATACAGGATTTTCAAAAAGGGAAGGGGGGGGGGGGGGGGGGGGGGGGGGTTATAATAATATAATAAGGTAATACATGTCAGTTGTTGGACCCACTCAGGTCCTTTCTTCTCTGAGGGATTCTTCATGAGAATATTCGGGCAGAAGTTACCACACTCCAGACAATTTCCAGAATATATATTGACTTGGTTCTCCCAACACTCAGCTGCAGATCAAAAGTTTCGTAGATCATCAGATATCTGGAGGTTAACATGTATGCTAAGCTTTCCATAGTCTTGGGTTCAATCCCTCACTAAATTCCCCAAGAAGAAAAAAAAACATTCCAAAAAGTAGCCATTTTAGGAAGAGGTTTGGGAGGGGGGGGGGGGGGAGGTGAAGTGGATCTGGTGTAAAATTAGCCTCTCAGGTTGGAAAAAGTCATGGCAAAACAGAATTAGAATCAGGAAATAAAAAAAAAAATAAATAAATAAATTTTAAAAAAATTAAAGAAGTAGTCCCCAGAAAGGTAATTTAACTAAATTTAAATAATGAACAAAATTTACAAAATGAGTGGGTAAACTACTAAAAGGAGGCCAGATCACTTTAAAGATATTAAAAAAGAAACTATTAAATAGTAGTGAAGAAAATTAAAAGAAATGAAATAAAATATAACAAAATTAAGGGGGGGGGGGGGGGGTGAACTACTAGGGCTCAGGGCATGGCCTATATTTAGCACTATTGCTTTAAATGTAAGAGCAAGTCGCATATCTTCAAAGTAACTTGTTTTCTTTTTAGTATTTTCTTTCCTTAATTTTGTTATATTTCATTTTATTTCATTTCTTTAAATTAAGTTATACCTAATGGCCTATTTCTTGGTTTTTCATCTTATTATCTTTAAAGTGTCTGTCCTATTAAAAAAAAAAAAAAAAAAAAAAAAAAAAAAAAAATTACCCTTCAAAGACTTTTTACACTTCAGAAAATCGTAAAACCATCAAGCAAGTTACCAGTTTGCAGGGTTGTCAGTTCACTACATACACTTTCCCTCCATTCCCTTTGAAGCAGAAGGTCCACTTTGCTCATAGGTTGAGGCTGATGGATTTCAGTCTTTTTCCAGGGGTGGGAGGTCCTGATCCCCTGCATCCGCTCCTGGGTACAAAGCTGTTGGTAAATCTTTAGTGTAAAGTTTCAGCTCATAAAGTTTCATTAGGTAGATTTAATTTTCTTCTATCATTTTTTTTTGTTTTTTTGTTGCATTTTTATCAGCCATTTTATAAACAGGGATCATGGATGGGTATGCTGTTGACCTTTTACCTGCTTCAAGAACACAATTTGCTAAAGTAAGGCTTTATAACTTTTTAGTTGACATTTAAAGAAATTAAGACCTTTCAGCGATAGGACCACTTAGAGAGCAGAATAAAGTTTGAATGGCCATTATTAGGACCTGAGGTGCAAAATTTTTCTTGACAGTACTTGGGTACACAGGCAGACACAAAGGAGTAATGAAAATAATGTATAGATGATACCTATAAATGTCAATCTCTCTGTCAGTAGGAATTAAGATGACTTTTTAACTGGCTATTCAGCCATGCATTACTTGATATTTTCTCTCTTCCTTGCAGCATAATGTTGTTTGGTACCTTTGTCCTGTTCAATATTACAACCAAAAAATCTTAAAAAATATAATAAAAAAACAACATAAAATAAAAAACAAATGGACACTAGTTTATAGGTATATGATATATATAGTTAATTTTTTTACATAAAAATGTGTGATATTAAAATGATAAACCATTCATTCAATACAATAAAGAGAAAGGAATTAAAACGTGGCATACAAAAAAAAGAAGTAGCAATACTTTGTATACCTAGTAAGTGCCAGAAAAGACAGTACAACATTATCCTCACATGTTGTCACCATGCATACACATGTGCATGTGTTAGGTATGTATTTGGAAGAAAAAAACCATATTAACAAAACAAGTTTTGGTATAATATATATGGACAATAACACAAAAAAATGTTAAAAAAAAAGAACAGACATTTTCTTAGTGGAAAAGTGTTCACTACTACTTAATGTAATGTTAAAATGAGATATGACCGCAGATCCTTCAGCCTACACAATAAACTCAGAATTTGTGTATGTGAAGTCTTGGAACTCAGTCTGGTTGAGGGACTTGACCACTTCCTTGTCCATGGGCGTCAGGGTCGGATTCTCCCTCGTGAACTCATCATCAAAGTTACTGAAGTCACGCTTAGATCTCTACAACACGAGACAGAATGAAAGAAAGAAAGAAAGAAAGGGGGTGAAGAAGGGAAACAGTTCGGTTGTGGAGGTTATGCGAGGTTTTTTAAATTGTGTCCAAATTATAATAAGATGATTAGTTACAAGTGAAGATCTCATTGGTAAATTGGTAACAACAATAGGAATTTTTTCAGGCTTTTCAGCTGGACTTTTGCCAAGAAGGTCTTCCTCTCGCTCATTGTGGTCTGGCCCACATTTTCATGTTGTATACTACACTCATGCAATTCTCATAGGAAGGCATGATAGACAATGTGAGAAAGAAATAAAGTATAATATATATATGTTGGTTTTTAAAGTTTAAAAAAATGTAAGAACAAGCTCATTTGATGTTGTGAACTCTACAAGGACAGCCATTCATGGTAAAAAGTTCAACTGACAGACAATACAGTCAAGGTGGCAGAGGTGGTCATTTTTCCATGATCTGCTTCTATATGCTGAACCCATCCAGTTTTCTTGAACTGCAATGGTAGGCCATCTTGCTGCACATGCCTTAAAAGCTGCCCTAAAACTGAGGGTCACCACCAGCACCAAGGATACCTTCAATGAAGTTGTGTATAGAGCCTGTTCCTCTGCTATGGTTCCTTCCAG
>CBDBGT010000013.1:0-526027 GCA_965205365.1 Bdellovibrionales bacterium
ACGTTTAAGAGTAGAGCTGTTTAATGAAGCGGGAAACACAAGTTATCTTAACTTAACCCCACAGCAATTAAGTACAGCAAGATTTAGCTCAACTTCTCAAAAAAACTTTAAAGCTCTTGATTCTGAGGCAGGTCAATTATTAAAACGTCCAAAGAATCATGGTCCGCCTGCTCGTACTGCTAGTAAACAAGTTCCAAGATCTAAGAAGAAAGACGACGGATTATTAGGGGGAAAAAGTGATTCTTTTAAAGCTTTCCAAGAGTCATATTCAAAGGGGAATTTTCATGGAGATGCAGCCTATGCGTCTTTCTCAAATGGTCAAAGTAGAATGCCTATACGAATTTTAGAAAAAAAACCTGATGGCAGTCGGAAAATTTTTGGATAGTTGGGACCTGAAGGGAAATTTAATTCAGTTAAACCACATTCTTCATAACAACTACTTTTTCACTTGGCAAACAATTTAAATACACCACATTCTCTCGCTCCCAATTCCTAATTCCTCTGCCACTCCAGCGCTCTGGCTTTAACCTTCTTGCTGCTTCATAAACTTCCTTACGCTTTTCTAATATCTCTTTATCTTTTCCTAAATGACGCTCTGATGGCGTCACAAACTTTATTCCACTGTGACGATGCTCTTCATTGTACCAATTAACAAAACTATCAACCCAGTCTCTTGCATCACCTATGCTTTTAAAAAACTCTGGATAATCCGGCACATACTTTAACGTCTTAAATAAACTTTCTGAATAGGCATTGTCATTACTTACACTCGGCCTACTAAATGAACTTGAAACTCCCAACCAATCAAGTGTTGCTAGCATCGTTGCTCCCTTCATTGAGCCGCCATTATCTGAATGTAATACTAGCTCATTTCTTTTTATTTTTTCTCTCTCACAAATCTTTTTAATTAACTCTGATGATAAATCCATACTTTCTCTAACGTGTACTTTATAACCTACAATCTTTCTACTAAACACATCCATAAACATATATAAATAATAAAACCGACCCCGCACCGAAGTTTTTAAATAAGTAATATCCCAAGAATAAACTTGATTCACTTCCGTTGCAGTCATTCCTTTTGGCTTTTGTTTAGTTTTTGGTTTTGTTCTTCCTCTATGAACTAAAAGTTTATTCTCTTTTAAAACTTTATAAAAACTTGATTCACTTGCTAAATAAACTCCATCATCTGCAAGTTTTGAAACTATCACATGAGGAGAGTCATCAACATACTTTTTTAAAGTACAGGTGTTAATGATCTCATCTTTTTCTTTATCACTTAATTTATTTTTTGGAGGCGATAAGGGTCCTTTTCTTTTATCAGTTAAAGAAAGTTTCCAGCGGTTGAAAGTTTTAATATCAATTTCTAAATCGCTGCAGGCAAGTTTAAGTCTACAGCCATTTTTAGAAGAGGTGTTAATTAATTCAAGACAAACTTCTTTGTCATCAGGACTTAATCTTCGTCCTCTTTGACCCCCCAGATCTCGTGGCTTTTTTTTAACAAGATGATTCTAGCAGACTGTTCAGCTAGAGCTTTTTCAGCTCGATTTAAAGATCTTTCTAAGTTTATTTTATCTTTCCTTAAAGTTTTAATTTCAGGATCAAGTGAAGGTCTTCCAACAGGATTTTGTCCAAGTAATTCTTTTTCAAAATTAATAAGGTCTGAAGAGTTAAGTCCATTTTCTCTAAGAAATTTTCCAAGTTCGTTTTCATTTAAAGATTGAGTTTTTTTAATAAAGTTAAGTTTGTCTTCAAGAGAGAGTTTTTTATTGCTGTTGCTGTGGGTCATAGAATTTAAATTAGCATATTTTTTCTTCCATCCATAGAGGGTTGAAGAGGCAATGTTAAGTTTACTAGCGGTGTAAGTGAGTCCTTTTTTGTCAGCGAGTAATTTTTTCACAGCGTTGAGTTTAAAGTTTTCATTATAAGTTTTATTGAGGTTATTGTTTTTCATGTGTTTTCCTTTTTAAGCCCCTGATATTGTTTAAATAAAGTGGATTTCAAAAGTTAAACTGAATTTTAAATAATTAATTTTTCTCTCAGGTCCCAACTATCCAAAAACCGGGGGTAAGCCTCAATCTCTTTCAGGCTTCCATTTTGTGAAATATACATAAACGACTTTTTATCTATAGGCGAAAGTGCACGAGCACCCATTAGGGCCATTTCTCCAATAAAAATAGGAAATGCTACAAGTGCGTCTGCACAACCTTGCAGTGTGCCTAACGAAGCTAAACTAGAACAATTGTTAGGATCTCTTAATTCACTAGAGTTTGGCTTTGGAGAAACACCCCACTTTTCCCAATTCGTATTACACTCAGCTAGTATGTCTAAATTTGCCTGCTTTTCTTCTGGTGTACATTGGTTTGAACTAGGTTTCTGAATAAAACTGCTCCTAAAAGTTGAGTCTTCTCCTCCAGCTAGTACACTGACCATTTAATCTTTTCCCCTGTAACCCATTTTTTCACGAGCCTCATTTTTTGTAAAAAACCATCCTATGGTAACAGCTTTGTTATTAATGTAATCAACCCATGCCTCAGTTTTTTTTGTTAAAAGTTTTATTGATGGAATTCTTGTTTTTCCTAAACACTGTCGAGAATACATACCAATAGCAATCTCTGCTTGATTTAGCCAACTTCCATGCTTTGGAGTGTAGTATATTTCAAACCGACTCCATATCCTATGAGCTTCTGTTTCCCCATACTCTCTTACAAGTGATGTTTTAGTGTGAATATTTAAATTGTCCATAACTAAACTAATTTTTTTTGCTTTTTTATATTTAATAGATAGTTTCTTTAAAATTTGTGCAAACAAAACACTTTTTCTATTAGGAGTAATCTCAACAACATATTTGCCACCGAAGGGCTCAACTGCCACAAAGGCATTGGCTGTACCATTTCTCTTGTATTCATAGTCTACCTTTTTAGAACTGCTGGCTTCCATTAAAACAGGAGCACGACTGTCTTCAAATAAAACTATAGGCTTTTCATCAAGGCAAACTAAAGGGTAGTCTTCACTATCGCCTCTTTCATACAGATCTAATATAGACTCCATTCTTTGGATATACTCGTCTGTAAGCTCAGGAACACACCACATTCTTTGCTGCCAGGGTTTTACATCGTGTTCACGTAAGATTATTCTGATTTTTTCTTTTGAAATTGACCCTACAATACCGCTGCCCTCAGCTTGTGCTTTAACAAGTTCTAGAGTCCAACGATCAAACCCTTCTGGAGGATTACTGCATACAAGAGCTACAATGTTTGATTTAACCCTTTCATCAAACACCTTTGGTTGCCCAGGTCTTGGGTCATCTTTTAAACTACGATCTAAACCTAAATTAGCGTAGTTACTGCACGTATTTGTTACTGTTCTTGTCGTAATGTTGAGCACGTTTGCCACGTCACTTCGAGTCTGCCCATTGTTGCGTAAAATAAGCGTCATAGCTCTAATAACTTCGTGTCCTGGGGCGCCTGATCGAACATGTTTTTTTAACTTAAGTAGATCCTCATCCTTGAGAAAAAATATTTCCATGTTGACAGTATATGCTTAAAATACTTTTTTTCTATGACTCATGGGGGAAAAGATTAAATGGTCAGTGTACTAGTTCATCTGGAAAAACAGGGGCTGCTCCGAATACTAAAAAAATAAATAAAATTTTTGACAAGAAATCCATAATTCTATTATCGACTCATTTAGAATAAACCTTTAATAATATAACAGTTTATTTTCGAATTAATCTCAAATTGATTCAATTATTTCATTATTTCATTATTTCATTATTTAATGACATTGAAATATATCATTTTGAACCAAAAACCTAGTGTTATAAATGATTTTAAGTAATTTTTTTTAAAAGGATTAGGCCTCCCCAAAAGTAGTAGATACTTTATCTTAAAAGATTTAGTTAATTTTCCCTTTCTACTCATACTTGGCTTAATATCTTTATTCTTTAAAAATTTTCTATAGGTATCACTTGCATATTGGACTCCACGATGAGAATAAAATATTACGTGTGCACCTGACCTTACTTTTCTCATCACCATTTCCATTGCATCTAATACTATTTTTGCTTTTAAACTTTTACAAAAGACATAAGAGCGCTATAAGAAGTTTACTTCAATTGAAACTATTTCCATATTTATAGTTTAATTTGTCTAAAAAAAGCTTATGCGTAACCCCTGCATAAGAACTCAACCTAGAACAACAACTTAAAAATCTTCACCCACCCATTCTAAAATAAATTTGTTTAAACATACCAAGGATAGTTAAAGTGGGCCCATCTGTAAAATTTAAATGACAGAGCCAATGGTTTCATGTGCAACAATGCCAATTCTATCTATTTGTATAAAGCTGTCTTCTTCTAAGCCTAATAGACTTAGGAGTTAACTCAATAAGTTCATCATCAACAATCCACTCTAAGGCTTGCTCTAAAGTCATCTTCCTAACCCTTGTAAGCTTTAAAGCCTCATCAGTCCCTGACGCTCGAACATTTGTAAGTTTCTTCTCTCTGCACACATTTACGTTAAGCTCTCCGCCTTTATTGTACTCACCAATTATCATACCTTCATAGACTCTAACACCAGGCTCAATAAACATTGATCCACGATCTTTAAGGTTAAAGAGGGAGTAAGGTGTGGCCTTTCCTGCTCTATCAGAAACTATTCTCCCAGCCTGTCTTTTTTTAATCTCACCTTTAAACGGCTCATACCCTTTAAACTCAGCGCTTAAAAGCCCTGTGCCACGAGTGTCTGTTAAAAACTGGCTTCCATAACCCATAAGGCCTCTAGAAGGAATTTCAAACTGAAGCTGACTTCTCCCAGACTCTCTATTAATTATCCCTGTGACAATTCCCCTACGCTCTTGTAAACTCTGAGTCACAACCCCTGCATAATCAGTCTGAACATCAATATAAATAGTTTCAACAGGTTCACATTTTTCACCATCAATTGTCATCATAAGAACCTGGGGTTGACTGATCATAAACTCAAAACCCTCTCTTCTAAAAGTTTCCATAATAACTGCAAGTTGTAACTCTCCTCGGCCAATCAACTGAAAAGTATCCGCTTTATCAGTTAACAAAAGTTTAATGGAAACATTTTTAAGACACTCTGTTTTAAGGCGCTCTAAAATCTTTCGACTTGTAACCTCTTTACCTTCAAGCCCTGCAAAAGGACCATTGTTTACTGATACAAAAAATCCAACTGTTGGCTTATCAACTTTAATGCGCTCAATTGGCGTGTCTACAGCTTTTGAAGCTAGAGTGTCTCCAATTTCAACACTATTAAAACCTGAAACAATGGCAATATCTCCAGCATATAAACGCTCAACATTTACTGTTTTATTTCCCACAAAGGTTAAAAGCGCACTCACTTTAAACTCAACTATTTTACCACCTTCTTGAAACTTTCTAAGTGAATCTCCAACTTTAACAAAACCACTTAAAACACAGCCCACACCAAGCCTTCCAACAAAGTGACTGTACTGAATATCAGAAATTAACATTAAAAAATCACCTGCTTTTATTTTAGGAGCTGGAATTTCAGAAATCATAAGGTCAAATATACATGTAATATCACCTGTGGACTTCACCTCTTCCAAATTCTTAGAAGCTCTCCCCTCTCTTGCAATGGCATAAACAACTTCAAAATCAAGCTGCTCCTCTTTTTCTGCAAGTTCCATAAAAAGCTCTTCAATTTCTAATAAAACTTCTTTTCCACGAGCATCTTTGCGGTCTACTTTATTAAGAACAACAATAATTTTTTTACCTTGTTCTAGTGCTTTTTTTAAAACGAATCTTGTTTGTGGAAGTGGACCTTCTGCAGCATCCACTAAAAGCAAAGCACCATCAACCATATTTAAAACACGCTCAACCTCACCGCCAAAATCCCCGTGACCTGGAGTGTCTACAATATTGATTTTCACACCCTTATACTCAAAAGAAGCATTTTTTGCTGCAATGGTAATTCCACGTTCTTTTTCAATGTCCATAGAGTCCATTAAGCGCTCTTGTTGTTCTTTATGATCCTCAAAAACACCAGATTGCCCTAAAAGCTCATCTACAAGAGTAGTTTTTCCATGATCAACATGGGCAATAACAGCAATATTTCTATATTCTTTCATAAAACCTATTTCTTCTTTATTATTAGTTTATTTTAGATTTAAAAAACCTTACATCTTTTAAAACACTCTAGTTATTACGAATTTAAAATATTATTCTCTTTAGTTATGTTATTTAAAAACACCTTCATCAACACTAATCTCTAATTCAACCCTTCTATTTAAAGAGCGCCCTTGGCTAGTTGAATTTGAAGCTATTGGCTGCATTTTACCCATTCCTTTAACTTGAAGTGTTTGAGGAGAAATTCCATTTTTTAAAAGCCTATTGAACACAGCTTCAGCTCTTTTTCTAGAAAGATTTGCATTAAACTCATCTGACCCTTTAGAATCCATATGACCTACAACTTTAATTTTATCTTCCGGGTATTTTACTAATATTTGAGCTATTTGATCTATTTTTAATGCAGCATTTAATTTTAATTTAGCCTTACCAGAATCAAATAAAACATCTCCTTTTAATTTTGTAATGATACCTTTTTCAGTTCTTTTGGTTTCAGCAATTTGAGCTAATTCTTTGGCCTGCTTATCTAAGTAATGGCCCATACTATTTACAGCCTCTACCCCATATAAAGCACCTTCATCCTCAGTCTCATGACCCATAGCTGCGCCTAAATTAGCATCAGTTTCCATAACAATTCCCTTGTCCACAACTGACTGACATCCTAATAATATTAAAGTTCCCACGAAAGCCATTCCTGCTCTTCTCATACAGTCTCCATAGTAGATTATATAAGCTACAAAGTTTATACTTTAAAATCTATTATTAATTATTCTTTAGACGAATGTATAGACACAATAAAAATATATTTTATTTTCTTCTTATTCTAGCTCATTTAAGCCTACACCATTTATAAATACTATTTAAACTTTCCATCCAGCACCCTTAAGGGTAAAATAACAATCCTTAAGCAAATTTATTGTCTTTATCTAAATTCAACCTTTTCACCATGGAAAAAAAGATCTATTTTATTAGAAAAATAAACACCTTCATCACCTATGGCAATAAAATTGCCATCTTTAATTCCATACAAAGGAAAATTATAAAGTGAACTATAAGCAAGTAAGTCTTTAGTCATATTTTTAGAATTTTTATAATGAGGACAAATCTCAAAAGGCAAAAAACTTAGTGCTTTAAAATCTTTTCTCTCAACATTACATTCATCAGCGTCTTTTGAGGGAAAGCACGCCATCATCAAACTTGGGCTTAATACTATCCCTCCAGCACTTAAACCTATAATCATTTTCTTATTCTGTAAATGCCTCTTAAGGGATAAAAAAAGTCTTTTTTTCTTAATATTGTCAAAAAAATAAAAGGTATTTCCTCCTCCTAAAAAAACTATATCTGAGGTTTTAATTTTTTTTTTAATTTCATTTGAACTTTCGTGCTCTAACACTGCTGTCTTAAAACATGTAGCCTTAACATAGCCTTTAAAATCTTTTAACGCTTGTTTAATCTCACCTTCTGAGCCCTGAGCTTGTGCTGGAATATAACAAATTTTTTTAAACTTTGGGTGCTTTTCTTTTATATACCTTAGCGCATCTATATTATCAGAGGTGTCCATACCAGAAAGAAGAATAATATTTTTACTACTCATTAATGTATAGTTTTATTTTGAACTTCCATGTCCGTTAAAACCTTACCTCTCGCCATTTCTTCCTTTGTAGCATCTCGGATTTCTAAAATACTAATATTAAAAGTAAGGTCCTCTCCAGCAAGTGGATGATTTCCATCTACTACAACAACCTTATCATCAAATTCTACAACATGAAGTGCTATAGCTTCACCTTTAGGACCGTAGCTTTCAAATTTCATTCCTTTTACAATGTCCATCTCTTCTGGAAATTGACCTCTTTTCATTTCAACAACAAGCTCTTTTTTATACTTTCCATGGGCCTCTTCTGCTGAAAAAGAAAAACCCCCGTTAAAACCTTGAGTTTCCCCTAGTATTTTACCCTCTAAAACTTTTAAAATCTGCCCATAGCCTACCAAAAGTTCAGCTGGGTTATCTGGTGTTCTTGCTTCTATTATACGCCCATCCTTATTCCTAATAGAATAGGATACTAATATTACAGTTCCATGTTTAACCACTTTAGCCTCTTGCATTTTTTTTGCCACCATTATTCATACTCCTAAAGAAAGCTTATGGAAAAATTCTTCATTTAATATTATACCCTTTTCTGTCATTTTCATAAACTTATTTTTTGAAACCTCAACTCCTCCAAGCCCTTCTAGTAAAGGAGACACTACCTGTGTATCAATAAAAGACACACCCATAGTTTCAAGCCTTTTAACCAGGGAAACCAACGCCACCTTTGAAGCCCCTGACTCTAAAAAAAACATACTCTCACCTGAAACATATTTATCTGAAATCACACCATACATACCACCAACTAATTTCTTCTCAAACCCACCCACCTGTTTCCAAACCTCAACTGAATAGGCTTTCTTCATTTTAAAAAGCTTAGTGTATGCTTTTTTCACCTCTTCATTGATCCATGTCCTTGACTGCTCTTTTCTTAGTGTTTCTCCACAAAGTTTAATTACATCTTCAAAATTTTGACAGAAACTAACCTTAAATCTTTTTTTCCTCAGTAGTTTTTCTAAGGAACGCGATATGTGTAAATTTTTAAACTTTAAAACTCCCCTTCCTTGAGGTGAAAACCAAGGAGTAACCTCTTCTCCATGAATAGGCCATGGGAAAATAAGGTTTCTATATGCCACAATAAGATCCTCTACCAAAATACCTCTAGTTACTGCTACTAAATCATCTTTAAAAACACTCAAACCTAAAATTCTCCAAAGTATTCTTTTAAAAAACTTTTAAAATCCTCACCCTTTAAACGTATAAGCTTAATAAGTTCATATAGTTTTATTTGCTGACTCTTAATAAGTTCTCCACTTAAATTTTGTGCAACATCTGGAACATTTCCTACTGGAGCAGCTCCTTTACTTAAAATTCCTTTTTCTAAAACCAAGCACTCCCATCTTACAAGAATATTAATAGCTGATTCCATTCTAAAATCATATGAATTATAAAAATTCATTTTCTTTTTAAGCTCATCAAGCCTATTTACAGGATAGCCCATTTGTTTTGTTTCACAAACTCTATGATAAACCCACCTAATAGTATTTGAATGAGGATGCCCCCATTTAATAAAATCCATTTGCACTTGAATGTCTTCTTGAGAATAAAATAAATAGCAGTTAGAGTTTTCACCATCTCTACCTGCTCTTCCGAATTCCTGGACATATGCCTCTATGGAGCCTGGCAATTCAAAATGCACCACTGATCTAATATTAGGCTTGTCTACCCCTAAACCAAAGGCTGGCGTTGCCAGCATTAAATCACAATGACCTTTAATAAATTTTTTCTGATTTTTACGCCTTATGTGGCTTAAAAGTTTTGAATGATATTTTACGTGATAAAATCCAATTTCTTCTAAAAATTCACCAAATTGCTCTAAATTTTTAATCAGTGAGAAATAAATTAAACATGGACCTTTTCTTGTTTCAATGAGCTCTATAATGTTTTTTCTCTTTTCTTCAAAATCAAAGCACAACTGAGTATGACAAAAAAGATTCTTTCGAATAATTGAATCATGGTGTCTACATGTATTTTCTAATTCTAAGCCTAGTATTTTAACAACATCTTCTTGGGTTTTTAAAGTCGCTGTTGCTGTGCAAGCTAATGTTGGAGGTTTTCCTAAAAATTCTCTAATTTCACCAACCTTAGAATAATCTGGCCGAAAATCATGCCCCCACTGAGAAGCACAATGGGCCTCATCTAAAACAAAAAAATCTGGCTTTCTCTTACTTAGAGCCTTACAAAACCCCTCTCTTCCAAAGCGCTCAGGAGTAACAAAAAATAAATTGCAACACCCCTTTGACCAAGACTCTAGGGCAGCCTTACGCTCTTTATAATCTTGCTGAGAATGCATGCAGGAAGCTTTAAGTCCAAACCTTTTAGCACTAGCTACTTGATCATCCATTAAAGCTATTAATGGAGACAAAACCAGTACCGAGGAGTCTAATGCTAAATATTGATAAATTAGGCTTTTTCCACCTCCTGTGGGTTTTCTTAGGAAAACATTCTCGCTTAATTTCAATGCAGAGATGGACTCAAATTGATGAAGTCTAAAAGAATCATGACCAAAGTACTTTTTAAGGGTCTGTAATTCTTCTAATGTTGGAGCCTTAGAGACTATTTTCATAAATTCCATGCTTCCATTGTTTTCAAATTCCTGCTAGATATTTTTGACTATGAGTAGCATTAATCTAATTTAAAGCCGCTATGTTTTTTAAGGAGCACCTCATGACAAAAGCTTGGGACCTAAGCACAGTCCGCAATATCGGTATTTCAGCCCACATCGATTCTGGTAAAACAACTCTTACGGAAAGAATCCTGTTCTACGGTGGTAAAATTCACGCTATCCATGATGTTCGTGGTAAAGACGGTGTAGGCGCAAAAATGGACTCCATGGAACTTGAAAAAGAACGTGGAATCACCATTCAATCTGCTGCCACAAACGTTGATTGGAAAGATATTGAAATTAATATTATCGATACTCCTGGTCACGTGGATTTTACTGTTGAAGTTGAAAGGTCACTTCGTGTCCTTGATGGAGCCATCCTAGTACTGTGTGGTGTTGCTGGTGTTCAATCACAGTCCATTACAGTTGATAGACAAATGAAGCGTTATAATGTTCCTAGAGTTGCCTTTGTGAACAAACTTGATCGCTCTGGAGCTAATCCTTTTAAAGTTATGACAGCCTTAAGAGAAAAACTTCACCATAATGCTGTTATGGCTCAAATTCCAATAGGAGTAGAGGAAAAACATGAAGGTGTTATAGATTTAGTAAAAATGAAGGCCTACTATTTTGAAGGTGACAATGGTGAAAATATCATGGAAAAAGAAATCCCTACTGATTTAGTTGACCAGGCTCAAGAGTATAGAAAAACCCTTATTTCAGTTGCTGCTGACTTTGATGATACTGTTGGTGAAAAATTCTTAATGGAAGAAGACCCTACTGAAGCTGAGTTAAAAACAGCTATTAAAAAAGGGGTTTTATCTCTTAAATTTACACCTGTTTTTTGCGGCTCTGCTTATAAAAATAAAGGCGTTCAAAAGCTTTTAGATGCTGTTCAAGACTATCTCCCAAACCCTCTTGAAATCACCAACACAGGTTTAAATCAAGATGATAATGAAAACCAAATCACTCTCACCAATGACCCTAAGGCCCCACTGGTTGCTCTAGCCTTTAAACTTGAAGAGGGTCAGTACGGACAACTTACTTATATGAGAGTTTACCAAGGGAGTCTTAAAAAAGGTGAGTTTATTTATAATATGACAAGCCAAAAGAAAGTTAAAATCCCTAGAATTGTTCGAATGAATTCAAATGAAATGCAGGATATAGATGAGGCAAAAGCTGGCGACATTGTTGCACTATTTGGTGTAGACTGCGCCTCTGGTGACACTTTCACTGATGGACGAGCAAATATCACAATGACCTCTATGTTTGTTCCTAACGCCGTGATTTCTTTAGCTGTAATACCAAAAGACAAGGGTGGCGCATCTAACTTTACAAAAGCATTAAATAAATTTCGAAAGGAAGATCCAACTTTTAGAGTTCATAGAGATGAAGAGTCTGGGCAAACCATTATTTCTGGAATGGGTGAGCTTCACCTAGAGGTTTATGTTGAACGTATGAAGCGTGAGTTTAAAATTGAAGTTGAAACGGGAAAACCACAGGTTGCTTATAGAGAAACCATCGCCATTGCTGCAGACTACGACTATACTCACAAAAAACAAACTGGTGGCTCTGGACAATATGCAAAAGTTATTGGTTCAATTAAACCCCTAGACCCTAACTCTGAAAATCTTTATGAATTTAATAATAAAATAACTGGTGGACGTATTCCTAAAGAGTACATCGGTGCTTGTGATAAAGGTTTCCAGGATCAAATGCAAAAAGGCACCCTCATTGGTGCACAAGTAGTAGGCGTTAGCGTGAACCTACTTGATGGAGCTTATCATGATGTAGACTCCTCTGAAATGGCTTTTAAGATTTGCTCAATGGGTGCTTTTAAAGAAGCTTATGCAAAAGCTCAACCATCAGCTTTAGAGCCTATGATGAAAGTTGAAGTTTCTGCTCCTGAAGAGTTTCAAGGAAGCGTTATGGGGCAAATCAACCAAAGGCGAGGAATCATCCAAGGTTCAAACGCAAACGAAGGCTTCTCTACTGTAGAAGCTGAAGTTCCACTGTCTGAAATGTTTGGTTATTCAACAGAGCTTCGATCAGCAACACAAGGAAAAGGTGAGTTTACTATGGAGTTTACAAGGTATGCAAAATGTCCACGTAACATTCAAGATGAGCTTGTAAAAATTTACGCAGCTAAAAAAGCTGAGGAGAGCAAATAATAATATGATCTTATCTGACGGCACTATCAAAGCTTTGTTAGCAAAAGAGACTCTAAAAGTAAGTCCTTTATGTAAAGAATCCATTCAACCAGCGTCCATTGATTTACGCCTAGGAACACACTACCTAACCGTTGAAGACCAATATATGTCATCAGGGTGTATTCTACTTTCTAAAGAAATTAAGTACCGTGAGCTTAAAGGAAGTACCATGATTATTCCTCCTCACTCATTCCTATTGGCAACAACAATGGAGTACGTTGAGCTTCCTGACAATATGACAGCTTTTGTTGAAGGCCGTAGCTCTGTTGGAAGAATGGGCTTATTCATCCAAAATGCTGGATGGGTTGACCCTGGCTTTAAAGGTGAACTCACTTTAGAGCTTTACAATGCAAACTCTTTGCCTATTAAGCTTGAGGCTGGGAGAAGAATTTGTCAGCTAGTCCTATGCTCCATGGATAAAGCAGCACTAAAGCCGTATAATGGAAAATACCAAGGACAAAGAAAATCCACTGGAAGCCGCGTTTTTCAGGATCTTTAAGCTGACTTAAAACTATTTTTAAATTTAAAGGCTAGATTTAAGGATAAAAGTGTTTTTAAGGTGATTTTTTAAGAGTTTTAATTCCTATACCCATCTCTTTTTATTTACAAACCCTTAAAATATGTAGTAAGTTGTTCCTCTAACAGGAGTATTTGATACCTATATGGACGACGTTCCCATGCTTGGTTTTCAAGCAGAAGAAAAAATATTAAATTTTCTATGTAATTCTTTAAGTCAAGATTTTATCTATGTGGTAAAACCATGAGCCTTCTTATAACTTATTTAGTTTTATCAGTTGTTGTTTCCTTTCTGTGCTCACTTTTAGAGTCTGTGATTCTGTCTTTATCCCCTACTTATATTGCAGTTTTAGAAAAGAAAAATCATAAACGAGGCGCCCTCTTATCTCATTTAAAAGACAATATTGATCGACCACTTGCTGCTATTTTAGCTCTAAACACCACTGCAAATACAGTGGGAGCAGCCGGTGTTGGCGCACAGGTTTTGAGTATTTGGGGCAGTGAAGGGTTTGCCATTGCTTCAGGAGCCTTAACTTTCACAATTTTAGTATTTTCAGAAATCATTCCTAAAACCCTAGGAGCCGCACATTCAAAAAGACTTGCTCCGTTTTGTGCTATTATAATTAAATATCTAATTTATTTGACCTATCCTTTTGTTTTATTCTCTGAATTTCTGAACAACATTCTAAGCTCCAGCGATGACACCTCCATGACAAGAGAGGAGATGATTGTCACTGCAGAGCTTGGAGTAGATGATGGTGTTATTCGAAAAAATGAAAGCCTTGTAATTCAAAATCTACTGACACTAAATAAACTTGAAGTTACTGACATTATGACACCAAGATCCGTAATCTTTTCATTAAATGGAGAAAGCTCTGTTGGGCAAGTTTTTATAGATCACAAAAGTATTGAGTTTTCTAGAATCCCAATATTTAAAAAAAATCTAGACAATATAATTGGATTTGTACTTAGATACAAACTCATGGAGGCTTACTCTCAAGACCTAGACAATCTAGCAATTGAAAAACTAGCAAAACCTATTCACTCAGTCCCTGACACCATTACAGTTGCTGCATGCCTTGATCAATTCATAAAAAGGAAAGAACATATTTTTATAGTAGTGAATGAGTATGGTGAATCTGAAGGAATTGTTACCTTAGAAGATGTTGTAGAAACTCTTTTAGGTGTTGAAATTGTAGATGAATTTGACTCCGTTGAGGATTTACGCAAGCATGCTCGTGATCTATGGCAAAATAGAAAAAATGCTATGATACATCTTCAAAAACCTGCTACAGACACTTAAAAAAAATCTTATGAAATACAATAAAGATCTTGCAAAAAAAATTTATGACATTTCACATATCACTGGAAATTTTTTACTAAGATCAGGACAGCGCTCAACAGAGTACTTTGACAAATATCGCTTTGAAGCCAATCCTTTTATATTATCTAAAATAGCTAAGGAGTTTACTCCATATATAAAGCCAGAACATTTTGCCTTAGCAGGTTTAGAAACTGGTGGCATTCCCCTAGCCACAGCACTTTCTCTTGCTTCAGGAAAGCCTGTTTGTTTTGTAAGAAAAAAACCTAAAAACTATGGCACCTGTCAGTTTGCAGAAGGCCTTGATATTAAAAATAAAAACCTTTTAGTAATTGAAGATGTGGTTACTACTGGAGGTCAACTAGAAGAATCCATAAAAGCTCTACGCTCTTCTGGAGCTGTTATAACACATACACTATGTGTCATCATGCGAGGGCCTAAGGAAAAAATTAAAACAGTTTTTAAAAACGAACTTAATGTAGAGCTTAACTGGCTTTTTACTAAAGAACAACTCTCACCTTAAAAACCTAAATATCAGCTTAAAAAAAATTTGCTCTTTAACTAAGGAAATCTAGTTCTTTCCCTTAAATTTCAAAACCTAATAAATTTTCTTTAAAATAGAGGTGGCCTTAGATGCAAGGTAAGCGCCCTAAAACACCCCTATGAATCCTTGTGTAGAAAGTTTATAAGGGGCCTCCTTAAACAGAAGGCGTGTAATGTTAAAAAAGAACTTAGCTAACCCGAGCTCAGACTGTTTAAATCTGGTTTAACACTCTATTTTCATGGCACGTATTGCTGGTTTAAAAGGGCGGAGACAATATGCAGAGCTAATGCTCATAAAAGATTCACTATAAAGTTTTTTAAGACTTTGGTGTCTTGAGTGTTCAATGTGAAACTCTTCCTTTAAAATTCTAAAAACAGTCTCAACAATATATCTTTTTCTCAGTAAAAGTTTATGAAAAAGTGGTACAAACTTATTTTTCATATTTGATTTTAAATGAGTAATCAACTTAAACACCTTTGCCCATAAGTTTTTTAAAGAGGTTCTTTTAAGATATATCCCTTATCTCCGCTTTCCAAACAAACCATCTGTAAGATTCTCTAAAGGCTTTGTATCATGGACGTTTCCTGGGGTCATAGTGAAGTTTAGGAGCTCTCCTTTATGAGAAATAATAATATGAACTTTAAAACCAAAGAGAACCAACCCATTGTTGATTTTTTACGTTTTCAAAGCCCCTTAAAGGTTTTATGGCCACTGATTCTTTTGTTGTTACAAACACTCACGGGGCTCAGAGTCTAGAATAGATATTCCTGTAATTTGATTCCATGAGTGAGTTTAGGAAAATAAAGAGTTAAGGTGTGCTGAATATTTTTTAAGTTCCACAAACCTATTGTAGGACAAGAATTTTTGGAAATAAGGTTTTAGAAATTTTTGAACATAGCCTATATAAAAAGCTTTAAAATTTCTAAAACCAGAAAACTGGAACAACAAAGAGATTGTGATGACTTCAGATTCAGATAACCCAGGGGGAAAACCCCTCTTCCTTTTACTGGGTGTGAGTTTGCGCTGTTCGTAAATCAAAACACAATTCCCTGCCCAGTCTTGCTGTAGACGTGGTACCCTATCCCATAGACTGGAAAGATCTTGATAGGTTTTATCAATTAGTTGGGTTTGTTAAAGGCATAGCAAGCCAAATGAATATAAAAATAAAGTGTGGTGCGGACTGGGATGGTGACAACGAATTTAAAGACCAGAGCTTTCACGATTTACCGCATTATGAATTGTTAGAAGTTGAGTGAACAGTATTGCTTTAAGCAATCTTTTTTTTGAGTTTTAAAAATTCTTTTTCAAGCTTTTGAAGTCTAGAAGCAATGTTGCTATTTTTTTTATTTTCAAAATATTGAAAAATAATATCATTTAAAAGAGTTTGGTATTTAGTACCAAGCTTATTAGCTTCTTCTTCAAGTTTTTCTTTTAAGACAAGATCAATCATAGTTGTAATGCGAATTCGGGCATATTTTTGATTAAAATCATCATCAGTAAGAGAGTCTGATTTTGGAAAAACCAATCCTCTTTTTTTTGCATCTTTCATAGCCGCACTGGGGGTCATTTTTTTACTCATTGTATTCTCTCCATATTTTTAAAAACATTTCTTTATTTTCATCAATAATTTTAAGAGCTTTTAGTAGATTTTTTTCAGTGAATTTTTTTGATTTTATCACTTTAAAAGTTTCAAGTTCTACTTTTGCTTCACCATCAACAGAGGTAATATGAACATGTGGCTTGCCATGATCATTAAAATAAATTTTAAAAATTAAGTTGTTAATTCTATAGACCACTGGAATACATATAATAATACACATTATAATATGTATAGTCAAGCAGAATCTTTGTTTTTTTTAAGCTTCTCGCCAAGTCCTTTCAGAGCGCCTTGTATTCGATCTGATGAACACTGTTTTTATAAAAGCGGTTCTCGATAATAATGATAATATAAGTTCTATTGTACACTTTTTTCAGGCTGCCACTTTTTTTCTTTAATCTTAAATTTCAGTGTCTTCGTTTTTGCAGAAGTCTTATCGATGTTCTCGTCTAGTATTTGATCATGTAGATCATAATTTCTGTCTGGATTTGGAAGTTTTGGGAGGATACTAAATCTTATAAGTCTATCAAACTGTTGAGTTATATCTGCTTTTCCATTTTCAATTCTTGAGTAATGCTCTTTTGATACACTAAGAATTTTTGAAAACATGGTTGAGCTGTAGCCAATGAAAGTTCTTAAAAATCTGAGCTCCTCTTTTTTTAAAAGAGTTGTTTTTCTAATAAGGATAGATGCAATTGCAGAAAGAAGCTGGGCTTCATCGCCTAGTCGCCTTATCTCTTCACCACAGTCAGAGCATTTCACTTGGGTTACATTAAGAAGGGTGATATTGCTTAATCCAGACTCTTTATATTTGTGTGTAATTTTTTTTGATTCAATATTTTTTGAATCACATACTGGGCAT
The DNA here is from genome assembly GCA_965205365.1 of Bdellovibrionales bacterium. GTDB lineage: Bacteria > Bdellovibrionota > Bdellovibrionia > Bdellovibrionales > UBA1609 > JALZUR01. The sequence goes on from CBDBGT010000013.1 coordinate 17,413, forward strand.
TTCATTTTTAGTCCTCCTTTTAATAGTTTTTATAGTCTCTCCAGCAAGTGATTACGATAATTTGCTCACCGCTTGGATTAAATGAAAAAACAATCACGATTTTTCTTGTCTTTAATCTATATCTATAGCTTTCATTTTCAAATTCGCCATCAGAATAGATCTGAGAAGATGATGATTTTAAAGTATTTAAAGCATCATTAATATTTAATCTGTCGTTGTTAAGCTCTTTTCTGGCGTGATCAGTGAACATCACGCTGCCTTCTCCTCCTTTATATACAATAAATGCGACTAATTTTCTAGCTTCTTCTTTTGATAACCGGTCGGCTCTATAATTCTTTTTAGGTATAACATCATTATATAATACAATATCAATAATTAATAATATATCAACTATTTTTATCAAATTAATACAACTTTAAGTACTTAGGTCGATTTAAAAAGCTTACGAACCTGAGTTCGGCGTTACATTCTTTATAAAATAAGTGTTTAAAGTTTTTGACGCCCCTTGCAATCCCAGAAAACAAAAAAAGCCATAAAATCCTTAGTTCAAACAAAAACGCCAATGACGGCAATTTTAAAAAGGAATTTTATGACTCAAGATAAGCTTACCACTGTTTTTTGCGCTGTCGATGATTTTTGTATGCATTATGAAAATGTTTATAAAAAACAAGCCTTAGAAAATCGAAAGCCTTTTAGAGGTACGCCCTCAAATCTAGCAATAAGTGAAGTTATATCAATTTTAATTCTATTTCACCCATGTGGATTTAGAACCTTCAAGCAATTCTATCTACACTTGAGAGCTTATCACAAAGGGGACTTCCCTTATTTGGTAAGCTACACAAGATTTGTAGAGCTTATCCCCTCAGCACTCATACCTCTTTGTTCTTTTTTAAAATCACGGTTTGTAAAGTCAACAGGAATCAATTTTATCGACTCTACACCTCTGAGAGTATGTAGAAATAAACGCATTAAAAGGAATAAAGTTTTCAAAGACATAGCTGCAGTTGGAAAGTCTACAATGGGTTGGTTTTTTGGATTTAAACTTCACATTGTCACCAATGAGTTTGGCCATTTGTTATCTGCACAGATTACAGCTGGCAATGTTGATCCTGACTTCGACACAACACGGCGCATAAAGCTAATAAAATCAAGCGCTTAGATTTTGCTGGGGTCACTACATTTGCTCTTTAACTAGGCGAATACAGTCCTTTCTCTTAAGGTTTAAAACTTGGTAAATTTTCTTTAAAACAGGAGTAGTCTTAGATACAAGCTCATAAAATCGCCCCGTACTAGAGTCTTTTAAAACACTGTACTCATCTCTATTTAACTCCTCTTTAAGATCTAAAAAACTAAACTCTAATTGGTTTTCCTTAATAAGCTTATTTACTCTACAAACAATTGCATATGCTAGAAAACAAATTCCAATATGAGCCTTAATCCTCTCAGACTTCCAATGAAAAATAGGTCGCATCTTTAAATCTGTCTTACTTATTCTAAACGCTTGTTCTATTTTCCACAGCCCTCTATAACGCTCTAAAACTTCAGCTGCAGACTTGTCTTCAAGATTTGTAATGACACCATGAAAACCATCCCACTGAGCGTCTCTACTAATCTTACACTTATCAACCTCTACATCCCCCTTAAAAGACTTAAGGTACTTTTTCGTTCCATAATTAGTTATAAGGTCACTTGCTTTAAGTTTTCCATCTTTGGCTTTCTTTAAAAGACGAACAATTATCTTTTCCCGGTCAAATGCATCTTTATAAGCTCTTTTATTAGAATACCCAACAACAAGCCTTCTTTTCTTGTGCTCAAACTCTCTAACCCACTGCAGTTCATTGCTCACCACATGGGGTTTAAAGTTTTTATGACAGATTTCTTCTTTTAAATTCTTTGGTAAAGATTTTAACTTAGCCCCCACAATATAATGAATGTTTTCAGCTTCTAGTAAAACTAAGTTTGCCTCATTAAACATACCTCTATCAGCCACAAGGGTAACTTGATTTACATTAAAACGGGTTTTTAAGTTTTTAACTATCTCTATTAATGTGTTGCCCTCATAAGTGTTGCCAGGAAAAAGCTCATAAGTTACTGGGTGTCCCTGTGAGTTTGTAACCAAGGCGAGAACAACTTGAGTTTCTTTAAACTTAGCATCCTTACTAAAACCATTGGCTCTAAGTTCATCTGAAGTAAAGCTTTCAAAATATAGCGTTGTGACATCAAAGAACATAACGTCAACCTGGTCATTAAAAAGGTTTAGAGTGGAATTTAAGACTTTTGATTTTAGTCTTTCTTCGTTTAGAAAAACTCTGTCCATCATACGGTATATCTTATGAAGAGGAAGGGGTTTTGAGAAAACTTTTTTTAAGCTATCTGCTGTTTTTCTTTTACTCTGCGGCCTAGAGATTCTTGCTAAAACACAATCTTGAAGAATAGAGTTCCACTCATCATCTTTTTTTGTGTTTTTTATGATATCGTTAAAGTTCATTTGATTATAAACTTTGCCTAAAACTGTGTGAATGCCTTGGTTAACACGACCTTGCTCAGATAGATTCTTTATATCCACTAGCTCTGGGTTTCTTGTGCTGGCTTTTTTTGTGCAAGTCGTGGAGTGCACAGTTTCTTCCATTCCAGGAAGGGCTGGGTTTCTTGTGTTTTTTAGCTCTATTATTAAGTCCTGTGCTGCTTTCTTAATAATGGCTATTTCTCTTGCATCCTTGTGTTGTCCCAGAGTTCTAATGACTTTTTGAATAACTTTATTTTTTACTCGAGTAGATTCAACTATTCTAATTGAAACACTTCCGTTTGGTTTTTTTACTTCTCGAATAAACATGGCTATTAAAATTACTAGCCTAAAAATACTTGTAAAGAAAAAAAAGGGGTCACTACATTTTGAGTTTTAGACTTTTTAACCTTCTCTGGTGCGTATATTTGAACTCAAGAGGGGCTTTTTAACAGGAGTGTCGAAGTCAGGAAGTTTTCAAAGACATAGCTGCAGTTGGAAAGTCTACAATGGGTTGGTTTTTTGGATTTAAACTTCACATTGTCACCAATGAGTTTGGCCATTTGTTATCTGCACAGATTACAGCTGGCAATGTTGATGACAGAAAACCTGTTCCTAAGTTGGCAGAGGGTTTATGGGGAAAGCTGTTTGCTGATAAAGGTTATATTTCAAAAAAGTTATTTAATGAGCTTTTTGAAAATGGGGTCAAACTGATCACTTCCGTCAGAAAAGGCATGAAGAATAGGTTGATGGAAATGGAGGATAAAATTCTTTTACGAAAGCGCTCAGTTATTGAGACCATAAATGATCAGCTTAAAAATATTTCTCAAGTAGAGCACTCTAGACACCGTAGTCCTACAAACGCCATGGTTAATATAATTGCAGGGCTTGTAGCGTATACATTTCAAGAAAAAAAACCAAGAATCAACTGGAGCGCAGAAGAACAAAAATTGATAAACACCGCTCTGATAGTAGCTTAGATCGCCGAACTCAGGTTACGAAGCTTGCATCAAGTAAATCTCTAAGTAACAAATTTTTAATTTTCTGTTATTTAAACAATGCTAACTAACCCGAGTTCGGACTTTTTAAATCTGATTTAACACTCTATTTTCATGGCACGTATTGCTGGTTTAAAAGGACACAGACAATATGCAGAGCTAATGCTCATAAAAGATTCACTATAAAGTTTTTTAAGACTTTGATGTCTTGAGTGTTCAATATAAAGCTCTTCTTTTAAAATACTAAAAACAGTGTCAACAATATATCTTTTCCTTAGAAGCAGCTTATAAAAGAGAGGAATAAATTTATTTTTCATATTGAATTTAAGATTTGTTATAATCTAAACCCTTTTAAGCCTCAAAACCTCCGCACACATCGAACGAGGCGGAGGTAATTCTTACTGCCGGTATAATGCTGATAACCATCTGAGAGTCGCTGGACCCACGCATTATTACTGTTCAACTCTGTAGAAGACCAATAATAGAAACCACTATCATTTAAACCTGGAAGAACAGAGCGATTTGTGTACATTAAATTAAGCTCATAACGATTAGGTAAATGCCAATCATCATAACCACCATAAACAAGCTTATGACAATACCTTGCTGCGGCGTGATAGCCCCCTTGAGACGATAAAGTGATAGCAACAATTACATCTGTATTAGCCGAGCCATAATTTACATCTTTATTAGTTTCACCATAACCAGTTCCCCAATTTAATGTGTAGTTTTGTAATCCTGGAATATCATACCAATTAGACGAACCACCATTCCACCTTTTAAATAAACTATCAGTACCAGAACAAGTCACTGTAAAATCGTTTAATGCATAAGAATTTGTCCCCGAACCTCCTGAAACACTTTCTAATGGAATATCTTCACAACCCCCAGGGGTGGTCATATAGTGATCTGTTCCACTACCACTGGTTGCACCTGGGCTAAGGCTTCCAAGATAAATTGCTCCACCCTCACACACGGTTCCTGAGGGGGGGGGGGGGGGGGGGTGAGTGAAGAAGACACAAGACATGGATCATCAACACCTAAAACACTCCACACGCTTCCGTTACAAAACTCCATTTTCTTTTCACTATACCTTAAAGTCCCTTCATTTGCACTGCTACAAGCAGTTTCCTCTGTTCCTATTTTTATTCCATTTAAAAGCACAACACTAGATCCACTAATAGACCCTGTTGCAGCAATATTTCTAGAAGCAAAAACATCACCATCACTGTTTACACTAATTCCCTCATTATCACCGTCTCCACTTAAATAATTTCCATTAAGATGTATATTCTCTTGAGCCTCACCATTTCCCATATTGTCAGCACTACTTGGTAAGTTTATAAGCTGACTCCCATCTACACTGGGTAACCTTGATAAACCATCAAGCTTAACAAGGTCATTGCTCCCTGTTCCTGTGTTTAATCTATTTGTATCAATGGTTCCTGAAGTGATTTTACTTCCACTTAAATTTGGTATATCACTTTCTGATAAACTTAAACCCTCTGTTACCCTTCCCTTAGTGTCCACTCTAACTTTTAAGTAGATTCCTTCACTCACCCCTGTTAATTTTAAACTCGGGTTTGGATAAGTTCCACTAAGATCCCCTCCTGCTGATTTTCCTAAAAGACTTGTGTCTTCATCCACCACACATGACCATACATAAACAGGGCCTTCACTCATTTTAAGCTTCTCATCCACTCCACAACTAGGCACACCTCCAGCATCCATTGCATCACCTAAATTCGTTCCTAAAGATCCTTTAAAATAATCATTTAAAAAATTTGACTGTGTTATTTTTTTTAAACTATTTTGGGATACATCGTGAATTAAAACACTGTCTAAACCACTCACTATACTTTCTTCTACAGTTCCATGAATATCCACACTTAAATTCTTGTTGGTGGATAAGTCTCCCCCTCCACTTAATCCACTGTTTAAAACTGTTGCAATTTCTCTAGTTATTGGAACTTTTTTAGAATCAAGCTCATTAATTGCAGTCTGAACATCTGTGCCTAAAACATTTCCAAAAGGAACGTTGGTCACTTGGTTTGCTCCTACACTCCCTCTATCCCAACCTGTTGACACATCCTTACAGTTTCCACCTCTTTCATCACAAATCTCTGTTGCCCTTACTTTTCCAGCAACATCTAATAATGCTTGAGGATTCCTTTTCCCCACTCCAACCCTTCCTAATGCATCTACACTAATTCCCTCATTATCACCGTCTCCACTTAAATAATTTCCATTAAGATGTATATTCTCTTGAGCCTCACCATTTCCCATATTGTCAGCACTACTTGGTAAATTTATAAGCTGACTTCCATCTACACTTGGTAACCTTGATAAACCATCAAGCTTAACAAGGTCATTACTCCCTGTTCCTGTGTTTAATCTATTTGTATCAATGGTTCCTGAAGTGATTTTACTTCCACTTAAATTTGGTATATCACTTTCTACTAAACTTAAACCCTCTCTTACCCTTCCCTTAGTGTCCACTCTAACTTTTGAATAAATTCCCTCACTCACCCCTGTTGATGTTAAAATGGGGTTTGGATAAGTTCCACTAAGATCTCCTCCTGCTGATTTTCCTAAAAGACTTGTGTCTTCATCTACATCAGCCACACAAGAATAAGTCACTGTGGCTCCAGAGTTTCTTTGAATCTTTTCCCCACTTGTGCACACAGGAAGACTGTCTACTCTCATTAACTGACCTAAACTCGTTCCCGTATCTGCCTCTATACCACTTCCTGTTAGTCTTAAACCACTTCCTGCTTTTACTCTTAACCTATTTCCATTAAAGTCTAAACCACTAAGAGAGTCTAAATCTATCTCCACACTTCCACTCTTGTTGTATAAACCCCTACCAAGGCTTATGCCTATTCTTGGATCATTACCACCTGAAGAAGTTAACGGGGGACTCACTAAAACACTTGATACACCTACACTCACTGTGGTTAACACTTCTACACCACTACCGTCCCAGTATTTAAGCACCCTAGAATCACTATTGTACCAAGTGGCTCCAGCATTCCCCGCACTCAAAGAACCTAAAAGACTAGCCTCTTCTAAATTCCCATAAGAACCTAGGGTCATTGTACTCCTCGGGTTTTGCATAATATGACCTGTGTTTAAAACCTCATTTCCATTAAGGTTAAGATCACCTAATAAACTTCCCCCTTGAAGAGAAAGCTTTGTATCATCAGTTCCTGTTGGAACCACTGAGGCTGGTAAAACTCCTCCTGTGATTTTACTTCCATGGATACCACCTTGAAGATGACTGTTTAATACACCCCCTGTGGCAATTGAAATTGTACCGCTATTTGTAATGGTTCCACCACTTAGACCACTTCCTGTGGTGATGCTGGTCACAGTTCCACTCCCTTGGCCAACAACGGTGTTTACTGATCCATTGTGGTACATGATTTCATTGGTTGTAGAGTTGTACCAAACATCTCCTGCCTTAGAGTTAAGGGGAGGATTTGAAAAGCTAGGTAAAGAACTAGCTCCACTAGTGCTTAATGGAGAGTATTGATTAGAATGGCCCTCAATTAAAGCTATAAGCTCTCTTTGGTTTACACCGTTATCAAACACAGTTTCTAAATTACTTTGTGTCACACCACTGTTGACTTGAATAAAGTCATGAAGTGTTTTTCCGCCAAGTTTATGAGCATACTGAGCGTAGGGCACACTTTCAATTGTGTGGTCATTTGTTAGAGTAAGAGGGCCACTGCCGTCATCAAAAGTCATTCTAAGTTTTCTTGTGTCAGTGAGGTTTGGACTGTATGAAGAACCAGAGTCACAGTTAAGCCCTGTGATGTTGTTTAAGGAATTGTCTAGGGCTTTAGATAAACTTGTTAAGCCACCATTTCCTGTGGTTGTGCCAGACCCAACACTTAGGTTAAACACTCCCTTTGAGTCTGTCATATTAAGGGTGAAGGTTTCTTCATAGAGGAGGCAGTGGTTTAGGGGAGATAGGATTTTAAGAATAAAGTTAACATTATTGTCTTCTAGGGCTTCTCCATTGGGCTTTATAATTTGACCTTGAAAGACAAAAGACCTTGGCACAGCCAAGGAAGAAAACGTCCATAATAAAACTGTAAATAAAGTTAAAGCCCTCATATTATATCCTATATAAATTCTTATATTTTATACTCTATGTATCGGATAAAGGGCTTAAAAACTTGAGTAAATTAAGTGATTTTCTTAAGATGATATTAAAGCTTAATGGGTGTAGCTTTTTAGGCTGTGTTTTTAACACAATGTTTTTAAAGAAATGTTTTTTTCTTATTTTGATACAAAAACAGTAGGAAAAAAATTACTAAAATGAATCGGTTCACCGTTATCTAGAAGGGTGTGATCCATGCCAACAAGCCTAAAGTCCTGAAAAAGATAAACAAGCTCCCTCCACACAATTAAAATTTGGTTACTAAATAAACTAAATTGTCGGAGGATTAAATGGAGCTATTTGAAAAGTTAATCGTAAAATCACTAGGTCTTCAAGGTGTAAAATTAGAAAACTGGGAGGCTTGTGATAAAGAGTTAAAACTAGTCCTTTACGCAAAACAAGATCGTGAAAATGTAGGCTGTAATCAATGTGGCTGCCAAATATCTCATGTCCATGAGTGGAAGCTTCGAAAAATTAAAGCTTCTCCAATAGGCTCATATGAAGAGGTGTGGATTTACTTAAAACAGCTTCGAGGGCACTGCTTAATGTGTGATGATAAAGTCAGATCAGCTGGTGTTGATTTTACTCACCCTAATTTTGAAAACTTAACTTACTCACTTGTAGAAAAAGCAGGACGTCTTTGTGAAGAGATGACTTGTGAGTCAGTTGCTAGAATTTTAAGAATGAACCCCAAGACTGTGTGGAATTTGGATCAGTACCGGATGAAGCAAATAAAACCTCTTTTAAGCTATGCTGAAAGAAAGTTAGATTTAGAGCAGATGTCATCTGATGAGGTGCACTTTAGAACTATTTTTGGAAAGAAGTCTTGTGACAAGAATACGATTAAGTTCATCACAAATTTAGTCTGTACGAAGATGAGAAAGGTGCTCTCAAATGCAATGGGCAGAAAGGGTTCAAGCTTACTTAATTGTTTAAAGGTATTAACAAAAGAGCAGCTAGATAAGATCAAGTTTTTTGCAGTTGATATGCATGATGCTTTTATTGAGGCTGTGATAGGTAAATGTGAGAATGCTAAGGTCTGTGTTGATAGGTTCCATGTTGCAGAAGGGCTAAATAATTTTTTTGATGATGTGAGAAAATTTGAGTTTAAAAAAGCTAAAGAAAATGAAGATAAGTTTTTAATGGATGTGCTAGCACCTCATAAAAGATATATTTTAGTGGAGCGTGAGAAGAATTTATCTAAAGGAGATTTTACTAAATTAGAGAGGCTTTTAGATGTGAATAAGAACATTTTTAAAGCTTCAGTTTTAGTTGAGCACTTCCATAAAGTTTTAGATCAAAAGAATGTAAAAGACTTTAGAAAAGCTCTGGTTCTTTGGTACCGATATGCAAGAGAGTCAAAATTAAAGCCCTTTTTGAAATTTGCAAAAACCTTAAGAAAGTACAGAGGTTACATTGAAGGATATATTATGTCTGGGCTCACAACAGCAGTAAGTGAAGGCTTAAACAACAAGATTAAAGTGCTTAGAAGGATGGGCTATGGTTACACAAACCCAGAGTCATTTATGCACAAAATACTGCAGCGATGTGGACTTTTAAACTCAAATTACATCAATACTTCAAGTTGGTACTGGCCACCTCAAATGAGATTGGCACAAACTACACCCTTCTAGATAACGGAGAGGCAAATGAATCCCTTTTGGTGTTATTAATAATGGGTCAATACGCAGAAGTTATGAGCTAAAAGCTTGAGAGAAATTTTTAACCATGTGGATGGTTAAGGCGTTTAAAGTGAAGATTAAAAGGCTTACTGACTTTGCAAAATACATCCCTAAAAATACAAATATTTTACTTATTAATATTATTACCACAAGGAAAAGCTTAACCATTAGTGAGAGCATCAACTCAAAGCTCTCTGTGGTAAAAAAACATAGCTTGTGGATGTAAGAAAATTGAATACTACAAGTTTAAGATCATAGAAAGATGTGGTTACCTTGGAAAAAACTGGACACCTGCATAACCACCAATCTTAAATAAGAACCCTTGCCTTATGGTAAAATGACAAAAATTGACCCAAGTATTTGAATAAAATACCAACCCCATTAAATAGCTTCCAAACTGAGTTCTATAAAGGGGCCTTTATTTTAAAGAAAACTTAAGTTTTTCCTTATAAAACTCCTTATTGAAATTGGTATGCAAGTTGCTCTATTTTTTATATGAGCTCAATTCTATTGTTTTTTTTATTCATATCTCAGGCTAGTTACTCTATGCCCCCAAGAGACCTAGTGATGAATGAGAAAACTATACTAAATATAGAGCATAGAATGAAGGAGGCCATTTCTTTAGAAGAGGCTGAAATAACAACACCTGGGTTAGTGTCATTTTTTAACCCGAGACTTAATCATAAAATAGAACAAAAAAGAATGAACGCTTTAATATCAGTACGAGAGGATTTGCTAAAATCCAAAGATCTTTTTTTATGTGTAAATAGCCATTTAATTGGTTATAATGAAGGCCCTGAAAAAGGCGACAAAACTTCCTTAATTAAATCAGTAAAGGCTGTAACCCTTTTAAAGGATGAACCTACTAAATTTGAAATGAACGGTATAGTTACAAAATTTATTCGAATAAAATATGAAAATTCAATTTATTGGGTTAGAGAGAGTGTTTTAAATAAAGAAACAGGTGTTAAATACAAATTTGTTACTAAATTTTCAGAATGCTCAAAAATACAATCTCTTATTGAAGACTACAGAGTTGAGCTTACATTAATACAAAATACTGAAGCTAAATTATTAAGAAGCTCTTTAATTAACTACGTATGTGCTAAAAAAGATGATAAAATCTCTGGTCACTTAACAAAAGATTTAAATCATGATGTGGAGTTTAATAATGGAAGCCAGGTTGCTCGTCTTCAAGGTTTTCGTTCAAAACCCTTCACTCACAATAACCAAACTTATATTCATATAAAACATGGAAAACAAGCTTATTGGGTTGTTCAAGATTCTATAAAAGCTTATAAAAATTGCCCTAAAATTCATACTCAGGCTGTGGAAGTTTGTACAGAAAAAAAACTTAACTACTATGAAAGTGATGTTGACCTTATAAAAGAAGCACCTACTGAACAACTTAATGCTTTTCAACATGTGTATAAATTTTTAGGCGATATATATAGTAGAAAAGTTATTCTAAGCCCTTATGGAGAAGAACTCACATATGTTCCTATTAAAAAGTCTCAAGATGCTAAAAAAGTGTACTGGGTTTTAGAAAAGTACGTTCCACAAACATGCAACTTAAACTCAGAAAAAGGCAGAGTATTTCAAGGTAAAATGGACTACTGTACAGTGAGAAGAAGTGATAATTTTCCATATTTTAATTTTAAAACTAAAAAAGGTGCCCCTGCTCAATTTGATTATTACACAAATACAGCAATGTATGGTGCGAGAAGAACTGACAAACCAGCTTGTGCCAAAGAACAAAATGGAGCTCCTAGAAATAGACTCCATGGTGGAATAGATTTATTTAGTTATGAGAGAAATAGCCCTCTAGCAAATAACAAATGGGGTAGAAAAGTGTATGCAATTGATGATGGAAAAGTAGTAAGTATTCAAGGTTATGGTGGAATGAATGGTGGAACTCAAAGAGTGTTGGTTCAATCTAAATATGGCTATACTTGGAACTATGCTGAAATAGGTAGAGTTAAAGTAAAAGTCGGTGACTTTATTTCTCAAAATACTCTCCTTGGAACAACCAAAAAATATGCTCCAGGAAAAAGATTTCCACCAATGTTACATTTAGAAAAATACCTTGATTTAATTGAAGATGAAAAAACTACTAATCAATACTGTAGGGTAAGCTCATTGAGTAACCCAAGTTGCCATATAGAATATATGGAAAACAAATTTTTTGGAACAAGGCGGTAATATGAAAAATAGAACTTTAACAATCAGTTTAGTTTTTATACTAATGGCATTTAATTATATTAAATGTACTCCTAAGTACAAAAAGAATCAAACTACTCACTCAAAAATTAATAGAAAAGCTAGAAAAACTAAACACCCGGTAGCAACTTTAAATAAAGCAATAGATACTCACACTCCAAAAAATCAAAAGGAATTAAAAACAACTACTCTTATGGAAGAAACCTTTAAAGATGCTATCGCAATGGCTTTTATAGGATTTGAAGATCTTAAAAATTCATACGATAATGTGTTAGCAGCATTTGAATATATCGGTGTGGAGCCCACTGAGGATGAAACAATAATAGATGAAAAATATATCATTGGTCAGAAATCAGTAAATGGTCTTAGGTATTTTACTGCTAGATATGAAAATCTAGGATATGAACCACAATTTATAAGCTTTGAGCTAGAACCATTTCATAAAGCTTTTGATTATGCAAAAAAATTAATTACAAAATTTTATCCTAACCTTAATGAGCCTTGTTACGAGTCTATGAATAATAATGTAGCCTTTAAAAGTAAAGATGGTAAATATATTATTTCAATAGATAAAATCACTGCGGATAATATTGATCTAGATTCTATGAACCCACCAAGGTTATTAGAAGATATTGATTCTGTAGTCATCTCCATTAGAAAAAACAATAACCACCATGGTAATGCCTGCGCAGATTATCCTACACATAACTCTCATTAATAAAAAAATGTAAAGCCTAGGTACACCGCCTTAGAAAGAAAATAATTTACCTTTTAACAAGTTCTTCTTAAAAAAGCCTTTAAGTGAATCAACATGATTCAAACTAAAGTCTAGTGATTTATAAAATGCCTACTTTTAAACTAGTTTAAAGTTAGAATATTGAACCTACTTTTCTTTTAAAGTAAACCAACCGATAGATAAATGGTAAAATAAACTATGAGCTATTTTTCAATAATTTAGCTTCAGGAAGGACTCTATGACAATATCTAAAAAAATCTCTATGCTTGCCATTCTTATAATATCTATAACTGGAAGTGCTTTTGCACAGCAGTCTACAAAACCCCTGAATTGTAGACATATACCAATCATTCAAGAAGGGTATTTAAATTACCATATTAGGTATAAAAAATTTACACCTAATTTAGAAAAAAGACTTATAGATCAAATTTTAAAAAGACTTGACCCTCTAAAAGTATATCTACTTAAAAGTGATGAGAATAAGATTAGGAAGATGTACTCAGGCATCTTTAGACGCACTCAAAATCTTGAATGTTCATCAATTTATAATGCTAATGCATATGTTATTGAAAAAATGGAAGACAGAGTTTTGTTTGTAAAAAAATTCTTAAGAGAAGATTATAAATTTGATCAAAATATTAAAATTGTATTAGATGCTGATGAAAGAAGCAGGTTTGATTCAGTTAAAGAAATGAATGCATTTCATAAAAAATACATTCAATTTCAAATTTCAAATTACTTAATGTCAAAAACTACCCTTAGCGAAGCTAAAAAAAATGTGATTAAAAACTACGAACGTATTTTAAAAAGATTAAAACAAGAAACAGAGCAAGATCATATAACTGAATATTTAGACGCCTTTGCACATGCTTTAGACCCTCATTCAACATTCTTTTCAGCCGATGCTTTAGCAAATTTTAGAATTCAAATGAGTCTTTCTTTAGAAGGAATTGGTGCAACTCTTTCCTTGAAAGATGGATTTACCGTAGTTGAGAACCTTGTTCCTGGCGGTGCAGCTGATAAATCAGGGCAACTTAAACCAAAAGATAAAATCGTTGCAATTAGGCAAGAAAACTCTAAAAAAGCTGAAAACATTATTGAGATGGATCTTAATGATGTTGTTAAAAAAATCCGTGGAAAAAAAGGAACAAAAGTTTTTCTTTCTATTTTAAGAAAAGAAAAAGGTGAAACAAAGCGCATGGAAATTCAACTCATTAGAGATAAAATTAATTTAGAAGATGAAGCGGCAAAAATTACATACCATAAAAAAAGAGTCGAAGATGAGGAAAAATTAATAGGCCTTATAAATCTTCCAAGCTTTTATGGTGATAATAAAATTGGAAGAAGTTCAGCTAAAGATGTGAAGAACCTTATAGACCAAGCTAAAGCTAAAAATGTTCACGGTATTGTCTTTGATCTTTCTGCTAATGGTGGGGGAAGCCTTCTTGATGCTGTTAAAATTGCAGGTTTTTTCTTAAAAACAGGTAATATTGTAAAACAGTCTTTTTCTAATCCCAAAAAACCCGTAATAGCTTTAGCTGATGTAGATGAAACAATTAACTATAGTGGACCTTTAGTAATTTTAATCAGTCGAGCATCGGCAAGCGCATCTGAAATTGTATCCGGAGCTTTAAAAGATTATGGAAGAGCTTTGATTGTTGGCGGTGATCATACCTTTGGTAAAGGTACTGTTCAATCAATACGGGACCTTCCTGAAAGACTAGGAGCTTTAAAAGTAACTATAGGTATGTTTTTTACAGCTGGTGGTTATTCAACCCAACATAGAGGAGTTGCTGCTGATATAGTTTTACCAAGTATTTTTTCAAATAAAGATATTGGTGAGAAAACCTATGATTACTCACTACCACCTAAGAAGTTACCATCGTTTATATCAGCAGACGCCTTTGTTCACAATGGGCCTTTAAAATGGCAAATCATAGATAAGAAAATGATAGCTTCTCTTCAAACAGCTTCTAAAATAAGAATAGAAAAAAATAAGAAATTTAAGGAAATTATAGACGAAATTGCAAAATCTAAGAAAAGAGGTAAAGTCTTAGATATTGCTAAAATTATGAAAGAAAAAAGTGGGGAAAAAGATTCTGATAAGACTTTAAGCAGAAAAGAGAAGCAAAAAAAATATTTTCAAAGAGCCGACATTAGTGAGGCTTTAAATATTGCCCTAGACCTTATTTTACTGCACGAAAACAAGCCAATTACTGTAGGCGTAAACCACACTCTTAAACCAGTAAAGTAATAAAAACTTTTAAATATATATAAAAGTAGAAGTTTGGCAAATAACCTGATATACAAAACAGTACTTTAACAGGGTATAACTGATCTCTATAATTTAGAAGACTTATCACCCTAATAAGATTATAAGTATAACCTAGTTAAAAAAGGCCATTATTCAATGAAACATTTAAATAAAAAACTAAATTCAACGCTTGATGTAAAAAAACCAATAAATAACAATAGTTTGTGTTAAAAGGATAATGAGTTTTATTTCAAAGCCCTACCTATTTAATGATTTACACAGTATACAGGTATAACATTGGCAGTAAAAAAAGCTCATTTAATAATATTTCATTCTTTAACTTAATTTTTATGACTTAACCAGGGGATGATCCATATGAAAGGTTTTTCATGGCTTTAGGGTCAGAAACAAGAAAAAAACCAAGAAAGAAAAAATCTGTGGCTTTAAACAAAGAAGATAACTTTGAAGGCTTAAATAAAACTCTCTTAAAAAAAATCCACAACCTTATGGTTAAATCAAGAGTTTTAGAAGAAAGACTTATTAAAATCTATAAAACAGGAGAGGCTTTTTTCTGGATTGGGGCTCCAGGTGAAGAAGCCTTTGGTGTTCCTTTAGGAATGCTTACAAAAATAGGTCAAGGTCCGGCTTATGATTATCTTCACTTACATTACCGCTGTACACCAACTTTAGTAGCCATGGGTATGGACCCTGAAGATTCCATAAGGCTTATAATGAATAAGCAGGGGGATGTTTGCACCGGAGGAAGAAATTTCTCAAACCATTACTGTTTTCCAAAAATAAATGTAACACCAGTTTCAAGCCCCATTGAAATTCAATATGGCTTAGCATTAGGAACTGCTCGAGCTCAAAAGCGCTACAATAAAGGCGGTGTATCCATTGTAACAGGTGGAGATGCTGGTACAGCAGAAAGTGATTTTGCAACTTGTTTAATCTGGTCTTCACGACCTAAAAATGAACTTCCTATTTTAATAACAGTGCAGAATAACGGTTGGGGCATTTCTACCTCATATAGTGAACAACACAGTGAAAAAAACATTTCCCATAGAGGTAAACCTTTTGGAATTAAATCATTAACCATCAACGGCAATGACCCTGTAGAGTCTTATATCAAACTTAAAGAATCATTTAACTATATTAGAAAAAATCAGAAACCAGTTTTATTAGAAGCTTATACTTCAAGACTTTATGGTCACTCATCAGCATCTGGTGCAAACCTAATTCCTAATATAACCGACCCGTTAAAAGTTTTTCAAGAGCGACTTCTTAAAGCCAATATTTTAAAAACTTCAGATATAAAAGCTTTATACTCTACCTATAATGACCAACTTATAGTTTTATTTAAAAAAATTCAAAAAGAAAAAGGACCCAATATGGATAGTATTTGGGATCATACTTTTGTAAATGATGAGAACGCAGACTGGAGGAAGTTTTAAGATGGCAAATATGGCTCAAGCCATTAGAATGGCTCTACATTTTGCAGAAAAAAACTATGATTTAAAAGACACCTTTGGCCAAGATGTTGGGCCTCCTTTAGGTGGAGTGTTTACAGCAACTCAGGGCTTAAAAAGCGCATGGAACACACCCCTTGATGAGAGAGGTATTGTATCTACAGCAATAGGCTTAGGGCTTGCTGGAGAGCGTTGTGTGGCAGAAATTCAATTCTGTGATTATATCTTTAATACACTGGATCTTTTAAAATATGCAGGAAGCCTAAACTGGTCATCAAATGGAAACTACAATTTACCCATTACTTTAATGACGCCAGTTGGTGCCGGAATTAGAGGGTCTATTTACCATAGCCATAGTTTTGATGGGTGGGCCACAAGACTTCCAGGGTGGAAAGTTATTATGCCATCAAACCCTTTAGATGCTTATGGTTTACTATTATCAGCAATAAAAGACCCCAATCCAGTAATGTTTTTAAAACCAAAAGCTCTTCTTAGAGTAAAAGGCGAAAAACTTATTCCTGGAGAACTTAAAAACGAAAAGTCTTTAAAAAAAGCTATTGATGCTCCTTTAGGAGAAAGATCAAATTGGAAACCTAGTTGGCCACCTATTAAAGAATTTAAAATTCCAATTGGAAAAGCAAAAATTATTAATGAGGGATCAGATTTAACCATTGTAAGTTATGGTCGAACACTCTTAATTTGTAAAAGTATTGTTGAAAAATATAAAGCTTCCATAGAAGTCATTGATTTAAGATCCCTTTACCCTTACGACTGGAAAACCATTTACAATTCAATCCAGAAGACAAGAAGAGTACTCTTTATAAATGAAGACACTGAAGTTACAAATTTTGCAGAGCATTTAAGTTATAGAGTTATAACATCGGATCTTTTTTACAAAATCTATGCTCCCCCTAAGGTATTAGCTGGTAAAAATGTCCCAGGAATTGGGCTCCACCCTAATTTAGAAGAAGCAAGTGTTCCATACGAAGAAGAAATTAAAAAAGAAATAGATAAAATCTTAAGGGTGGTCCCATAATGAAAAGTTTTGATAAATATTACTATTATCATACATCTGTTCAATCTCCTAAAATCGATGTTAAATTTTTTAATAAAGCATATAAGGACATCAGAAACCAAGAAGCTAAAGTATTAAGAGAAGATTTCTGTGGAACATTTTCAATCTCTTGTGAATGGGTTAAATTAAGCCCCAACAAAAAAGCTATTGGTATAGATTTAGACTTAGAGCCCATTGAATATGGTAAAACCAACTACCTTTCAGCATTAAACCCTGAGCAGCAAGAAAAAGTCTTAGTCCTTAACAAAGATGTGATGATAGGCTCAAACCCTCAAGCAGATATAGTAAGTGCTTCTAATTTTTCATATTATATTTTTAAGAAAAGAGATAAGCTTAGAGAATATTTCAAGGCAGCTTACAAAGGTCTTAAAGAAAATGGTATCTTTATCGTAGACTGTTTTGGTGGAACAGCGACAACAGAGCCTGTTGAAGAAGAAACTGAACACGATGAGGGGTTTTCGTATTTCTGGGACCAAGATAGTTTTGATCCTGTATCGAATTTTGCACAGTTTTATATTCATTTTCAAAGAAATGGAGAAACAAAAAGAGAAAAAGTTTTTTCATATGATTGGAGGATGTGGAGTATTCCTGAAATTAGAGAAACTATGCTGGAAGCTGGTTTTAAAGATACCGCCGTTATGTGGGAAGGTACAGATAAAAACGGTGACGGCAATGGAAAGTTTATTAGAGTTACACAGGGGGAACATTGCGAATCTTGGATCGCTTATATTATAGGAATAAATTAAAAATATTTATAATTGTAATTGTAATTCAAATTTTTTATTTTCAAGCTTGGAGTGCTCCAAACTTAGTAGTAAAATCATATCAAGATTTAATAAAAATGGCTAAAATACATAGTGTAGAGTATAATAAAATTAAAACTCAATTTGAAATAGATAGTTTAAATGCAGACAGTTTACTAGAAATGTATAATTGGACAATTCTTGGTGATGTTTTAAATACAAATGCACAAGCGCCCTCAACTTCGCCTTTTGCCCCATCAGGACCAAGTCTTAATACAAGGACAAGTCTTCAATTAGAAAAACAAACCCCTCTTGGTATAACTCCATTCCTAAGCCTTTCAACTGAAGATGTCTCAAGAGTTTTTCCAAGCGCAGGTGCCGTCAAGTATCAAATCGCATCTTTAGAAACAGGCCTTAGAATTAATTTAATTAAAGCTATTTTAGGGAAAAGCAGTTTATCTGTAATAAAACATAAGGCAATAAAAGATGAGCTTGCCAATTTAGCTAAAAAAACTACTGATAGAAATTTTTCAGTAAGAGTGTTGAAAAGTTATTTTAAATATTTGAAAAGCTACAAACGCTTAGAAATTCTTAAAACTCAATGTAATGAATACATAAGACTTCATAAAATTTCATTAAATAGATTTAAAAAAAAGCTCATTAGAGAAAAAGATTATCTTATTATTGAAGTTTTATTTCAAAATTGTCTACTGAATAAAGAAACTGCAGTTAACAACCTAAATATGAATAAAATAGCATTGTTAAAAACATCAGGACTTCCTTTAAATACAGCCATTATATTATCAGATACAAGTTTTTCTAAAGACAGCATGGTTTTAAAAATCAACTTAAAGAAAAATTTTGATTATCAATTAGCAAAAAAAGCTTTAAAAGCGCTAAGAGCTCAAACAGCATCTATGAAATTCAAATTTTTTCCAAAAATAAACCTAAACTACAGCTTAAAATCACAAGCTAGTGAAGATGGTGTTGGCAATTCATTATCTGAATCTTTGGGCCTTAGCCTTCCTACCCATAGTTTAGGAATCAATTTAAAGTATGAGTTTGGAAAATCTGCTTCTAAAATTAGTTTTAAAAAACTAGATGCTGAAAAAAGACTACAGTCATTACAACTTGACCAATTGACAAAAAGCTTAGAGCAGGATGAAAAAAAGATTTCAGTGGCTTTGACCTATTTAGCAAAAGCAAATAAAAAAGCTAAAAAATTAGTTCATTTACAAAAAAGAAAATCAATTTTGTTTAAAAAAGATTTTGAAAATGGACGCGGTGGAATTAGAAATCTCGTTGAAGCTCAAATTAACTACTTAAATAGTTTGGAACGAGCCTTAGAATTTGAATATAGCCAAACATTGTTTCGTATAGATTACTATAGTTTATCAGGAGACAGCCTTGCAAAGTTTAATTAAATTTCTACTTAAAAACACTTTATTTGTTCATTATATTACAGTTGTAATCATTGCTTTAGGGGGATACTCGCTACTTAATATGAGAAGAGAGGCTCGACCTGCTGTAAATTTTGATAGAATTGCAATTACGGTGGCATATAATGGCGCCTCAGCTTTAGACATTGAAGAACTAGTCTTAAAGCCCATAGAAGATAAAATAAATGAAATTGATGGAATTCAAGAGTATAGATCTGCAGCTTCTGAAGGAATCGGAACAATTAGTATAAAGATTGACCCTAATTATCCAGAAAAAGAAGACATTATTAATGAGGTTCAAAGGGCTGTAGATCAAGCCCCTTTGCCTGAAAATGCATTAGACCCAGTGGTTTTAGAGATTAAAGCCAGTAAAATTAATGTTTTTAATTTTTCACTCTTTGGAGATGTCAATCCTTTAATACTCAGGGCTGAATCAAAGAGACTTGAAAAAAGATTAAAAAAAATCCATGGAGTTTCTATTGTAGAAAGTACGGGTTTTGACGATTTAGAATACCGTATTGAAGTAAAACCTGAAGTTTTAAACAATAAATCATTGAGTTTAATTGAAATCATGAGGAGCTTAAAGAATTGGAACAAGGTGTCCCCTGCAGGCGAAGTTGATATTAAAGGAATGAATTATAGGCTTCGTTTAGATGAACAACTTAAAACAAAAGAAGATATTCAAAATTTAACAATTAGAGCAAACGATGGGGGCGTAGGTATAAAAATAAAAAATATTGCAACTGTAAGCCTACAGCCTAAAGAAGTTAAACAAGAAACCATAGTCAATGGCAAAACTGGAATAAATTTTGCCATTTATAAAAATGAATCTGCAGATATTATAACTGTTGTAAAAAATATAAAAAAGTTTTTAAAAAATTATGAATTTCCAGAAGGTATTAAAGCTGTTCCATATTATGATGATGCTGTCCGAATTGAAAACTCTTTAAAATCTATATTTTTAAATGCTGGATTTGGACTATTTTTAGTTTTGTTTTCCCTTATGCTCTTTGTAAACACTCGATTGGCTTTAGTTACTGCTGTAAGCATGCCCATAGCTTTTTTCGGTGGCGTAGCGGTGTTGTATGCACTAGGAATGACTTTAAACAGTTTAGTTGTTTTAGGTATGGTTGTTGTTTTAGGGATGCTTGTTGATGATGCCATTGTTGTTTCTGAAAATATTTACTCTTATGTTGAAAAAGGCATGGCCCCAGGAAAGGCTGCAATTAAAGGTGTTTCTGAAGTAGCATCTCCCGTACTTGCGACTATATTAACAACAATTTTTGCTTTTCTACCCATTGTGTATATGGAAGGAGTAATGGGACAGTTCTTAAAAGTAATTCCTATTACAGTAATATTTATTTTACTGTTTTCACTTTTTGAAGCTCTTTTTATTTTACCTTGTCATTGTGCCAAATTCTTAAAGAAAAAAACAAACAACTCTTATATAAATGGCCCCATTGAAAAACTAAAAGCAAAATATATTAAGTATATTGAGTGGGCACTTGCAAAGCCCTTAAACTGTGGCTTAGTAGTACTTTCATTTCTAATATTAGTTTTTTTAACATTTTTTATTGGAAAATCTGTTAAATTTGAACTCTTTCCACGTTCAGGTGTTGAATATCTAAGTATTTTAAGTGAATTCCCTATTAATACAGCAAAAGAAAAATCAAAAGAACTTTCCATTAAAGTTTATAAAGCTTTAAATGAAAGTACAGTGTCAAAAGATATTTTTTCCATGAACACATCAATAGGATCTATTTCTAAAGGCGGTATATCAGGAAGTAGAGATCAAGGAAGCCATTTATCTCAAACAATATTAAGACTGACAGATGATCCTGATTTTATTTATAGAGAAGATAAAGTGGTAAAAGAAATTAAAAAAATTGTAAATGTAATAGCTAAAAAAGCAGGGGCAAAAACAACAATTTCCATACCAAGAAACGGCCCTCCTGTAGAGGCTGATATTCAGCTTTTGCTAACCTCTGATGAATTTGAACAAAGTAAGCTTGCCTCTTTAGATGTTGTTAAGTTTTTAAATGCACAAAAGGGAAATCTAAATATTCAATCTGACCTAATGAGTCAAATAAAATATTTTAGAATTAAAATTAATAAAAGTCAGGCGATTGAAAGTGGTCTACAGTTTACAGACCTTTCAAGTTCAATTTTTTCTGCTTTTTATGGAATTTCTGCAACTAAAACAAGATTAGCTGATGATGAAGTCGATATTGTTGTATCTTTAAATAAAAATGATCGACAGAATTTAGAAAATTTAAAAAATCTTCTTTTCCTAAATACACACGCAACCCTGGTTCCCTTAAAAAGCTTTGCTCAAGTGCAAATGGTGTCTTCAATACCTTCTATTCAAAGGCTTAATGGAAGCCGAGCAATTAGTATATTTGGTGATGTAGATGAGAAAATTACATCTACTACAAGTGCCAATACCGCTCTTAAAGAAAAAATAAAAGATTTTAAAATAAAATACCCTTCTGTAGACTTTACAGTTAGTGGATCGGATAAACAAAGAATAGACACACTTAAAGAAACAGGTGCCCTTTATATATTTTCATTAATTGCAATATTTATTGTCATTAGTTTAAGTTTTAACTCCATAGGCTTTCCATTTTTAGTTCTTTTTGCAATTCCTTTTGGAATCATTGGTGTAGTTTGGGCTCTATTCTTACACAACGCACCTTTATCACTAATGGGTATTGTTGGAGTTATTGGCTTATCCGGTGTTGTGGTAAATGGATCTATTATTCTCATTCAATTTCTATTAGAAGAGTTAAAAACAGGAGTGGATCTAAAAGAGGCTATTATTAAAGCTGTTCAAAGAAGGTTTAGACCTATTATAATTACATCTGTAACAACTCTTCTTGGACTAGCTCCAACCATTTATTCTGCTGGTGGAAAAGACACATTTATCCAACCTTTAGCATTGTCTTTAGGCTGGGGACTTCTTGTTTCAACAGCTTTAACCTTATTTTTATTACCGAATTTTATTTATATTTTATCTGTTAAATTTATTAAAAAATAACTGGTATTTATACAGTGCTCACCCTTGCCAACCTTTTAAAGTGTTAAGGATAGCTTACACCAAGGCTAACTGAGTTTATTCCATCATAAATCCACATTCACCTTAGCAAGAACAAGTATAATTTTTGAAGTCAAAAACCCTTAAAATATACAATCCTGTTAATTCAATATGAATTCTTCTAAATGGAACACTAAAACTTTTCTTACAATATTTAAAAAAAGTTTTAAATTATTTCATTCATAGTAAAGTTTATTACTACCTTTAATCATTTTTTTAGACCTTTTTTTAAAAAAGCTTTCAAAAAGGATTTTTAACCCTCTTACAATATAAAACTAGTCTCGAATTTTCTCAAATGTTAAAAGTGTTTTCCTAACTCCTTTAAGCTCACTAGACCATTTTTTTGTTTCTTTTTTATAAATTTCTTTTTTTTCCATCCACTTACTACGTTCCTGAAGAGCTTCATCTTGACGATGGTCAATGTCTTCTATTACTGAAGCAACTGCTCTTTGCTTCTCTTTCCAAGCACTAACTTCAGCCTCAGCCTTTTGAATTTCAACATTATAAGAAGCAATAAACTTTTTTCTCTCATTAGTGTTGTCTCTAATACCTTGAATTATCTCTTCAAGCTTTTTAACAGCCTCTTCTTCTTTTAAAATATTAGACTCTTCCCCTGCAATAAATTCATTATACTTACCTATGACTTTCTTATAAACCAAAGAATTTAGATTGGCTCTTTTTGTGTCCCTTAAAGCTTGTTTTTTAAGGCCTCTAAGTTCGTTTATAACCCGTGTAGTTTCATTAAAGTTTTTTACTGAAATCTTAAAATTACTTTTAAATTGATTAAAATTATTCTCTGCATTTTTAACATTCTTATTAAGAAGGCTCATTTTTCCATCAATATCAGCCTTAGAATATCCATTGCTAGCAAAAAAAACTGTAACTACAAATATAATTATTTTTTTCATATTATCAATCCTTTGTTATTTTCTTGGGCATAAATTTGTTAAACTTGATTTAAAATTTCCAACTTCATCTTGCCAAAACTCACCTTTAAACTCCCAGCCATAACTCTTCTTAGAACGTACTTTAGCAGGCTTTCTACTGCTACCAGCACTTTCATTAATGTTTCCACCAGCAACACGATATCTAATATTTTTTCCCGAATTAGCAAATATCTCATACCTTAAAAGGTCGTTGTTTCTTAAAACCGTCTCAAGTCTAGTGTCAATATTGCCCAGACTTTCTTCAAGAGCCTTCTCTGCCTGAATCAAGTAATCATCCCTCATTTTCTCCGCACGCTCAACAGCATCTCCATTAGCCTTCTTATAAGCAACAATACCTTTATCAAAAAGCTTAATTCTATAATTTAACGAAAAACCTTCATTAAAAATTGATTTTCTTTTTTTCTTTAATGTTTTTGCAACTTTTAATTTATTGTTTTTTAAAGCTTTCCCCTCTTTAACCCTTAATTTTTTTGACTCTTTTGTCAGTTTAGCAATTTCATCTTTAAGTATTTTTCTTTTGTCCATAATATTAACGGCAAAAGCTCTAAAAATCGGAATTTCATCAACAATATTATTTAGTTTCATTTGAGTCATTAAAAAATCTCTATCTCTTCCCATTTCTCTTATGGTTGAAGCTGGAAGCGTATTAAATTCATATAATTTTTCACTATTTGCTTTTAAATAGCCTAGTAAGGTTTCATAGTGATTTTTTTTCTCTTCTAAAAAACTCATCACTTTTCTTTTTTGATCTGGATATTCTGTCTCAAGATATCCTAATGTTGAGTTTGCATCTCCAAACTGACATAAATTTAAATATCCAATAGTTCTTATAACATAGGATTCTGGTATAAACGCATCTTTAAAAAATGGTGAGTGCAGAGTAAACATATTGCCAATTGCTCCAGAAAAATCACCAAGTTTTATTTGAGCCCAGCCTTTTTCTATCAAACTGTCTACCCACAAAGGATGCTCTCTAGAAACTAATTCATAATTTTTAATAGCTTTTTTATAATCACCTCTTTCAAACTGAAACCTTGCTAAAGTCACATTAATCAGTGAATTAAAATCACTACTTTGATTTCGAGACTTTAAATACTCAGTCTTTAAATTTTCCATGGTTTTTATTCCTTGAGGTAAACGCCCACTCATATATTGGGCCGTGCTTAGAATAAATTTAGCATCATATTTGTCTTCAGATTCATGGCTTACACTTTTTGCATGTGCTTCAGCTCTCCTATATTTTTCATTGATAAAGTTACCTTTTGCTAGAATATAGTTATACTTATCTTTTTGTTTTTGATCCAGCTTATCATAAACTTTTTTAGGAGTTAACTCTTTTGCAATAATGCCCTCATAACCTTGAGGAAGATCTGTAAGAATTTTATCAACAGCTTTTTTTATATAATAATCTGTACTTGTACCAATAACTTGTGACAACAATGGAATTGATTCTGAAAACATTTTATAATCATGCAAACACATTCCTTTATAAAATTTTACTCTATTATCTACTGTAACTTTGTCTTCTAAAAATTGTGCTATTGGCACTACCTCTTGACAAGATTTTTTTTCTTCAAATAAAATATCAGCAGCCAATAGGTCATGATCCTTTGCCTCTCTTAAATACATAGGTAAAATATTAAACTTAAAATTATCTTCAGCAAGGAATTGAATTTGATCAATGTCATTTTGAACTACTACTTTTTTATTAATTTCTTTTAAATTTATTTTTCTTACTTTTGCCATACTTATATTAAAATTTATTTTTTTCTTAAGATTTCTCAACATATCTGGAATACTTTTACTTTTAAGACTAATGGGTTTAATTGATTGATAATTACCTAAACTCCAGCCTATATTTCTTCTTTTTAAAATTTTTTCTCTACCAAAGGTGTATTTAGGAATAGAGTATATTTTTAACTTTTTAAGTTTTCTTATAAGTTGACTTGTTTTATTTTGTGATGCTTTTTCTCCATCTTTCCATAGTGAATCTAAGGCAGTAGATTTTTCCCCAGTCTTATTATATATGGGAATGATAAACTTATCCGAAACCTGACCAGGAGTTAAAACATCAAAACTTGGCTGATTTTTCATTTCACCTAGTTCAACATAGTTTTCTGAAGAAACATCATAGGCATAAGCTTGTGAAGCTAAAAAGTACATAAATCCTGTATATATAATTCTCTTTAAAAATTCCAGATCAATCTCCCTACATTAGTTTTTTACTTTAAAACAAATACGTCAGCCCCAAGTTAAGTGAAATAGTATCTTCTTGGCGATCTCTTATAAACTGACCTGTATTTGCACGACCGCCTTCTATAATTTCTTGAGAGTAAAACCTATGCTTATAGTCTGCTCTTAAAAGTAGTTTTTTAGACATGTAAAAACTTTGGCTAATATCAAAACCAAGTGCTAAAGCTTTTTTTACAGGCTCTGCCGTATCTGTTCTTAATTGCTGCTCATATTCAATGGTGCCGACACTCAAACCTAAACTTAAATCAAAATATACAATTCTACTTCCTAAAAAACTCATCTTTGCATAAAAAGGTATCCATCTTGCTGTTAGGCCATAATAAGATATACTTTTACCATGGTTTGCCCATGCACCACTGCGTTCCCCAATATTTCGAATTTCTTCAACAAGCTTATTGTCGTTTAAAAAAATTTCTTGATATTCTAATTCAAACCCATACCTATCATTAAAGTAATACCCCAGAGCCGTACTCAGTCCAAAGCCTTCAGAGTACTCTTCATTAAGCATTAAAGCTGGTATTAAACTAAAGGATAGCTTTCTTGTTTTTGTATAAGTTCTATTTTGAATAACTTTAAATTTTTTATCCTTTGGAGCCCAGTACCTTTTTTCTAAATTACGAACATCTACCTTTTGAGGGGATGCGTTTTTTGTACTTTGAGCCAAGGCTGGGACAGCAAAACTTATCAATACTATTACTACTGCCTTATATATCCATTTCATCTCTTACTCCTACACTTTTGTTTATTAGTCGATGTAAAATGAAAAGGATAAGAAACTGCTACCTCAGAACCTCCCTTTGGTAGCGGAAACACCCATTTCTTAATCTTTCTCAAAATACAACCCTCTGTTAATGGATTTTTCATGGTTGTTGATTTAACCCTTTGTGTTATTACTCTACCTTGGGGAGAAACCACAAATTCAACTTTAATATTTCCATAAAGGCATGGCTTTGCTGGCAATTGTCTTTCATAACAATATTTTATTGCGCCTAAATTGTCTTTAACTACTCTAGCTATTTGCTTCGCCGTTAGACCACCCTCTACCTCAGTTTCCTCGTCTAAAACCCCTACTGTAGCTGATCCAATGCCAGCTCCAGACAACCCACCAAGACTCGAGGAAACCCTGTTTCCACCAGCCTCTCCATTTGTTGAAACCACTCCCACTCTAAAAGAACCTTTTTTTGTGGCATCACCAATCTTAGCACTATTTTTAACATCACTAATGGAAGCAAATGCTCTACCGCTCTTCCCAGAACTCGCCTTTACACCACTAGACTTTATGAGTCTTGCATTACTTGATGCTCTTTGTGAAACCTTGCTAACTAAAGCACTTAGCCCTGATGTTTTAATACTCGAAACTACTCTACCTACTTTAGCTTTTATTACTTGGTTCCTTCTAGATGGAGCAAGTTTTGTTAACTTTTTTTCTAAATTTGTTATTTTCGGTGTGATCTTTTTAGTTTTTACTACTTTATTAATTTTTTTCTCCTCTAATTTTTTAGTGAGAACAACTGATTTTTTTCTTTGTTTTTCAATGGTTTTTTGATCAAAAATTAATTTTGTATACTGGTTATCTTTAAGGCCACCAGGATCTGAGTTTAGTGCTTTAGGAATAATATACAACGAAAGAAGGAATAAACACGCTAAACCAGCAGCATGACTAAACGGTTTTATTAAATCTTTTGGAAATATAGCCCAAATAGATTTTTCTTTATTTTCAAATTTTGCTGATCGAACAAGTCTGTTTTTAACAACATAATCACCCATCTTGTTTTCAATCCAGTCAGCATTAACAGGGGCCTTAATATTGATCAATTCTCGCCCATAAGAAATCTCTAAATCTTTTTTAGGTTTTTCAAGATAAGACTCTACAAGTTTACTCTGATAAAATATTGCAATTTGTTGATATACAGCAACTCTATCACCTGGAATATCAATTTTTTTAGATTCTTTAAAAACTTTATCATCAATAACTGCAATGGGTTCAACACTTAAGTTATGTCCTCCAATACAAATATCCATTGAACTGTTGACTTCATTTTCTAAAATCGGCTTATTTTGAAACCAAGTACCAGTTTCACTTCCTAAATCAATTATATTCCAAATACCATTTCTTATTTCAAAAGCAGCATGTATAGGAGAAATATCATCTCCTATAATTCGAATATTAGCTTTTTTACTTGAACCTATAACAAAAACATCGGATTTAAAATCTGGTTTAACCCTAAACCTATTAATCACCTTTCCGTTAAGCTCATGCTTTATTAACAATTCTTTCATACCTTACCTCAAAAAATGCACAGTCTTTTTAATTTCTTTATTCATTTCTTTCTTTTTTTCGTACAAAGGAAGAAAATCTACACCACTTTTTTGAAGAACATAATCTCCTGTAGGAGATCTTACTTCACCATCAATATTAACACCTTCTAAATCTATAGTTTGTCTTTTATTTTTCTTAGCATATGAAATCAATGGAATGATAAAAATAAAAGAAAGTATTAAGAAAAATATAGGCACAATGCTACTTAGTTTTTTCATTTTTACCTCTCTTATTTTCTCTAATTTTAGCTTCTACTATTTTAAGGTCAGCCCTTATTTTTTCATCTGAAAGGGAGGCCAGACTTCGACCCTTTCTTCTTTGTACTATTGCTTTTTCTAAATAAACCTTTGCATTACTCCAATTTTTTAAGTTTTTATATGACAACCCTAATTTATAAAACAATGAAGCATTTAACTTCGACCTTAAAGCCGCAGCTTTATAGTGCTTAATACTTTCCTGATAGTTTCCCAAGTAGAAATTAGACTCCCCCATTGCTGCCCTATATCCAGCATCTTTGTGATTGTATTTAAAAATTTTCTTATAAAACTTAAGTGCTTCTTTAAAATCTCTGTCTCTATAATGAATATTTCCTAAAAAGAAAAGTGCGTCATAATTTTTAGGATCTAACTTCACCACTTTTTTCATCATTTCATAGGCCATAGACTCATTTTTAGCCAACCACAAAACCCTAGCTTTTTGAAAAATAATTATAGTATTCTGTGGAGCTTTTTTTAGCGCTAAAT
This sequence comes from Bdellovibrionales bacterium, assembly GCA_965205365.1. Taxonomy (GTDB): domain Bacteria; phylum Bdellovibrionota; class Bdellovibrionia; order Bdellovibrionales; family UBA1609; genus JALZUR01. The sequence goes on from CBDBGT010000013.1 coordinate 46,057, forward strand.
CAACCATCCAAATAGCTCGAGTAAGATCACCCTCTTGTTCAGCTATAATGCTTCTATAATATGGCCCCCAGGGAGCTTTTAAATGGTTATGTGAAAGTTTATTGGCAACAACTGATAAAGCACTCCAGTTCTTTTTTTTAATGCAAGAATAACCTATTTCTAGCATACGTCTCCAATTTTTATTATCTACATCTCCATATTCTTTACAAGAAACTCGAGCTCTTAAATTTCTAAGATTTGAGGATGCTTTAATACCACTGCTGTATACAGTATCTATTTTCTTAACGTCTTGAAAACCTTTCTTAACACCATTTAAAATCTTAACATTATCTATTTGACTAGATGGGCCTGTAGCACACCCTAAGATAAAAATAAATCCTAATGATATCATACTGTATTTCATTTTAATAGCCCCTTGGACCTATTGGCTTTGGAAGATTTAAAGAAATGGGGTAAACTGTCTTTTCTTCTAAATTTACCTTATCAAAAAGAGTTTTAATTTTTTGAATTGACCCATCTTTAATGTTAGCCTTCACTGCAACTTTTAAAGCTTGATCTAGTGCTTCTGCAGCTTTTTCTTCAAAAGGCATAATAATATTTGAAAGCTCACCTTTTAAAGCCTCAACTTCTTCTTTTACAAAAGTTGATGGTGGTTTTAAAGCTTTTAGCTCTTCAACATACTGTTGATAAACACGTGATAACCCTAATAAAGCTTGTATAGAGACTTTTGCATCTTCGTCCACAAGAGCTCTTTGATAAGCTCTTTGCACCTGATCCATTCTCTTTGTTTTAAGTTGAATACTCTTTACAATTTCATCCATGGATGTGCTGACAATTTTTTCATTAAAAAACCAACTCTCTTTCCTCTTACCGTCATACATATGAAGAATGGCTTTTTTTTCAGGGATGAGTTTTTTATTCCACTTATTTTTAGCAATCAAGCGTGCAAATTCTACACTATTGCCTTTAGAGTATAAGTGTTCAGCATAGGCTCGAACTGCAATTGATGCTACCTGCAAAGATCCTGACTTCATAAGAGCTTTAATACGTTCTTCATACCAAGGAGAACTACTTAAAAGCTGACTCCTCATTTCAAAAAATTCATCTCTTGCAAAATTTTTAAATTCATTGTTTTTACCTGATTTATAATATATGTTTAAAAAAATTTTTGCTGCAGCCTCATACTGACCCGATGCTTTTAAATAATTAGCAGAAAGAAATTTCCATTTTTGTTTGTTTTTTAAATCTGATTTAATTAAAATTTTAGATACTCTATACGCAGGCTCCGGTTCTGCCATCATTTCATATATTTCAACGGCTTTAACCAAGCCTGAAATAGCATTTTCATGTGCTGGATGGATTTTATGAAATAAAACATAGCCCTCAGCTGTCTTATCATATTCTTTAAGTTTAAAATGAAGGTCAATTTTATTCCACCTAGCTTCATCTACAAGTTTTGACTGTGGGTTTTCCTTAATAAAACTAACATATCTAGCTATGGATTTTTCATATTCTTTCTTTTTTTCAAGAGTTTCTATTTCTGAAAAAAACGCTTGTTCGTATATATTTTGTAGTAATACTATTCGGTCTTCATTTTTTTCTTTGACTTTCCACTTTTTTGCAAATTTTTGTATTTCTATATACTTTTTCTTTGAATTTAAAATATCTAAATATAAATCTTGAGATTTTTTACCTTTTACCAATTGAGAAAATTCATTTCCTAGTCTTACTAAAAGAGGGGCTGCTAAATCATATTTCTTATTTGTATAATTAAGCAAGCCTAATTTAAATCCAACATCCAAGTATTTAACCCCTTGTGGAAACTCTCTCATATAAGTTTCAGATAGCACTCTAAACTTTTTTATTGCTCCACCTCTTATATTCGACTTATATGACAAGTCATAGGCTACAATGGCTGCATATCTTGCCTTATGGTGACGTTCTTTATTTTTTGAAGAATTTCCAACTTTTGTATATTCATCAGATGATTCTGCAAATTTACCAATTTCAAATAAATGCTCTGCAAATAAAAATCTAATTTCACTATTATCATCTTCAGGTTTTTTATCTACTAAATGCACTCTAAATGCTTTTTCTGCCACTTCTGACAATATCTGTTTATCCGTATTTTCTCTATAAATTTTTAACCATTTTACAGCAAGTTTCTTTGAAAGAGAGTCAACCTGTTCTCTACAGGGCTCTTTTTTTTCTACACCACTAGAAACTTGTTTACAGGTTTTATAAAAAGACTCTAGGTGATGAGCTGATTTTTGATATTTTAACTGTCTACTTAAATTTTTTGCCAAAGCTTCATGAAAAAATGGCTTTTTCACAGAACTAGAAAAAACTTTAATTAAATCCATTAAAACAACTTCTTGTTCTTTATCTTTACCATGGTTTTCATAAATTTTTGCTAATTTTCTTAGTGCTGGAAGAGGGTTTTTTGTTTTTGACAAAGCTTTAAAATAATTCACAGCATCTTCAGCCGGACGAATTAAACTGTAAAATAAAGACATGTCAGTTAAAGCCTCAGCCCTTAAATCTAAACGCTGATCTCTTCCCTCTTTTTCAATTTTTATACCAAAATAAATAACTTTTTCAAGTTCTGCCATAGCTTGCTCATAGTCATTTAAGTTATGATAACACCATGAACTTTTATATAGTGCATAAGGGTATACCCTAGCGTTTTTATATTTTTTAACTTGATTAAAGTAACTTAATGCTTTGTTAAAATCTTTTCTTTTAAAATTAATTTCTCCAACTGCTAAAAAAGCATCTGATCTTAATTTTGATTCATTTTGCATTCTTAAAAGCTTAATAAATGATTGCTCTGCTTGAAGCTCTTGCTCAATTTGAAGTTGAGCAAAAGCTTTGTTAAATATAACCTCATCTATAGCCTTATATTTTGAAAATCTTTTTTCTATTCCACTGTATTCGGATATGGCTCTTTCAACCATTTTTCTTTCTTTTATAGATTTAATCTTTGAAGGTAAAAATGAAGTAATACCCTCATCATCTTGAATGATTTGCTCAATATATCTAGCAGATTTAGCCCTGTTCATAAACAACTCTGCTAATCTAAATTTTAAATCTGGCTCAACACTAGTGCCTTTATATTTTTTAATTAACGCTTTTAAATGTTTTAGTGCTTTTGCTTCAGATTTTGAAATTAAAATTTCTGAAGCTATCATATTCTGCTGAGCTTTAGATTCATCTATAGACTCTAGCCTTAAGTCTTTTATCACATCATTTTCAGACACCGCCTGAACAGTTTGTAACGCTATAAATAATATTGATATGATAATAACAAAAGCCTTTTTCTTCATCTACTTAGCTCCATTAACTGCAGCAAGTCTTAAATCTCCATACCCAGCCATTGTAGCTGTATATAAAATTTTTCTTAACACTGAATAATGAAGTTTTTTATCCGCCTGCATAAAAACTTTACCTTTAAACTTAACAGTAGAATTTCTTTTTGCAATTTCTTCAATTTTTTTAGCTTCTTTATTAAGTTCTTTAAACAACGGCTCTATATAATCTTTATCATTTTTTGATAAAAACTGAGCATCTATTTTTCCGTCTGTTATACCTGCAATTTTCTTATCATTGATAAATATTGCTTTTTGAGAAATGAGCATCAATAAAGCTTCTTCTGGAACAGTTGCAGTCACTGCAATTGGTAACTCTAAATTATCAACATTTTTAATCTCTAGTGTAGACGTATCATAACTTTTTAATAGAAAAACAATCATAATAGTAAACATATCAACCATTGCAGTTAACTGTAGGCCAAAACCTTCATTTTTCTTTGATTTTTTAATAATTTCATCTATTACAGACATATTTTCCTCTTATTCAGCTATATTTCCAAAAACTACATCTGGAAACAACATTGAAGTTTCAACCATTTGACCTTGCTTATCTTTAAATTGATATACTTTCCCAGAATCATCTCTTCTCATAACATCTAAAATTTTAATTATATTTTCATAACTCACATCATCAACAGGACTAAGTTTTGCTCCTACCTCTTTAGGATATTTTACTTTTAAAAATGAAAGCTCTTTTTGTAAACCCATTAAATCAAATCTTCCTTCTAAAGGTTTAATCTTAACTTTCTTAACAATTTTATTGTTAACCTGTACTTTTACTTCTAAAGAGTTTTCTTTTTTAGCAAAAACATCTAAATCAAACTTAACTTCATTTTTTTTATCGGCTACTTTTTTTTGCTCTATATTTGAAAGAATAGGGAGTGATGTTTCAATCATAGTGAGTGCTGAAAATGATGTCTGTAACAACAGTACAGGAATTAACGTCACCATTAAGGCTAAAAGAGGAGATAAGTCTATCTCTAAATCCTTTTTACCTTCACCTTGTTCTTCTATAAAATCTTTTAAGTTAAACATTTTAACACACTTTTCCTTTTTACTTATGCCACTCTATTGTCTTGAACCTTTCTATTTTCAGTATAAATTCGACCAGATAGTAAATCCATAATTTTAGATGACTGCTCAACACATTCATTTAAAATTTTATTTTGCTTTGCATGTAAAATTGAATAAATAATCATTACTGGAATTGCTACTGACAAGCCTAATGCTGTTGTGTTCATAGCAAGAGAAATACCTTGGGCAAGCATTTCACCTTTTTGAGCTGGATCTGCATTTGCAACAGCTTCAAAGGATAAAATCAAACCTGTAATTGTACCAAGTAAACCTATTAGAGTTACAACATTTGAAATCATTGCTAAATAACCTAGTCTTTGAGTTATTTTTGGTAAAATCTCAGAAAATGAAATTTCCATTCCTTTTCTAATGGATTCCTCATCTCTATCTGCCCTCTCTAAAATGGCTTTTACTGTATGAGCAACAGGGGCCCTTCTATTAGCATCGCTGAATGTCACAGCCTCTTCAATTTGACCTGAAACAACCAAGCTCCTCACCTGAGCAATAAATTCATCTGTTTTAATAGATAAATCAAAAAATAAAGTTTTAACTCTATCTAGAATCAACCCCATTGCAACAATTGCTAACGCTGCTATGCTGTAGCCCGCTAGGCCACTGCTTACAATCATATCCAATATTCCTTCCATCTGTCTCACTCCTTTTAACTATTTTATTTAAACTTCTTTAATTTCATATTTAATCTCAACATCATCATTTGGATTGGGTTTTGCTGATCCATTTAAAGTAATTATGTTTTTTTCTTCATCATAACTCCATCCGTTCACATTATCTTCTCGGATGAGTACGCCATTAATATAAACGGTTAATGAGTCTAGTATTGGTTGTGAATCTAAATGATATCTACTTAAAACAGACTTAAGTCGAACATTAATTTGATCAATATAGGAAGTAAAATCTGTACTACAAATACTCTCAACAACTCCACCTGAACTATTAGCAAGCTCTAAATAATCCTCACCTAAAGCTGAGTAACTACCATAAGTAGTGCACTCTGGATCCTGTAGATCTATTACACCTATATAATTTACAATCCATTTTTGTTGATTTTGAGTATTTTGACCTTTTAAAGTGTTTAAAAAATTTTTATAATCATCAACTGTTCCAGTACTAAAATCCTTATCATCTGTTACAAACACAACTACCAATAAGGCCTGATCTCTTAAAAACTGAGCGCTCCTCCCTTTATTTTTTTCCTTTGTTAGCGCTGTTTTCATGGCCAAAAGTCCTCTTTCAGCATTAGCTCCCTGCCCACCTCTTTTAAGAAGCTGTTCTAATTTAAAAACAGCATTAGGAGTATTTTTTTTCACAATAGGGGTTGACCCTACAAGATCCCCTCTAGCTCCAGACAAACTCATATCCATAGTTGTTGCAGCAACTCTAAAGTTAGCATTGTTTCTACGTAACCCATTATAAAAAGCCTTCATTTTTCGTGCTATTCTATTTTGATGAATTTCCATGGTTTCATATGAATTGTCTATAACCCATAAAACATCCACATCAAAACTGTATGTAGCTGATGCTAAAAATTTGTTGCCTGTATTTACAGTTTCAAAGTTTTGACTAGAACAACCCATTATAAGAATTATGCCAATTATTACTAAATTTACATTTTTAATCATAATAATCCCCTTTTCACCTTAAACTTAAGCCTTTAATAAAATAAGCACTTAAAGTGCTACCCACTGTACTGATTTTTAATAACACTTAATTTCAATAACCAAAAAAACTTCAACTGCCTTTTAATTTCTTAAAGCTCTATAAGTGTCCAAAAATTTCTATATACATACTATCACTTCGGTTTTTTAAGATTTTTGTATTATCAACCTCTTTTTAAAAATTTTATTATTTCTTGTCATGAGTCATAATTCTTAAAAAGAAACACCAACTAACCTACTTTTATCCAGAATTGTATAAATTTTATAAAGATATCTAATATTATGTCCACCACACTAAGTGGCTCTTAAGAAAAACCTACCTCACCCTAAGTCAGTAAGTTTATTCACAGCTAAACAGGTTGAAGTTAAAACTACTAAAAAAAAGACTAAAGTAACCCGAGTTCGAACTTTTTTCAGGACCTAAGTGCTGGATAAATAAAAGATCATCCCAGCCTTTTGTAAGATTTAGTTGTTTTTTACTGATCTGCAAAAAGGAGCCGGGAATGATCGAAGAAAATCAAATTATAGAAGTTTTTACTCTTGTTGACGACTTTATTTTAGGGTTAAACAAAGAACAGTCCAAACTCATACCCAGCAAAAGAAAGAGAGGTTTTCCATCTGCGTTATCTGAGTCTGAAGTCATCACCATCTGTTTATTATTCCAATTTTCCGGCTTCAGAAATTTTAAAGCTTTCTATACAGGTTATGTTCAAAAATTTCTAAAACCTTATTTCCCAAAACTCTTGTCCTACAATAGGTTTGTAGAACTTAAAAAATCTTCAGCACCTCAAATTCTTATTTTTTTACACTCACTTATGCAATCAAATATTTGCACAGGAATATCTGTTGTAGACTCCAGTCCCATTGTTGTTTGTAATAACAAAAGAATCGGTCGTCACAAAACCTTTAAAGGACTTGCAAAACGTGGGAAATCAACAATGGGCTGGTTCTTTGGTTTTAAAGTTCACATAGTAATTTCTCACAAAGGGGAGCTCTTAAGTTTTACCATAACCCCAGGAAATGTTCATGATACAAAGCCTGTAGAGGGTTTAGCTGAGAATATTTTTGGAAAATTGTTTGGAGACAAAGGATATATATCCCAAAAGCTATTTGAAAAATTGATGAGTAAAGGGGTTCAAGTCATAACAAATCTTAAATCCAATATGAAAAATAAGTTTGTTCCTCTTTTTGATAAACTACTCCTGAGGAAAAGGTACATTGTTGAAACTGCTTTTGGGATTTTAAAGGAGGAATTTCATCTTGAACACTCAAGACACCGAAGCCCAAAAAACTTTGTGGTAAATTTACTTTCGGCACTAACGGCGTACTGTTTGCGTCCAAGAAAACCCTCTATTAGACTTCAAGTACTTGAAGAAAGGCTGCTTCAGTAGGTTTAGAAAGTCCGAACTCGGGTTAAAGTAATGAAAAATGCAAAAGAATTTGATTTTAATCTACTTAGGAACAAAAAAATTCACCTAGCACAGCTAAAAGCTTAAAGATTAAAATAAAACTGAGTTGTGAGAAAACCTTATGGTTTTTAAAAACATGAAACAACAAAAATAGCCTTATATTAAAAACTTGGAAAGTTTTTACCACCTACCCACAAATTTTACTAAAGAAACAAAAATGTTGGTTCATAGAGAATACTTATTTCAGAATCTTGAATAGGTATGGCCGTGCCATGAAAAACAATACTGTTTGCAGAGGCATTATAAGTCCAACCATTTTCTATATCTTGAGGTATAGCTATAGAAACTGTTGCTCCTGGATTTTTAACTAAAACTTGAAGCTGATTCAAGTTTGCAGGGGTGTCTGTTAAAGGAAACTCAACTACTCTTTCAATAATTGTTTGAGCTATATCATCCAAGCTTTCTGCAAAATCTTCACAAATAGAGGCCTGAGTTCCTCCTGATAATTCAGAAAGTTTTATGTATCTTGCTCCTACTGGATGATTTGAATTTACACCACAGGTGTCTCCCTCAAATTTTACTATTGCATGAAATGAATAACCATATTCAGGGTCAACAAGACTTTTAAGAAAATCATCATACTCACTTACAGGAATATTATTTATTATGTCTGCTGGTATACGACCAAGAGCAGTACTGCCTTCAATTTGATCTTCTTCATCAGAAACTACAATTACTGCTAAGTGAGCACCTGACCTAGGAAAATTAAGCGCTTTATTTACTGGATTGTTTAAAGCAGTCTGAACACTCCTTAAACCACTTTCATAAAACAAACCCTGTATCCCAACATTTGAATTGACTGCAAAAATATTTTTTATATTATTTGAAATATAATCCTCATGACCAATTTCATAAACAGGACTTGAAGGTTCATACTCTGTAAAATCAATGGTTGTATTAGAACTCTCGATTAGCTTATATCCTGAGAGCATATAACCCTCGGTATTTTCAACGCAAGTAGGAAGATGCGAATTTTTATTGCAGTAATCTTTTGTTAAATCACCATCAACAAATTCAGATGTTAAATATGAGAGCAAAACTCCCGTTCCTAGAAGACTCTCATTTGAATGCACCACATCCATATAATCCACTCTTCCTTGTACTTCATCTTGAGAAAGAAGCGTAGAGTCATGGTAATAAGAACCTGTATAATAAGCATCTGTAGTGATCACTGCTATTCTATAATCATAGCCTTTTTTAATAAAGTTTGTTATAAAAGAATTAAAATTTTCTCTTAAAGCTTCTTGTTCATCTGCCATTGATAGAGAGTTATCAATAACCCATAAAATATCTATTTTAGCTTCATTTCCATGGATCTGATGAAACATATCTACTGATGGACGTACTGAAAAAAAAGGGGGTATACTGCAACCAAGAAGTAAGGTTGTCACTACAAAAACATTTATATGGACTCTCTTAACCATAATAAACCATCGGTTTAAATTTTTTAAAACTGAATGAATATCCCCTATTGATTTGAGATTAATAGCACCAAAATGTCTCAATGCGAGAACCCAGTGGTTCATAAAAATCAGAGTTTACCCATAAGGTTTTTTAACCAATCTAGTACCCGTGCCATTAATTTTCAACAAAAGGTCAACAACTTTTGCAATCTCTTGATTTTGATTTTATGGCCATGGAAGACGGTATGAAAAAAAAATAAAAAAAGAAGTTAACCTGAATTCAAACTTTTTAAACAATGTTGCGCTTAAGGTTTTACCGAATAGCTTCACGAATATAAGCAGACCCTGTATCTAAAAGCCATACAACAATGGCTATAACTACAACAATACAACCAACCTCACGCCACAAAGCTTGCCCCTGGTACTGAATTAACATTGTTCCAATACCACCACCTCCAACAAGACCAATAATAGTTGCCATTCTTACATTAATATCCCACCTATAAATTGTAAATGATATGTAAGGCAAAACAATTTGAGGAACTACACCAAAGGCAACTGTTTGAATAATACCCCCCCCTGTTGCTTTAATACCTTCAATAGGTCCGTCTTCAACACACTCTACAATTTCAGAGTATTGTTTTGTTAACGAAGCTACCGAGTGAAGCATTAGTGCAAGCATACCTGCAAACGGCCCTATGCCCACCCACACCGAAAAAATAATTGCCCATATCAATGGTTCCACAGACCTAACAACATTTAAAAATGTTCTAAGTCCCATGTATACAACAAATGCAGTATGATGAGTCATAATATTTTTTGCACCAACAAAGGATAAAAAAAATGCAAATGGTATTGCAATAAACGTTGCTAAAAATGCAATAAAAATTGTCTCTATAATTGCCAAAATAGCTTTTGGTAAAATTTCAAAGTTTGGTGAAAAAATACCTTGAAATAACCTCACAGCCCCTAAAAACCCTGATTCATCAACTAAGTCTATAATTGATGCTTTTGTCATAATAATCGAGGCCACAATTGTTAAAAAAAGTACAAAATACAATTGCACTTTCCAAAAGTTTGATTTCTCTTCATTAGCTTTTTGAATAGGTGTTGCAAAAAGCTGTGAACCTAGTGTTCTTATACGAAAGACTCCTGTTAAAAAATCAATAAGTAGTCCAAGCCCAAAAAAAATCATAGCCTTTTCTAAAATATAGCTACCTGTTTCTAAGGTTTCTTCCGCTACCATAGACCCTGAACAAAATAAAACCAAAAAATACACAACTGATAAGCTATAGGCATTAAAAAATATATTAAAAATGGATTTTTTAAAATTAAAAGTCATACCAGTCATCCTTTTTTACTCCACATGCCTTGCTTCTTCGCCATAAATTTCTTTAAACCAGCTATCATTAATCTCTAAAGAATTTCCCTGAAAAACTTTCTTCCCATCTTTTAGCGCCACCACTCTATCACTATACTCTTTAACCAAATCTAGGTGATGAAGGTTACATAAAACAGTAATGCCAAGCTCTTTATTAATTTTTCTTAAATAATCCATCACTGTGTGACATAAAGCAGGGTCTAAGCTTGCAACAGGTTCATCGGCTAATAAGATATCCGGCTCTTGCATGAGTGCTCTTGCAATGGCAACTCTTTGTTTTTGCCCTCCTGATAACTGATCCGCTCTAATATGAATTTTACTGCCAAGCCCTACAAGTTCTAAATACTTAATGGCTTTTTCTTGATCTTCCTTTGAAAAAACCCCTAAAATACTTTTTACCATTGAAGTTCTAGCCAAGCTACCCATTAAAACATTAGAAAACGCTGTATGCCGACCAACTAAATTAAAATTTTGAAATATCATGGCAATCTTAGTTCTGATTTTATAAACTTCTCTACCTTTTTTTTTCACGATATCACCGTTGTTAAACAGAATCTGTCCTGATGTAGGATCTATTAAACGGTTAATACAACGTAAAAAGGTTGATTTTCCAGAGCCACTAAGACCAATAATAGCAAGAAACTCTCCCGAATACACTTTCATTGAAACCCCATGTAAAGCTGTAAAACCATTGGGATATGTTTTCTTTAAATCTTTAACATCTAATTTCACTTCTTCTTTTATATCAGTCATATCTACTTTATCATTTTTTTAACACTTAAACCAAGTCCACCTAAAACCTTACGAACTGGATCGTATACCGAATCATCAATTTTCACCATTCCATCAACTAAATACAACTGCTCAAAAGTTTTCTTACCTTTTGGCGATTTTATAAAATTAATAAAGGCATTTACAAGTTTCTCCTTCATTTCTGAACCCATTTCTTTTCTAAAAATAATGGGATCGTTTGGAATCTTATCTGTTAAAGTTAGGATTTTTACCTTTTCCTCAACATCTGGAAACTGAGTTTTCACTAAGCGCCTAGCGTCTTGAATGTGCCCATTTCTTACAGGGGAGTAAAACGTAGCACCTGCATCAACTTGTTTTTGATAAACCATTGCCACAACAGAATCATGTTTTTGAGCAAACATCTCTTGACCAAGTTTAATTCCCTTTTTATTAAATAAATCTTTTGCAAGTATATGACCAGATGCTGATGCCGGATCTACAAAAGCAAACTTCTTACCATTTAAGTCTTTAAGATTTTTAATATCTGAATCCACATGGACTATAATTTGTGATTTGTAACTCATTTGCCCAAATCTAGTAACCATAAGCTTGGCTTCAACATTGTATTTACTCTGTGCAAGAAGGTATCCAAAAGTATTCATTACAGCAACATCAGCTTTTTTAGTCCCAAACGCCTCAACAACAGCTATATAACTTGATGGGACCAATAACTTTATTGAATAACCTGTAGCTTCTTGTAAAGCGACTTTTAAATCTTTCGCTTTATCCTTTAACATCTGAGCATCCACAGATGGAATTAAAAATACTTTTATAGGGTTTCCTTTGGTTCCAAGAGGCTCTCTTTTAACCGTACAACCTGTAATAATAAAAAACACAACCCCTAAAAAACACAGCCTTTTAAATAGCATCTTTAGCCTCAGATCTTTATAAATAAAACTTGCAATCAACCTATACTAGGTTCATAGATTTACCTTATGAAATCACTGATCTCAAGGTTCGACCAAGCACTTAATGAACAAAAAAAGCTAGTTCTTGTTTTTGACATAGATTCTACAATTTTTAATGTTAGCCCTAGAAATCAAGATATTTTTGATTTATTTTGTAGCATACATAAAGCTAAAAACCCAATTTTGCTCAAGATATCTTCAAATTACCGACTTAAATATACTGACTGGGGCCTTAACCCCTATTTAGATATTATACCAAACAATGAAACGCTTAAAAAGGGAGCTTATTCTTTTTGGAAAAATCACTTCTTTGCTGGAACCTTTCTCTTTTCTGACGAGCCTTATAATGGTGTCATCCCACTAATTCAATTTTTTCATTTAAAAAATTGCCCTATTTTATACCTTACTGGCCGAGATGACCACCGCATGCGCAAGGCCACTATTTTACAACTAAAACACTGGGGACTTCCTTTAAGCACTGAAAAAAACCTGATTACAAAACCACATAAAAAAATAAATGACCATGAATATAAAAGCAAAGCTTTGTTAAAGATTTTTAAAAATTATTTAGAACACACTGTAGCCTTCTTCGACAATGAGCCTTCTGTTTTCAAGCACTGCCTCTTTCCAAAACTTAGTAATTATATCCCTATATTTATCCATAGCATCCACTCCTCTAAATCCACGCCTCAACCAAACTGGCTTTCTTTAAATATTCTTGACTATAATAAATTCCTACTTTCCATTAAAGAAAAATCTTTTAAAACTAGCACGTAGCCTCAATTAGTATAAGATATTAGTATATGTCTTTTATACCCACAATGACTGTAAACCTCATTCAAGGTTTTAAAAAAACCATATTGAACTAAAATGTTACTAAAAATATTTTCTAAAGCCACATTAACAACACACTAGGTATCAATTTGTAGAGCTTTTTTTAAACTCTTTTTTTTTAAAACTTATTTGTTTACACCAAACAATTCAACTTTAAGCTCTTGTATTTAAATTAAAAAAATTAACAATTAGTTTCTAACCTTTCCAGGTATACCAACTATTGTTGCCCCTTTAGGACAATCAGATAAAACAACAGCTCCTGCCCCTACTTTAACACCTTCTTCTAAAGTTACAGCTCCCAATATTTTTGCTCCAGTCCCAACGGTAACTTTATTTTTAAGCTCAGGGTGTCTCCTTATACCCGGTATTTTCTTAACACCCCCAAGTGTAACCCCGTGAAAAATAAAACAATCATCCCCAACAATGGCCGTCTCCCCTATTACAACACCCATTCCATGGTCAATGACAAAGTTTTTTCCAATTTTAGCTCCTGGATGAATTTCAATTCCTGTTAAAAAACGGCCTATTTCTGAAATAAGTCTGGCTATAAAAAATAATTTAATTTTATAAAAAAAATGTCCTAACCAATAATACCTAAGAGCTCTTGGCCCTGGTAACAAAAAAAATATCTCAGCGTAAGATTTAGTACTTGGATCGTGTTTCTTATAAGCTTTTAAAAATGATAGCATAAAAAGTCTTTACTTAATGTCTTTCATTACTAACTGGAGCTCAATTAAAGGGCCATAGGATTTTGCAAACTTTTTAGCTCTTTTCATAAAAACTTTAGCTTTTTTATAATCTCTAACCTGGAAATACGACAATGCCAAACCTGTGTATGCTGTGTAAGCCTGTGAATCTCTATCTAAGCCTTTCATCCAATATTCAGCAGCACACTTCATATTGCCTTTTTCATAACAAAATCTTGCTTGAAAGAAAAATTTTGTATAGTTCTCACCTCCAACAATTCCCATAGCTTTTTCCAATTGTTCATCTGCTTTTAAAAAATCCTTATTTAATTTTGCAGCAAAACTATATAAAGTCATAGCATACTCACTGTGAATATCTTTTTTAAGCATGGATGTAGCTTTTCCATACTCTTTGTTTACAATTAAACAAAGTGCTACTACTGATTTTTTATACTTTGTCTTTGTAAGTTTTAAATTTAAATCCTCACATATATATGAAATTGCTCCAGGAGGAAGTTTATACGTGTATGGATTAACCTTACGCTCTACTAAAATTGCAGGATCTAAATTAAGAATTTCTTTTGTAAGAATTTCTTCTTTTCTTGTCCAACTGCTTCGAACTACATTGATCCAAAGCTCTACAAGTTTAAACTCATGGATGTAAGTAGAATGCCCAACCATTTGATTGTTTAAATAAGCTACAATGTTATCTAAATCTGTAACTCCACTCTCTGCAAGAAGTTGCCTAGTCCAAGCCTCCAATAAATAAAATGAAACATCATCAAAGCCAGAGCCTTTTACTCTTGAAAAAGCGGCCTCAAAATATGACAATGCTAAGGACCAATCACCCTCTTGTCTTTTTAAAAGCCCTAAATTAATTAAGCTTGGGGTGTAGTTTTGGTTTTCTTTAAGAACACTTAAAAAATAACTCTCAGCTAAGTCTAGTCGCCCTCTATACTGCTCTGAAAGTCCTTTTAAATTTTTCCATTCTAAAGAAACTTTATTAGAAGCAAGGTCTAGGTTCTTTTCTGCTAAATTAAACTTATTTCCTCTCATTAAAAGAAGGGCTGCATACTTATTTCTATATTTCTTTAAAAAACCTTTGCTTGTCTGTATAGCTTTAAAAGCTTTTTCATAATCTCCAGAAGCCCAAGCTATGTCTAAATTTTTCTGTGTCTCTCCTGTAAAAAGCTCCAATGGATTATATGCTAATTTGTTAAATCCAAAAAAATAACCTCCTAAAGCTATAAAAATCATCCCTAAAATTACAATTAAGCTGATATTTTTCTTCTTTTTAGGAGGTTTAACAAACCCCTGCCTTGTGTTTAAATTTTTAGAATTTACTTTTAAGTTGTTAAACTCTATTACTGGATTCGTACCTGTCCCTTTAGCTTCTGAAAGCTTAAGCTCTTTAGTTCTCTCACTTTCCATAATATCTGTAATATCCTCAGTCCCTGTAAATGACTTTGAAGATAAGCTTGATCTAGATTTTACAGAGGAATTTGACTGGATTTTTTTAAAAATTTCTGCAAATTCCGCTCTATCACGAACGTAACACCAGGTTTTACAAGGAAGAGCCACCTCATCAACTTCAGAAACTTTTTCCTCTAAAATAAGCTTTTCAACAGTGGATGTTTCATAAGGACCACAAATCTGACTCTCAATTCGCACCATCCATATTTTCTTTTCATCACTCATAGCACCAAACTTTATCTTGAATCACACAACTTAACTAGCGTTATTTAATGTATTTTAACAGCTTTTCTAAATTATAAACTAATTGAATTAAAAAAAATTACTTTTTTAATGAAGAAAGTGTCTTTCTCCTGTAAAAAACATTCCTAAACCTAAGTCTTTTGCTTTTTGAATTACAACCTCATCTTTAATAGATCCTCCAGGTTGAACAATCCACTTAATGCCGGCTTTAGCAGCTAACTCTATTGAATCTGAAAAAGGAAAAAACCCATCACTGGCTAAAACCACTGGACCTTCATATCCTTTATGAAATGCGCTCCACCTTTTAATGGCAGATTTCACAGCATCAACACGATTCACCTGCCCCATACCTAAACCCAATGTTAAATCTCTTCCACAAATAGACACTGCATTACTTTTAAGCCTTCTTACAACTTTCCATGAAAACTCTAAAGCTTCCACAACTTGTGCTCCTGGAGTCTCTCCACTTACCTGTACCCATTTAGAAAACGGTGTTTGCAAACAGTCCACTGTTTGCTCAACAACACCACCACTAATTCTTTTTTGATCTTTCTCCGGTCTGTAGCCTTTAATAAGTACCGGCCACTCTAAAACTCGTAAGTTCTTCTTTGTGGCAAAAACAGCTCGAGCCTCTTTAGAAACTGAGGGAGCAATAACACATTCCAAAAATATACCTATAAGCTTTTCTGCACAAGCCACATCAAGCTCTTTATTCATAGCAACAATGCCCCCAAAAACACTCATTGGATCTGCATTAAGAGATTTTTCTAAGGCTTCTTTTATATTTTTACCTGAGCCGATTCCACACGGATTGTTGTGTTTCACACTCACCACTGTAGATTTTTCAAACAGTGCTAGGCTCTCCACAGCAGTGGTTAGGTCTAATAAGTTATTAAAAGATAATTTTTTTCCTTGAAGAACTGTTCCCTGATGAAGCCCTTCCTTACCTTTATCAAACAACCACACTCCTTCTTGATGAGGGTTTTCACCATACCTTAATTTATTTGATTGCTTGTTTTCATTTAAAAGCCAGGAAAACACTCCTCTATCGTATTCAGATAAGTGCTTAAAAGCTTTTCCTGCCAAGCTTTTACGAACCTTGAGGCTTTCAACTTCTCCAGTCTCTAAAAGACTATAGTCTTTTGGAGAAGTTAACGTAACCAACCTTAAAAAGTTCTTAGCTCCAGCTCTAATCATTGATGGTCCACCAACATCAATAAACTCTATAAGGTCATTGCCTTTAACACCCTCTTGTTGTTTTTTTAAAAAGGGGTATAAATTTACCACTAATAAATCAAAAGGTTTTATGCCATTTTCTTTTAAAAGCGCACTGTCCTCTTCACTACCCTCTCTTGCAAGGAGTGCCATATGTATTTTAGGGTGGAGGGTTTTTACCCGCCCCCCCATTACCTCAGGAAAACCTGTTTGATGACAAACCTCTACAGTGTTAACACCTAGTTTTTTTAGTGCACTAAACGTTGCACTTGTTGACACCACTTTAATATTATTTTTCTTAAAAAATTTAGCCAAGACATTTAAATTAGATTTATCTGCAACACTCACAAGTGCAGTTTTAATTTTATTCATAGTTAGCCTCACAGTCTTTTTGTTAAGACTTGCTCTAATTTCTCTGTTTTAAAAAACTACTTCCTTCCACTACTCTCTTTATACATTACCTTTAGAAGGCAAAGGAAGCCAAGGCTGCAAGGTCATCATTTGTTAAAAACAACCCTGCGCCAACAAACGGGCTACTCAAAGCCTCTCTACTAACAGTATTGCCATTTAACATATCATTGTAACCTCCAACTAAATAAAGACCTCTAAAAACATCATACTTTGCTAAAAGTCTTACATTAGCTCTTTCATCCTCATCATTTCCTCCAAAGTTAAAAACTTCAGCAGACAATCTTAATTTTTGATTAAATGTAGTATAATCTACACCAAACCCACCTGTACTTTCAATAAGCCCACCTTTAAGAGTAAAATTATAAAAGTTTTTTGCTAAAAGAGCTGTTATCTTCACCTTATTGTTGTAGGTGGTTTCCTCACTATAATCATCTGTTTGAGTGCCCTTTCGTAAAATGGTTTTCTTTTTACTAAGGCCAAACTTATCCTGCACTGCCATAATTTCATAATAACGATCCGTTCCAGGCTGAAGTCTTAAACCCACAAAAGACCTTACATCATTGCCCTCTGTTAAAACCTCAGAATGATAATCAAAACTAGTTCTTATTGTTCTCACGCCTCCAAGGAGGGTATTTAAATTATCAATGGCTGTATTTATACCCTCTACAGTAGTTTCATCATTAATAAGGCGACCAATGGTCCCTTCTCCGTTATTTATCTTATCTGTAATGGACACTACATTTGCTAAGGATTCATCAAATTTTGCTAAACCATTAAAAGCATTATCAAAAGCTTCATTAATACGCTCTTTTGAATCTCTACCCATTATGGAGTCTAACGTGTCTGTAATTCCGTCAAGTTTATCAATAATTGAACTGATCTTTCCCCCACTTACAGAAGAAACATTAGCTAAATTGGCTGTTAGAGTTTCCATATTTGTAATAATTCTTCCAATTGGAGTTTGGGTGGTTCCTAAAATTGTGGCGTCTTTAATGGCTAGTGCAACTTCATTTAAAGATTTTGCAACTTTACCTACTTCTGACAAAACATCGCCCATGGAATCTGTACTTGGAACCATATTTAAAGAGCTTCCTGGTTTTAAGGCAGGATCTTTAAGTTTTCCATTATAAATAGCAATATGCTTACTTCCTAAAATTCCCTCTGTTTTAAACTCAGCGTAAGAAGATGACGACAACCCTAGCCCGGGTTGTATGGACAAAGTCAACACTGCGCTTCCATCTTTTAATTCAATACTTTCAACAACACCAATTTTAACACCTGCCATTTTAACCGCTGTATTTGAAATAATTCCTGAGGCATCACTAACAGTAATGCTATAATTTTCACTAGTAGTAAATATTCCCATACCTTTAGTAACTTTCATTGACATATAGCCAACAAGTAAAAAACTTACTATAAATAAAGCTCCAACTTTTAACTCCGGCCTTTCAAACATTTTTTTTCTTCCTTACACCCATACTCACAAATTTTTGTATAAATGGGTCTGATGATTTTAAAAACTCTTCTGGTGCACCCTGCTTTAAAACTTTTCCATCATGAAGCATAACAACATAATCTCCAATACGAAATGCTGCATGCAAATCATGAGAAATCACAACAGAGGTGTGTCCACTTTTAAAATGATGTGTGTCATAGATTAAACCATCCACCATATCTGTTAAAATAGGATCCAGCCCCGTTGTGGGCTCATCATACAACAAAATCTCAGGGTCTAAAGACAGCGCTCTTGCAAGGCCTACTCTTTTTCTCATCCCCCCACTCATCTCTGACGGCAGCTTACTAAAATGCTTCTCATTAAACCCTGCCTGTTCTAGTTTTATTCCCCCAAGCCTAGTCATTTCTTCTCTTGTAAGATCCTTTCTGTGCTCAAACATTGGGAAAATAACATTTTCTAGTGCCGTCATATCATCAAAAAGTGCTGAATACTGAAACATCACACCTAAATTAATACGAAGCTTAAGCTTTTGATCTCTTGTCATTTCATTAAGGTTTTTACCAAGGACTTGAATGCTACCCTCTGTGGGTTCCATTAAACCCAATATATGCTTCATTAAAACAGACTTACCTGTTCCGCTAAAGCCGATAATCATAGTGATACTTCCCTTTGGTATTGATAAATCAATACCTTTAAGAACAAAATCGCGTCCACCATCAAATGTCTTTTTTAAGTTAGTAATCTGAATCGCTGTTTCCATCAGTTCCTCATTAAATTATAAAATCTGATAAAATTAGATACAAAGTAGTCTAATACAATTACCATAACCATGCTAACCACAACTCCCCTATTTGTAGACTCTCCAACACCTCTAGCTCCACCTGTTGTAGTAAAGCCTCTAAATGTGCAAAAAAGCCCAAAAAACAAACCAAAAACTGCAGTCTTAAACAAACCCTCATAAACATAGGATGGCTCTACCCAAAGTTGTATTCGCTCCAAATAAACACCTTTATCTAAACCAAGAAAATGTACACTTAACAAATATGACGCCATTATGGCCATAAAATCAAACATTGCACACAATAATGGCGTAGCTAAAACACTTGCAACAATTCTTGGGCTTACTAAATACTGAATAGACTCTATTCCCATGACCTCTAAGGCATCAATTTGCTCAGAAACTCTCATTGTTCCAAGCTGTGCAGCCATTGCCCCACCCGCTCTAGCAGAAATAACTAAACTAGTTAACACAGGCCCTATTTCTCTAGTAATTGCTAAAGCCACTGTTGGCCCCACTAAATCACCTGCTCCAAAAAGATTAAATCCAACCCATATCTGAAAACTGAGTGCTAACCCTGTGAAAACTCCTGTTAACACTATAATTCCAATGGACTGATTTCCAACAAAATCTATGTGCGTAAGAATTTCATTGTACCTAAAAGGTTTAGTAAAAATAGATTTTAATGCTTTAACGGAAAATAAATAAAACTCCCCTACAGTTTGAATAGGTTTTAAAACCCGTTTTTCAAAAACAGAATTAAAATATAATCTCATATACTAAAAAACCCTTCGTTCAATACGATGACCTAACCCTGTTAAAAGCTCATAAGGAATAGTGTTTAATATTTTTGCCCACTCAAAAAGACTTGAGTACGTTTCATCAAACAAAGTAAGCTTATCACCTTGTTTTAAGTTTTTTTCACTTCCTAAGTTCACCATACAATAATCCATACAAATAGCTCCTACCTGAGAATAAGCAACTCCCTTTAAAAAAAATTTTATTCTATTTGAAAGACCTCTTCGTAAACCATCTGCATATCCAATGGGCAAAACACCAATCCTTACAGGCTCCTTGGCTTTCCAAACTCCTTCATAAGAAACCTTATCTCCAGTAGACAGACTATTAAAAGACACCACAGGAGATGTAAGCCTTAAAACACCCTTTAATCCACTCTCCTTTATTAGGCTCACCCCATAAAGACCAATACCTGGCCTTAAACCTACCTGAAACTTACCACTTTGAATAGCTGTGGAATTAGGAGCATGAACATTTTCCTTACAAACTCCTACCTTAGAGGCACAGTTGATTAAATCTGTTAAAAGCCTTGCACTCAACCCCTCCTCTTGTAAAAAATCTTTACTATTAGGAAAATGACCACATACACCTTGAATATTAAGCCCTAGGCTTTTTAAAACCTCCCCTACTTGAGACACATCCTTTAACTTAAACCCAAACCTAGACATGCCTAAATCAAATTTTAAATGGACACTGCCTATTTTTTTTAAATCATCTTTTAAAAGTCCTTTTAAAACATCTAAATCACTATAACTGCCCACAACGGGAGTTAAGTCACTTTCAGCATAAGATTTTATAGAGCCTTTATAAAGAGCATTGAACACCAAAATTTCAAAGGCCTTGTTAGGAAAAAAACGTCTTAATTTCTCAGCTTCAAAAACTCGAGCAACTCCAAAGTGTTTCGCCCCAGCCTCTAGTAATGTTCCCACCACAAGGGTATCACCAACCCCATAGGCATTAGTCTTAACCATTGGACATATAAATGTTGAGTCTGTTTTGCTTTTAATTAAATTAAAGTTTTTAACTAAATTATCTTGATTCACCCATAAAACTGGATTCATATCTCTACCTTTTTTCTATTCATTGTAGAAACTGGTAAACTCATCTCCTCAAAATCTTTCTTAAACCCTAGTTTAGTTTTTAAACCTATTATTGTACCTGAGGACTCTCTATGTAACATAGTCGACTCTAAAGATGAAATGAGTTCATCAGCAGAGGACACTTGAGACGGGTAAGTGCCTAAAACAATTGATGCTGAACAGATCAGTTTAGTTTTCATATCATTAAAAAATTTAGTCTGTGCAATTTGTTTTGACATTTTACTTGCCTTTAAAAGACCGGCCTGTGTAGACATATGAGGAAATAAAACTGCAAACTTATACTCACCCATTCTCCCCACTAAATCATTGTGCCTTATACTACTTTTTAACAACTGTGGAAAACTTTTAACCAATGTTTTAACTCTTTCTTCGTTGTATTTTGCCTTAACTCCATAAAACCCATCAATTTCAAAAAGCATAACCGTAACAGGCAAAAAAACTCTCTTTGCTCTCATAATTTCATTTTGTAATTGATTAAAAAATCCTTCTCTTAAAATACACCCTGTTAAATCATCATTTATCTTATTCCCTAAATACTTATTTTTATATATAACTGCACATAGGCAAGCTTCTGCATAATCACAAAGTAAGTGTAAGTCAGCATCAACACTACCCTTTGGAGGCAGTTCATATACTAAAACACCTTTAACTTCCCCCTCAACCTCTAACACTTTAATCTCTATGTTTAAATGGCCGAAAATTTTTTCAATTACTTTATTAAATGCTGGAACAAGTTTTAACTGAGATAAGTGCTGTTGGGCTTTAAACTCTTTAGAGCTAGAAAAATTTAAACCTATTCCATTAATTTTTTTAGTTGAAAAATTAAACCCTGATAAAACTACTAAACTTGAATATGTTGGTAAGTATTTAAAAAACAACCCCTTACGCGAACTTAAAACTAGAGTCTCTAAAGATTCAATAAGAGCAACACCAATTTCATCTATTGAACTACATCTTTTAATCCTTAGTATGGCCTCTGTTATTTTTTCAAAATTTGAATCAATAGTCTCCTCTTCAAGAACCTCTATTACATCCTCATCATCATTTGAATCAACAACCTGACCACTAAAACTCTGCTGGTTTAATGTTTTTGTTTCTTCTAAAATTTTCTTAATAGCATTGTAATCTTCAGAGTACACCACTCCAGAGTGTGAAAGCTTAAAAAACTTCCCTGAGTCAACTGTAAAAATAGCCCTTGTTGTTGGATTTTGACCTAATTCAAGCCTTAACCTTTGATAATCCTCTTCGCTTTTTAAAAACCCCTCTCCAATAAAAATCAAATTAAACTTATGTGAAACTGCATCTGATAAAAAACTAGTAAGCTTAGAGTAAGTTTTAACTTCACAATCTAAGTGCAATAAAAAAGCACCCAATGCTTGGTGCTCTAAACCTGTCAAAAGGCCAATTAATAATTTCAACTACTTTTAAACCTCAATAAAAAATTAAACCCTAGGCTTTGTTCTCCTCTAAGCCCTTATCTTTTTCTAAATTTTGTGTAAATTCATCAATATTTACGCTAAGCTCTTCAGCTAATTTTACCCACTCATCAAAACTCACATGTTCATCTTCTTTTGGCTTTGCCTTAGCTGTTACTTCTACGTTATTCTCTTCTTTAGAGGTTTGCCCTAAAATTGGATTGTCAATTAGAAATTCTGTATAATCTAACTCTGATTGATCCTTCTTATTGGTTAAATCCACCATTCGCACATCTTCAGAGACATCACTATCTTGAAAAATACTTTTATCTTTAGATTCGTTAAGAACATTAGATTCTAAAGCCTCTTTAGTTATGGCTTTAAAAGAACCCTCACTTGCCTTTGCTAATGCCCGCTGACCTTGACCATACTCAGTATAAAAATAAAGGGCCATTAAAATGAAAAAAATCCCTAAAACCCCCATAAAGTTTATAAATGCAAAACTCACACTCTGAGGCTTTAAAACTGCAAATGTGTAGGTTTTATCAGACACAGTAAATGAGTATTCCTCATATAAATTTCCTATATTATGAGACTTACCAACATAAGCTTTCTCATAAGATGCCATGACTCTTTTTTTTCCATCTACAAGAAACCACTGGTTTTCCTCAAGCCCCTGCCTTAAATAATTTAAAACTGAATCTAGTTCAAAACCGACAATTTCAACATCACCATGGGTTTTAACCGCCCTTACTAAATACCCACCTTTTTCTTCCAAATTTAGAGTAAAAAATAAAGATTCCTCCCCTACATCTAAATAAGCCTTCTTCACCTCTAAATAAAAATCATCACCTAAGCCCTCACTTAACTTAAAATCTACTAGGTTCAAATCCAAACCTGAGAATTTTAATGAAAATTCAGCTGGTTTTTTAAGCTCTTCTAAGAAACCTGCATTAAAACCAGACAGCCTTTCCCAACGAGACTGTATTAAGTTAAATTTAACCGGTAAATTTTCATTTTCAACTATTTCATACTGTTTTTTTACAACAGAAGTCACTCCCACCCATGCTGTGCTTAAAAAAAACATTGCCAATACAAAAATAACTATTTTCTTAAACATAATATCCTCCAACAACCCTCCCCTATCATAACGATTAAAACCTTGCTGACGCAAGGAATTGAAGAGATTATAAGTCTAAACTTCAATGTATGCTCTTTATATGAAAAAAAACACCAAACAGACTATTATCATAGGTTTAAGGGCAACTAGCCTTATGGCTACCTATAAATTAGCTAAAAAAAGTATTGCCTCTTTAGCTATTTTAAAAAATTTTTTTTTAAAACAACCCATAAAAGCTGTTGTATCTCCTTTAAAAGACCCATGTTGTCACCATAACATTTATTGTTTTCTTAAAAGCAATAAACTGTTAACAGCACCAGTTAGTAAAAACTTTATTTTAACAAAGCCTCTTATAAAGCACAGTAAAGGACCCTACACTCTATGACATTATCTAATAACACCACTCATTTTTTTCAAAGTAGTGATAAACAAAGGCAATTATTTTATCAAAAGCATGTCTCTCAACTAGGCCGCTGTAAAGCTCTTTTAGTCATCACCCATGGACTTGGTGAGCACTCTGATGCCTATACTCATGTTAGTGACTTTATCTCCTCAAAGCTTCCTGTTGATGTTGTTTCTTGGGATTTAGCAGGACATGGAAAATCCAGTGGCCAAAGGGGTTATGTTGGAGACATACAGTGGTTTATTAAAGACTTTACTAAACTTTTAACGCTCATATCTAAAGAATCAAAAAAACCTTTATTTTTACTCAGTCATTCTCTTGGAGGCCTTATTACCCTAAGTGCTGAACAAAAAAACGAATTTCATAATTTAAATATAAAAGGAATCATCCTCTCAAACCCTTGTACAAAACTTAACCTTAATCCCCCTAAATGGAAAACCACTAGCTCTGAGTTCCTAGCCAAAATTGCTCCAAGACTCACCTTTGGAAATGAAATTCTACCTGAACAACTTTCATCAGACTTAGAATATTTAAAAACCCATAAAGCTGACCCCATAAGACACTCTAAAATTTCACCTCGCCTATTCTTAGGAATAAAAAAACTTACTCAAGAACTCATGCCCCAAAGTTTTAAGACTCCAACTTTATCTCTTTTGTCCTCTAAAGATTCTGTTTGTGATGCAAATCATGCCGCAAAATTACTAAAAAACCGATCTAAAATTGTTTTCTTTGATAATTCCATGCATGAAGTGTTAAATGATATTGAAAAAGAAACTGCTATTCTTCAAATAAAGGAATTCTTAAATGAAAATTTTTAATCTATTTTTAATCCTCATACTACTCTCATCCTGTAATCATGCTCCTATAAATACAAAACTTACAAATGATTGGCGTCCCCTAACATTATCCAAGCAAAAACGAATAATAAGAAAGCAAACAAAACAAAGAAAAGAGTACCATGGTCTTCACCTTTTGTTTGAAGCTGAACTCACTTTTTTAGATAAAAAAATTCAAGATAATAATTTAAAAATTAAAAGCCAGTTTAAAAACTGGACCTCTAGTAAAGCTTTTGAATTTAAAAATGAAAGAGAAAAACTTCTTTCTACATATTCTGAATTCTTTCTAACTTTTTATTCTCCAAAAAAAAAGAGAAACAAACTTAATCAAAAAGCCTCTAATTGGAAAGCAATTTTAAAAGTTGACGGTGTTGAATATGAAGGAGCTATTGGTCTTAGAAAAAACATTTCACATCATAATAAAATCTATTTCCCTGAACTAAACCCTTGGAGTACGCCTTACCTAATAACCTTCCCTGTTTCCACTCAAAGTTTATCTACTAAAAAATTTCAAGTTGTTATAATGGGACCTGAGGGCATGGCTCAATTTAAATATTAAACCCTTAAAAATATCTTTTATATCCTACTATAGTCTTTTTTAAAAACCATAATTTTCCTATTCTTCTAAAGCCCCTTAATACCAATTCCATTAAATAATCCTCTAAATTTGTGACCTCTTAACCCTTGGCTGTCTGCCAATTTAACAGCTCCCTCTTTAAATTCTTCTGAAAAAGTATTGTGCTTTTTTCTAGACTCTGTAGTTTTTTCCTTCTTCTCCATGCTTTTTTACCACTTTCCTTTTAGGTTTAGTTCCCATTTAAAAAAGTATCCAGTTTCCTTGAGAAGGCTTATATTCTTATTTTGATATCATGTTTATTAAATCCTATTCACTCAATCGTTGTGATCGTTTCCTAATTATCTTAATAATTTTCTCAAAAATATCGGAAGTTAATCCTTCTTCTTGAAATTCTTTTTTAAGTGCCGTTGCTACATTAACAATCTTTCCAGACATGGTTTGTATTTGCTTGTTTATAAGAGATTGTGCGGCTTTCGTATTCGGCACCACCCTGCGAAAATGATGTAAATACACATCTTGTGGTTTATATTTGCTATGGATTTTCATGGCCATTTTTTCAGACAGATCTGGATAGACAGCCGTACTTAACAAGTCATAAGCAGGTGCTAGCTCTGGTTTATCTTCTTTGTAAAGAAGCGAGAAGTTCTTACCATGTGCATCTGCATTCCCGATCAAATAATTAAAAATCACAATGTTTAGGAATTTAATCTGATCTAGAGCAGGTCTTGCTGTATAATTGGCAATCACATTCTGACAATTTAAAATACTAGGGCCACCCTCACGTTCATATTTCATTTCAGGAGCAATGCCCAAAGCCTGACAAAAATCTTCCTGGTGAATACGTTTTACTTGGCCGCCTTTGTCTATTTTGCGGTCATACCGCTCAACAAGGTAATAAGGTGTGTCATCAACAAAATGTAGCATTGCCTCTGGCACATCAATGCCCATAGATTTTGCCAGTTTCATACAAAAAAGTTCGTTGTAAACACTGTCTTGGACACGCTCAATAATCGGCTTTAAAATATGCGTTGTGGGCCCACCGCCTTTAATAAGATGGACTTTGCCATCTTTAAGTCCAACAACGAGCTTGTCTTGTGCACCTGCCAAAGACAATCTGTAGCCATCATCACCCGCCAGCATAGGGCGGCGTTTAATCAGATCTAAAGTTTCTTTAAGTCTTGCATCATCAAGTGTTTCAATTTCTTTTGCTTCTGCAAAAGGCTTTTGCTCTTGAGAATAAAGCGCCAATGCGCCTGCACAGTCACCACCAACAATTTTCAGCAGTGCAAACGGGTTTTTCTCTGAAACCCCTAAACACTGGGCCAAGCGCTTGCGCACAGTTTCTTCTGGCAAAAGACCAGAGAAGAAGGCTTTTACTTTTTTGCCTTTATACCTGCCTTTAAAAAAATCATTGGGCAATGGACTCAAAGACCCTGTGCTTAAGGGGAGAGAAAGGGATATACCATGGGTAGAATTTTTAAGATAGCCTTGATCATAGGTAAACTCTAAATCCCCGCTTTCATCCTGTGTTAGTATACCAACAAAATTATCACACAGATAAACATCTAATATACGGCTCATAACTTTATACCATTGGCTTCTATATCTATTCCGAGCATTGCAACAACAGTTAAAGCCTTACCAATGTGACAAGATTCTTTTCCTTGCTCCAATTCACGAATAAACCGCACACCAACACTCGTTGTTCCAGCAAGCTGTTCTTGTGTTAAACCTTGTTTTTTACGAGTTTTCTTGATGATTTTACCAAGTTTTTTAATTTTATTTGCAGACATATTTCAACCCTTTCGGGATGATTTTAACATAAAAGACCTTGTTTTCAAGAACATAAACCCGTTCGGGGTTATTCTAACTTTTTCACTCTTTTATTTGCGTTTTCGTCCCCCTTGGGATTCTTATCTTTATACTTTCCTTTAAATTGGTTAACAAACTAGACTTCCTCAAAAAAATAAAACACTTTTCTTGGACTTCCCCAAAAAAGTAGACAGATTAGGAAGTTCGTTTTTGTTGTTTAATTCTGTAATTTAACGGACTCATATAATCAAGTGATGAGTGTCGTCTTTTTGCATTGTACCAAGCTTCAATATAATTGAAGACACAGGCCCTCATAGCATCTTCAGTTTCAGGATTTTGTCTGTACACCCATTCTTTCTTAAGTGAACTAAAAAAACTCTCCACATAAGCATTGTCATAACAATTTCCTTTTCTGCTCATTGATGGCTTGATCTTCTGGTTTCTCAAAAACTTTCTATACGCATCAGACGCGTACTGCACACCACGGTCAGAGTGGAAGATCACCTCTGCATCTGGATTCGTCTTTTTAATGGCTCCGTGGAGGGCATCCATAACAACTCTAGTGTCCAGCGAGAGGCTCATAGACCAACCCACAACTTCTCTGTTGTACAGGTCTAAAACCACAGCAAGGTAGACATGGTTGTGCTTTGAGAGCTTCAAATAAGTGATGTCACCAGCTAAAACAGTCCCCCTGGCTTTGTTGGAAGACAGTGCTCATCTTCAGTTTTAAAAAGTCTGGGGGCTATGGCATGGGCGTGGTTTGAATCTGTAGTCATCACTCTATATTTTTTCTTCAATCTTGCATTTAAGCCCCCATCTCACCCATGTATTTAGCCACAGTGTTTTCACTGATGAAAACCTCTTTAGTTTTGAGTTCAGCCTAAATTCTAGGGGATCTATAAGTTTGCTTTGAAGATCTAAAAATAGATCTGATCTCTTTACAGATTTCAGTTTTAGAGTTCAGACCAGATGTGGACTTACTCCTAAGCTTCAACCATTTATAAAAAAAAGGTCTAGACAACCCAAAGTGCTCTGCTAAAAACTTCACACTCAGTTGATTTTTTAACTTTAAAATCACCTCTGATTTCCAATTTGATCTTTGGAGAATATCGCAGTGCTTTTTTTTAAAACATCATTGATTAACCTTAGGTTTTTGTTTTCTTTTTTAATCCTTCTAACCTGAGTTCGGCGATCTAAGCTACTATCAGAGCGGTGTTTATCAATTTTTGTTCTTCTGCGCTCCAGTTGATTCTTGGTTTTTTTTCTTGAAATGTATACGCTACAAGCCCTGCAATTATATTAACCATGGCGTTTGTAGGACTACGGTGTCTAGAGTGCTCTACTTGAGAAATATTTTTAAGCTGATCATTTATGGTCTCAATAACTGAGCGCTTTCGTAAAAGAATTTTATCCTCCATTTCCATCAACCTATTCTTCATGCCTTTTCTGACGGAAGTGATCAGTTTGACCCCATTTTCAAAAAGCTCATTAAATAACTTTTTTGAAATATAACCTTTATCAGCAAACAGCTTTCCCCATAAACCCTCTGCCAACTTAGGAACAGGTTTTCTGTCATCAACATTGCCAGCTGTAATCTGTGCAGATAACAAATGGCCAAACTCATTGGTGACAATGTGAAGTTTAAATCCAAAAAACCAACCCATTGTAGACTTTCCAACTGCAGCTATGTCTTTGAAAACTTTATTCCTTTTAATGCGTTTATTTCTACATACTCTCAGAGGTGTAGAGTCGATAAAATTGATTCCTGTTGACTTTACAAACCGTGATTTTAAAAAAGAACAAAGAGGTATGAGTGCTGAGGGGATAAGCTCTACAAATCTTGTGTAGCTTACCAAATAAGGGAAGTCCCCTTTGTGATAAGCTCTCAAGTGTAGATAGAATTGCTTGAAGGTTCTAAATCCACATGGGTGAAATAGAATTAAAATTGATATAACTTCACTTATTGCTAGATTTGAGGGCGTACCTCTAAAAGGCTTTCGATTTTCTAAGGCTTGTTTTTTATAAACATTTTCATAATGCATACAAAAATCATCGACAGCGCAAAAAACAGTGGTAAGCTTATCTTGAGTCATAAAATTCCTTTTTAAAATTGCCGTCATTGGCGTTTTTGTTTGAACTAAGGATTTTATGGCTTTTTTTGTTTTCTGGGATTGCAAGGGGCGTCAAAAACTTTAAACACTTATTTTATAAAGAATGTAACGCCGAACTCAGGTTTCTAAGCTCAGCTTCCATTTCGGCCATTTTTGACTTTTTACATTGAACTCCACCCATGTAGATCCCATTTATCCAGTTTTGAATAGATTTTTTTGCTACACCTAGTTCAGCAGCAGCCTTCATTACTCCAACTGTCTCAGCTAACTTTACAGCTTCTATTTTGAATTCTTTGTTATAGTGTTTATGTTTTCTTTTCTCTGACATTTTCTCATCCCTTTCAGCCTCTTTTAGGGCTACATAGGAACTTCCTAATCTGTCTACTATATTTGGGGAGGCTCAGTCGATGATAAAAGTTTCCACGGAGCAAGTCTGTGTGAAGAAACAGGAGAGATTTTTGAATTTAAGTGCAAGCCAACAAATGCAGCACTTTTAACAAAACTGAGAAGATTAGAGAAGAAAGGGTTTAAATTGAAAACGTGTTATGAGGCCACCTATATTGGATTTTCACTACACAGATTTTTAGAATCTGAAGGTGTTGATAATACAATTATTGCTTCTTCTCTTATTCCAGAACTTGCAAGTGATAGAGTTAAAACAGATCGTTTGGACAGTTTAAAGCTAGCTAAATATTTTGCAAAAGATCTTTTAACAGCAGTCTATGTGCCAGATTCAGAGGACGAAGAGGTTCAAGATTTTATTAGGAGTAGAAGTTTTTTTAGTAGATCAAAGGTCAGCTTTAAAAAAACATATTCTATGAGCCTCAAGACGCTACGTACATGATTGCTCTGGTTGAAATACAGAATCCCAAATGTTAGAATAAAATATATTACAAGGAGTAAGGCGTGAACGCTCTGGTTGAAATACAGAATCCCAAATGTTAGAATCTTTAGCGATTACACAGTCGCTAAGACTACGCTCTGGTTGAAATACAGAATCCCAAATGTTAGAATTTCAATAGAGTTTTACAGTCAAGACAGGCTGCTCTGGTTGAAATACAGAATCCCAAATGTTAGAATAAAATAAATTTATATATGGAAAAGAAATTAGCTCTGGTTGAAATACAGAATCCCAAATGTTAGAATTTTAAAAAATTCAAGGGACAGGGAGCTACCGCTCTGGTTGAAATACAGAATCCCAAATGTTAGAATTAAAAATCAGCATTTTCTAAGCGCAAATTGGCTCTGGTTGAAATACAGAATCCCAAATGTTAGAATTAAAATACATGTGATGAATTTATTAAAAGAGCTCTGGTTGAAATACAGAATCCCAAATGTTAGAATACTTACACTGTTTACGCCACACTCGAGCAAGCTCTGGTTGAAATACAGAATCCCAAATGTTAGAATAAAAAAGGTATGAATATCGACAATTATACTGCTCTGGTTGAAATACAGAATCCCAAATGTTAGAATCCTCAGCCTTTAAGCCCTTGTTTTCAAAAGAGAATTGGCATATTTAATCTCTTTTTTTTTCTAAAAGAGCAGTAATTGTTTGGGACTAAGCATTTTTTTTACTACACGCCCTTCAAAAGTTTTAATATTTTCATACTGTTTATCTGTAAATACCAGTATATGAACACTCCCTCTGTCCGGGACGTAAGTCGCAATTTTATTATAATAAGTATTTGCCTGTTCTTTATCCTTAATATGCCTAAGATAAATAGAAAACTGAGCCATATTAAAACCTAAGTCTAAAAGCTTGTTTCTAAATAAAACTGCAGCTCTTCTCTCTTTTAAATCCACAACTGGTAGATCAAACATCACCTGCATCCACAATAGTCTATACCCACTCATAAATTAAATGAAACATCTAAATTAAACTTTCTATAGTCACCATGGTTAATAGATTCTGAAAAATTATAGCAGTAGTCTTTAAGTGCATTCCTTAAACACTTTAACTCAGAATTATAAGAAACTTCTTTTTCTAAGATTGAAATCATCTTTATTTTAGAGTCTTTAGTAAGGTATTCATCAACAATATGATTATATGCGTAGTAATCTACAATTGGTCTAAAGGGTTCCATTAGATCATCAACTAAACAAAAAGGGTTCTCTAGATTTTTATGGAAAAGACCTAAACTAGGATTTAAACCTGTAGCTACAGTATACCTTGCAACTGCACTTCTTAGTATAGCATACCCATAATTCAAAAGCGCATTAACCCCAAAACCATCAAGTCTTCTTCTAAAATTAATACCAAATAAATTTACCCAATAAATCCTGGCAGCTTGCGCTTCATGATTTTGAGCATCACCTTTTTTAACTTCACGAAAATATTTTTCAACAAATTTATTTTCTTTACCATGAGCAAGTAAAACTTGAGATTGGTTAAATATTTTTTTCTTAACTATTTTTTGCCACATTCGATCTTTTTGGATGTTAGATAGCTCCAGCTGGCTTAAAAACTTTTTCCTACACATTCTATTCCCGACATATGGAGCAAGAACTCCAAAGGGCATATACACTTCGTTTAAAAATTGAATGCATACCCCTTCATTAAGAAGAGTTGATATAACGGCTGTAGATAAATTTATCTGATCACTTAAAATCAATACTCCATGGATATCTGAGATTGGAATCAATACTGATTCTTTTTGTTCTGAAAAAGAAACGCATAAAGAACCTCTTTGTTTTGAAATTTTTGTTCCTGGGTTTATAAATTCTAAAATAAAATCTTTCAAAGAATTGGGCCTCCATCTAATACCCTTCCAGTCACTGTTACCCTAACCTTTCTAAAATTTCGAACTTTAAACTTGGAAACTGCAACCGTTATCTGCTTATCTGATTCACCTTTAATGGCTTTTTCAATCTCAAGTAAGTGTACCCGTTTTGAAGAACGCACAAGAGATTTAATTAAATATAAAGTCTCTTTCCCGTCTTTTTCAAAAATCACAGTATCTCCATTACTAACTTTGCATAAAAGCTTTGCTGCCGGATGGGGTTTAATAAAATTTAAATCTCCCTTATATTTTAGGTAGTCATAACGATGTATAAAAACTGGGCTAATAGTATCACCCTTGTTCGCTTCTGGAACTCTCCACAAACAAAGAGCATACGATGTACCTTTTTTATAGTATACATGGTGTTCCTTATTTTTTCCATGTGAAACTTTTAGCATATAACTAGAATGACCCTGACCAATTTCATTAATATCTTCTTTACACACTTCAAAAATCTTCAATTTTTTTACGCCATAGCTTTTCAAGGAATCAATCCCTGTTTTCTTAGCTATTTCCCTAATAGCTATTTCCCTAAATTTAGTAGATACAATTTTTTCAATATCTTTATCTTTTAAATCCTTTATATGTTTTGTAGTAATTAATTTAAAATTTTTCTCTTCTTCATATTCATTTTTTGGATTATGCAGCCCAAACCCAGTCTGCTCACAAAATGCTTTATTAGCACCATGGTCAACTTTATGAGAAACCACAATATCTTTAACTTTTTCTTTAACCG
The DNA here is from genome assembly GCA_965205365.1 of Bdellovibrionales bacterium. Lineage (GTDB taxonomy): Bacteria > Bdellovibrionota > Bdellovibrionia > Bdellovibrionales > UBA1609 > JALZUR01. Next base: position 78,918 of record CBDBGT010000013.1, read on the forward strand.
TCTCAAAAAAACCAATCCATGGCTCTTGAAATTTAATTTTATCTCTTGATTTTTCAGCAGATTTACTTAATTTTTCAGCAGATTCATTTAGAAAACTTCTATCTATTAGGCTCACAATTAGAGCATCAATTGCATGGTGACGGTGGTCATTTCTATTTTTTATATATGAATCACTGATTACTTCATTTAATCCTAATTTGGCTCTTACAAGGCTTGTCAACCTCCCTGTAGTAACAACAATTTTATTATCTGGAATTATTGTTGATAAGTAGCTTTTTGCAACTTTAGAAAGGTAGGATGTATCACTTAATTGCCTTGAAAGAAACTTTTCTTCTCCTTCAAATTTATCCATTGCTTCAGATGAAAAACGCCAAGCCTTAGACCCTGACATTTTTTTTGCCCGTCCAAGAATACTCTCCCATTTCACCTCTTCATCACCAAATGCTTCAGCCTCTCCGTTATCTAGAAGGGTGTAGTTTGTGCCAATCTCATTTGAGGTGGCCAGTACCAACTTGAAGTATTGATGTAATTTGAGTTTAAAAGTCCACATCGCTGCAGTATTTTGTGCATAAATGACTCTGGGTTTGTGTAACCATAGCCCATCCTTCTAAGCACTTTAATCTTGTTGTTTAAGCCTTCACTTACTGCTGTTGTGAGCCCAGACATAATATATCCTTCAATGTAACCTCTGTACTTTCTTAAGGTTTTTGCAAATTTCAAAAAGGGCTTTAATTTTGACTCTCTTGCATATCGGTACCAAAGAACCAGAGCTTTTCTAAAGTCTTTTACATTCTTTTGATCTAAAACTTTATGGAAGTGCTCAACTAAAACTGAAGCTTTAAAAATGTTCTTATTCACATCTAAAAGCCTCTCTAATTTAGTAAAATCTCCTTTAGATAAATTCTTCTCACGCTCCACTAAAATATATCTTTTATGAGGTGCTAGCACATCCATTAAAAACTTATCTTCATTTTCTTTAGCTTTTTTAAACTCAAATTTTCTCACATCATCAAAAAAATTATTTAGCCCTTCTGCAACATGGAACCTATCAACACAGACCTTAGCATTCTCACATTTACCTATCACAGCCTCAATAAAAGCATCATGCATATCAACTGCAAAAAACTTGATCTTATCTAGCTGCTCTTTTGTTAATACCTTTAAACAATTAAGTAAGCTTGGACCCTTTCTGCCCATTGCATTTGAGAGCACCTTTCTCATCTTCGTACAGACTAAATTTGTGATGAACTTAATCGTATTCTTGTCACAAGACTTCTTTCCAAAAATAGTTCTAAAGTGCACCTCATCAGATGACATCTGCTCTAAATCTAACTTTCTTTCAGCATAGCTTAAAAGAGGTTTTATTTGCTTCATCCGGTACTGATCCAAATTCCACACAGTCTTGGGGTTCATTCTTAAAATTCTAGCAACTGACTCACAAGTCATCTCTTCACAAAGACGTCCTGCTTTTTCTACAAGTGAGTAAGTTAAGTTTTCAAAATTAGGGTGAGTAAAATCAACACCAGCTGATCTGACTTTATCATCACACATTAAGCAGTGCCCTCGAAGCTGTTTTAAGTAAATCCACACCTCTTCATATGAGCCTATTGGAGAAGCTTTAATTTTTCGAAGCTTCCACTCATGGACATGAGATATTTGGCAGCCACATTGATTACAGCCTACATTTTCACGATCTTGTTTTGCGTAAAGGACTAGTTTTAACTCTTTATCACAAGCCTCCCAGTTTTCTAATTTTACACCTTGAAGACCTAGTGATTTTACGATTAACTTTTCAAATAGCTCCATTTAATCCTCCGACAATTTAGTTTATTTAGTAACCAAATTTTAATTGTGTGGAGGGAGCTTGTTTATCTTTTTCAGGACTTTAGGCTTGTTGGCATGGATCACACCCTTCTAGATAACGGTGAACCAATGCTTCATACGGTGTTTTGTTTTTCTTAGTTCTATTTTCTGAAGCTAAAACAAGTACCTTATTCGACCTAGAATTATCTAATGTCCGACTGAATGGTAAAATGTGATCTATCTCAACTTTTTCAGACAAAACCATTTCCTCTGAAATATTTTCTCCTGAATAGACACATTTACACTCTAATTTATTTTTTATCTCAAACCACATTTTAACCCGTTCTATATTTCTACGATTCCGCTTCTCCCCTCGTTCAGTTATAAACTCGCGCGCTTTATCGTTTAATTTTTCATTCTCTTTATGTGTCTTTGAAATTTCATCTTTCTTTTTCTTATTTAGTTTTAGTTCACGAGCAAATTCAATATGAATTTCATCTGGCATACTATAGGTATTAATTAATTCATTAATTAGAGCTTGAAGTTGTTTTAATCCAACATGAACCGTTGGGTTACCTATTTTTCCATATTTTTTCTCATCTTTATTAAGATTCTTGTTATGTCTTTTAATGTGCTTCGAAATCGGAAGAACTGAAGTTGGAATAGCTTTCCCGTAATATGAAAGAGTCTTCACTTTTTCAATAGATTCTTTTTTTTGTATATCATGAATAACAGACCCTGGAGATTCACCATCTTCTAAAGAGGTCCTGACCACTTCTGTTAAAGCCTTCTCAGAAAAAGCACATGTAAATTCAGAATAAGACTTTGGTAATTCAGCCTCTAATATTAGCCATTTATCTTCAGGGCTCAAAAAAGAAAACTTTTGCCCTTTAAAGTCTTCTTCTAATTTTATTATATTTTTAGCCTGAAAAAAAACATTTGATAAAAGATTTAATTCTTCAATTGAAACTTCATTCTTATTATTTTTTAAAAGCCCCTTTTTAGTATCTAGAAAAAATGAGCTTATATCACATCCTGGCAATTTCCCCTTTCCTATACTTTTTTCAATAGTAAACTGAAGGTCTTCTTTAAATCCAAGTATTTTTTTTATCGCCATAAAAGTTATTGTTTTCTTTGTTAAAAAGTTATTGAACACAGTTTTAATTTGTTCTTTATCTAACTTTTTCTCCAAAAAATCTTCCTCTCTCCATCTTAAATTATGTAAATTAGAAAGTAGCCTAAACCTTTCAAAAATAGGTAAATATTGGTATGCTCTAGGTTCATCAGAATAAAGTGAGCATTTCCCAACTTCAACAGGCCTAAGAGGCCTCTGATAAAAAATACAATCTTTAAGCTTTTTCCATTCATCATCAGATTTTTCATGATATTTACTCTGCTTAGCTCTGATTTTATCAAACTCCTCTTTAATTAAATCCCTAGTTAGACAGAAGCCATGTTCAATTGTCGCTTTTGTAGTTTCTCTTTTTTGATAGCGCTTATAAAGATAGTCCCCAACAGATAATGATTCAGTTTCCTTCATATTTTTTTCTAAATTTTCAATTCCACTAGATAGTTTTGTCTGAGTTTTATTCAAACTATCCTTTCTGCTAGATAAAAACCCTCTTTTTTTACTTAGGTGCAAAATAGCTCGGCCAAGCTCATAAGGACTAAGCTTATTGTCTAGAGCCTTAGATCTTAACTCTAAGACATCTAATTTTTTTAGTTCTTCTTGCTTTACTTTATCTCTTGGAAATAATTCTAATTTAATAAGTTGGTTTAAAACCTGTTTTTTTCTTTGTAATGACCTATCTCTATTTCTTCTCATTAGTCTAGCCTGTCTCCTTGCAACTGCTAATGAAGCTTTTGTTTTTGCATCTCTTGAGTCAGAAAAAATCCTCACGCCCATCTTTACAATAGATTCTGGTGTTCCTTCTTCAGTGAGTTTTAGTAATGTCCAACCAATCGAATTAGTACCTAAATCTAGACCAAGTCTATATTTCATATTTATTTTCCTCCATCAAAAGCAATTAAAATAAAATTTATTACACACTGTTGACAAATTAGTTTAGCTACATTAACATGGCTAACGCAACTAGATTAAATTTATTTGAAGTGGGATTCTGTATTTCAATCAGTAGCAAGGGCTTCAGCCCACAAAATTACACTCAAGGGTACGCCCTTGAGTGCTTCTTTTTTTAAAATTAAGATGACTTTGAAATAATTCAATCTAAGGCTAGATAGTAATACTATCTCAAATTCAGACTTTTTTCTAGACTTAAGTTTAAATAAAAAGTTGCCCCAATCTTTAGTAAGATTTGGCTGTTTTTAACTAATCTGCAAAAAAAGACATGATTAAAAGAAAATTAAATTATAAAAATTTTTACTTTCATTGACGACTTTATTTTAGGATTAAATCAAGAACAAAGCAGGCTTTTATCTAGTAGGAAAGGGAGAACTTTTCCCCTTGTATTATCCTAATCTGAAAAAAGCATCATAATTTATTTACTGTTTTAATTCCCTAGTTTTAAAAATTTTAAAATTCTACATGAAAAATAAATTTATCCCACTCTTTAATAAACTCTTTTTGAAAAAAATATATTGTTACGACTATTTTTAGAGTTTTTAAAAAAAATTCGCCTTGAGCACACAAGACATCAAGGTCAAAAAAAAACCTCGTGGTTACTCTACTTTCAACATTTACAAAATATTAAGGCCCGCTATATTTAACTATTACAAAAAATTTAAAAAATCTAAGCTCGAATTCATTACACCCCTGTTTTTAAAAACATTTTCTCTTCATAAGGAAATACTAACACAAGGTTATACTTTAAATTATTAAAACCTTTAAGATATTGAGCTAACATATCCTTATAGGTTTCTAATTGAGAAAAGCCCTTTTCTAAGCCCTTAGAACTTCCTGTTTTATAATCAATGATCCAAACTTCATCATTAATTTTAGACCACAAATCAATTTTACCAGAAATTTTAAATTCTCCATTATAATCAAAGCCCCATTCTCTTTTTCCTGTTAATAGAATTTGACTAAAAGGAATTTTTTTTTGCTTAAAAAGATACCCCACAGCTTCTAAATGTTTTTCTTCATTATCTTTAAAAGAATTCTTAATTTCCCTCTCTGCTTCCTTTAAATTTTGAACTCTTTCCATCATCTCATGGAAGAAAACCCCTTCTGATATGGCAAAAGAAAGTTTTAAAAAACGACTAACATCACCTTCATAATTTTTAATTTCATCTTCATTTTTTTTTGTAGCCCCTCTTTTTTTCTTATCTAAAAACTCACTAAACCCTTCCCTTAAGAAAAACCCCTCATGGTTTTTCTCTACAACTGTGGTCTTATCAGAGGTTTTAAAAGGTTTTAATTCACTAAAAAATTCTTTTTCTTGTTTAGTTTTAGTTAAAAAATCTAGAGTTAAACTAAGCCAAGATGGAGCAGTGGATACTTTTGAAATTTTTTTTGATCCAATAAGTGACAATGTTTTTTTTGCTCTTGTCATTGCCACATAAAAAAGCCTTTTATTTTCAGTGAGCATTTGAGTTTTCTCACTTAAAATTAAGTCTTTAACGGCCATGGGAAAGATTGTTTTATTTTCATTGACAGAATAGCCCTTTAAGCTAAATAAGTTTTTTTCTAAATTAAAATAATACGAATTAGATTTAGAAAAATTTGATTTATTCATTCCTATAATATACACATGATCAAATTCAAGGCCCTTTGACCCATGAGCAGTCATAAGCAAACAGCCACTACTTGGTTTTACTTCTTCACTCTCAAACCCATAAGATCCTGATAAAATATCATCAATAAACTCTTGTAAATTAAAATTATTTTTTTTCTCCTCTTGCTCCAATGCTGACACCAACTTTAAGATATTAGACTCCCTAGCCTTAGTGGGGTCTAAGTTTTGAGAAAAATCTAAAAATCCTGATGAACCTATAAATTCTGAAAGTAAAACTGAATAAGATAGATTTTCAGACATTTTAAAAAGTTTTTTTAAATTAAGCACTCCTTTTTTTTCAGAAAAAACACCCCATAATGATTTAATCTCTTTATTTTTTATTTTCTTCATTGCAGTTTGTATCTCTAAATCAGACACCTCACACCAAAGCGACATAAGTAAAACCAGTATGTTTTCATCATTATGAGGATCTAGTAAAAAACTTAAAAAACTTAAAAGTTCAATGATTTCTAAGGAAGTTTCAAAGCCCTTTGAAAATGAAAATTTATACTCAATTCCTGCTTTTCTAAGTTCTTTACTAAAATCTAAAAGGTCTTTAGATCTTTTAGATAAAATTGCAACTGACTCCTTCTCTAAATCAATGGCTTTTAATCCTTTTATAACATATAAAAACTCATCACCAAGAGCCCCCTCTTTAAAGTGCACTACTTTAACACTGCCTTTTACGTTCTCTACGGTGGGTTTCATTTTAACAAAATCTGGAAGTATAAATTTAGTAAGTCCGTTTGCAAATTCTACTATTTCAGGAGCTGATCTATAATTATTGAGCATATACTCAGTCTGCCCTCCAGACTCCTTTATTTTAACAAATTCTTTTAAAAAAATTTCTTTTCGAGCCCCTCTAAAAAAATAGATACTCTGAAAGGGATCTCCAACAAAATAATTTCTAGATTTTTCAGATAATATATTAATAATTTTTTTTTGTATTGGGCTTATATCTTGATATTCATCAAAAAAACAAAAATTCCATATTTTTTCATTAAACTTATTCTCAATTAATTTATTTAGCACCTGCACTTCTATATCAGATACACTGCTTATCTGATTGTCTTTAATATATAGTGTTAAGCGTTGATTCCATTTAGTGTATAGCTTTTGGTACAACTGGTGTCGTTTAGAATAGCTTTTTAAAAACTCTTCTGTGTTGGATTCATCAGTAAGAGTATTTTTTAAATCTTTAAATTTTTTTTTCTCTTTAAAGCTTAAGCCCTCTATATATTCAAGTAAAGCAAGGTCTCCTTTATCACATAGCATATATGCTGTTTTATCACCAGAATCTAGGGCAAGGTTTTTAACTCTATCTTGTACAAAAGACTTTAAATATTGAAAACTGAGTGCTTCAGGGTTAGTATTAGAGCTTGCGTAAATATGGGCAAAAGCATTTAAAACATCATTCTCTGTTTGAGCTTCTGTAAAAAACTTTTGAGCACCCTCTTCTACAATTAAATTATGAAGTATTCCCCTTTCTACCTTATTGCGATGAGATTGAGAAAAATATCTTTGTTCACCAACTATTTGACTATGATTGATTTGATCTAAAATCTTTAAAAAAATAGAATGTAGCGTTCCCACCTCTAAAAAGCTAGAGGACACATAATCCAAAAAATTTTCATCATTTAATTCAACAGCTTTTGAAATGAGTCTTTCTGACAATTCATTTGCTGCTTTAATTGTAAATGTGGAGAGAAGAATTTTAGGTCGAAGCCCTTCTTTCTTAAAAAAATCTTGATACACACTATAAACAGCATTTAACAACCCTGTGGTCTTTCCTGCACCTGCTGTAGCTCTTACAATTTTATTCATTGAAATGTTTCCGATTTTTTACAAATTCCAACCCACTCACAGCTTAAACAAATCTTTGAATAAACTGGGTTTGGTTTTTCATTAAACACGTTATTCGATATTTTTTCCAAGGTTTGCCAAAACTTAACTAAAAACAGTTCTAGCTTTTCTTCATATTTCTCTATTGTTACAGCAGAGCCTTGTGGCACTTCTTTAGCAAACTTTTCTCCACTTCCTTTACTCACAAACCCCTTTACCCTTTTATAAGCTTTGGCGTTGATATATTGAAAACCTAAAAAATCTTTAAATTCACCCATAAAACCTTTATCTAAAGCTATACAATATAAAAACAACTGTGGTGACAGTTTAGACCCTGTATATCTAGTTAAAGAAACTGACCCTGTCCCTGCCCTCTTATAATCATATAAAAACACCTCATCCTCTTTAAAAATATCCATTCTATCAATGACGCCAACTACATTATAGTCACCATGATTTTTTACAAAAGTTTTTTCTTTAAGGTTTACAAAAAAAGAAAAAAACCTTTCAGATTCAATTTTTTTAACCCCTTGATCTTTAATATATTTATTCTCTGATTCAATTATTTTCCACAAATGCTTAACAAAAAAATCCAACGACCCTTTTCTAAAATAATTAAGCTCCTCTTTTTTTGTATAAATCATTCCTTCCAGTAATTCTTTAAATTTATTTTCTGTAAGATTCTTATTGTCCACCTCTTCAAGTGCTTTATGAATCAATAAGCCCTCTTCTTTTGGAGATAAAAAATAATCTTCATCTGCCTCAAAGTTTAAACCTAAAACTTTTTCTAAATAAAATTTATATGGACATTCATCATATTTTTGAAGGCTTGATGCTGATATTTTATTATCAGTGTACTCAAGCCGACTCCGATTAAAATTAAGCCCTTCTTTCTTTTTAACTTTCTTTCGATTAGTGCTTAGCTCCTTTTTCTCTTCATCATAGAGCATTTTAAAAACTCCGGGCTTTAAAGAACTTCCAGTCGCCATTTTTTCAGAGTATAAAATATGTTTTAAAACATTTTGATTTAACATCATTGGATTTTTCATAAGTTCTTTAGCATAATTATGGTTTAAGCTTGGAAAATCCATCCCTAAATCTCTTTGTAAACCTAATAAAGTCGTGTTTGTAAAAATCTGCTCACCATTTCTTTTAAATAAAGACTCATTCCAGCCTAAAACGTAGATTTCCTCTACTTCTTGAACTGGAAAATATGTGTAATCTTGAATAGGAAGTTTTGTAAAAATTTTTTTAAACTTGCTTTCTTCTCTATTGTCAATTTCACTCAAGATCCTCACCCAACTAGATATGGGCATTAAATGCTTAAACCCTATTTGACTTGCTATTGGTGATAATAAATTTAAATCATACTCGGTAAATCGACCTTGAAAAAACTCTAGCACCTCTTCATATGAAATTTTAACATCTTCTTTCTTAGATATATTTATTATGTTTTTGCTTTTAAACTTATACCCATAACTGGTTTCTATTATTTCAATTTTATTTTTTAATTTTTTTATGCAATCTTTTATAAAAGACTGTTCTCTTTTTGAATAAAAAAACACCTGTTCTTTAAAAAATTCTCTTTGATAAACAAAAAATAAATTTTCATACCCTTGGTTTTTTGGATACAAGAATAGGCTTTGATTCTTTTTAAGGCCTTTACTCATTTTATTTAACACAAACCTTACTTCTTCAATTTGTGAAGAAAAGTTTGAAAACTCGAATTCAACTTTATTTTCTTTTAAAACTGTGCAAAGTTCAAGTTGAGTTTGCCATTGAACGGTTTTTTGTTGAAGCTTTAAAATACTTCCAATAAACTGCTCTTCAAATCCCACTGGTAAATTTAATAGTAAAGACTCTAAGAAAATGTATTTATTAGATTTTAAAACCTTATTTAAACAAAGTTTAATAAAACTTCTAGGTATAACTTTTCTTTGAAAAGCTTTGTTTACAAATTTAAAAATTAAATCAAGCTTAGTTCTATAGTTAAGCTCATTGTTTTCTAGAAAATATTCCCTTAAAACATCAAAAACCTCACTTTCAACAAAAGGATCTGGAAAATTTTTCACCCACTTAATATAATCTAGAGCATCTTTTACATCTACTTTGTTGTTAAAGGTGTAGGGGTAAAGAAAGTCATCAACAATTTTTAACCCTTCATCTTGAATAAGCTTTTGAGTTAAAAGGTAATCTAAGGTTACCACATCTTGATCTGATACAATATTAGCCCCTAGATTAAAAAGGATTTCTTTTATCTGAAGGCTTTCAGCTTCTGTGCTTACAACTAAGGTCTTTTGACCAAAACTATTTTCATAGTGTTTTTTAACCTCCCTATATATCTCCACCACACACCATCCTCTTTGCTCCTACTAACTTACAAATAAATAATACTACAGATGTAATAAAAGATTTAAACATATTAGGCTGCCTCTCTAAGTTATTTTAAAAAGTTATAAATTGTTTAAAAGTTTAGCAGTTTCCCTTTAAATATTTTAAAAATAAAGCAAAGACAATATATGAAATGCGGTAGTTTAGACACAAGATTGGTGTTAAAAGCACTTAAAATGGCCATAAAAAAAGTTAACCCAAGTGCTGAAGTGATTTTTCATTGAGATGGTAAAACTCAATACGCTAGTGATGCTTATAGACAGTTTTTAAAAAACAAAAAGATAAGGCCAAGTATGAGTAAAAAAGGGAATTGCTATGATAATGCATATACTAAAAGTTGGTTTTCAAGTTTAAAAAAAGAAGCTCTTGATAAAAACTCTCCTAAATAGATTGCTCGATTCTTAAAAGAATTATTAAGATAAAATCCATTCATGATTTTAAAGAAATCTACCTCTACTTTGCATTTGTTGATATGAGAAAATCTATAAGTGGACTTTCAACTCTTGCTCAATGTGAAATCTCTACTAATAAGTGGGGAGCGTAGATTATCACTTTAGAGCGCTTTACTTAAAACGTCAAAAAGCTAGCCTTCTCAACATGAGTAACAGGCAAAACGTATGTCCTTTCTTTGGGAACCGTAAGCATCCCCACTTTCCAAGCCTCATAATATGGGATCAGCTCTTCAGCTAACTCTTTCTTATGAGTTAAAATTTCTCTTAGAGTTTCTTTTTTCCCCCAACCGAGACCTATTAACCTAAATGCGACAAAAATTTAAAGGGTTTTAAAGAAGAAAAAGATTGAAAGACCTAAGGCAACTTGGTTTCATTGAGTTACTAAAAACAAAAAACATTGTAACCAAAGGCCATTTCAATGAGATATAGAAGACAAGATATTTTAAGCGTCGTCAAATCCGATTTACAAATTGAGTTTGCTAAGCAGAGCATTACGTCTTACTCAGGGCTTGAACTTTTCAGAAAATACTTTCACCTCATAAACCTTAATTCCCGCATCAGATCTGCCTTTCGCGGTTTTGACTTTGGCGGAGACTACAGTGTTGTTCACTATGTTTTAGTTTTTATTGCACTGTGGCTTACAGGCGGTAAGCGCCTGCGACATATAGGCTTTATTGGCGATGACCCTCTTGTTAAAAGGCTTTGTGGGCTTAAGACTTTACCATCAGATCGAACTGTCAGCAGATGGCTAGGTCAGTTTACAAATGATTCGCTCCAAGCCTTAGTAAAGTTAAATTCAGATATGGCCTTAGAAAAAGTTGGAGAGCTTGACCTAAAAACTGTAACTCTAGATTTTGACGGCACTGTTCTAAGCTGTGGCAATCAAGTTGAATGGGCTTTTAGAGGCTACAATCCAAAGAGACGATACTCAAAAAGTTACTTTCCACTTCTTTGCTATATTGCTCAAACTGGACATTTTTTAAAAGTCAAAAATCGTCCAGGCAATGTTCATGATGGAAAATCAGGCGCTTTGGAAACCATCAAAGCATCTGTTAGTGAGGTCGAATCTAAACTTGGAAAAGTTAGACTTGAGACCCGTATGGATTCAGCATTTTTTAAAGAGGACATTTTAAAGTATTTACTTTCATCAAAAATAGAGTTTGCGATGAAGGTTCCGATGTGGAGATGGCTAGGGTTAAAAGACATGATCAACAGTCGCATTAGATGGAATCACTCAAATTCAAAGCTGGCTTGGTTTTACAAGGAGATTGAAGTTCCTGCATGGGGTATCACTATACCGCTTTATTTTTTCAGATCAAAAATCTCTGACAAGATTCCAAAGTCAGGCCACCAGTTAGATTTGTTTACTCCAGATGATGGTGTTTATGAGTACTCAGTCATCACTTCAAATAAAGACATCTGTGCGGATAAGGTTTTAGATTTTTTCAATGGCAGGTGTGCAATGGAGCATCAGATTTCAGAACTAAAGGGTGAGTTTGCATTTGATGTGGTGCCAACCAGATCCTATCAAGGCAACTCTGCTCATCAAAACATTTCACTCTTGGCTTACAATTTAGTTCGCAATTTTCAAATTGATTCAAGTTTAACAGAAGCTAGGAAAAAAACTGCAAAAAGGACAAATATTTTTTCTGCTCAGTCTTTAAAAACACTGCGGTTTGAGATGATTGCAACTGCTGGCAGAATTCTAAACTCTTCAGGTGCTAAAATTTTAAGAATCAATCAGAATACTCAAAGAGAGCACCTTTACCAAAAAATTCAAAAGCATCTAAAGGCAGCTTAAATTTTTGTCGCATTTAGGTTAGTTATAAGGTCACTTGCTTTAAGTTTTCCATCTTTGGCTTTCTTTAAAAGACGAACAATTATCTTTTCCCGGTCAAATGCATCTTTATAAGCTCTTTTATTAGAATACCCAACAACAAGCCTTCTTTTCTTGTGCTCAAACTCTCTAACCCACTGCAGTTCATTGCTCACCACATGGGGTTTAAAGTTTTTATGACAGATTTCTTCTTTTAAATTCTTTGGTAAAGATTTTAACTTAGCCCCCACAATATAATGAATGTTTTCAGCTTCTAGTAAAACTAAGTTTGCCTCATTAAACATACCTCTATCAGCCACAAGGGTAACTTGATTTACATTAAAACGGGTTTTTAAGTTTTTAACTATCTCTATTAATGTGTTGCCCTCATAAGTGTTGCCAGGAAAAAGCTCATAAGTTACTGGGTGTCCCTGTGAGTTTGTAACCAAGGCGAGAACAACTTGAGTTTCTTTAAACTTAGCATCCTTACTAAAACCATTGGCTCTAAGTTCATCTGAAGTAAAGCTTTCAAAATATAGCGTTGTGACATCAAAGAACATAACGTCAACCTGGTCATTAAAAAGGTTTAGAGTGGAATTTAAGACTTTTGATTTTAGTCTTTCTTCATTTAGAAAAACCCTGTCCATCATACGGTATATCTTATGAAGAGGAAGGGGTTTTGAGAAAACTTTTTTTAAGCTATCTGCTGTTTTTCTTTTACTCTGCGGCCTAGAGATTCTTGCTAAAACACAATCTTGAAGAATAGAGTTCCACTCATCATCTTTTTTTGTGTTTTTTATGATATCGTTAAAGTTCATTTGATTATAAACTTTGCCTAAAACTGTGTGAATGCCTTGGTTAACACGATCTTGCTCAGATAGATTCTTTATATCCACTAGCTCTGGGTTTCTTGTGCTGGCTTTTTTTGTGCAAGTCGTGGAGTGCACAGTTTCTTCCATTCCAGGAAGGGCTGGGTTTCTTGTGTTTTTTAGCTCTATTATTAAGTCCTGTGCTGCTTTCTTAATAATGGCTATTTCTCTTGCATCCTTGTGTTGTCCCAGAGTTCTAATGACTTTTTGAATAACTTTATTTTTTACTCGAGTAGATTCAACTATTCTAATTGAAACACTTCCGTTTGGTTTTTTTACTTCTCGAATAAACATGGCTATTAAAATTACTAGCCTAAAAATACTTGTAAAGAAAAAAAAGGGGTCACTACATTTTGAGTTTTAGACTTTTTAACCTTCTCTGGTGCGTATATTTGAACTCAAGAGGGGCTTTTTAACAGGAGTGTCGAAGTCAGGAACAAAACAAAAAACCTAGTACCACTCTCAGCAGTAAAAATAAAAGAACAATGAATAACAGTTAAAAAAGGCCCTTAGTTTGGCTAGTTAGGAGAATGATTATGAAAAACCTATCAATATTGATATTAACAGTAGCCCTTTTCTCGATATCAAATTATTCCAGAGCCGGGACTAATGTGTTTTTAGAGGACAGTGTAGAAAATAATATTTCAGCTTTCAATACCATAAATGATGCTAATGAAATACTTATTGATCTATCTAATTCTAATCGAAAAAGACTAAAAAAAGCTTTTCATCTAGCCAATACTGTGACTCTTTATCAGTGTAAAACTCTCTCATTACAGATTATACTTGGAGTAGCCGGTGGTGAATGTGTAGGAATTGAGTTAACTCGCGAAGGTCAAGTAAAGGTGCAAAAATACATAAAAACTTCTGCCCAAATTGGACCTGGAATCGAAGCAAGTCAAATTGTGGATATTGAGGTCTTCCTTGGAGAATTGGCAAAATATAGTGGTCAGATAGATGTTTTTTCAAATGTAGCAGTAATTTTAGGCATTGGAATTAAACATATAAACGGTGATACTAGAGAAGGAAGTGATCAGGTATTTTTTGATGGACAATTTGTTAGAGGGTTCGCCCATACATGGATTACAGCTCAAGGAGGGCTTACCTTTCCACATGGAAAAGTTGTTAAACTAAAACTAAAAGAAGATTTCTTAAAAACCATTATTAACTAAGTCTAGATTCTAATTTGAATTAAAAAATAAAAGCCTTTAGATTTTATAAAGTGGACTAGGCAAAACATGCAGCTTTTGTCTTTTTTGGGAGGCTCAGGTAAAATTCTTGAGTTTTTCTTCCTTTAAATCACTTTTAAAGGAGGCTTTATTTTGACTAACCACTGCCTTTTTCCAAATCACCAGTAACCTAAATTTCTAGGCGATATATGGTTAAAACCTTAAAAGTAAAACAGGCCCTCTTAAGGGGGTTCACCGTTATCTAGAAGGGTGTGATCCATGCCAACAAGCCTAAAGTCCTGAAAAAGATAAACAAGCTCCCTCCACACAATTAAAATTTGGTTACTAAATAAACTAAATTGTCGGAGGATTAAATGGAGCTATTTGAAAAGTTAATCGTAAAATCACTAGGTCTTCAAGGTGTAAAATTAGAAAACTGGGAGGCTTGTGATAAAGAGTTAAAACTAGTCCTTTACGCAAAACAAGATCGTGAAAATGTAGGCTGTAATCAATGTGGCTGCCAAATATCTCATGTCCATGAGTGGAAGCTTCGAAAAATTAAAGCTTCTCCAATAGGCTCATATGAAGAGGTGTGGATTTACTTAAAACAGCTTCGAGGGCACTGCTTAATGTGTGATGATAAAGTCAGATCAGCTGGTGTTGATTTTACTCACCCTAATTTTGAAAACTTAACTTACTCACTTGTAGAAAAAGCAGGACGTCTTTGTGAAGAGATGACTTGTGAGTCAGTTGCTAGAATTTTAAGAATGAACCCCAAGACTGTGTGGAATTTGGATCAGTACCGGATGAAGCAAATAAAACCTCTTTTAAGCTATGCTGAAAGAAAGTTAGATTTAGAGCAGATGTCATCTGATGAGGTGCACTTTAGAACTATTTTTGGAAAGAAGTCTTGTGACAAGAATACGATTAAGTTCATCACAAATTTAGTCTGTACGAAGATGAGAAAGGTGCTCTCAAATGCAATGGGCAGAAAGGGTTCAAGCTTACTTAATTGTTTAAAGGTATTAACAAAAGAGCAGCTAGATAAGATCAAGTTTTTTGCAGTTGATATGCATGATGCTTTTATTGAGGCTGTGATAGGTAAATGTGAGAATGCTAAGGTCTGTGTTGATAGGTTCCATGTTGCAGAAGGGCTAAATAATTTTTTTGATGATGTGAGAAAATTTGAGTTTAAAAAAGCTAAAGAAAATGAAGATAAGTTTTTAATGGATGTGCTAGCACCTCATAAAAGATATATTTTAGTGGAGCGTGAGAAGAATTTATCTAAAGGAGATTTTACTAAATTAGAGAGGCTTTTAGATGTGAATAAGAACATTTTTAAAGCTTCAGTTTTAGTTGAGCACTTCCATAAAGTTTTAGATCAAAAGAATGTAAAAGACTTTAGAAAAGCTCTGGTTCTTTGGTACCGATATGCAAGAGAGTCAAAATTAAAGCCCTTTTTGAAATTTGCAAAAACCTTAAGAAAGTACAGAGGTTACATTGAAGGATATATTATGTCTGGGCTCACAACAGCAGTAAGTGAAGGCTTAAACAACAAGATTAAAGTGCTTAGAAGGATGGGCTATGGTTACACAAACCCAGAGTCATTTATGCACAAAATACTGCAGCGATGTGGACTTTTAAACTCAAATTACATCAATACTTCAAGTTGGTACTGGCCACCTCAAATGAGATTGGCACAAACTACACCCTTCTAGATAACGGAGAGGCTCTTAAGGGTAAAGGTGGTCAAAAGCAAAAACTTTAGGTTTGCCGTCGCCTTTTCCAGGAACTAATTCATTGATTATTCTCTTGATGCTGTCTTTTGGAAAAGTAAGAACAATTGCATCATCATCTAAAAAACTAATAGAAGTCGTCTTTTTATAATCATAAAGTCGAAAAAGATTCAAGGCCCCTGGAACCATGGATACTATTTTAATCATCCCAGACATAGATATAACAAGACCCAAGGTTATCATAGCTCCTACTTTGGTTCCAGGAAGAGCTATGACTATGAGAGCCACTAAAAAAGGACCTGCATACATAAAGCTCGCTCCCGCTAATTGCAAGTTGTCAATAGCTTGAGTAATATATGATAACTCATAAGACTCTTCTAGCTTGCATTCACTCTTAACTTGGCTCTCTATATTTTCACATCGAAAAATTTGAATATCACCAGTTTTTTTATTTCTAGAAATATTGAGCACACCAGATTCGTTAGAGTCACTGCCAACAATCCATCCAGCGTAACTGATATGAGGTGTTAATAATAGCGTTAATACAGTAATAAATGATAACATCCTCTTACTCAAACTAAACCTCCTTAGTGAAAACACATATACAACTGCAAGTTCCTTGCCACTATAGTTAGCTTTTATGACTCTTTCCTCTAAAGATCTATTTATCCTGCCTTTATAGGTTAACCCGAGCTCAGACTGTTTAAATCTGGTTTAACATTCTATTTTCATGGCACGTATTAACGGTTTAAAAGGACGCAGACAATACCCAGTTAATGCTCATAAAAGATTCACTATAAAGTTTTTTAAGGCTTCGATGTCTTGAGTGTTCAATGTGAAACTCTTCCTTTAAAATTCCCAAAACAGTCTAAACAATATTTATTTAAAACTTAGATCCTTAGAAAAGTCCAAACTCGGGTTAGGTTAACAACCTGAATTCCCTAATTTTTGAACTATGTTTCCAGGACTAATGGCCGGGGATTTTTGTGGGTGAAGCCATCTTAAAAGCTAAAAATATATCCTTTTGCTTCTTCGATATTTCACCTAAAACTTTTTGATTATTTGCCAGCTTATAAACCTTCAGTCTTTCAAGTATTTTATATAATTCTATTTTACTCATTTTTTTATAAAGGTTTTTATCTCTCATTGTGTGGTCAATTAACGATATTAAAATCAAAGCTATAAAACTTATAAACATACTCCCTCTAACATTCTCCAGTGTATGCACTCTGTTACGAGATTCATTTATATCATGTTTTAAAGAGTAAAATACTTTTTCAACTCTATCTTTGCTTCTATATAAACCCAAAGTTTCTTTTGCTGTCATACCTGTCTCGTTAGATAGAAGAATCATAAACCCAAATCGTTCACATTCTTTATTGATCTCCTCATTTTGCCTCTCCAATTTAATCGTTCGCAAGGAAATTTTAAAAAATTTCTTTTTTGAACTAAGCCCACCTTCAAAAAAAGAGACAGCCTCCTCTTGATCTTTAAAATTCCTCTTCTCAAAATTCTCCTCAATTTCAAATATTTTATTCATAAATGTGATCTCTTGTCTTGACCGGAGTAACTTATCTAAAAAAATATGCGCCTCACATTTAACTCCCCCTGTTTCAATTCTTTTTACACAATGGGAATATACAAGATCATTGAATTTAAATACCTTGTCAGGATTAAAGATTCTTTTCTTTATCTTAGATAAAATTTCTTTTGACTGTTTTGTTGCAAAACTCATGGGAACCAGAAAATTCAGCTTGTTCATGCTCATTTCTTTAATGTTTTGTTGGCTATAAAACCCCTTGTCCATAATGAAGGTTTCTGTTTTAAGATCGTATGACTCTATAAAGTTTGATATATTTTTTAAAGTTGTTACATCTGTAATACTTCCAGGATATATCCTATAAGCCAATGGTAAGTGACCTGACTTATCTTTAAAGTTTTTACTTATTACGCCTAGATTTATTTGTTTTAACACGTCTCCATCTCTGTTATAACCTTTTTCTAAAAACTCATTCTCAACTCCATAAGAAGATAATGAGGTAATATCAAACATCACGGCACCACTACTTTGATTTTTTTCTATCCAATGTTTAAAAAAAAATTCGACTGATTTTTCATCAACTCCTAGATTTAAAAGAAAATCACTCAGCTCTTGAGAGCTTTGCTGTGTCTTGTTTGATACGTAAGCTTCATTGTGCCAATAGGGGTAAAGGTAATAAGCTTCTTTTCTTAAGATTTTAAAATAAGACAAATGGAGAATTTGCTCAAACTGCTTAGGAAAAATTTTTTTTAAAATATCTTTTAAGCCTACAGCTACAGAAATATTTTCTAGAAAATAGATTGATCCAAAAATTTTTGACCCGGAGGGTATGTGAGCTGTGCCTTTATTTTTTTTGGTAATAAGCATACCTGTGGTGAGATCTTTTTTCCCTAAATATGTTCTTTTCTGTCGAGGTGCTTTTTTGATTTTGCACCAGTAGCTTTCAATTTCATGGATATAGATTTGTCCGCCTCTATTTTCTTCATAAATTCTTTTCGACATAGTACAAAATTGTACTATGTTTAAGTGAAAAGATACAACATCAAAGATCTAAAAGGTCTGAAATACAACTTCACTAGATTATTGTCTCAAGGCATAGTTCAAAAATCCTGACTTCGACACAACACGGCGCATAAAGCTAATAAAATCAAGCGCTTAGATTTTGCTGGGGTCACTACATTTGCTCTTTAACTAGGCGAATACAGTCCTTTCTCTTAAGGTTTAAAACTTGGTAAATTTTCTTTAAAACAGGAGTAGTCTTAGATACAAGCTCATAAAATCGCCCCGTACTAGAGTCTTTTAAAACACTGTACTCATCTCTATTTAACTCCTCTTTAAGATCTAAAAAACTAAACTCTAATTGGTTTTCCTTAATAAGCTTATTTACTCTACAAACAATTGCATATGCTAGAAAACAAATTCCAATATGAGCCTTAATCCTCTCAGACTTCCAATGAAAAATAGGTCGCATCTTTAAATCTGTCTTACTTATTCTAAACGCTTGTTCTATTTTCCACAGCCCTCTATAACGCTCTAAAACTTCAGCTGCAGACTTGTCTTCAAGATTTGTAATGACACCATGAAAACCATCCCACTGAGCGTCTCTACTAATCTTACACTTATCAACCTCTACATCCCCCTTAAAAGACTTAAGGTACTTTTTCGTTCCATAATTAGTTATAAGGTCACTTGCTTTAAGTTTTCCATCTTTGGCTTTCTTTAAAAGACGAACAATTATCTTTTCCCGGTCAAATGCATCTTTATAAGCTCTTTTATTAGAATACCCAACAACAAGCCTTCTTTTCTTGTGCTCAAACTCTCTAACCCACTGCAGTTCATTGCTCACCACATGGGGTTTAAAGTTTTTATGACAGATTTCTTCTTTTAAATTCTTTGGTAAAGATTTTAACTTAGCCCCCACAATATAATGAATGTTTTCAGCTTCTAGTAAAACTAAGTTTGCCTCATTAAACATACCTCTATCAGCCACAAGGGTAACTTGATTTACATTAAAACGGGTTTTTAAGTTTTTAACTATCTCTATTAATGTGTTGCCCTCATAAGTGTTGCCAGGAAAAAGCTCATAAGTTACTGGGTGTCCCTGTGAGTTTGTAACCAAGGCGAGAACAACTTGAGTTTCTTTAAACTTAGCATCCTTACTAAAACCATTGGCTCTAAGTTCATCTGAAGTAAAGCTTTCAAAATATAGCGTTGTGACATCAAAGAACATAACGTCAACCTGGTCATTAAAAAGGTTTAGAGTGGAATTTAAGACTTTTGATTTTAGTCTTTCTTCGTTTAGAAAAACTCTGTCCATCATACGGTATATCTTATGAAGAGGAAGGGGTTTTGAGAAAACTTTTTTTAAGCTATCTGCTGTTTTTCTTTTACTCTGCGGCCTAGAGATTCTTGCTAAAACACAATCTTGAAGAATAGAGTTCCACTCATCATCTTTTTTTGTGTTTTTTATGATATCGTTAAAGTTCATTTGATTATAAACTTTGCCTAAAACTGTGTGAATGCCTTGGTTAACACGACCTTGCTCAGATAGATTCTTTATATCCACTAGCTCTGGGTTTCTTGTGCTGGCTTTTTTTGTGCAAGTCGTGGAGTGCACAGTTTCTTCCATTCCAGGAAGGGCTGGGTTTCTTGTGTTTTTTAGCTCTATTATTAAGTCCTGTGCTGCTTTCTTAATAATGGCTATTTCTCTTGCATCCTTGTGTTGTCCCAGAGTTCTAATGACTTTTTGAATAACTTTATTTTTTACTCGAGTAGATTCAACTATTCTAATTGAAACACTTCCGTTTGGTTTTTTTACTTCTCGAATAAACATGGCTATTAAAATTACTAGCCTAAAAATACTTGTAAAGAAAAAAAAGGGGTCACTACATTTCGAGTTTTAGACTTTTTAACCTTCTCTGGTGCGTATATTTGAACTCAAGAGGGGCTTTTTAACAGGAGTGTCGAAGTCAGGAAATACAACTTCACTAGATTATTGTCTCAAGGCATAGTTCAAAAATTAGGGAATTCAGGTAACAATGGGATGGTTCTTTGGTTTTAAAGTTCACATCATAATTTCTCATAAAGGAGAGCTTTTAAGTTTTACTATGACCCCAGGAAATGTCCGTGCTTGATTTGTGCAAGTGCGTTTAGATCAAATAACTCTAGACAGAAAGCAGATTATGAAAGTTGATCACTCTTAATATAAAAATCGTCTTTATCTAGTCCCATATGTAAAGCATTATTCCTAGCATAGTTTAAAGAAAAAAGATTGGTTAGAAATAGTGAGACAATAATAAATTTAGTCATTTTAATCCTCCTCTGATTTATTCAGTTAATACCCAAATTCTTATACTTTAAATACATTAAAAAAACCTTAGTAAAATTATTTCAAAAGAGTGTTAAAAACATAGACGGCTAAAAAATTTTAAACACCCAAGGCTTTAACATAATCAACTAATTTAAATTTTCTTTTTTAAGTCGCTTATACAGCTCCTTATGGAATTAGTTGTTTTTGATTCGTTTTTTTTAATTTTATAGTTGAGAGCACTTCAGAATTTAAAGACTAAATATATAGTGTGACTAATTTTTAATTCCAATACTCATACCTTCAAGTGTTGGAAGCATCATACCTGTGTACTCACCACTTGCGCCCCCTAAAATCAAATTAAACTCTTTCATTTTAAGCCAAGTATTTTTAGAGTAATTTTCTGGTGGTTTATCATTTAAAACATGACCAAACAAAAACGTATTGTCACCAACTACAACAGCTCCTTTTGACAAATGAGGCTGTGCTAATTGTAAGTACTTTAAATAATTTCCTTTATCTGCGTCTATAAATAAAAAATCTATTTTACTTTTGTTGTTCCAATTTTCTAAAAAATATGCCCCACTTGAATGGACCAATTCAACTTGGTTAGACTTATTATGAGTACTAATATTATTTCTAGCTTTATCAAAATTTTCCTTAGAATTTTCAACAGACCAGACCTTAGCTTGAGAGCTCATTCCTTCTAAAATCCAGCTTAAAGAATAACCATAAAGACTACCTAATTCTACAATATTTAACGGTTTAGCTAAACGCACAAGTTGAGAAAGAATTTTTCCTTCATATGGGCTTATCTGTATTGCTTTATTATCTGTTTCAAGGTGTTTTGCTATATTTTTCATCATTTCTGTTTCTGGAGCAAATACGCTCTCTATATACTTAATTCTTTTTAAAACCTCAATGGATCTCACAGGCTCTCCTTAGGTTATAAGCTTTGTATTTTATAATATTTTTCACTATAAAGACAACTCGTTATATAAACGTAAAAACACTACTTTAAAAAAGGGGTTCAACCATGAGTGCTCAACTAGAAATCAGAGATTTAGTGGTGAACTTTAAAACTGATGAAAGCATTGTAAATGCTGTAAAAAAAATCTCATTCAGCATCCCAAAAGGTAAAACAGTTGGCCTTGTTGGAGAATCTGGATCTGGTAAAAGTGTAACCTCACTAGCAACCATGAGACTTATCCCCACACCTCCAGGTAAAATAATAGGGGGTGAGGTGCTTTTTAACAGCACAGACCTTTTAAAGCTTTCAGAGCCTGAAATGAGAAAAATCCGTGGAAAAAAGATTTCAATGATTTTTCAAGAACCCATGACAAGTTTAAACCCTGTATTTACAGTTGGTGATCAAGTTGCAGAAACCCTCATGCTCCATGAAAACCTAAACAAAGAAAACGCTTTAAAACGAACAGCACAACTTTTTAATCAAGTTGGAATACCTGACCCTCAAATGCGTATTGCTAGTTATCCCCATGAGATGAGTGGTGGACAAAGACAACGTGTAATGATCGCAATGGCCATTGCATGCTCTCCCGATATTCTCATTGCTGATGAGCCTACAACAGCATTAGACGTTACCATTCAAAAACAAATTTTAGACTTAATGGCTACTATTCAAAAGAAATTTAATATGAGCATCTTATTCATCACTCATGATCTTGGTGTAATTGCAGATATTGCTGATGAGGTGGTTGTAATGTATAAGGGTGACATTGTTGAAAAAGGAGCCACTGAACAAATCTTTACAAACCCTCAACACCCCTATACAAAGGGGCTTTTAGCTTGCCGCCCATCTTTAGAGTCTAACCCTAAAAGGCTTCCCATGGTTTCTGACTTCATGAACCCTGACGGTAGCGAAATTAAAAATTCTATACAAACTGGAAAAACTGAAAAATTCATAAGACCAATTAATGAAAAAGAAAACCCTGTGATTTTAAAAATCAAAAACCTTGAAAAACACTTTCCATTGAAAAAGAATTTTTTTGGAAAACCCCTAACGTTTATCAAAGCTGTAAATAATGTAAGCCTTAGTATTAGAAAAGGGCGAACACTGGGTTTAGTTGGCGAATCAGGTTGTGGAAAAACCACTTTAGGAAGAACTATCCTTAAACTTATTGAACCCACATCTGGAGATATAATCTACAAAGGAAAAAACCTTGTAAATCTCCCTAAAAAACAAATGCGTGATTTAAGGCGTGACCTTCAAATCATCTTTCAAGATCCCTATGCTTCTTTAAATCCAAGAATGACTATAGGCTCTGCAATCATGGAACCTATGATTATTCACAAGCTTTCTAAAAATAAAGAGGAGCGGGTTCAAAGAACTAAAGAACTCCTCATCAAGGTTGGTCTAGATGAATCAATTATCAATAGATACCCTCATGAGTTCTCAGGAGGCCAAAGACAAAGGATCTGTATCGCAAGGGCCTTAGCTGTTAAGCCTGAGTTTATTATTTGTGATGAGTCTGTTTCTGCACTTGATGTTTCTGTACAGTCACAGATTTTAAACCTTTTCTTAGATCTTCAAGAAGAAATGGGGCTTACATATATCTTTATCTCCCATGATTTAGCTGTAGTTAAGTTTATTGCTGATGAGATTGCGGTTATGAACAATGGTAAGGTTGTTGAACTTGCCAACTGCATTTCAATTTATGAAAACCCACAAGAAGAATATACAAAAAAACTACTGTCTGCCATTCCCAAAGGAATTCCAAAAACTCTTGTTGAGCAACGTATTTAAACTAAAGCAGATCTTTAAGCTTCTTTCTTAAAACACTCAACTCAAAAGGTTTTGTAAGATAATCGTTTGCACCAACTTTCTTACCTTTTGCAATATCAAGCTCACTATTTCTGCCTGATATAAAAATCAGTGGAATATCTTTTAAGCCTTCATTTTTCTTTAATATTTGTGCAAGTTCATAGCCATTAATCCATGGCAAACCCACATCTAAAAGTATTAAATCTATTGGATCCGTGCCTAAAACTTCACTAAGCTGTGTTCCATCTAAAGAAGCTGTAACCTTATAGCCCTCACCCTTTAAAAATTTAATCATAGCGTGTCTAAAAGAATCATCATCATCAATTAAAAGAATATGGAATGGGGTTTTATTTATTTTTTTTATTCTTTGAAACTCACTTAAAGAAACAACTTTTGCAGATTTTACTCTTTCTTTAGTTATTTTCTCAATTTCATCAACTAAGCTTTGTACGTTAATTTTTTTTCCATCACTCATTTACAATGCCCTCGCTAAAGCACATACAATTCTTATATATTTTTAAGAAAAAAACCACTTAAACCAGACCCAAGGAGTGCTTAAAAACCCTGATCCTCTAACCAACGCTCTGACTCAATTGCCGCCATACAACCCGTTCCTGCAGCCGTAACCGCTTGTCTATAATGACGATCCTGCACATCACCACAAGCGTAAACACCCTTGACATTAGTTTGGGTTGTTCCTGGTTTTATCACAAGGTACCCAAGCTCATCTGTTTCTAATTGTTCATTAAGAAAACTTGTGTTCGGCTTGTGCCCAATGGCAATAAAAACCCCCTCTAAAGAAATATCTATATCTTTATTAGTTTTATTATTATACAGTTTTGCGTGAGTAACTCCACGGTCATTACCTAAAATTTCTTTAAGCTCTGAGTTCCAATGAATTTTAATTTTTTCATGGGCCTTCACACGGCCAGCCATAATCTTTGATGCCCTAAAATCTTCTCTCCTATGAACCACATGAACCTTTGTTGCAAATCTTGTTAGAAAAAGAGCCTCCTCCATTGCTGTATCACCACCACCCACTACAGCAACCTCTACATTTTGAAAAAAAGCCCCATCACATGTTGCGCAAGCCGACACACCTTTATTCATAAATTTTTTCTCAGACTCTAAACCTAAATATTTTGCACTAGCCCCTGTACTAATTATTAAAACTTTAGCAAAATACTGCTCTTCACCAACCCAAACTTTAAATGGCTGAGCAGATAAGTCTACTCTTGTCACATTCTTTGAAATAAAGCGCGTGCCAAACCTTTTAGCTTGTTTTTTTGTCACATCCATTAGCTCAGGACCTGAAATTCCATTTGCAAATCCAGGATAGTTTTCAACCTCCGTAGTGGTCATCAACTGACCCCCTACCTCTTCACCTTCAATCATAAGAGGATTTAAGTTTGCACGAGCTGAATAGATAGCCGCAGTTAAACCTGCCGGTCCAGATCCAATAATTATAATATCCTCTACTTTAACATCATTCATAAAGCTCCCTTTTTTTATTTAAAGGAATATCATATTTAAAATTCTCCAACCAATCAAAATGCCTCATATCAAATTTTCCCTTAAAACTCTCTAAATTTTTAAGCCATTTTATAAGTTTATCTACAACTTCTCTAGGTTCTAGTACTAGCTCTGGAGCCTGGATTCTAGGCCAAGCATTTTTTGTAAGCATTTTGGTGTTCATATATGGAGGGCTAAATATACGAACTTTAAGCTTTTTTTCCTCTATTGATAAAAGGCTTTGCTTTGCCATTTTTTTTGCCTGTGAATAACTAATACTTTGATCAAATGTTGACCTTTCTGCAATGGCAGAGCCAATGTAAATAAAAACCCCATTATATTTTCTTGCCATTAACTCATAGACTAGCCCTATAGGGGTAAAATAATTCACTTCATAAGCCCATCTATGACTTGAAAAAGGCTTTGAAAAAAAATCACCATGGGGACCACCACCAGCAACATAGAATATCGCATCAGGCTCATGGTCATGAAAAAATTTCATTACCTTCTTAACAGCTTCCTGTTTGCTAAAATCCACTGAATTCTTAAGACTTCTTGAGCATCCTACAGCGTCCGGATATCGATTTAAAAGCTCAAAACCCAACCCACAAGAGGCCCCTAAGATCAGCGGCTTAAAAACTGTCAAATTGCTATACAAGTAAGTTTTCATTTCAAAACCCTTTAAATAGTTTGAAGTTTTATAAAATTTCACTCAATTTAAATTTAACATAAAACTATAAGGATTATATTATGTATACTAAATTATTAATATTTGCCACACTCGCTCTTTTTACAGCTTGCCAACCATCTAAATCAATCAAAGATGACTGGCCTGGAATAGATGATAAAAGCTTTAAACTAAAAAACAACACCTCTACCCTGTCTAATAAAAAATCCAATGTATTTTCTCTTACAACTCAGATCCTTTTACCTAAAATGGGGTTTGATGTTCACTACACCATCACATCAATATGTACACGTATTCTCCCCGCGCTATCTAGAAAAAAAATGATTTATAGCAAAAAAACTATTTATCCTGCTACTAAATCTCAAAGCCCTACCCCTTTACAAATCTTTGAACACCTTCCAGAAGAGATGATCATTTTTCCAGAGCATTTTTCAAAATGTGACTTTAAACTAGACACTAGAAATCAAAACAACTCCATAGACTCTGCTCTTTTAAAAGATCAGGTTTTTAAAACTTCACCTGATGAACACCATATTTCCATAATCAGAAAACAAGAGTTTAAGAAAAAACACCCTCTGCCTTTAAAAACAGAGTTCTTCTCAGAATTCATAGTAAAATCCTTAGACTCTAAGCCCATGAGAAACCTAGAGGTTATGTGCTATACAAATAATGTTAAATTAGGAAAAACCCTTAACATAAGCCATTCAAAGCTTAGCGCTAAAAAAATTCTACTCCCCAAGGAAACTAAAGACATTCCTCTAGAGTACTGTAGACTCAAAGCTGTCTGTGAACATACAAAAAAAGTTATATTTTCCCCTGTCTTTAAATTTATCAACAGAGACGAGCTACCTATTGTTAAAGATCATGACAATTCAAAAAACCCTATCTCTTCATTTAAAAAAACAATCCACTACAACAGCAATTACTTTATTGACACTTTAACATTATTTAAAATTAACTTCACAAACACTTCTAATAAAGACAGTCTTAATGTTCACATCAATAAAGAAGACAGTATGGAAGATATTTTTCTAATAACTGGCCTTAAAAAAATATCAAGCTCTAAGCCTAAAAACAGTTACTACAAGACAATTATCTATGCCCCCTTCTTGTCACCTGTAAGCACTCGCTTTGCTTGGATAGCCCCTAGTACTGGAAACACAGTATCCACCATAAGAATCAAACCAAAGAAAACAAAAACCTTAGAGTTTCAAGTTTTTCCCTCTTTTGAGTGTTCAGATAATACTGAACTTGGTTTTATAATCGCTCCTGAAAAAAACAACCCTCTTTTTACTTACTCTCTAATGAACAAAAATGATTTTGTATCAGAACCTATATATACTAAAAGTATTTTATACAGCGATACTTCTAGAATTAGCATTGACAACTTACCAGATAAAATTTCAAAAAAATTCTTAAACTCATCAGACTTTCAACTGTATTTTAGAAACCAAAACGTTCAACCCAATAAAGAAATTCCTTTTGTATTTCATATTTTTGAACCTGGATTTGGAAAAAACGGGGAAATTTCACGACAACACGAAGAACAATTGGCTAAGGCTCCACGTTTTCATTTTTCTAAATATGTTTATCAAAAAAACTACGCAGAGTGCATGTCTTTTTAAAGACCATCTAAAAAGATAACGGGACACCAAACGGAGAATCTATTTTACAGCCCTTAGAAAATAGATTCGCTGACCTTTAGATAAAGCTTTTTTTTCAAAATAAGTCACAAAATTTGTGACTATTTTTTCTGAATTGTGTAAATCCCTTGTTACAAAATTTACTCTAAATTTTGACTCTTCAAATAGTGCTTCTGACCAGTTAAAATAATGCATATCATCTGTTTTAAATTCTACAAAGGACCCTGGCTTCATAAGGCCATAAAGCTCCTCTAAAAATTCTGCTTGTATCAGTCTATGTTTCCAATGTTTTTTCTTCGGCCATGGGTCCGGATGGTGAATATAAACATTATTAATTTCTTCTGAGTTAAAAACATCTTTTATCTCACGAGCATTAAATCTGCATACATATGCATTGCTTTTAGCACCCGCCTTAAGCGCTCGACGAATAGACTGAATCAAAGGCTTATACTTAATTTCAAAACCTAGAAAGCCTCTATGCAAATTTTTAGAAGCATGTTCTGCAAAATGATAGCCATTCCCCGTTCCTATTTCAATATCTAAAGGGTAATGACTTTCTTTTTTAAACACCTTAGGCCTCCATAAACCTTTAAATTCTAAGGCTTTTTCTTGATCAAAAGCTTTATCAGACATCTTTCCAATTAGCATTTGTGCATACATATTAGGTTTTAAAAGGTTTGAGGTTTTAATTAATTTTGCCCTACAGCTTTTCACACACCTTACTCCTTAACGCAGACTAGATAGCCTTTAAGGGGTTTAACAAATTACATTTAAACAAACAAACTTAAAATAAGGACATCTTTTGAAATTCATTATTTTTACGATTTTAACTTTATCACCTAGCTTAAGCTTTGCCATTGCAGAGCTGTCACAAAATCTAATGGTTACTGGCCCCTCTAGACTTGCACTAAAATCAGCCTTAAGGGTAGGCCGTGACAACGGTAACCCTGTTGATGTCGCTGTTGCTTATGTGCTTACCCTCTCTGTCACCCACCCTTACTTTGGCTCTCTTGGCGGTGGAGGCTTTGCCATGGTGAATATGAACGGCACTCCTGAAGCACTAGATTTTAGAGAAGAGGCCCCTTTAAAAACTCATAAAAACTATTATTTAAAGGATAAAAATACTCCAAAAGCCTCTTGGACTGGCGGAGCTTCAGTGGGGGTGCCTGGTATACCCATGGGTCTATGGGCACTTCATAAAAAATACGGTTTAAAACCATGGAAATCACTGTTTAAAGAAGCTCTTCACTACGCAAAAAAAGGCTTTCCTGTGTCTAGTGAATGGTACAAAGTTACAAAAAAAGAGAGTCCTCGCTTTTGGAAACCCGGGTCAAAACATATTCTTATCAACAACAAAGTTCCCCTTCCTGGAGACTTACTCAAACAACCCGGCCTCTACAAGGCTCTTAAAAAGTTTCAAAAACATGGCCTTAAAGGATTTTATCATGGTGATGTTGCAAAAGACATTGCTTTATCAGTTCAATCTACAAATGGAGATATGTCTTTAAAGGATTTAAAAAGCTACTCTATTAAATGGCGAACTCCTTTAATTAGTCATTTTAAAGGCTACAAAGTTTTTTTAATGCCCCCACCATCTTCTGGAGGCGTTATAATCAAAACAGCCTTAAAACTTATTCAAAAACAAAACTTAAAAAAATATAAACTTTTAAGTTTAACTGAACTTCATTTACTTAGCGAAATTATGTCAGCATCCTTTAAAGGTAGAGCACTACTAGGTGATCCTAGCTTTCATAAAAACCCATTGGACTTTCTTTTTAGTCAAAATTATATCAACACTTTAAACAAAAATATTTCTACGCACAAAGCAACATATACAAAACCCTTAGTTGAAAAAAAGCTCCCTAAAGAAAGCACACAAACAACCCATTTAGTTGTAATGAATAAAAGTGGTCAAGCCGTTTCCATGACCATCACTTTAAATGGAAATTATGGATCAGGAGTTGTTTCAAAAAAATATGGCATAGCCTTAAATAATGAAATGGATGACTTTACAACAAAACCTGGAAAACCAAACTTCTTTGGCCTCATTCAAGGAAGTAGAAATACAGTAAAAGGAAAAAAAAGACCTCTAAGCTCAATGTCTCCAACTATTGTTTTAAACCATAAAAACGAGACTTTTTTAGCTCTTGGTGCCCCTGGAGGACCAAGAATTATCAATAGCGTTCTTCAAACTCTTTACAGAATAATAGTTAATAATCTAGATATAGAGCAGGCTATTTTTACTCCAAGGCTCCATCATCAATTCTTACCAAGGGTTCTTAGATTTGAAACCAATAGATTCAGCCCAGAAACACTAAACGGCTTAAGAAAAAAAGGACATAAGTTAAAACCCATTCATGGAGTAGCTGTTTCTTACGGAATTAAAAAAAATAAACAAGGTCTTTTAGAAGGTGCTGCAGATTATCGAGGAGAAGGCTATACTGAAGGTCTATAACCACCCATGCCTCTTTCTTTAATCCTAGCCCATAAGTAAATACTTATAAGCCGTTATAACCTAGTGATTTAATTTTATAAAATAAAAACAACTGGCATTTTTTAAGCCCGTGGCTAATCTTAGCTTAGCTAGATTCTAGCCTAGACTTATGAAAATCATATGCTTTAAAATATTCTGCTCTTTTTATACCTATACATTCTTTTAAAAAAAGGTGGATCAAATTTTCTTTTTCAAGGTCAAAAAGAAGGGATATTTTTGCAAGGCTATCCATTGGAGGATAACTTTCACCCCTTTCCCAGTTTGACACGAATTGACCCGAAGAATAGCCCAAAACCTTTGCTAAACTTACTTGACTATACTTTTTTTCAATTCTTTTCATTTTAATAATTTCTCTTAATTTCATAAATTCACACCATACTCAACGCTGTTTTTCTTCTTGTTCCTATATCAAAATGACTACCTTCAAACTCTTCATAAACACAATCAACACTATTTTCTTGTAAAATTTTACGAATTTTTCTAACCCCGTACTGTAAAAGAAACTCATCAAAATTTCCCACAGAAAGAAAAACTGTTTTTAATTTCTTTAAATTCTCAACCCTTTTTGGAAGAAAGTGAAGAGGATCTTTTTCTAACCACTTCTTCCACAAATCCTTGTTAAACTCACCCTCTTTATCAAGGGGCAATAAAGGCATAAAATCACTATCCACATCTGAATAACACGCTGCCATTGCTAAAACATTAACCATTTTATAAAAACTTTTTTGGCTTGTTTTTATTTCATATTTTTTAATTGCTTTAAAAAACTCCATGGCTCCACCTTGATTTAAAATATCTGAAAATCCTTGATAAATTTCTGACTTTAAACTGATTTCAAAATCACAATCTGGAGCAATGGCAAGACAGTGGGAAAACACTTCCGGAAATTTAGAGCAAAGGTGTAATGCTCCATAGCCTCCACTAGAACCACCAAGAACTATATTATCAAACACTTTATACTCAAAGTCTTTTAATGTTTTATGAACCATGGGCACCAGCTCTTTTACCATATAGTCTTCATAATTGCCACAGCCTTTACTATTAATAAACTGACTTCCTCCCCAACCTGTCCATGCATCAACAAAAACATAAACTTTCAAACCTATAGACTCTTCAACTGTCCATTGATCAATTTCTTGTATTAAATTTTTTTCATAAGGTTTAAAGTTAAAATTCTTTTCAGCATTCCCTGTAAAACCAGAAAGATAAAATACAAAATTATACTCACCTGGTTGTTTAGGCAATAAAATTGGAACTCTTCTTTTAAAAGAATCCTTTAAAGGATTGGATTTTAAAACTTCACTCTCAATTTCTAATGTTTTAATTTCAAAACTCTTAAGACTGTAGGGCTTTAAATTATCTATTAACATTATTAAGCTGCTTTTTTTTTGTCCGCTATTTTTTGATTTAAATCAAAGCCTCTTACTTGATTTCGCCCTGCTTTTTTTGACTCATAAAGAGCCTTATCTGCCCATTGAACCAACTCTTTAGAGCTTAAATTTATACTTACACTAGGCTTTAAAATAGCAAAACCCATACTCACTGTTAAACTCATTCTACGCTCACCATCATTAAAGTCATAAGCTTGAACAGTTTCCCTAAGCCTTTCTGCATATTTCATAGCCCCTTCATAACCTGTACCCGTAAGAATCACCATAAACTCATCCCCACCATAGCGAACACCAAAATCCACATCACGCATTGAACTTTTAATAATTCTACCAAGTTCCTTTAATACAAAGCTTCCAAAAAGATGGTCATGGTCATCATTCACTTTTTTAAAGTGATCCATATCCATCATAATTGCACAGATACTTGAATCAAACCTTTTATTTCTACTCATCTCTAAATTAATGCGGTCATATATACCACGCATATTGTACAAGCCCGTTAAGTCATCAGTCTGAACAAGGGCTTGAAGCTTCTTATTTACAGAAAACAACTTGTCTGTTAAGTTTTTAATTCTTAATTGAGTCTTCACCCTTGCGGCTAATTCATGGGGGTTAAAAGGTTTACAAATATAGTCATCTGCCCCAGACTCAAGCCCTTTAATTACGTCTTGAGTATCTGAATTACCAGAAACCAAAACAACTGATGTGTAATCCCTTCTTTTTCTAACTATTTCTAAGGTTTCTAGGCCACTTAGCCCAGGCATATTTATATCAAGAAGAACTAAATATGGCCTTATTTCACCAAGCTTCTCCAAAGCCTCATCCCCAGACTTGGCCACAACAGTCTTATAACCACAAGACTCTAAAATCACTGTCATTAAGCTTGAAACTTGAGGGTCATCATCAACAATAAGAATTTTTTCTAAGTTTCCACTCCCCACTCTAACCACCTCCTCATATTAATTTATCGACCTCTAGGCTAAAAATGTTAAGGTCTAAAACCCTTTCTATGGTGACTTTCATATCTTACTTAGGTATTGATCTTACTCATATTTATTTATTGCCAGGAGACTTTAATATGGCCTTTAACCACTCAGAAATTGAAAAAAAATGGCAATCTGTATGGGCTAAAAACAACACCTTCCTAGCTGAGTTTCCATGTAAAAAGCCAAAATTTTACGCTTTAGACATGTTTCCATACCCTTCAGGATCTGGACTACATGTTGGGCACCTTGCTTCATATTTGCCCACTGATATTGTTTCAAGATACAAAAAAGCAAAGGGTTTTAATGTCCTTCACCCTATGGGGTATGATGCCTTTGGGCTTCCTGCCGAGCAGTATGCCATACAAACCGGAGTCCACCCTCAAATTACAACCGAGCAAGCTATTACAAATTTTAAACGCCAACTTCAATCTTTTGGCTTTAGCTTTGATTGGTCAAAAAGTATAGCCACTACTGATCCAAGTTTTTTAAAATGGACTCAGTATATTTTTATAAAGCTTTTTAACAGCGGACTAGCATATCAAAAAGAAGTTCCTGTAAACTGGTGCCCAAAACTTAAAACAGTTCTAGCAAATGAAGAAGTTATTAATGGAAAAAGTGAGCGCGGCGGACACCCCGTAAAAAGACTTCCAATGAAACAATGGATGCTTAAAATAACTGACTACGCTGAAAGACTTTTAAGTGGCCTTAGCACCATAGACTGGCCCTCTAGAACTAAAGAAGGTCAAAGAAACTGGATTGGAAAAAGTATCGGTGCAAACGTTAAATTTAAAATTGAAAACTCAAACCTAAGCCTTAAAGTCTTTACAACAAGGCCTGATACTTTATTTGGCGTTACTTTTATGGTCCTTGCACCTGAGCACAGTTTTGTAAAAAAAATCACAAACCTAGCTGAAAAAAAATCTATTCATAGCTATATACAAAAAACCACTTTAAAAAGCGAACTTGCAAGAAAATCTAATACCGATAAAACTGGCGTTTTTACAGGTGCTTACGCCCTACACCCTCTTACAAACAAGAAAATCCCTATTTGGATTTCAGACTATGTTTTAATGGACTATGGAACAGGTGCTATTATGGCTGTTCCTGGACATGATGAGCGTGATTTCATATTTGCTAAAAAATTTAACCTTCCTATTAAGAGAGTTTTAGATGGTGGTAAGCTTCCTTTTATAGGAGAAGGCAAGCTTATTAACTCTGAGGCTTTAAACGGGCTTAGCAAAGACAACGCCATTAAAAAAGCAATCTCAATACTTGAAGAAAAACATGGTGGGAAAAAAGAAGTTCAATATAAGCTACGTGACTGGCTTTTTAGCAGGCAACGCTATTGGGGTGAGCCTATTCCAATAATTCATAAAAACAATGGCACCTCTAAAGCACTAGAATTAAGTGAACTCCCCCTACTCTTGCCCAAAGTAGACGACTATGAGCCTTCTGACACTGGCAAGGCTCCACTGGAAAAAAATACGGACTGGCTCCATACCCCAGATGGAGTTAGAGCCTCCCATACCATGCCTGGATCAGCGGGCTCTTCTTGGTATTTTCTAAGATACCCTGACACAAATAATGAAAATGAAATCTGTAGCAAGAAGAAACAAGACTATTGGCTTCCTGTGGACTTATATGTTGGAGGTTGTGAACATACAGTGGGCCACCTTCTTTACTCAAGATTTTGGACTAAATTTTTAAAAGACCAAGGACTCATCAATATTGACGAGCCTTTTACAAAATTAGCTCACCAGGGAATGGTTTTAGGTTCTGATGGTGAAAAAATGTCTAAATCTCAAGGCAATGTAATCAACCCTGATGAGGCTAGGAAAAAATTTGGAGCAGACGCTGTTCGAGTTTACATTTCCTTTATGGGTCCTTTTGAAAAAGATAAGCCCTGGAGTACAAACGGTATTGAAGGAAGTCGCAAATTCTTAAATCGCATTTGGAGACTTTGTTTAGATAACAATAACCAACTTATTCTTTCAAAAAGCTTACCATCTAAAAGTCTAGAAAAAAACCTTCATAAAACCATTAAAAAAGTGACTACTGACATTGAATCCATGAGCTTTAACACTGCAGTAAGTGCAATGATGATTTTAGTAAATGAACTTTATAAAGAAAACTCTCATTCAGAAAAAGTAGTTTTTCCACTGCTAAAGCTTTTAAGCCCTTTTGCGCCTCATTTTTCCCAAGAACTTTGGAGCACTGCTAAAAACACCAGTCTTATCTGTGAAGAGGCTTGGCCAGACTACGATAAATCCCTGTGCCAAGAAGATTTAATTAAAATGGGGGTTCAGGTAAACGGTAAAATGCGTGGCTTAATCAATGTTTCAAAAGAAACTTTAAAAGAAGAAGCCTTGTCTTTAGCGAAAGCATCCCCTAGTGTTTCTTCTCAATTAAAAGGCAAAGGTATTGTAAAAATAATTTATAAGGCCTGTAAAATTTTAAACATAATTGTAAAGTAGAATTGCTATGACCTGGACCCATAAAGACAGTAAAAAATTATATGGAATCAACAAATGGGGTAAACCTTTTTTTAATATAAACAAAAATGGCAACATAGTAGTTTCCACAAACATTAACGACCCAGAAGTGAAGTCTTTAGATTTATTTCACCTCACTAAGGATTTACAGGATAGAGGTGTTAGACTTCCTATTTTAATTAGATTTCCAGATATTTTAAAAGCACGAATAGAAAGCTTAAACACTTGTTTTAAAAATGCAATTCTTGAAAACAATTACACTGGTAAATTTTGTGGCGTATATCCTGTTAAAGTTAATCAAGAAAAGCACCTTATTGAGGATATTGTTAAAATCGGTGCTCATTTAAATTTAGGACTTGAATGTGGAAGTAAGCCAGAGCTTCTTATTGCACTATCTAAAATGAAAAACCCAAATGGTTTAATTATTTGCAATGGATTTAAGGACCGTGATTATATAGAAACAGCTCTTCTTTCTAGAAAACTTGGACGGCAAACTATTATTGTTGCAGACCGCTTTTCAGATTTACAAACAATTATTGACTCCTCTAGAAAATACAACATCAAAGCTTTTATTGGATTAAGGGGAAAGCTTTTTACTCAAGGGGCTGGACGGTGGGCTGAAAGCTCTGGAAACAAATCCAAATTTGGACTTACTCCCAGTGAAATTATTCAAGCCATCACTATTTTAAAAGCTGAAAACATGATAAACAGCCTAGAGCTCCTACATTTTCATATAGGATCACAAGTTCCTTCTATTCAAAATATCAAAAGCTCTCTTAAAGAAGGAGCAAGATTTTTTGCTGAATTTTTTAGTCTTGGCGCAACACCAAAATATTTAGATGTTGGAGGTGGACTTGGAGTTGATTACGACGGATCTGGAAGTTCAGACAGTTCTGTTAACTACTCTGACCAAGAATACGCAAATGACGTTATCTACACTATTAAATCCATTTGTGAAGAAAAGTCTATTCCATGCCCCCATATAATTACTGAATCAGGAAGAGCCTTAGTTGCACACACTTCTGTTTTAATCTTTAATGTTTTAGGGTCAAACAATATTCAAACAACTAAAGATCTAACACCTATAACTACAAAAGATCATCAAATTTTAACAGATCTTTTTGATATATTAAAAAACCTTTCAAAAGAAAATGTAAAAGAAGCCTTTAATGACCTGTCACAAATAAAAAGAGACACTCTACAACTTTTTACTTATGGTGTTTTAACTCTTAAGCAAAGAGCTTTAGCTGAAACAATGATCAACAACTCATACATTAAAATCAAAGCTATTTTATCTAAGAACCCAAAACTTTTTCCTGATCTTATTTATGAAATTGATTCCATTTTATGTGAAAGTTATTTTTGTAATTTCTCAGTATTTCAATCCCTTCCTGACTCATGGGCCATGGGTCAACTTTTCCCTGTTATGCCCATTCATCGATTGTCTGAAGAACCTAATAAAAGAGCCGTCTTAGTCGACCTTACATGTGACTCTGATGGAGCTATAGATCATTTCATAGACTCAGCCTCAGATGTGCCTCAAAAATATTTAGAAGTTCACAGCCTCCAAAAAACAAAACCTTATTATATTGGTGTTTTCTTAACTGGAGCCTATCAAGAAATTTTAGGCGATATGCACAACCTTTTTGGAGACACAGATGCTGTACATGTTCGCCTTACAAAAAAAGGTTACCGTATTGAAAACTTAGTTAAAGGCGACACTATTTCTGATGTTTTAAAATACGTTTCCTTTGCACCAAATGACTTATTAGACCAATTGCGTAATGACTGTGAAGAAGGCATCATTTCTGAGAATCTAACATCACTCCAAGCTCGAACTTTAATGTCTAAATTTGAATCTGCCCTTAGGAGCTACACATATCTTAATTGACCTCACACCCTAAGGCCTAACTTTTAAGGAGAACCTATGCACATAGCTTTAATATCTATTGCTATACTATTTTTTACAGGCCATGGATTAAGCTGGTTTTTTGAAAAAACTAAAATTCCAGATCTTTTAATTCTTGTTATTATTGGTTATATCATGGGTCCTATTTTTGGCTACCTCTCCCCTGAAGACTTTGGAAAAACTGGGGCTCTTTTATCTACTCTAGCTCTTGTTGTTATCTTATATGAGGGAGGACTTCACTTAACAGCAAAAGAACTTACCCAAGGGTTTTTAACCTCCGCAGGGTTAGCAGTTTTAGGGTTTTTAAGCATCACTATACTTGCAGGCCTTGTGGCCACCATTGCTGGACAACCTTTTCATGTAGCACTTCTTTTAGGCTTAGGAATAGGAAGCACATCATCAGCTGTGGTTATCCCCATGGTTAAGCCTCTTTCCATTAAAAGCAATACAAAAACAATCTTATCTTTAGAATCTGCAATCACTGATGTTTTAGCCATTGTAATCTTCTTAGTGGCCGTAGATGGGATTGTTGCTGGGCAGTTTTCTACTAAAGCCTTATTAGTCGGCCTTGGCCCAAATACTTTATTAGCTGCATTATGTGGAGTTGTTGGAGGTTTTATTTGGGCTGCCTTAAAAAAATACTTTAGTCCTATATTTAAAATGGCTTTTGCAGGTGAAGCATGGGCCCTTTTAAACTATGGGCTTTTAGAACTTTTAAACTTAAATGGCGCCATTGGAGTTCTTACTCTTGGCTTTATGTTAGCCAATTTAGACTTACTCCCCCACTGGCTAAAAAACAAAATAAATTCTGCCCCTGTATCCTATCAAGATCTTTCATTTTTAAACACCCTAACATTTATGCTTAAAACATTTTTCTTTATATACCTTGGTGTTTTGATTAATTTTTCAGATCCAATTATTGTAGCTCTTGCTTTCTTAATTACGTCCTTAATTTTTATATCTAGATTTTTTATTATCAAAATCACAATGAGCAGTTTAACCACAAATAAGCTAGATGCCATGATCACAACAGCCATGGGGCCAAGAGGACTGGCTTGTGCCGTATTGGCTACAATTCCTCTTCAAAAAGGAATCTCAGGAGGTCAATGGCTCCAGGATATTATTTTTGCAATCATTCCTTTAACAATTTTGTTCACTGCGTTTTTTGTTTCTATTTTTGAAAATAAAAAAACTCGCTTAAAAGTTAGCAAACTTTGGTTAAAATACTCTGAAAAAAATGAATGAGACTGTAGGGTTCTTTTAAAAAAAGCTGACAGCCTTTTCCTTCTTCTCCTGGCTTCGACACAATACGGTGCATAAAAAAGGAAAAGACTATAGAGTCTAGAAAAAATCATAATACTTTCTCAAAAAACTTTCCTCAAGGATGGAAAAATAGAGCGATTTTAACATATTCTGGAATTAACTTAAAAGCTTATAGCCTTTCTAGGAAGGACCTAATTGCATCAAAATTCTTAGCTTTTTGCCAACGTTTAGCTAATACAGATTTAATAGACTTAAAGTCTTTATCACCGAATAAACGTGAAGTAGACTTTACAAAAAAATGGCTAAAAGAACGCCCTGATTTTAATAATTTTAAACAAAACTTTGATCAACTGAAGAACACGTTAGATACACTATGACTAGAAAAAATTATACCTCCAGATTATTTTCTCTTGGTTGTGCATACTCAATTACATCAAAGCCAAACCCTGCTGATTTAGAGCAGACAATACTTGATGGACTTCGATATTACTGGGAATCAAATGATTTGTTTTTTATGTTATACGGGCTCCTTGTCCATAGAATTGGTCATCTCGTTCATATTGAAAGACTTACCCTTCTAGCAAAGAAAAAAAGCCTCAAAAAAGATGAACTTGTGTTATTACTTTGTCTATCTCAAAAACTCATTAATCATGGTCACAAAGGCTTTGGAACTGTTATAAAAAAACTAGGCTCAAGAAATATTAAGTTTTCATCACTTCCTAAAAGTGAAACCAATAGTTTTTTAATAAAACGCTGGGGGCTGGACCTTGACTTTAAAAAGTTTGGAGCCCAAGTACGCACCTTACCAATTGAAAACCCTAAAAAATTCTTTACTCACGAGAGAATTTTTAAAATGAACATATGGTTAAGCCTAAGGGCTTTAGTCGGTGCTAATAATAGAGCTGATATATTATACCTTAAAACACAGAATATTGTCCCTACGGCAAATTAGGGAGCAAAACTACTCAGTTGCAGTATTGACGCAGCCTATAGATACTGGAAAGCTACTTACAATATTAAAAAACTAAAATTAAACATTAAAACTAAGTAACCCGAGTTCGGACTTTCTAAACCTACTGAAGCAGCCTTTCTTCAAGTACTTGAAGTCTAATAGAGGGTTTTCTTGGACGCAAACAGTACGCCGTTAGTGCCGAAAGTAAATTTACCACAAAGTTTTTTGGGCTTCGGTGTCTTGAGTGTTCAAGATGAAATTCCTCCTTTAAAATCCCAAAAGCAGTTTCAACAATGTACCTTTTCCTCAGGAGTAGTTTATCAAAAAGAGGAACAAACTTATTTTTCATATTGGATTTAAGA
Organism: Bdellovibrionales bacterium; assembly: GCA_965205365.1. Classification (GTDB taxonomy): domain Bacteria; phylum Bdellovibrionota; class Bdellovibrionia; order Bdellovibrionales; family UBA1609; genus JALZUR01. Next base: position 118,051 of record CBDBGT010000013.1, read on the forward strand.
TTTGTTATGACTTAAACCCCTTTACTCATCAATTTTTCAAATAGCTTTTGGGATATATATCCTTTGTCTCCAAACAATTTTCCAAAAATATTCTCAGCTAAACCCTCTACAGGCTTTGTATCATGAACATTTCCTGGGGTTATGGTAAAACTTAAGAGCTCCCCTTTGTGAGAAATTACTATGTGAACTTTAAAACCAAAGAGAACCAGCCCATTGTTGATTTCCCACGTTTTCAAAGTCCTTTAAAGGTTTTGTGACGACCGATTCTTTTGTTATTACAAACAACAATGGGACTGGAGTCTACAACAGATATTCCTGTGCAAATATTTGATTGCATAAGTGAGTGTAAAAAAATAAGAATTTGAGGTGCTAAAGATTTTTTAAGTTCCACAAACCTATTGTAGGAGAAGAGTTTTGGGAAATAAGGTTTTAGAAATTTTTGAACATAACCTGTATAGAAAGTTTTAAAATTTCTGAAGCCGGAAAATTGGAATAATAAACAGATGGTGATGACTTCAGACTCAGATAACCCAGGAGGAAAACCTCTCTTTCTTTTGCTGGGTATGAGTTTGGACTGTTCTTTGTTTAACCCTAAAATAAAGTCGTCAACAAGAGTAAAAATTTCTACAATTTGATTCTCTTCGATGATTCTCGGCTCCTTTTTGCAGATCAGTAAAAAACAACTAAATCTTACAAAAGGCTTAAGATGATCTTTTATTTATCCAGCACTTAGGTCCTGAAAAAAGTTCGAACTCGGGTTAAGTAAAAATACCTGCGTTAAATCTATAGCAAAGACCTCTCCATTAAACTTAAGGGGTTGGTATTTTGTTAGGGTAGCTTTATAAGCCCTCTCTAAAAGATGCAAAATGACCTTCTAGATGTATATTAATTCAGTTAAGTCTATTTCGATATTTATAGCCTAGACTGTATACTTTTTTTAAAAAGTATTTATTTTACTATCTGTTATTTTTTTACCAGCATATGCACTTGACTACACCAACAGGGTATTTTAGACATTGAACAGCCTTATTGCATACAAAAGCCCTTTAAATAAAAGGCTTCAGGACTAAAAACTTGTAAAAACAGGCTTTAAAATAAATTTTTTCAATCCTAGCTTGATGTGTACCGTGCAACAACGCCGAATAGAACCCAATTTTTACAGGGAATTTAAAAAAAGTTAAAGTAAGGTTAAATTATCTCCGATAGAGAAATATGTTTAAGGAGAAATTATGAAAATCTTGTTAATCTCAAGTTTGTTTTTAATCTCTTGCGGTTCAAGAAATGAAAAGCCCGCTAACATTCCCTCAGGAAATGGAGAAGTAAAGCCTACTGTTTCCATTGATAGCGTACAAGATATTAATGCCTCTAATGCAAAAAGCTTTATGGTGAGTGGAAGTTGTTCGGAAGAAGGGAAACTCATTACAGTAAGTGTTGGAGGGGTTAGCCCTACAACAACTCCTATATGCTCTAATGGAGTATGGGAAACAACTTTAGATGTAACGAATCTTAACAAGATTTCAAAAATTTTAATTACAGCAAATCAAACTTCTTCTAGTGGAGAAAATAGCACTCAGGTTACTGCGAATATAACAAATAACTTTCTTTGTCCGGAAAACTTTATAGCGGTTCCGTCTCTTTCAGATTATACGACAAATAGCTTTTGTGTAATGAAGTACGAAGCTAAAAACGATGGTTCAGGCGGTGCAGTCTCTCAAGCCACTGGTACTCCTTATGTGAACATTAATCGTAGTAATGCTATTGCTAAATGTATTGAACTTGGAGAGAACTATGACCTAATTACCAATGATGAATGGCAGAGTTTAGCTCGCAATATTGAACTGATAGCCTCAAATTGGGATACAGGTACTATAGGAGCCTCAGGAGGTCTGAATCAAGGTCATTCAGACGTTTCAGGTGAATTTGAACATGGCCTTAGCAGCCAGCAGTGACGATAACGATCCTTGTTATGCTACAGGGCAAACCTGTAATGGCAGTACTTGGAATAACCAAAAAAGAACACACAGGCTTTCTAATAATGAAGTCATTTGGGATCTGGCTGGTAACGTCTCGGAGTTGATGAAAGACCATAGTAATAACAGTTACGGTTCCCATACTAATTTTTCTCAAATAACTACTACCTCACACACAACTTTAGGAAGTCTTAGTGGGGGAACTACAACAACGATCTCAAGAATTGCTAAAAATCAATTTGGTCCTAGTGGAGATTATACAAGTTTGAACTCTAGACCTCATGGAGGACTTGGATACGGTTATTTAAGTAGTTCGGATACTGGGATCTTTCGCGGTGGCAGTTCGACTTCTGGCACTCTCTCCGGTGTATTCTATACCAATCTCCATATTTTTGCAGCAACACTGGGATTCGAGAGCTCAGGGTTTCGTTGCACTTATCACCCTGAGTAATGGTTTTATACTGGACTGAGTAACCCGAGTTCAAACTTTTTAAATTTCTTGTAACAACTTACTATAAAAAATTTAACCAGCATATGCACTTAACTACACTAACAGGGTATTTTAGACATATCAGTCTTAAAGTATCCTAAAAACCTACGAGAATTTGATCAAATTTTTAAAGATGATGACCCTTGCTTGGCTTTTCTTAAGGAGCAGTGTTGGGGTAAAGACTTTAAATGCCAGGCCTGTGGCAACAACACATACTGGTTAATTTCAACTAAACTTTGCAAATGTAAAACTTATCTTTTTGCAAATTCAGTCAAAGTTGGTTCTATTTTTGAGTCCTCAAAACTTCCCATTAAAACATGGTTCTATGCAATCTAGTGGATCACTGCACAAAAAACTGGAGTAAACGCACTAAGCCTCCAAAGAATTCTGGGTCTAGGAAGTTATCGAACAGCCTGGCTACTTCTACATAAAATTCGGAACGCTATGGTCCATGGGGACCGGAGTCTTTTCCGTGGAGAAGTTGAAGTTGATGAAGCTTTTATTGGTGGTCTTAGGTCTGGAAAGCGCGGTAGAGGAGCCGAAGGCAAAGAGCTTGTGGTGATTGCAGCTGAGTGCTCAGGAAAGAAGGGAGTTGGCAGAATGAGAATTCAAAGAGTTCCTGATGCTTCTACTAGAAACCTAGAAACATTTATTTTGGCAAATATAGAGCCTGGTTCGACCATCCATACTCATGGCTGGAAAAGTTATAATGATGTTGGAAGTTTAGGATACAAGGATTTGCCAAAAAAAATCAGCGAGTGTAGATCCTGATAAATTGTTGCCGAGAATAAATACTGTAACAGCACTTTTAAAAAGATGGTTGATGGGTACGCTCCTTGGAAGACTGGACTCAAAACATATGGATAGTTATTTTGAGGAGTTTATTTTTAAGTTTAACAGGAGAACACCTAAGGCGAGAGGTCTTTTATTCCAAAGAGTAAGCCTCCCCAAATACAGTAGACAGATTAGAAGTAAAGATTTAAGTTCTTTCTTAAGTTGTTTTAACCTCTACTCTTAAAAACTCATAATCTTTTTGAAGTTCTTGCACACCTAAAGTTTAAAAAAATTTTTTAAATTAAACAACTGTTTTATAAAATTTTTCTTCATGTTTTAAAAAAATATTTACACCACTTAACAATAAAGTTAAATCTTTAGACGTTATAGAAGACACCCTGTTTTTAAAAAATTTCTTCCAGGGAAACTTATCTTCTTCAAGGCGTTTAGTCCACAAAACCTGTTTTATCATAATAAAGGATTTTCATAAGATTTCTTTTTTTATTTACAAAAACAAAAAGCTGCTCATGCTTCCAGTTAGCGTTTCCTTCAAGTTGTGCTAAAATACTTAATCCATTTATGGACTTTCTCACATCCACAAATTCAAAATAAACGTAAATTTCAGAAAAAGAAGATAAAGTTCTCAATTTAAAAACTCCTTTAAAAACTTTGCAAGCCATTTTGGGGACTTTGGATCTAAAGTTAAAGACCCTGGGGGAGTCACTTCAATTTTTTTAAAAGAAGAGGGGCTTAGTTTTCTTCTAGTACACTGACCATTTAATCTTTTCCCCTGTAACCCATTTTTTCACGAGCCTCATTTTTTGTAAAAAACCATCCTATGGTAACAGCTTTGTTATTAATGTAATCAACCCATGCCTCAGTTTTTTTTGTTAAAAGTTTTATTGATGGAATTCTTGTTTTTCCTAAACACTGTCGAGAATACATACCAATAGCAATCTCTGCTTGATTTAGCCAACTTCCATGCTTTGGAGTGTAGTATATTTCAAACCGACTCCATATCCTATGAGCTTCTGTTTCCCCATACTCTCTTACAAGTGATGTTTTAGTGTGAATATTTAAATTGTCCATAACTAAACTAATTTTTTTTGCTTTTTTATATTTAATAGATAGTTTCTTTAAAAATTGTGCAAACAAAACACTTTTTCTATTAGGAGTAATCTCAACAACATATTTGCCACCGAAGGGCTCAACTGCCACAAAGGCATTGGCTGTACCATTTCTCTTGTATTCATAGTCTACCTTTTTAGAACTGCTGGCTTCCATTAAAACAGGAGCACGACTGTCTTCAAATAAAACTATAGGCTTTTCATCAAGGCAAACTAAAGGGTAGTCTTCACTATCGCCTCTTTCATACAGATCTAATATAGACTCCATTCTTTGGATATACTCGTCTGTAAGCTCAGGAACACACCACATTCTTTGCTGCCAGGGTTTTACATCGTGTTCACGTAAGATTATTCTGATTTTTTCTTTTGAAATTGACCCTACAATACCGCTGCCCTCAGCTTGTGCTTTAACAAGTTCTAGAGTCCAACGATCAAACCCTTCTGGAGGATTACTGCATACAAGAGCTACAATGTTTGATTTAACCCTTTCATCAAACACCTTTGGTTGCCCAGGTCTTGGGTCATCTTTTAAACTACGATCTAAACCTAAATTAGCGTAGTTACTGCACGTATTTGTTACTGTTCTTGTCGTAATGTTGAGCACGTTTGCCACGTCACTTCGAGTCTGCCCATTGTTGCGTAAAATAAGCGTCATAGCTCTAATAACTTCGTGTCCTGGGGCGCCTGATCGAACATGTTTTTTTAACTTAAGTAGATCCTCATCCTTGAGAAAAAATATTTCCATGTTGACAGTATATGCTTAAAATACTTTTTTTCTATGACTCATGGGGGAAAAGATTAAATGGTCAGTGTACTAGTACACCGTGTCACTAATTTTTAATATTTCTGTATATCTTTTCAAATTTATTTCGAGCCTTTTCTTTGGTAAATTGCCAATTAATTTTTACTTTGTCCTTATTTCTTTTCTTACCCCATGCTTCAACTTCTTTGGTCATAGTCTTCATATCTTTAATCCTCCTATCTAAACATTGTTTAGATAGCGCCGAAAATTCTATCTCCGCCATATTCAACCAACTCGCTTTTTTAGGAGTGTAAACCATATTAAACTTTTTCATAATTTTAAAAGCTTTTTTAGGAGAAAAATTTTCATAAAAAGACGAGGCATTATGAGTATTCAGGTTATCTTGAACCAAAGTTAACTTATCTCCACCTTTGTATTCTTTCATTACTTTTTCAATGAATCTTGCATAATCTTTTTTTGTTCTTCTCTCCCTCACTTCAACAATTCTTTTACCCGTTTTAGGTTCCATGGCTAACAAAACAACACAGGTGCCATTACGCTTATAGTGGTAGTCTTCCCTTTTTTCTTTCCCTACAGATGTGGGAGTAGGCACTAAAATGTTTTCAATAAGCTGACAGGGCCTCTCATCAAAGCATATTAAGGGATTTTTAAGATCATATTCTTTCTCGTAATGATCAAGTACATTCTCCATATCAGCAATAAATTTAGCATCTATTTTGCCCAAACACCATTGCCTTTTAAGGTGAGGTTTTACTTCGTTTTTTTTAAAATTCGACTGATATGTTTGTGAGATATACTTTTGACAATATTAAGCTCAACGGCTTTATCAGCCAATAAACGAAGGTTCCATTTTGCATATCCTTTGGGGGCATCACTACAGGCCAATGCTGTTATTTTAGCCCTTGCTTTACCATTGAATATAGTGGGTTGTCCCGGCCTAGGGGCATCGTAAAGGGCTCGCTCAAGTCCACTCTCAAGATAGCGCTCTTTAATATTTTGAATAGTTTTTTTCGTAGGGCCAAGAGCATCAGAAACAAGACAAGGAGATTTTCCACTATCACTTAAGAGCAGAACCCTAGCCCGAGTAATTTCACGGGCCTTAGCGGTGCCTTTTTTAATGAATTTATTCAACCGGGATTTTTCATTTGTCTTTAGTTTGATTTTAACTTCTTTTTTCATACCGCCCTCCATGGCTTTATAAAATTATAAAATCAAAATCAAAAGATTGCAAAAATTGTTGACCTTTTAAAAATTAGTGACACGGTGTACTAGGTTTTAATTTTTTAACAACACCAAATTTCTTTTTATAGCCCCCAAAGGTTGAGGTTTTAAGATTGTTTAATTTGCAGTACTCTAGATTGCTGCCTTTAAAGGCTTGTGCTTTTTTAACATGACCTATCCAAAATTGATCTTTTTTTGTTGTAGCTAAGCTCTTTTTTAACATTACACGCCTTCTGTTTAAGGAGGCCCCTTATAAACTTTTTACACAAGAATTCATAGGGGGTCTGTTTTAGGCTGACTTTTACCCACAAATTACATAGTCACTCCAATCTGAATATCACTAAGCCTCGCCATGGCCCTCCAAAGCACCAGTGCCCCCGGTTTTTGGATAGTTGGGACCTGAGAGAAAAATTAATTATTTAAAATTCAGTTTAACTTTTGAAATCCACTTTATTTAAACAATATCAGGGGCTTAAAAAGGAAAACACATGAAAAACAATAACCTCAATAAAACTTATAATGAAAACTTTAAACTCAACGCTGTGAAAAAATTACTCGCTGACAAAAAAGGACTCACTTACACCGCTAGTAAACTTAACATTGCCTCTTCAACCCTCTATGGATGGAAGAAAAAATATGCTAATTTAAATTCTATGACCCACAGCAACAGCAATAAAAAACTCTCTCTTGAAGACAAACTTAACTTTATTAAAAAAACTCAATCTTTAAATGAAAACGAACTTGGAAAATTTCTTAGAGAAAATGGACTTAACTCTTCAGACCTTATTAATTTTGAAAAAGAATTACTTGGACAAAATCCTGTTGGAAGACCTTCACTTGATCCTGAAATTAAAACTTTAAGGAAAGATAAAATAAACTTAGAAAGATCTTTAAATCGAGCTGAAAAAGCTCTAGCTGAACAGTCTGCTAGAATCATCTTGTTAAAAAAAAGCCACGAGATCTGGGGGGTCAAAGAGGACGAAGATTAAGTCCTGATGACAAAGAAGTTTGTCTTGAATTAATTAACACCTCTTCTAAAAATGGCTGTAGACTTAAACTTGCCTGCAGCGATTTAGAAATTGATATTAAAACTTTCAACCGCTGGAAACTTTCTTTAACTGATAAAAGAAAAGGACCCTTATCGCCTCCAAAAAATAAATTAAGTGATAAAGAAAAAGATGAGATCATTAACACCTGTACTTTAAAAAAGTATGTTGATGACTCTCCTCATGTGATAGTTTCAAAACTTGCAGATGATGGAGTTTATTTAGCAAGTGAATCAAGTTTTTATAAAGTTTTAAAAGAGAATAAACTTTTAGTTCATAGAGGAAGAACAAAACCAAAAACTAAACAAAAGCCAAAAGGAATGACTGCAACGGAAGTGAATCAAGTTTATTCTTGGGATATTACTTATTTAAAAACTTCGGTGCGGGGTCGGTTTTATTATTTATATATGTTTATGGATGTGTTTAGTAGAAAGATTGTAGGTTATAAAGTACACGTTAGAGAAAGTATGGATTTATCATCAGAGTTAATTAAAAAGATTTGTGAGAGAGAAAAAATAAAAAGAAATGAGCTAGTATTACATTCAGATAATGGCGGCTCAATGAAGGGAGCAACGATGCTAGCAACACTTGATTGGTTGGGAGTTTCAAGTTCATTTAGTAGGCCGAGTGTAAGTAATGACAATGCCTATTCAGAAAGTTTATTTAAGACGTTAAAGTATGTGCCGGATTATCCAGAGTTTTTTAAAAGCATAGGTGATGCAAGAGACTGGGTTGATAGTTTTGTTAATTGGTACAATGAAGAGCATCGTCACAGTGGAATAAAGTTTGTGACGCCATCAGAGCGTCATTTAGGAAAAGATAAAGAGATATTAGAAAAGCGTAAGGAAGTTTATGAAGCAGCAAGAAGGTTAAAGCCAGAGCGCTGGAGTGGCAGAGGAATTAGGAATTGGGAGCGAGAGAATGTGGTGTATTTAAATTGTTTGCCAAGTGAAAAAGTAGTTGTTATGAAGAATGTGGTTTAACTGAATTAAATTTCCCTTCAGGTCCCAACTATCCAAAAATTTTCCGAGTGGGCCTGGTGGTGGATCAGAATTTCTCGCCAAATAGCCACCGAGCCGAGCAAAGGCAATAACAAAATCATTACTATTGCTCCTCATTTTCAATTTTAACCGTCCTGCATTTCTTTCAAATTTTATAAGTATGGCTCGCTGTTCTTTTGTAAAGCAAAGGTCAGACTTACTATTGGGGGCTTCTCTTGAAACTTTTGATAGCCAAAATACTTTCCATGCTAATACACTTGTGAAGCTTACAAATTTTTTTAATCTATCAATATGCTGTAGCCGACTTCTCTCAATGCTAAATCTTGATTTTAATGTTTTAAAAAAAACTTCAATATTCCATCTTTCTTTATACCAGTTAATTTTTTCCAAAGCTTCCTCAAAACAATCAACAGGCAGGTTAGTTAAGAGTTTCCAATCCACTCTATCGGTCATCGAGCTATGCTCTTTTGCTGAAACAACGTATAATTCAATTGGAGGGTATTCTTTTCTCTTATCTATTGGTGGCAAAATCTTTACTTTATAGTATCGAACTTTTATTTTTGTGATTCTGGATTTTCTTTTATGAGTTTTTGGCAAATGTAACTTATATTCTCCACATGGAGCTGTTCTTGAAACGCGATCAAAAACTTTTACCTTTCCTCTCACCGTCGACCTTTGATGAACTGCTCTAATTACAAAATTAGTACTTAAACTAATGCAATTGAAAAATAATTCATACATGTCAGCATCCCTGTCACAGAGATGAACTAACCGTTCTGGTGGAAATTCAGCAGCTACGCTGTTAACGCCTTCAATCCACTTAAAACTTTCTTTTTCTTCCACAGGGACGCGTGAAAAGTTTTTACCGGCATTTCTAATCGTTCGTTTATTTTTAATATTCCTTGTCCAGACTTTTTGTGCCACTAATCCCAATGGTACTCCAGTACTAGAAAGGGCTAAGGAGGAATGCATCATCATGCCTTTTGTTGTCAGCTCTTTGCCGCTAGCTGGGTGTTTAAAGGAACCTATAAAACCGCCACCTTGGATAAGTTTTGTTCCTGGAAGAACTACCTCACTTGAATCATGAGAAATTAAAACCTTTTCTTTATCATTAATAGCTTCCATTCTTTGAAATGTTTGTGAGATATGTGGTTTAATTATATCAGTCTCATCAAAGCGATCATTATCAAAAAATCTATAAGCAGCCTTTGAAGACTTCCAATCTTGGCAGGAGAAGTTTATAGATTGACCATGATTTTTTTCGAAAGTTCTTGCTAGAGTCTCTAGTCGAGAGTTAAGTCTCTTGTCTCCTAGCTGTGCATTTTTAAATTCTGATGAGATATCCACTAATATGCCTTAGGTTAAATTGTTAAACCTAAAGTCTAGGGTATTTAGATCCAAAAATTTACTAGACTAGACCAAATATTTGTGGGTAAAAGTCAGGGCTGATGAAGCGCTTACATTTGTTTAAGAGACTAATCGGAGGTTTTTTAAGAGTTTAAGCAATCTGCTTTATATAGGCAGTACAGATTTTCTCACTATCAGTTTTACTTTTAGTATTCAAGTTCTCAACTAGTAACTACCCATCAAAATTTGTAACCACTCTCACTTATTTTTTTTCCTATGTTTTTTTCCAAAAACTTTAGCCTCTTCAATGGCAAGCATCTTAGAAAGATCCATATCTTCTAAGTTAGAAGCTTTTACTTTCTTTTTAAAAATATCTTTGGCTGTGAGTTCAGGAATTTTAGTTTGAATAAACTCTTGAATATCTAGTAGTTTTTTAGCTTCTTGTGTGCTGTAGAATGAAATAGCATCACCCTTTGCAAAGCCTCTTCCTGTACGACCAATTCTATGGACATAGTTTTCTGGATCATCAGGAAGATCATAATTAACAACATGAGTAATTCCTGGAAGATCAATACCCCTAGCACTTACATCTGTTGCAATAAGAACACCCTTTGTAGAATTTTTAAAATACTTAAGGTTTGCTTCTCGATCTTTTTGCTCCATTCCACCATGTATGTTCACAACACTAATCTCATTAGCCATTAGGTGTTTAAAAAGCCGCTCAACTCGAACCTGTGTTCTTACAAAAACAATTATTTTTGAATGAGCAATTTCTTTAATAAAATTAACCAATAAATGCCTTTTCTCATCCATTTTAACCTTAGTTACAAAATGCGATATATTTTTTGAAACTAAGTTCTCTGGAGAAACTTGAATACGCATTGCATTTGAATTTATCTGTGAATACGCTAGTTTCTTAATCTTAGAGTTGATGGTAGCTGAGAAAAAAAGTGTTTGATGACGCTTTGGAAGTTTCATTTTAATATTCTTAATATCTTTAATAAAACCAAGATCAAGCATATAATCGGCCTCATCTAAAACAAGAGTTCTTATGCTTGAAACACCAATAAAACCTTGTGAAATAAGATCAAACATTCTTCCTGGAGTAGCAATAAGAATATCAACCCCTCCTACAAGCTGTTTGATTTGAGGATCTTGATCCACACCCCCATAGATAGCATAACTTGTAACCTTAGTGTTTTTAGAAAGTTGAGCAAAAATTTTTCCTATTTGTTTTGTCAGTTCTCTTGTTGGAGCAAGGACTAAACACTTTGTATCTTTAGTTTTAGATTTAAGTCTTTTTTTTTGCAGATCATTAATTATAGGAATTGCAAAGGCTGCAGTTTTACCCGTACCTGTTTGTGCAATGGCAAGTACATCCTCGCCATTCATTATAGAAGGAATCACTTTAAACTGAATGTCTGTTGTGCGGTGAAAACCTATGGCCAAAAGATTTTTTTTAAGTTCATCTGAAATACTGTATTTTTCAAATTTCATACTAAAGGTTCCACAAAAATACTCGATAGTTTAAATTAAACTCTTAAATCCAAAGAGAAGAGGGAAAATCATAGAAAAAAAAGAAATAAGATATAAGGCCTTAAGTTTAAAGAATGGGCTATGGATCTGGCAAGCAAAATTAATGCTAAAAAGATTTTATACTACACTCAACGGCCACCATATGCTTAATAGAATTTATTTAGAGAGGTAATATCACAAATACCCTCAATAACACGGTGATAAAGCTGTCTCTCTTTTTTAACATGACCTTCTTTAACTTCAATGATTTTTTACTCCTTTTTGCACATGAATTAAAAGGGTTCACCGTTATCTAGAAGGGTGTGATCCATGCCAACAAGCCTAAAGTCCTGAAAAAGATAAACAAGCTCCCTCCACACAATTAAAATTTGGTTACTAAATAAACTAAATTGTCGGAGGATTAAATGGAGCTATTTGAAAAGTTAATCGTAAAATCACTAGGTCTTCAAGGTGTAAAATTAGAAAACTGGGAGGCTTGTGATAAAGAGTTAAAACTAGTCCTTTACGCAAAACAAGATCGTGAAAATGTAGGCTGTAATCAATGTGGCTGCCAAATATCTCATGTCCATGAGTGGAAGCTTCGAAAAATTAAAGCTTCTCCAATAGGCTCATATGAAGAGGTGTGGATTTACTTAAAACAGCTTCGAGGGCACTGCTTAATGTGTGATGATAAAGTCAGATCAGCTGGTGTTGATTTTACTCACCCTAATTTTGAAAACTTAACTTACTCACTTGTAGAAAAAGCAGGACGTCTTTGTGAAGAGATGACTTGTGAGTCAGTTGCTAGAATTTTAAGAATGAACCCCAAGACTGTGTGGAATTTGGATCAGTACCGGATGAAGCAAATAAAACCTCTTTTAAGCTATGCTGAAAGAAAGTTAGATTTAGAGCAGATGTCATCTGATGAGGTGCACTTTAGAACTATTTTTGGAAAGAAGTCTTGTGACAAGAATACGATTAAGTTCATCACAAATTTAGTCTGTACGAAGATGAGAAAGGTGCTCTCAAATGCAATGGGCAGAAAGGGTTCAAGCTTACTTAATTGTTTAAAGGTATTAACAAAAGAGCAGCTAGATAAGATCAAGTTTTTTGCAGTTGATATGCATGATGCTTTTATTGAGGCTGTGATAGGTAAATGTGAGAATGCTAAGGTCTGTGTTGATAGGTTCCATGTTGCAGAAGGGCTAAATAATTTTTTTGATGATGTGAGAAAATTTGAGTTTAAAAAAGCTAAAGAAAATGAAGATAAGTTTTTAATGGATGTGCTAGCACCTCATAAAAGATATATTTTAGTGGAGCGTGAGAAGAATTTATCTAAAGGAGATTTTACTAAATTAGAGAGGCTTTTAGATGTGAATAAGAACATTTTTAAAGCTTCAGTTTTAGTTGAGCACTTCCATAAAGTTTTAGATCAAAAGAATGTAAAAGACTTTAGAAAAGCTCTGGTTCTTTGGTACCGATATGCAAGAGAGTCAAAATTAAAGCCCTTTTTGAAATTTGCAAAAACCTTAAGAAAGTACAGAGGTTACATTGAAGGATATATTATGTCTGGGCTCACAACAGCAGTAAGTGAAGGCTTAAACAACAAGATTAAAGTGCTTAGAAGGATGGGCTATGGTTACACAAACCCAGAGTCATTTATGCACAAAATACTGCAGCGATGTGGACTTTTAAACTCAAATTACATCAATACTTCAAGTTGGTACTGGCCACCTCAAATGAGATTGGCACAAACTACACCCTTCTAGATAACGGAGAGGCAATTAAAAGTAACTAGATTTTACAAAAAACTGGGATAATCTTTTATGTATCTAAAACTTAAGCCCTAGAAAAAATCCAAATTCAGGCTATGTATTACTTTCTAGCCCTGATCTTTACGGCCTCTTGAAATGTTTTTAAGGGCTTAACTGCTGTTTTATCAGGATCAAAAAAAGAAGATTTTTTAAAAGCTGCTATGGACTGTCTTTTTTGAATACCTTTAAAGTCAGGGTCTGAGAAAAGTTTAAGCCAAAGTTCTTTATAGCTTTTAGAAGTGTTTAAAGGCACTAGAAAACCATTTACATCATTTGAAATGTACTCTTTTATACCACCAACTCCAGATGTGACAACAGGCAGATCGAATACCATAGCCTCCACACCAGCTCTACCAAGGCCTTCAAGTCTTGAAGGCCTAACCAAGTAATCAAATAACTTAAAGTACTTCCAAGAGGTTTTTTCAAACCCTAAAAATGTGATGCTCTTACAAGACATATACTTTAAACTATTTTTTGGAGGATCTCCAATACAAACGGGTTGAACTTGTAACTGTTTGTCCTTAGGAAGCATCAAAATAGACTCAGCAAGTATATCAAAACCTTTAATTTTACGCTTCATACAACCCAGAAAGCAGAGCTTAAGTTTAACCTTTGAGTCTCTTATTTTTAAATCAGAAGAGGCTGCAATCATAGAATTCATAATGCTTATACTTACCCCAGGGTATAGGGTGTCAATATACTTGTCCTGACTTCGACACAACACGGCGCATAAAGCTAATAAAATCAAGCGCTTAGATTTTGCTGGGGTCACTACATTTGCTCTTTAACTAGGCGAATACAGTCCTTTCTCTTAAGGTTTAAAACTTGGTAAATTTTCTTTAAAACAGGAGTAGTCTTAGATACAAGCTCATAAAATCGCCCCGTACTAGAGTCTTTTAAAACACTGTACTCATCTCTATTTAACTCCTCTTTAAGATCTAAAAAACTAAACTCTAATTGGTTTTCCTTAATAAGCTTATTTACTCTACAAACAATTGCATATGCTAGAAAACAAATTCCAATATGAGCCTTAATCCTCTCAGACTTCCAATGAAAAATAGGTCGCATCTTTAAATCTGTCTTATTTATTCTAAACGCTTGTTCTATTTTCCACAGCCCTCTATAACGCTCTAAAACTTCAGCTACAGACTTGTCTTCAAGATTTGTAATGACACCATGAAAACCATCCCACTGAGCGTCTCTACTAATCTTACACTTATCAACCTCTACATCCCCCTTAAAAGACTTAAGGTACTTTTTCGTTCCATAATTAGTTATAAGGTCACTTGCTTTAAGTTTTCCATCTTTGGCTTTCTTTAAAAGACGAACAATTATCTTTTCCCGGTCAAATGCATCTTTATAAGCTCTTTTATTAGAATACCCAACAACAAGCCTTCTTTTCTTGTGCTCAAACTCTCTAACCCACTGCAGTTCATTGCTCACCACATGGGGTTTAAAGTTTTTATGACAGATTTCTTCTTTTAAATTCTTTGGTAAAGATTTTAACTTAGCCCCCACAATATAATGAATGTTTTCAGCTTCTAGTAAAACTAAGTTTGCCTCATTAAACATACCTCTATCAGCCACAAGGGTAACTTGATTTACATTAAAACGGGTTTTTAAGTTTTTAACTATCTCTATTAATGTGTTGCCCTCATAAGTGTTGCCAGGAAAAAGCTCATAAGTTACTGGGTGTCCCTGTGAGTTTGTAACCAAGGCGAGAACAACTTGAGTTTCTTTAAACTTAGCATCCTTACTAAAACCATTGGCTCTAAGTTCATCTGAAGTAAAGCTTTCAAAATATAGCGTTGTGACATCAAAGAACATAACGTCAACCTGGTCATTAAAAAGGTTTAGAGTGGAATTTAAGACTTTTGATTTTAGTCTTTCTTCGTTTAGAAAAACTCTGTCCATCATACGGTATATCTTATGAAGAGGAAGGGGTTTTGAGAAAACTTTTTTTAAGCTATCTGCTGTTTTTCTTTTACTCTGCGGCCTAGAGATTCTTGCTAAAACACAATCTTGAAGAATAGAGTTCCACTCATCATCTTTTTTTGTGTTTTTTATGATATCGTTAAAGTTCATTTGATTATAAACTTTGCCTAAAACTGTGTGAATGCCTTGGTTAACACGACCTTGCTCAGATAGATTCTTTATATCCACTAGCTCTGGGTTTCTTGTGCTGGCTTTTTTTGTGCAAGTCGTGGAGTGCACAGTTTCTTCCATTCCAGGAAGGGCTGGGTTTCTTGTGTTTTTTAGCTCTATTATTAAGTCCTGTGCTGCTTTCTTAATAATGGCTATTTCTCTTGCATCCTTGTGTTGTCCCAGAGTTCTAATGACTTTTTGAATAACTTTATTTTTTACTCGAGTAGATTCAACTATTCTAATTGAAACACTTCCGTTTGGTTTTTTTACTTCTCGAATAAACATGGCTATTAAAATTACTAGCCTAAAAATACTTGTAAAGAAAAAAAAGGGGTCACTACATTTTGAGTTTTAGACTTTTTAACCTTCTCTGGTGCGTATATTTGAACTCAAGAGGGGCTTTTTAACAGGAGTGTCGAAGTCAGGAGAAAAGTTTAAGCCAAAGTTCTTTATAGCTTTTAGAAGTGTTTAAAGGCACTAGAAAACCATTTACATCATTTGAAATGTACTCTTTTATACCACCAACTCCAGATGTGACAACAGGCAGATCGAATACCATAGCCTCCACACCAGCTCTACCAAGGCCTTCAAGTCTTGAAGGCCTAACCAAGTAATCAAATAACTTAAAGTACTTCCAAGAGGTTTTTTCAAACCCTAAAAATGTGATGCTCTTACAAGACATATACTTTAAACTATTTTTTGGAGGATCTCCAATACAAACGGGTTGAACTTGTAACTGTTTGTCCTTAGGAAGCATCAAAATAGACTCAGCAAGTATATCAAAACCTTTAATTTTACGCTTCATACAACCCAGAAAGCAGAGCTTAAGTTTAACCTTTGAGTCTCTTATTTTTAAATCAGAAGAGGCTGCAATCATAGAATTCATAATGCTTATACTTACCCCAGGGTATAGGGTGTCAATATACTTGTTTTGCATGAAAGGTAATTTTTTAAGATAACTTGCAACAGCTTCGCTAGTTCCTAAGCAGGCATCGACCCTAGAGCTATTATGTGTAAAAAAAGACTCCGGGTTAAAAAGGTAATGAAGATTTCCAATAACGTAAGCGCCCTAAAACCCTGACTTTTACCCACAAATAGGTCTAGGTTTTATAATTTTAAAATCAAAATAATATTAAACTCCAAATTGATTTTAAGAATTGGAGTTTTTGTGAATATTAAAAATGAATTTAAAAATGCTCAACTTGGTGATAAACGACTTAACCACAGACTTGAATACCTTGCTAAGGCTTTCAGTAAAAATAATGGTGAGTCTATCTCTTTTTCATGCCAAGATTGGAAATCTTCTAAGGCGGCTTATAGATTCTTTGATAATGACAACTTTCAGAGAGTGTTTTTTATTTTCAGCATAATCTACGTCAATAAATATGTTCTCTTGAACTAATTTGAGATTCATAAACCAGCACTCTTTAGAGTAAGCACTACTGAAATTACCAGTTGAAACAATATCTATATTTTTAAAACCTCCCCACTGGATAATGGTTAGAATTTTATGCCATTTATATTCTCTTACCACTTTAGCCCAATATTCTTTAAGATTTTTAATTGCCCTAACATAGGCACTATTATATTCACTTTGTGTTTTAATGAACACACCCCACCCACCTTTAAAATCATTTTACCCTTTAAAACCAAAAATACATTTTAAGAACACTAAACACAACGTAGCGCCACATTTATAATCACAAATAAGTTCACCTTTCTTATTATCAAGAGTCACTTTTAAACTTTTCAACCAAAACACTCACTATCTCAGGATTTAACAGTGTAGATATGTCACCAAATTCAACCTCATCATTTACGATTTTACGAATGATTCTTCTCATAATCTTACCTGATCTTGTTTTTGGAAGCTCTGGAACCTGAATAATTCTATCAAGCTTACAAATGGCCCCCATCTCTTTAACAATCAATGCGTTTACTTGTGCTAATAACTCATTATTTTTTTTTGAAAAATCCCCTACTACAAAGGCTATCAAACACTGACCCTTAATATTATGAAGGGCTCCTACAACGCAAGACTCTATAATTAACCCATACTCTGTAATTATATCCTCAACTTCAGCCGTACCTATACGATGGCCTGAAACATTTACCACATCATCTATTCTACCAATAATTCTATAAAAACCACTCTCATCTCTTTTTGCACCATCTCCTGTAAAGTAATAATTCTTATGTGTTGAAAAATAAGTTTGAATAAACCTTTTATGATCACCAAAAATAGTTCTTGCCATTCCCGGCCAAGGACGGTCAATGCACAAATGCCCCTCTTGAGTGCCTGTTAAAACATTACTCTTTTCATCTAAAATTACAGGGTGCACCCCAGGAAGTGGACTTGTTGCGCAACTTACCTTCTCCACCGTCACTCCAGCAAGATTAGATATCATCACACCACCTGTTTCTGTTTGCCACCATGTATCTACTACTGGACACTTTCCTTTTCCGATCTCTTTTTTATACCACTGCCATGCCTCTTCATTAATAGGCTCTCCAACAGATCCTAAAACTTTTAAAGAATTTAAAGAAAACGGCTCCACAAAAGAATTGCCACAAGCCTGAAGAGCCCTAATTGCAGTAGGCGCTGTGTAAAAATGTGTAACTTTATACTTATCAATGGTTTTCCAAAACCTTCCAGCATCAGGCCATGTAGGAACACCTTCAAAAACCACCTGAGTCACTCCACTAAGCATAGGTCCATAGGCCATATAAGAATGGCCCGTAATCCACCCAACATCAGCAGTACACCAAAAAATATCCTCTTCCATATTCATTTGAAAAACATTGTTAAATGTTTCATTGGCCCATACCATATACCCTGCAACCGTATGAACCAGCCCCTTAGGCTTACCTGTTGAACCTGATGTGTATAAAACAAACAACGGGTCTTCAGCACCCATAGGTTCAGCAGGGTAGGTTTGCGTTTGTGTATTTATAATATCATGAAAATAATAATCTTGATCTTTTACCATTGAAGTTTTTTCTCTTAAATGTTGCCAAACTAAAACTTTGATTTTAATCGATGACTCTTTTATAGCCTCATCAACAGTTTTTTTAATGGGTATAAGTTTATCCCCTCTATACCCTGAATCGTTAGTAATTATAAACTCTACGTTACAATCTTTTATACGATCCCTTAATGCTTTTGCTGAAAATCCCCCAAAAACCACAGAGTGCACAGCACCTATTCTTGCACAGGCTAACACTGAAAAAATAAGCTCAGGAATCATGGACATGTATAAACAAACCACATCACCTTTTTTAACCCCCTGATTAATCAAAGCTTCTGAAATTTGACAAACTTTCCTATGAACCTCTTTATATGTGTATACTTTTTGTGTATCTTTAGGATTATTTGGTTCAAAAATTAAAGCTTTTTTATGAGGGTAAAGATCCACATGCCTGTCTAAAGCATTTTCTGTTATATTTAAGACACCATCTTCAAACCATTTCATGTCTACATTTTTAAAGCCTCCAGATTGGATGACCACTGGAGCTTTATGCCATCTATATTTTTTTACTATTTCAGCCCAATATTCTTTTGGGTTTTTAATTGCCCTTATATAGGCACTATTGTATTCATTTTGTGTTTTAATCAACATGCCACATACTCCATCTTTAAATTTGTTTTAACCTTTTGCGCTCATACATATTAAAAACACTGAGTACAAAATATACTAATCTAATTTTTAAAAAAAGAACCACCCATATTGTTTTCCCTAAAAAACTTTAAAAGTTTTAAAAAATCTAATAAATTTAAAAATGCAATGTAAAAAATACTATTCATTATAAGAATAAAACTATTTTTTATTTAATGCATTCCACTCTCTCCATGAGCTTATATTTTTAATATTTATATAGCCTTTAGTTTCTAAGTACTCTTTAACACGCCCAGCTCTACCACCACTTTCACAAAATACTAAAATCTCTGATTCTTTTACAGGAAATTTTTCCTCAAATTTTGTGACAAACTCCTCCATATCAATATGAATGCTGCCTGGGGCAGGGTTTTCTTTAATTTCTAAATGCGTTCTAACATCGACTCCAACACTCACTCAAACTCCTTTAAAAACATCTTGGTTTTTTATTCTTACACAATTAAAAGTTAAGAAACATCTTTAAAACTTAATCTTTTCAAACTAAAATTCTAAATTTAAAGCCTTCATTATACAGCAGATAAATATATCAGCATTCCAGCCATAACAAGATTTTCAAACAAACTCACCGCCCCTAAGGGAACATCAACCTTAGAGCCCATACAAGCACATGAAAAGCTTCTTTTTTTTATAAATTTTTGATAAACTATACCCGCTCCCGTTAAAAGAAGAACACTCGCTGAAATCACATTTATCTCATTGATTCTAAGATTTGCCAACAAATACAAACCTAAGCCTAATTCAAAAAAAGGATAGCTGTATCCTATGGGGTTAAAAACCATAGTGAGTGGATCATAATTTTTAAACCCTTGCACAAAACCTTTTAAATCAATTAGCTTTAAAAAGGCTAGGAAAATAAAGCTGCAGCCCATAAATAAGCCCATAGAAAAAGACTTTGAAAGGGACAGCGACATCATTAAAGATAACAGCACAATAATAAAAAGTGGAAAATATTTTTTAATACTTAAGTTCTTTTTTTTATTTTCTTTTAATTTACAGCATTCTTTCATTTTCAACCCTTTAAGCAAAAATCTTAATTGCTAAATAAGCAAAGAAGAAACCTATTGCCCATAACACTGCTGCAACAGACACCATGATTGTAGATATTTTTCTACCCATTGTACAAGCTCTGGCCTCATTAGGGTCTAAAGGGCATGGTGCATTTTGATTCAAATACAGTATAAACGCTGAAACTAATATTAAACTTCCAGAAACAAAGAAAACTAAAACCTTATGTTCTGAAAGCCAAGTAATTTGTGGGAAAACACCTATTAACCCTGCAAATGAAGCTCCAAACCCTAAAAGAACCAAGAGTGCTGGCAAAGCGCAACAAAAAACAGTTCCTACTGAAGCAAATAAACTTAAATAAGAAATCAAAAGGCTTTTATTTTTCATTTTTAGCTGTTCCCATATCTACTGAAACCACACTAAACCCTGATTTTTTAATAATTTTACTAATTGCTTTTTTAGAAAGCTTTTTTCCTTTCTCAAGCGTTACAGTAACTAACTTAGTATCTAAATCAACCACCACAGTTTTTACTTCTTTTCTTTTTTTAAATTTTTTATCTAAACTATTTGAACAAAAGGCACAGACCATTCCATTCACCTTAATCTTAACAATTTTTCCAACATCACTTGCAATGGACAACTGTACACCTAACACCATAACCGCCATTATTTTTAATAAAAACTTCATTTTTTTTCTTCTCCTATAAGGTTTATTTTTAACTAATATCTAACCATAAAATTTAAACTTGATTGACCTTTTAAACTCTGCCCCACCTCCCAAAGAAAATTTTTATAAAAAAACCGAAGAGTCGGAACATAGGCATACTCCTTAAGGTCATCTGAAACATTAACTCTAAAAATAACCCAGGAATTCAAATCTTTAAAATTTGCTACATATGGGGCAAAACCAATCCCAAAACCTAAAGCCTTATCTAAAATACCCAAAGAACTCTTTAAGGTCCTATATTCTATGTATTTTGCTGCAATATAAAACTTTCGAGTTTCATAATCCATCTGAAAACCAAGCCTTATAAAAGATGCACTTTCATTAGTGGAGTCAACCTTATATCTCCCCGGACCTCCATAAACATAAATATTCCCCTGTGCAACTGAAAGATTCCATCTTTTTATCAACCAGCCTACGTGCAGGCTCTCATAAGCCCTGTCTCCATCAAGCTTTTCAACCACTACACCAGTGCCAAGCCACCATTTAGGAGAGTATATTAATGAAAGCTTATTATGAGCAGGCAAAAGGTGAACCATTAAAGCCGTGCCTCCTTCATAGGACACTGGATGCCCATAAGCACCCACTGCTGCAAATAAAACCCCTAAAAAAACACACCTTATATCCATGCCTTAACTCACCTTCTTAATATACATTACGTATACGATTCATATCTTAATTTTGTGACTTAAAAAAATCTACCCCATATGTCACAAATTAACTATAATAATCGTATTAAATAAGAGGTGCAGCGTTTGAATGATTTAAGCGACGAAAAGCTTATGCTTAAGCTGGCAAGAGGAAGCCAAAAAGCATTCTGTGTTCTATATTTCCGACATAAAGGGCGACTTATGGCTTATTTAACTACAAA
Source organism: Bdellovibrionales bacterium (assembly GCA_965205365.1). GTDB lineage: Bacteria > Bdellovibrionota > Bdellovibrionia > Bdellovibrionales > UBA1609 > JALZUR01. The sequence continues at coordinate 139,541 of CBDBGT010000013.1, forward strand.
AACCAAATCATCAACTATAGCAGAAGATCTCTTCCAAATTGTCTTTGAAAAGCTTTACACTAAATCCCATTTATTTAAAAGTACTTATAAATTTCTTCCCTGGTTTTTTACCATTGCACACAATACTTTTCTTGATTTTAAACAAAAAAAAACTGAAGTTCTAAAAACTCCAAAAGAACAAATTGATGAAAAAAATTATATTTACACTCACACCTCTAAAATAGATTTAAGCTCTCTATCTTTACAGCAAAAAACTGCAATGGAACTAAAATACTGGCAAGATCATGACTATACTCTTATTGCAAAAAAAATGCACACCAGCGAACAAAATGTTCGAAAGCTTATTTCCAGAGCACTGTTAAAAATCAAAACAAATCTTAGAAGAGAGAATAAATGAGTAATTTAAAAAGTGAATACCATAATTTTATTAAAACTTCTAATTCTAACATCAACACCAGTGCTTTTGATAAAATCATTTTAAGTAAATCAAAAAAAATCATCACCCCCTCTAATTTATATATAACCATTAAATACACTCTTCTATTTTTTGCTTCTATTTTTCTTAGCCTACTAGTTTGTCCACAGTTTGGACTGGGCCTTAGAAATAAATACCCTTTGTTTCATTATTTTTTCCATAAAAACCAAATCATTTGCGCTATTTACTGTGCTATAACCTTTTTTTTAAGCACTCACTTGTTGGTTTATATTGGGCTTAATCATTTTGAAAAAATTGCACTTCACAAAAAAAACCCTCTTACTCCAGTAATGGCTTTTGCTCTAAGTTTTGGAGGGTTTATGTTTTTTAGCAACAACACCATGAAACTAAATCTAAGCTTTATCCTAGTTTGGTCTACATTTGTCCTAGGAAGCTACCTAGCTTTCCACCAGTTAAGCCTTAAGAAATTAACTCAAGATAAAGTGATAAATATATCTTAAAAACCTTTAATGCTTTTAAAAATTTTAATTTTTTTCACTAAAATCCCCAGATTTAAAAACTTTTTTAGGTTCAGGTTAGACACATGAGTAAGATTATACTAAGACTAAAATAAGTACCCTTATGAATAAATAACTCTACGCAAAAGTTTCTTATGGCCATTAATTTAGTTAAACACATACAAAAAAACCCTTTTCTTCTAGCCCCCATGGCTGGAATCACGGATATTGCATTTCGGCTCTTTATGCAAGAACTTGGGTCTTCAGTAGTTATAACAGAGCTAGTTTCTGCAAACGGGCTACAGTATAAAAACGAGCGCACAAAAAAACTAATGAGAATAAGTCCAAAAGAAAAACCCGTTGGAATACAAATTTTTGGAGAAACATTAGATGCTTTAAGCTCTGCTTCAAAAGAATGTGAGCAAACAGGAGCTGATTTTGTGGATCTTAACTTTGGCTGCCCTGTTAATAAAATTGTAAAAAAAGGTGCTGGCGCTGCCATTTTAAAAGATTTAACACAACTTCAAAAAGTTTTATCCACTGTAAAGTCATCTGTTAGCATTCCTGTTACAATTAAAATTCGTACAGGTTGGACCTGTGACACAAAAAATGCTGATGAGGTTTGTAAAATTGCGTTTAATGAAGGAATCACCTGGGTTGCAATCCATGGAAGAAGCCGAGGGCAAGGCTACAACGGCAACGCTGATTGGGATTATATTAAATCCGTTAAAGCACAAAGCCCTCTTCCTGTTATTGGAAATGGAGACCTGACATCGCCTAAGTTGTGTATAAACCGCTTAAAAGACTCCCACTGTGATGCTGTGATGATTGGACGAGGAGCTCTTAAAAACCCTTGGATTTTTAAGGAAAGCCTTAAGACTTTTCATAATAACAACACTCCAATTAAAAAAGACATCATCACACTTATTCACAGGCTTAAGGAGCTTTACAGTGAATTTACCAATGAACAAACCACAATGCTTCAAATAAAAAAATTTTCTTCATGGTTTTCATCAAATTTACCAAAATCTGCACAATTTAGAAAAAACCTTTTCTCTACCAAAGAGCCCCATGAGCTTTTAAAGATCATTAATGATTATTTTAAAGAGACTACACACTTTCCTCAAAAAGATACTCGTGATGACACTTTTTTAATGGGCGGACACGGTTAAAAACAATCTAGGACCCCACCCTACAAATTTTACTTAGAGAGCGGTTTATTTTTTTTCAAACTTCCCATAACAGCTGGAGCTTTAGAGTTTGATTGAGCTTTTACAGAAATTTTATTACAAGAACTCACTCCTTTCGAACAAATTACCCAAAAAACTTCATCATTACTTTCTCTTTTAGGTAAAAATTCAAAACCATCAACAAAACCAAGCTTAGCTTTCACTAGACTTCCAGAGGAAATAAGCTGATTCACATTAGATTGTCTAATTTTATTCACTTCTAAAACCTTTTCTCCAGTTCTAGAGTCAAGTATTGAGTTGTTCACTCGCTTCACCCAATCTGGTGGAGTTACTGTAACTACATTTGGAACAATTAGAGTCTCAGCATTACCTATTCCAGATGATCCATTTGAAGCATAAATGTGAGGAGTTACAAAAAACAATAAAATAAATTTTAATATTATACGTTTTAAGACCATTGTTTTTCTACTCCTTGAGTCAATGGAAATCCTGCAAACAATAAAGCATACACTTGCTCAGGTTCTTGATTCTCCATAGCCCATTCATTTAATGAGCTCATAAATTTCCTAACCTTATTTTTAAGTTCAGGAAGCTGTTCCTTTGAAAGGCCAACCAAATAAGTGTTCATCTCACGATGGTCAGGCTTTTGCGTTTCAAGGCTTTGTTGGGCTCTTTGTAACAAGCTGTTGTAAAAAATTTTTATAGAAGCTCTTTTTAAATCTGGTTTAGTCTTAACTCTTTTATGAGTTTGCTTAAGCTGACCCTCAGAATCTCTATTCAATAGCTTAAGAGTTTTTAAAACTTCTAAAATCTCAATAATTTCTTGCTCAGAAGTAAGATTATACAGCTGACTTTTAATCCAATGAGGGCTCTCTTTAAACCCTTTAATATTAGTTAAAACCATAATTGTATGGTGTAACCAATTGCTAATGCATTCAAACTCATACTCTTCTAATGTTCTTCTTGTTACGCCTGCTGAGTTTTTTCTTTTCCGAATTCGTATTACTCTTTCATAATAATACTCTCTCTCTAAGTTATCCTTAGCTTGATTAAAATTAACTAGCGCTTCAAAAAATTCACTTTCATCTTCAGAAAAATTTAAACCCTTTGAAAATCTAATTATATTGTTAGCAGTTAAATTTTTTTCATCTTCCATAACAAGCTTATAATAATTAGGACTGCCAAGCCCACTGCTCTTAGCGAATTTTGAATAGGTAAAACCAGTTTTCTTTTGTTTTTGAACTTCATAATAGTCCCTTAAAAAAGCTCTATAATTATTATAATCATAGAGCACGGGACTATTTTGAGTTTTTACAACTGCCACGGCATTAATCTTGAATTTCTCCAACATCTTTAGCTCCTGTTGAAGCTACATGGAAAAAAGTAAGTCTATAAGTATGCATTCTAGGAACAGTTTTTTCAAAATGTATGACCCTTGAGCCCACCAAAAGCACCGTACTTTCAGTACTAACTCCTAAACCAGGATAAAGCTCTGTGGAGTGTGTAGTGACATCTGAAGCCACTTCACCAGAAATTGGGTCATAGTAAGTTCCCGTACTACTAAAAACAACACCAAGTCGAGTTCCTGCTCTATTTTTTAAATAGTTTTTTTGTTCTACATTAAAAAGTTTACAAGCAGTTTCAAAAAAATTCACAATAGCCTGCTCATCTCTCACTGAACTCTTAGCTCCCACAGGCGAATCTACTAAACCTTTAAATGCTTGAGCACACCTGTATAACCTTGCTTTCCTACCTTCCTGTCTAATAACAGCTACAGAGAAATTTTCTCCATAGGCTGGTTCTACATTTGCTGTATAAATAGAAAGTACAGAAAGACGTTCTTCGTCTGGCTCTGGAGTATGAGAGCTTTCAACCCCATAACACACACCAGTGCTAACGACTAATGCAATTAAAAAATATACTAGTTTTTTCATTTTTTCCCCCTTTTAGGTTTATTTTGTTAAAAGGTCAGTAATCTATAAAATCAAATCTGCCCTCAAAACAAACCCTAATTAACTATTTTTTAACTTTCTAGTTAAAGAAATAACTTTTTTTTAATTTTTTTAAAATAAATTTTTCTTGTTCTTTTTAGATATTTTATTTCTTGTTTTTTAAGCAGTCACTTTGTAACTATGAACCACTAAAATCACAAAGCAAACCCTTTAACCCTAGGGCCAGACTCTGTTTCAAATCTAAAGTTTTTAAAAAAACGGAAATTCACCTTTAACCCAACACCATTGTTTATTCTGTTTCTGGGTGTACTTAATTTTTGCCACTATATTCCCAGCACCATTGTCACCATAACAAAAATAATCTTTAATCCTACACTGTGAAAGTGTATCTTCAAACTTGTCGCCATAAATATCTTTACAATTAGAACTGCTATATTCAAAAACAGCACAAACTATATTAAATTCACTTGCTTCTTCAATCTTTTTAATAAGGCTTGAATCATCAATACATTGTCTTGAAAATGACTGAGAGCCTGGAAACACTAACATTAAAAAAAGAATAATCCTCATAAATAACCCCTACATTATAGCCAAGCCTCCTTGCTTGTAGTTATGAATAATTTTTTTCAAAATCACCCTAAACAACCAAGCTTAAAAAGTAAACACCTTTTCAACTTAATTTAGCTATAAAAAGGCTTTTTTTAAAAAAATCTGAAGGATTTAATCTATTTTTTCTACGGTATTTATTATGTGTATGCTGCCTCCATTGGCTTTAAGCTCTCTAAAAAAATAGGGTCAGCTCTTAATTTCCTAAATAACCCCTTTGCCGGAGTTTTCAACCCCACAACAAACACCAGTGCTGATGATTAATGCAATTAAAAATACTAGTTTTTTCATTTTTTCCCCCTTTTAACCTGAGTTCGGCGATCTAAGCTACTATCAGAGCGGTGTTTATCAATTTTTGTTCTTCTGCGCTCCAGTTGATTCTTGGTTTTTTTTCTTGAAATGTATACGCTACAAGCCCTGCAATTATATTAACCATGGCGTTTGTAGGACTACGGTGTCTAGAGTGCTCTACTTGAGAAATATTTTTAAGCTGATCATTTATGGTCTCAATAACTGAGCGCTTTCGTAAAAGAATTTTATCCTCCATTTCCATCAACCTATTCTTCATGCCTTTTCTGACGGAAGTGATCAGTTTGACCCCATTTTCAAAAAGCTCATTAAATAACTTTTTTGAAATATAACCTTTATCAGCAAACAGCTTTCCCCATAAACCCTCTGCCAACTTAGGAACAGGTTTTCTGTCATCAACATTGCCAGCTGTAATCTGTGCAGATAACAAATGGCCAAACTCATTGGTGACAATGTGAAGTTTAAATCCAAAAAACCAACCCATTGTAGACTTTCCAACTGCAGCTATGTCTTTGAAAACTTTATTCCTTTTAATGCGTTTATTTCTACATACTCTCAGAGGTGTAGAGTCGATAAAATTGATTCCTGTTGACTTTACAAACCGTGATTTTAAAAAAGAACAAAGAGGTATGAGTGCTGAGGGGATAAGCTCTACAAATCTTGTGTAGCTTACCAAATAAGGGAAGTCCCCTTTGTGATAAGCTCTCAAGTGTAGATAGAATTGCTTGAAGGTTCTAAATCCACATGGGTGAAATAGAATTAAAATTGATATAACTTCACTTATTGCTAGATTTGAGGGCGTACCTCTAAAAGGCTTTCGATTTTCTAAGGCTTGTTTTTTATAAACATTTTCATAATGCATACAAAAATCATCGACAGCGCAAAAAACAGTGGTAAGCTTATCTTGAGTCATAAAATTCCTTTTTAAAATTGCCGTCATTGGCGTTTTTGTTTGAACTAAGGATTTTATGGCTTTTTTTGTTTTCTGGGATTGCAAGGGGCGTCAAAAACTTTAAACACTTATTTTATAAAGAATGTAACGCCGAACTCAGGTTTTTAGGTTTATTTTGCTAAAAGGCCAGTAATCTCAAAATCAAATCTGCTCTCAAAACAAACCCTAATTAGCTATTTTTTAATTTTTTTAAAATAAAACTACCTCATATATTAAGGTGTTTCTTTAACCTTTAGAGCAGTGCTTTCTCTCCATGGAAAGTTGTCTATATCTTCTTGGAGAAAATCTGCATAATCAGGGTCTATACTACCACGTCTTTTAAATCGTCTAAGTAAAGTTTTAATCCTATTTTTTTGATACTGAGTAAGCTTATTTTCCTCATAAGATTTTGAGTATTTTACTGGACTTGGCAAAAGCACAACTAAATACAAAGACTCTAAAACCCCAAGATTTTTTGGAGACATCTTAAAATAAAAATTTGATGCTTCTTTTATTCCCCACAAGTTTTTTCCAAATTGAATTGCATTTATATATTTTTCAAGAATTAATTTTTTAGAGTATGTTTTTTCAATTTCATTAGCTATATACGCTTCCTTGATTTTTCTGTAAATACTTTTTGACTGATCTAGATAAATATTTTTTACAAGCTGTTGTGTTATTGTTGAACCACCTCGAACAAAAGAAAGTTTTCTTAAATTACCTACTAAAGAATTTCTAAATTCCTCCCAATCAAAACCACTATGGTAATAAAATTTATCATCCTCAGACATCACCACAGCCTCTAAAAAATATGGTGATACGTTTAAAAGCTGAACGTAGTGTGTCGACTTGTTACACAAAGTTTTTCCAGAAACTGAAGCCTTAAAGCAGCTATTTAAATTGGGGTACTCGCTTAAGTTTAAACCTGTAGCCAACCAAAATAAAAATCCAATAGCAGCCACTAAGAGACCTAGGAGGAGCCCCCTCAAAACATTCCCCTCTTTTTTGCCCACTTAAGACTGTCGCTAAGAGCTTTTTTGTATGATCTTGGTTGAAAATCCAAGTTTTTTTTTGCTTTTGAGGAATCAAACCAATGATACATTGTTGCAACCTGGAGGTTTTCTAAACTCAAACCTGTTTTAAACCCTAATCTAGATAAAAAATTTGAAAACCTGCCTAAAAATAAAAGCAAAGCCGTTGGAATTATAAATTTAGGTTTGCCCACACCTACTTGTTCCCCTATTTCACTTAAAAGCTCATATATGGTAATATTGTCACCAGAAAGAATATAACGCTGCCCTGCTTTTCCTTTTTCTGATGCTTTAATAACTGCATCACAAACATCTAAAACATGGACCACACTAACACCCCCATTAGAGCAGGCTTTTAACTCACCTCTAGCCATTTTAAGTTGAAATTTGCGACTGCCTTTAAGCATATCTCTAGGCCCATATATAGTTGAAGGGTTAAAAATAACTGCATCTAAGCCTTTTTCCACCTGAGCACACACCAAAGCTTCAGCTAATCTTTTAGTTTCAAAATAACCAAAATTATATTTTGAAACATTATACTCAGTCTCTTCATTTAAAATATCATTCTTAAAAAAACCTGCACCAACTGCAACCACTGAACTTGAGTAAATCAATCTTGGCTTATACTCAGCTTCTTTAATTTTACCAATAACAAATTCTGTACCTTTAACATTAACCTGTTCCATTAGCTTACGCTCTTCTTGAGTGTAACCAACACAGCCTGCAAGGTGGTAAATAAAATCATAACCTTTTAAAGACCAATTAGAAAAAAGATCACCCTTAACCCAGTTTACCTTAAGGTTTCTTAAAGATTCATCCTGATTTTTAAAATCCCTAAGTTTCTCTTCACTTCTATACAAAGCAAAAACACTTGCACCCTGAGAAACCAAAGCCTCTAATAAATGAGACCCTAAAAACCCCGTTCCCCCTGTTACAAAAACTTTTTTGTTTTTTAAGTACATAATTATACCTCTACCTTTAATGAATATAAATATTTTTTAATGCAGCAGATTTTAAAAAAACCCAAAAACACTTTTAGAAAACAAGTTTGTAAAAAAAATTCTTTTATTTTAAATACGGCGACCATTTAGCATGATAGTAATTGTATCCATCATTTGTTATTTTTTTTATGTTTGTTCCATCAGCCCTAATAATATAAAGGTCTTTCTTGCCTAATCTGTTTGATATAAATGAAATAAACCTTCCATCAGGACTAAAACTTGGACTTTCATTATTTGCCCATTTTCCATTTGCTTTTCTCTTCTCTGTAATTCTTTTTAAATTTGTACCCTCTGTATCCATTGTAAAAATATCAAAGTGTCCCTGAGTCCAACCAGAAAAAACAATGGTTTTTCCATCTGGCGACCATTCTGGAGCAGAGTTGTACCTACCCGCTATGGTAAGCCTTTTAGGAATTTTCTTCTTTATATCCATGATATAGAGCATAGGTTTACCACTTCTATTTGAAGAAAACACCAAAGTTTTTCCGTCTGGCGACATACTAGGTTCAACATTCATAGTTCGACCTGGTCCCTTTGTGATCCTTTCTATTATACTTCCATTTAATCCAATTCTAAATAAATCTGGAATTCCACCCTGGGTAAGAGTCATTAAAAGAGACCTTCCATCTGGGAAAAAGGCCCCCCCAGAGTTAATACCTGGGCGAGAGGAGAGCATGCTTCTTTTTTTTGTTCTAAAATCATATATATAAAGGTTAGCACTTCTAACCCCAGTTTTAGGCTGAATAGTAATAGAGCTATACACAATTTGACTCCCACCAGGAGACCAGTTAGGGGAAAGAGATGAGGCCTTATGAAAACTTAACCTATTCATATTTTCACCATTCCAGTCCATGACATAAACTTCTTTCCAACGGTTTCCAACCTTATCCGATGTAATTACGATTTTCGTATTAAAAATGGATTTTCTACCAGTTAGTACTTGAATAAAATCATCACAAAATCGGTTTGCTATTGTACTTTCATTGTTAAAACTTGCTTTATACCTTTTATGTAAAGCTAATTTTAAGTTTTTTAACAAATACACCTTAAATTGTACTATTGATTCAGAGCCTTGGAGTGCAGTGCTTGGTACTATTAAAAACTCTACACCTTGAGCCCTTATCTCCTCAGCTTGCTTAGCATTCACTGTGCTTATCCCGCTCATACCCAGAATTTTTACAAATTTAAAATATGTTGAAAAAATAAGATTGCTTTGAATTTTTGAAAACATTTTATTTTTATCAATTTTTGAAACCCCCACCATATTCATAATAGCAACAGTACTTTTTTTAACTTTTGCGTCTCCAATATCAATCTTTAACCCTTGACCGTAGGCATCTAGTGTCCACAACAATATAAATATAAATATTTTTTTCACTCTTCCTCCTACCTTGGAAACAACAACTCTACACCTTCATAATACACGATTTTTTTAAACTTCTCTGGCGGTGGACTAAACGGCGCTGCATCCATAATCGCACTCCTAACTTTCTCATCATATATTAAATTTCCAGAACTTTTTATAATTTTTTGAAAAATTAAACTCCCTCTCTCATCTATTTTAATATGAGCAATGGCACTTAAATCCCCTTCCAATAACCACTTTGGAATATTCCATTGAGCAGAAATTGCCCCATGAAGAGTGGCTGTATAGTTAGAATACTCTACCTTCTCAACACCTTTTAAATCTATTCCCTTTGACACCCTGTTCCCAGCAACATTCTCTTGCCTTTGAGCTTCCTTATTTTTTTCTTCCTGCATCCTTACAAGCTTTGCAAAAGCATCCTTTTCAAGGCTTTTTCTTTGCTTTGCCTCAGTATTGTTTTTAGGTATATTTTTCTCCACAGTTCTTATTTTTTTTTTTCTCTCAACTTGTTTCTTTGTAATTTTCTCTTTCTTTTTAAAAATCTTTTGATGCTTCTTAGGCATGGCAACAATATCAACACGAATGGTATTTTTAAAGGGTTTTAACTCACTAGAAAAATAAGGGCGTACAAAAAGTAGGAGCACAATAAAACAATGGGCTCCTAAAGAATATACAAGGGATTTTTTTTCCTCACTAGTTATCATTGCACCTCTTCAGTAATTAAAGAGATGTTAGAAATTCCTTTGTTTTTTATCTTTGATAAAACTTTTGCAACAATTCCATAATTCACTCTTTTATCAACTTCTAACCTTGCAGATTTATTTTTAGATGAAATTCGGTCTGAAAAATTTGCAAGAGTCACCTTGCTTTTTCCAATAAAAATTTCGTTCCTATTGTTTATCACAACATCCAAAGATTTCAAAGACTCAACAGTATTTGTCTTTTTTGTTTTAGGAAGGGCAACTGTAATTCCTGTTTTTGTCATTGGAGCTGTCACCATAAAAATAATTAAAAGAACCAGCATAACATCCACTAAAGGTGTAACATTGATTTCACTCATTGCAGTTCTACCAAATTTCTTAGGCCCACCCATTGCCATTAAAAAAAATTCCTTTCAGCAACGTTCACTAAATCTCCTGCATAACCATTTAACTCATGTTCTAGTTTTTTAATTTTTCCAATATAATGATTGTATGCAATGGACGCTGGAATAGCCGCTGCAAGGCCTACAGCTGTTGCAATAAGCGCTTCAGAAATACCAGGCGCCACCACCACAAGACTTGTGCTTTTTAAAATACCAATTTTTTGAAAAGACCCCATGATCCCCCAAACCGTTCCAAATAAACCAATAAAAGGAGCCGTGCTGCCCGTTGTTGCTAAAAAACTTAAGCCTTTTTCAGCATCTAGAATTTCACTCTCCACTGAATTAGTAAGTGTTCTTTCTAAAATTTCAGATTTAGTTAAAAAGGTTTCTTTATTGGCTCCTCTAATTTTTTTAATTTCTTTAAAACCTACTAAAAAAGTCCTACACAAATTTGATCCCTTATATTTATCTTTTGTGTCTACAATTTCATCCATTGTTTCAGATTTCCAAAAAGCCTCTAAAAAAAATCTGTTCGCTGCAAAAAGTGTTTTAAAGGTTTTATACTTTACAAAAATAATCATCCAAGAATAAACAGACATACCCACCAGTATTAAGAACACGATTTTAACAATTAACCCTGCTGACATCACTGCATGCCATGCAGAAAAATCTGCAGTTGCTTTTAAAACTTCCTCTCCCATTGCTACCTTAGCCTTTCTTCTCCATTAGAACTTAAAACTTCAGGTTAATAATTATAGCTGCTTTTCTCAACCTTTCTTTACCTCTAAGTCTTGCCATTTTAGTCTAGAAAACCACACCCTGATCTACGTTTACAGTTGTAATGATGAGCAAATTTCTTCTCTTAATTTCAGCCTTAAGCTTTGGAGATAAGATTTCTTTCACTTTATCATCTATAAATAAAAAATCTGACCTAAGCTTATATATTGTTTCCATATAAAAAGATGTAAATAGTGACCACTTCACCCAAGCCTTTGGGCTTGGAGCATATAAAAACCTTGGCTCTACCCTCTTAAGATTGCTTAAAGTGTTGTCAAAAGGACTGGCCACATAGACTTGCTTAAGCTTAAATTTAGCTAAAACCTTAAGAAGCCTTAACGCTGACTCCTTACCCACATTAGTCTTTATTACCAAAAATAAATACTCAGGGTTTTTAACCCTAAGCCTCTGAGCTAAAATCTGACCCTCTTTAGTTTTAATACGGTTAGGCTGAAAAATTGAAAATTTACTTTTTAAATCAATTCTCCAAACCTCTCCGTGCTCATAAATCACATAAGATTCTACCCTGTCATTAATTTTTACCTCTCCTAAGGAGGGGTTCACTTTTAAGCCTATATTGTGCACAATCTTAATGAATAAAAAACTCGCAACCCCTAAAATAAACACAATCACCAAGGGATAAGTGTAGATTTTATTTAGTCCCAATATACACTCCTAACTAAAAATAGGTATCAATTATACCTATTTAATGACAATCTCTAATTTTCTGCTACTTATTACCTAAAGGCCGCATAAATATAGGAGATATCTATAATGTTTCGCTTAGGAAGACAAGTTGAGTCAGCTTTACTGGCAATAAAAGCTTTAAATGAAGCCTTTGGAGAGGATGTGTCTATTTCAGACATTTGCCTTAAATTTGGCCTTTCTAAAAACACCCTCTCAAAAGTCATGCAATCCCTTTCTAATTCTAAACTCATTGAGTCCTCTCGGGGCATAAGAGGCGGCTATAAGCTCCTTCAACCATTAAGCAAAATCAGCTTTTTCCAGGTTCTTGATTCCCTAGGTGAAATTAAAAATTTAAGCTGTCGAAAAAACAACTCCTGCTCTCTTTTTAAAAACTGCTCAATAAGCTCTCCACTCATTCAATGGGAACGCAGTTTTGAAAATCACCTTAAAAGTACTTTTTTAAATAAGCTTTTATATGAAAACAATACTTATCCTAAAAACCCCTTAATTTTTAACCGGAGTCTATAATTGTGTCCATAGGTAACAAAGAATACAAATACGGTTTCACAACAAATATTCAGACCGATACTCTTGCTAAGGGCTTAACTAAGGAAGTTATTGAATTGATTTCTAAAAAAAAGCAGGAGCCAGAATGGATGCTCTCCTTTCGTTTAAATGCGTTTAAAAAATGGCAGAAAATGACTGAGCCTCACTGGGGCGCACATAAGTATAAGCCCATTAATTATCAAGACATTTCATATTATTCAGCACCTAAGAAAAAAGCTAAACTTAAATCTCTTAATGATCTAGACCCAGAACTGTTAAAAACTTTTGAAAGGCTAGGAATTCCCCTTAGTGAACAAAAAAGAATTTCTGGAGTAGCTATGGACATTGTTTTTGATAGTGTTTCTATTGTTACCACTCAGAAAAAAAAGCTTAAAGAATACGGCATTATTTTTTGTTCAATATCTGAAGCCATTAAAAAGCACCCTGACTTAGTTCAAAAATACCTGGCTTCAGTAGTTCCTGTAGAGGACAATTTTTTTTCAGCTTTAAACTCAGCTGTTTTTACCGATGGTTCTTTTTGTTATATTCCAAAGGGAGTAAAATCCCCCATTGATCTTTCTACTTATTTTAGAATAAATGCTGAAGAAACTGGACAATTTGAAAGAACACTTCTTATTGCAGATGAGAATAGCTTAGTGAATTACCTTGAAGGCTGCACGGCTCCACAGCGTGATGAAAATCAACTTCATGCAGCTGTTGTTGAAATAGTGGTTTTAAAAGATGCTGAAGTCCGATACTCCACAGTACAAAACTGGTACGCCGGGGATAAAGAAGGAAAAGGTGGTGTCTACAATTTTGTCACAAAAAGAGCTAAATGCATTGGCAAAAATTCAAAAGTCAGTTGGACACAAGTTGAAGCAGGCTCAGCTATCACATGGAAGTACCCAAGCTGTATCTTGCAGGGAGACAATTCAGAGGGACAATTTTATTCCGTGGCTCTGACTTGTGATAAAATGCAGGCCGATACAGGAACTAAAATGCTCCACATTGGTAAAAACACTAAAAGCACCATTATCTCCAAAGGAATTTCCACAGAATCTTCCATGAACAATTATAGAGGCCAGGTAAAAATCATGCCTTCAGCTAAAAACGCTAGAAACTATTCACAGTGTGACTCCATGCTTGTAGGCGATAAGTGTTGCGCAAATACTTTTCCTGCAATTCAAGTTAAAAACAACTCCTCAGTGGTAGAACATGAGGCTTCAACATCAAAGCTAAGTGAGGAGCAAATGTTTTACCTAAAATCTCGAGGCTTTGATGAAGAGCAAGTGATCTCTCTTCTTGTAAATGGATTTTGTAAGGAGGTCTTTAAAAAACTTCCATTAGAATTTTCTGTAGAAGCCGTTAAATTAATAGAAATGAAATTAGAAAACAGCGTGGCTTAAAGTGGGACAATATGATTAATATAAAGAATTTAAATGCAAGTGTACATGAAACTGTGGTTCTAAAAGATTTTAATTTAAAAATAAAATCTGGAACTGTACACGCCATTATGGGCCCCAATGGTTCTGGAAAAAGTAGTCTTTCAAAAGTCCTTGCTGGGCACCCTGATTATGAAGTGACTTCTGGCAAAATTGAGTTTAAAAAAGATTTTAAAACCATAAATCTTTTACAACTTAAACCCCATGAGCGCTCTTTAAATGGTATTTTTTTGGCAAATCAGTACCCTATAGAAGTTCCAGGAGTCAGCAATCTTGAGTTCCTAAGAGAATCCTTTAACAACCACTGTAAGTTTCAAGGAGCTAAAGAGTCTACTGAAAAAGATTTTGAAGAAATGGCTTTAGAAAATATCAATAAGGTTTGCCTAAACCCACAATTTTTATACCGTGATCTTAATAACGGTTTCTCTGGAGGAGAAAAAAAGAGAAATGAAATTTTACAAATGCTCCTCCTAAACCCTAGCTTTTCAATATTTGATGAAACTGATTCTGGCTTAGACATTGATTCACTTAAAATAGTTGCAAACTGCTTAAACAAAGCAAAAAACGATGAAAAAGCTTTTCTACTTATTACTCATTATAAAAGAATTCTAGACTTCGTCATTCCAGATTTCGTTCATATTCTAAAAGATGGACAAATCATTAAAACAGGCGATATTAATCTTGCCAATGAACTTGAAAAAAAAGGTTATGATTGGTTATGAGCTATGAGTTTTTAAAAATCACCCCTAAAGAAAAAGCAGAGGCTTGGAAATTTTCTCCAAAATCTGCTTTTTCAAAAAATCTCTTTAAGAAACCTCTTCGAATAAAACTTAATGAAGTTAAAAATACCAAGCTTGCCCTTGGACCCAGTGCACAACAGTTTCAAATACTTTCTCTTTCTGAACTTGAAGAAGAGGGTTACTTAAAAATTAAAATTTTAGATCAATCTATAATAACCAATGAATACACTAAGCGTGCTCTAGTAGACTCTACCATTTCTAATTTATTTAATGGCCTAAAAACTTTAAGCCTCACTCTTTTAAAGCCCCTTCCTTCAACTCTATGGATTTCTCCCAATGAAAATTTAAAACTTGTTGATTTTAACTTAGCCCCGTTAGTAAAACAGTCTATTTGTCTTTTTGAAGCTGACATTGAGAAAAAGTATTCAGAAGGGTTTTTATTTAATTTTAACGTCTGTAAAGAGGCTCATCTTGAAATTGGAATCTGCACAAACACTTCAAGTGCCACTTTTTCAAGAGTTAATATTGAAACTAAAGAGAGCGCAAAGGTTGATGCTTTTACACTTCTAACTGGCAACATTGATTATAAAAGGCTTGAGGTCAATGTTTACCAAAGCGGCCATGAATCCGAGGTCTCTTTAAACGGAATTTGTTTCGCTAAAAACACCTCAACATTAGAGTTTTACTCAAATATCTTTCATCTAAATAAAAACCAAAATACCACTCAAATTTATAAAACTCTTTGCTCTCAAAAAGGAAAAGCCGTCTTTGGCGGGCGCATTCATTTAACTGAAGAGGCCTCTGGTGCTTTTGTTAGACAGCTTAACAACAACCTTTTACTTGATAAAAATTCTAGCGTAGACACTCAACCTGAATTAAATATTCACCAAGACAATGTGAAAGCCAGTCATGGGGCCACTACAATCACTGTAAATGATGACCATCTATTTTATTTTGCATCTAGAGGCCTTAAAGCTGACCAAAGTAAACAAATGCTTTTTAAGGCATTTTGTAAATCTTCTTTTTCTAATCTTAAAAACAATAGCCTCATTAATTTTTTCACTGACACCTTAAATAAAGAATTAGAACATGTTAAATAACAGTTCTCTTACACAACTTTTTCCACAATTAAACACCATGACTAATCAAGGGATAACTTATTTAGATAGCGCTGCAACTTCTTTAAAACTCAAGGCTTGTGTAGATTTGCAGCACCATTTTGACCTTCATCAAACAGCAAATATACATCGAGGTGCACACCAACTCTCAGATTCTGCTACACAAACTTACGAAGACTCAAGAACCTTAGCCTCAAAATATCTAAACTGCTCACCTGGGCAAATTATTTTTACCAAAGGCACAACGGAGTCCTTAAATCTTTTAGCTCACCACTACTCTAAAACCCTAACAAAAAATGACTGTATTCTTCTTACTCAAATGGAGCACCACTCAAACCTTCTTCCTTGGCAGCACGCCTCTAACACAACTGGTGCAAAGCTTATTTTTACTAGTGTTAATGAGAAAGGAGAACTGAACCTTTCTGAAATAGATTCTCTTTTAAAAAAAAACAATATTAAAATCTTTTCCCTTTGTCATGTTTCAAATACCCTTGGAACAATAAACCCTGTTAATGAAATATCTAAACTTTGTAAATTAAATAACGTCGATCTCATAGTAGATGGTGCGCAAGCTGTTACTTTTTTAAAACCTAATCTAAGCACTTTAAAATGTGACTTCTATGTTTTTTCTGCACACAAATCTTTTGGCCCCTTTGGTGTTGGTGTTTTATATGTTAAAAACATTGAAAAACTTAATCTTTATCAACTCGGTGGAGGTACTGTAACAAATGTTGATTTTAAAAACTGTAGTTTTGTTCCAGGCCCTCAGAAATTTGAAGCCGGCACACCTAACATTTCTGGGGTTGTTGCTCTTAAAGAGATGTTTAAATTCTTAGGCTCTCTAGATTTTAAAAGCATTCAAAAAGAAGAAAAAAAGCTCTTAAACTACACCCAAAAAGAACTCTTAAAAATTAAAGGCTTTAAGCCTGTAGGATCTTCAAACTCCAGAGTCAACATTCTATCTTTTAATTTTAAAAGCATTCATCCTAATGACCTTTGTGAGCTCTTAGACAAACAAGGCATTGCCCTACGTTCAGGAAACCACTGTACTCAACCACTGCTTAAAAAATTAGATATGTCAGCCTGCGTACGAGCATCTTTTTCAATTTATAATTCAAAAAAAGATGTGGATAAGCTGATTAAAGCCGTTAAAAAATCACTTAAGGTATTACAATGAACCCTATTTCTTCAGATAACGTACTCGTAAGATCACAACTTACTCCAAATCCCCATGCGCTAAAATTTATAGTTAACCATCCTGTTAAAAAAGACGGCAAAGTAACTTATAGAAGCTTCACTGAGGCCACTAACATTGCTCTTGTTGAAGACATCTTTAATCTTGAAAATATTGCTCAAATTTTTTTATTTCAAAATACTTTAACTGTTACTCACAATGGTCAATGGGACAACAATGAATTAAAAAACTTTGTTGAACCTATTATTAAAACACGATTACCCACACATGACCCATCATTTCAAACTCCTGAAGAGATTAAAGCCTGTGAAAAGCTTAAGAGTCGTAAGGGCTTTTCTTCTCAAAGACAGGAAATTGAAAAGATACTAGATAAAACCATACGTCCAGGGCTACAAGCTGATGGTGGAGACCTTGAAATCATTGAGTATAAGCACCCTGAACTTTTTATTTCTTTTGAAGGTGCTTGTGGCTCATGCCCAAGCTCTGTAATGGGTACTTTACAGGCCATTCAAGGCATTTTACAAAATGAATTCCACAAAGATATTCAAGTTATCCCAGAGTGACTCACTCGCCTTCCCTGGCTAAGTAGTCTAAAACTACTTCTAAAAAAAACCTTTTTACTCTCTTAACTCTAACTTTTTAAGCATTTTCTTAATCTGAATCAATTCTTTTTCTAAATTTTCATTTTTAAGTTTAAGTTCTTTTATTTGAGCATTTTGAAGCTTGTTTGTTTTTAAATTTGATACAACCATTTCATATAACTTTTGAAAGGCACTCACCAGTGGAGCTATAAGGTTTGAGTAAGCCATACGTAAAAAACCTGTGTTCTTATCTGATGAAACAACTTCATTAAATAAAGGTTTAACATCTTGTGCTATAAACCCAATTTGCTTCTTATTTGCGTTATCTTTTTTAAATGTATAGCCAACAGGGTTTAAATCTAATATTTTTTCTAAAGACTCTAAAGCATCTAAAGATACAATATCTCTCTTAAACCTTCTATCTGAAGAGTGCATCCATCCAGTAGTTTCATAGGTTCCTATTGTTAAGCCATTATCCACAGTGAGTACTTCTGTTGGATTACTTGTTCCAATACCAATATTTCCAGTTGAAGCAATAGAGCCTGTGCTAAGGTACGTACCATAAAGTAAATTACCAATATTTAGTGTATTAGAGTCAGTATTAGATGAAGCCTCAACACTACCAATTATAATATTATTATTTGAATCACCGTTTAGATTATGACCTGCGCGCGACCCAATAAGTATATTTTTAGAGCCTGAACGAAGATTAAAGCCCGCCCTATAACCAAAAAAAACATTTTCATGAGCAGCAGCAATAGTGGATTGCTGAAACATTAAACTAAACCCCGCATTAGTACCCAAGGCTGTATTCTGACGACCTGAAATATTGTTAAAAAATGCACCACGCCCTATAGCTGTGTTCTCACTGCCTGTAGTATTTCTATAAAGTGCAAAACTTCCCAAAGCTGTGTTCTCACTGCCTGTAGTATTTGATGAAAGTGCCCAAAGCCCCGAGGCTATATTATAATTACCCGTGGTGTTTAACAAAAGTGCACTATGCCCCAAAGCTATATTACCATAGCCCCTAGTATTTCCCTTAAGCGCACTAACTCCCACAGCTGTATTACCAAAGCCCGTACTATCAGAAAGTGTGCTTAAGCCTAAACCTAAACTAGTGCCAGAATAAGATGCATCTGATAAATCATTAATGGAAGAAGCACCACTTTTAGAAGGAAAGGCACAAGCCCAACCTGATCCACTCCATTGTAAAATTTGATCTTCACTACAAGAAGTTCCATCTAAAGGACTTGGGAGTTGAGAAAGGCTAGACAGTTCAATTTGTGAAGGCAAGACTCCGCCTGCAAGTTGATTTAAGCTAATACTATCTGAAATTTGACTAGAGCTTATTGTTGTATCTTGATTTAAGGCCCCTGATCCTACTTGACCTGGAGGTAAAGTTACCCCACTTCCAATTGTTCCTAATGTGATTCCACTTGCTGGAACTTGTGTTGCAATAGTGCTTAGGCTTTCACAAGAAAAATTTGTTCCATCGCTTTTTAAAATTTCTCCAGAGCTACACACTGAACCATTAAGTTGACTTGTAGGATTAATTAGCCCTGTGATTTGATTAGCTTGTAGCAAAACACCTGATGAAAATGTTCCAGCTAAAACATCACCTGCTGAAACTGAAGTAAGTCCAATTATTTGATTTACACAAACCCAACCTGATCCACTCCATTGTAAAATTTGATCTTCACTACAAGAAGTTCCATCTAAAGGACTTGGGAGTTGAGAAAGACTAGACAGCTCAATTTGTGAAGGTAAAGCTCCACCTAAAAGTTGATTTAAACCAATACTATCTGAAATTTGGCTAGAGCTTATTGTAGTAAGGGGGTTTAAAGCTCCTAACCCTACTTGACCTGGAGGTAAAATAACCCTACTTCCAATTATTCCAGAAGTGATTCCACTTGCTGGAACTTGTGTTGCAATGGTGCTTAGACTTTCACAAGAAAAATTTGTTCCATCGCTTTTTAAAATTTCTCCAGAACTACACACTGAACCATTAAGTTGACTTGTAGGATTAATTAGTCCTGTGATTTGATCAGCTGGCAATAAAACACCTGATGAAAATGTTCCAGCTAAAACATCACCTGCTGAAACTGAAGTAAGTCCAATTATTTGATTTACACAAACCCAATCTGATCCACTCCATTGTAAAATTTGATCTTCACTACAAGAAGTTCCATCTAAAGGACTTGGGAGTTGAGAAAGACTAGACAGCTCAATTTGTGAAGCTCCACCTGAAAGTTGGTAAATTTGGCTTCCAGTAAGGGGGTTTAAAGCTGAAAGTTGATTTAAACCAATACTATCCTGAACTTTGGCAATGGTGCTTAGCTTCGCAAGAAAATTTTAGTAATCGGGGTTTAAAGCTCCTGCAAAGCTAATAATCTGAAATTTGACCTTATTGTAGTAAGAGGGTTTAAAGCTCCTGGAACCCTAATTAAGTGGAGGTAAAGTTACCTCCACTTCCAATTGTTCCAGAAGTAATTCCACTTGCTAACTTGTGTTGCAATGGTGCTTGACCTGGAGGTAAAGTTACTCCACTTCCAATTGTTCCTGATGTGATTCCACTTGCTGGAACTTGTGTTGCAATGGTGATGTGATTCCACTTGGAAGATGGTGCTTAGACTTTTCGCAAGAAAAATTTAAACCATCGCTTTTTAAAATTTCTCCAGAACTACACACTGAACCATTAAGTTGACTTGTAGGATTAATTAGTCCTGTGATTTGATCAGAAGCAATTGTAGGAGCAATAAAGAGTTGCTGGCAAACTCCATGAAGCATCTGAATTGCAACACAAGTTCCAGCAAGTGGAAAGAACAATTGACTAGAGAAGTTATTGTAGTAAGAGGGTTTAAAGCTCCTGAAAACCCTACTTGACCTGAGGTAAAGAGGTAAATGGTTAGGCTCCACTTCCAATTGTTCTTTTTAGTCTTTCTAATTCCAACTTGCTGGAACTTGTGTGAAGCCCTGTGATTTGATCAGAAGCAATTTTGCAATGGTGCTCCAGAGTTGGTTTCGCAAGAAAAATTGGAAACCATCAGTAAGGGGGTTTTAAAATTTCTCCAGATTACCCCACTATCCATCACTGAACCATTAAGTTGCTGGAACTTGTTGCAATTTGAGACTTTCACAAGAAAAATTTAGTCCTTTTTAAAATTTGATCAGAAGCACCATTGTAAGAGTTGCAATTGTGGCAAAGCTCCATCTTTACCTCCAGCAAGTTGGTTTAAGCTAATACTATCTGAAATTTGACTAGAGCTTATTGTAGTAAGAGGGTTTAAAGCTCCTAACCCTACTTGACCTGGAGGTAAAGTTACTCCACTTCCAATTGTTCCTGAGTGTGATTCCACTTGCTGGAACTTGTGTTGCAATGGTGCTTAGACTTTCGCAAGAAAAATTTAAACCATCACTTTTTAAAATTTCTCCAGAACTACACTGAACATTAAGTTGACTTGTAGGATTAATTAGTCCTGTGATTTGATCAGCTGATAATAAAACACATGAAAATGTTGAGCTAAAATATCACTTGCTGAAACTGAAGTAAGTCCTTTGACTGCAAGTTGGTTTAAACCAATACTATCAGCTTATTTAAGTTGACTCCACTGTAGGATTAATTAGTCCTGTGACTTTGTTGCATCAACCATCACTTTTTAAAATTTCTGGAACCATTAAAGTCCTGTGATTTGATCAGCTGATAATAAAACACCTGATGAAAATGTTCCAGCTGAAACTAAGTCCATTACAGTTCACCTGCTGATTTGTGAACTGCCTGCAAAGTAAGTAAATTAGCTTTAATTTACAAAATAACCCAATCTGATCCACTCCTTTGTAAAATTTGATCTTCACTACAAGAAAAATTTAAAGGACTTGGGAATTTGAGAAAGACTAGACAGCTCAGTTTGTGAAGGTAAAGCTCCTGTGATTTAAGTTGATTGGCAAACCAAGCTAACTATCTGAAATTTGGCTAGAGCTTACTTGACCTGTAGTAAAGTTACTCCACTTAAGGAACTTGGTTTAAAGCAAGAAAAATTTTCGCTTTTTAAAATTTCTCCTAACCCTACCATTAAGTGACCTGGAGGTAAAGTTACTCCACTTCATCAATGAAGTTCCAGAAGTACACAAACTCCAATTGCTTCTGATCCACATTGCTGGAACTTGTGTTGCAATGGTTGCTTAGGCTTGCAAGAAAAATTTAAACCATCTAGACTTTTTAAAATTTCTCCAAAAGGCAACAAATTGAACCATTAAGTTGACTTGTAGGATTAATTAGCCCTGTAATTCCAATTTGAATCAGAAGCTACACACTAAACATTAAGTTGACTTAGGATTAATTAGCCCTGATCAATAAGTAAGAGTGCTGGCAAATGGTATTAGCTAAGAGTTGCCAGCAAGCTCCTGGCTTCCAATTGTTCCTGATGTGATTCCACTTGCTACTTGTGTTGCAATGGTGCTTGACTTTCGCAAGAAAAATTTAAACCATCAGGGCTTTTTAAAATTTCTCCAGATCTACATCTGCAAGTTGTGATTTAAGCTGGCAAAGCCTCCTGCAAGTTGGTTTAAGCTGAAACTTCTGAAATTAGAGCTTATTGTAGTAAGGGGGTTTAAAGCTCCTAACCCTACTTGACCTGGAGGTAAAAAATAACCCCACTTGTTGCCTTAGACTTTTGTTCCTGATGTGATTCCACTTGACTTGTGCTGATTTGAACTTGTGTTGCAATGGTGCAAACCCAATTTCCATTTAAAATTTGGTCTTCACCCAACTTTCATCAAGGAAATTTAAGCCTATCGCTTTTTAAAATTTCTCCAGATCTACATCCACTTGAACCATTGCAATGGTGCTTAAGTTGACTTATAGGATTTTCAGCTGATTAGTCCTGTGATTTGATCAGAAGCAATTGTACTAGACAGCTCAATTTGTGAAGGCAAGGCCCCGCCTGCAAGTTGGTTTAAACTAATACTATCTGAAATTTGACTAGAGCTTATTGTAGTAAAAGGGTTTAAAGCTCCTAACCCTACTTGACCTGGAGGTAAAGTTACTCCACTTCCAATTGTTCCTGATGTGATTCCACTTGCTGGAACTTGTGTTGCAATGGTGCTTAGACTTTCGCAAGAAAAATTTAAACCATCGCTTTTTAAAATTTCTCCAGAACTACACACTGAACCATTAAGTTGACTTGTAGGATTAATTAGCCCTGTGATTTGATCAGAAGCAATTGTAAGAGTTGCTGGCAAAGCTCCATCTGCAAGTTGATTTAAACTAATACTATCTGAAATTTGACTAGAGCTTATTGTCGTATCTTGATTTAAAGCCCCTGATCCTACTTGACCTGGAGGTAAAGTTACTCCACTTCCAATTGTTCCTGATGTGATTCCACTTGCTGGAACTTGTGTTGCAATGGTGCTTAGACTTTCACAAGAAAAATTTAAGCCATCGCTTTTTAAAATTTCTCCAGAGCTACACACTGAACCATTAAGTTGACTTATAGGATTAATTAGTCCTGTGATTTGATCAGAAGCAATTGTAAGAGTTGCTGGCAAAGCTCCATCTGCAAGTTGGTTTAAGCTAATACTATCTGAAATTTGACTAGAGCTTATTGTCGTATCTTGATTTAAAGCCCCTAATCCTACTTGACCTGGAGGTAAAATAACCCCACTTCCAATTGTTCCTGACGTGATTCCACTTGCTGGAACTTGTGTTGCAATGGTGCTTAGGCTTTCGCAAGAAAAATTTAAACCATCACTTTTTAAAATTTCTCCAGAACTACACACTGAACCATTAAGTTGACTTGTAGGATTAATTAGTCCTGTGATTTGATCAGCTGATAATAAAACACCTGATGAAAATGTTCCAGCTAAAACATCACCTGCTGAAACTGAAGTAAGTCCAATTATTTGATTTACACAAACCCAACCTGACCCACTCCATTGTAAAATTTGATCTTCACTACAAGAAGTTCCATCTAAAGGACTTGGGAGTTGAGAAAGACTAGACAGCTCAATTTGTGAAGGTAAAGCTCCACCTGCAAGTTGATTTAAACCAATACTATCTGAAATTTGACTAGAGCTTATTGTCGTATCTTGAGGGGGTTTAAAGCCCCTGATCCTACTTGACCTGGAGGTAAAGTTACTCCACTTCCAATTGTTCCTGATGTGATTCCACTTGCTGGAACTTGTGTTGCAATGGTGCTTAGACTTTCACAAGAAAAATTTAAGCCATCGCTTTTTAAAATTTCTCCAGAGCTACACACTGAACCATTAAGTTGACTGGTAGGATTAATTAGCCCTGTGATTTGATGAGCTGGCAATAAAACACCTGATGAAAATGTTCCAGCTAAAACATCACCTGCTGAAACTGAAGTAAGTCCAATTATTTGATTTACACAAACCCAATCTGATCCACTCCATTGTAAAATTTGATCTTCACTACAAGAAGTTCCATCTAAAGGACTTGGGAGTTGAGAAAGACTAGACAGCTCAATTTGTGAAGGCAAGGCCCCGCCTGCAAGTTGGTTTAAACTAATACTATCTGAAATTTGACTAGAGCTTATTGTAGTAAAAGGGTTTAAAGCTCCTAACCCTACTTGACCTGGAGGTAAAGTTACTCCACTTCCAATTGTTCCAGAAGTAATTCCACTTGCTGGAACTTGTGTTGCAATGGTGCTTAGACTTTCGCAAGAAAAATTTAAACCATCGCTTTTTAAAATTTCTCCAGAACTACACACTGAACCATTAAGTTGACTGGTAGGATTAATTAGCCCTGTGATTTGATCAGAAGCAATTGTAAGAGTTGCTGGCAAAGCTCCATCTGCAAGTTGGTTTAAGCTAATACTATCTGAAATTTGACTAGAGCTTATTGTTGTATCTTGATTTAAGGCCCCTGATCCTACTTGACCTGAAGGCAAAGTTACTCCACTTCCAATTGTTCCTGACGTGATTCCACTTGCTGGAACTTGTGTTGCAATGGTGCTTAGGCTTTCGCAAGAAAAATTTAAACCATCACTTTTTAAAATTTCTCCAAAATTACAAATTGAACCATTAAGTTGACTTGTAGGATTAATTAGCCCTGTGATTTGATCAGCTGGCAATAAAACACCTGATGAAAATGTTCCAGCTAAAACATCACCTGCTGAAACTGAAGTAAGTCCAATTATTTGATTTACACAAACCCAATCTGATCCACTCCATTGTAAAATTTGATCTTCACTACAAGAAGTTCCATCTAAAGGGCTTGGGAGTTGAGAAAGACTATCTATGAGAATATCTGGATGCAATACTCCAGGCAAAATATCTTCAGCTCCTATCTGACTACTTGCAAATGTCCGCTCATCCACTCCAAACTCAGCATTTTTACAGCCAGTTAAAAGCAGA
The DNA here is from genome assembly GCA_965205365.1 of Bdellovibrionales bacterium. Lineage (GTDB taxonomy): Bacteria > Bdellovibrionota > Bdellovibrionia > Bdellovibrionales > UBA1609 > JALZUR01. The sequence continues at coordinate 164,404 of CBDBGT010000013.1, forward strand.
AATATAAAAGCAATAAAAAAATAACTTTTGAAATTCACCTCTGAACTATCGACAATTTATTGAAAAATAAATAGCTAAAATGCAATTAAATGTTTAAATTCTTCACACTGCTCTTTCTATCATTTATGCTTTACATTAATATTAAAGTAAATACATTCACACGAGCTACTGATAACCACCATTACATTGCCATTTTTTAAGTAAAACTACGCTAGTTTTGATTTTTTCTAGTAATTTTAATTAAAATATGATTTTAGTGTACGCTTATTTGTAATATAAAACTGTTGCAAAACAGTTGCCTTTAATCAAAAAATTTATCTACTTTAAATAACAACTCTACATAATATAATATTAAAAACTTTAACAAAAAGTTACTCTAAAAAGTTTATAAAAATTTTTACCCAACTACTTAAAACAAAAATATAGTATGTATTGGTATCGATTTTTTAAAAACTTTTTCTTTTTATAAAATTAAGATAAGGGTGACTGTACCAATAGGACCTTGCCTTTTATTTTTTTGTATAAACGTCAACCACAACTAAAGGGTAAATAAATGAGTTCCCATGATCCAAACTTCATTGAAGCCTAAGCTTTGAGTCTCTAACCAAATTAAGACACCTTAAATCAAGTCGCTCTTTTTCCTCTGAATTTCATCCACTTTTTAAAATGAAGCTAAAATTTGTAAAACCTTATAACCCTTCTAGTGCGCTTAAAGACCCCTTAATCTTACTTTAAAAAAGTGGTGATAAATTCGTTTGTAGAGTGCTTTTCCTATTTTAAGGTACTCTTTAGGTGTGCTCCTTCTACTTTAGATTCAGTATTTTCCATACTTAATTCCATCATTATTTTCCTCTTTTTAACCTAATGTTAGGCCATAGCCTACTGGTTTTTTCTTGCTGGATTTGCTTAAAATAATTTTTTCTGCGATAAAAATTATTTAGATTAGAATTGCCTGTACTCTCTTTAATGTCCACACCAGCTTTACGAATATAGCTCTACAGCTTTATCTAGGCCTCCTCAAGATCAAATGACCTCTTTTAGCTAAACAGGGAGAAAGGAGTTTTAATGAGCTCTATAAGCTTGATCTATGACGCTTTTCATTACTCCTTTTTCTTTGAAAGTTATCTTATTACAGTGTATCAAGGATTTTCTTAACTTTTTTTGAAGGGGCTATGAATAAAAAATTATTTTACTACTTAAATTCAATTACCATAAGGGCCATTTACCGAGGTTATTTTATTTTAGCGACAGCTTTACTCGTTTTAGGTTTTACACCAAGGACTATAGCTCAGCCCCTGCCTGATAATTTAGATTTTCCAAAACATCAAGCAATTTATGAAGAGTACAAAGCCACTTCTGACTCTCTTAGAACCATAGCCAATGAAGCTCTTAGAAAACTTAGGATAAAGGAACGTGAAATTGATAATACAGAAAGTACTATTTTAGAATATAGAGACGATATTCACGACTTTCGAAATCAAATATCTTACTTTAAAAACGAAAACGTAGAACTCGACCGGGACATAGAACGCTGGAAAGGCAACATCAACCAATCTAAAAAAAATCAACGCAACTTAAAAAATGAAATTGAAGAAAGTAGCCAAAGGCTTTCAGTAACAAATGATAAAATTAATAATTTACGTCCACGACATACTAAGCTTGCGGCCAAGGTTAATCAAATTCAAAATAGATTAAATTCATCTAAAGCAGATTTACAAAAAGTCAACTCTAAACTGTCTAGTATAAACAGCAACATTTCTGATTTAGAATCTAAACTCAACAAAGTTAATTCAAGAATTAATAAATTGACAGATCAACTGAACGCTTCTGAAGATGAAGCTGTAAGGGCCACGCTTACATCAAAAATTCAAAACCTTCAAGCTAGAAAAATTAAACTAGAACAAAAAGTTTCTACAGCAAGAACAAATCAGCAACAAGTTCAAATTGAACAATCTGAAGCCCGCAGTAGAGTATCTACCATTGAAGAAAGTTTTTCTAGCACACAAACTCAGTTTAATAATGTCAACTCAAAAATGAATAAATTAACCTCAAAAAAAACAGCACTCAGTAGCAAATTGAACAGCCTTAAATCTAGAAGTAAAAAAACTGCAAAAAAAATAAAATCATTAAAGAGACACGTCCAAACTGCTGAAAGTCGAATTTTTGAAAATAATTATAGAATTTCAAGGCTTAGAACAAAAATTGACAATAATGAGGACCAGATTGAGGATTTACAAAGGTTATTGCCGGGTCTTTATGGCGAAGAGAATAATTTACAGAATAACTATCAGTTAAAGAATGAGAAAGCTATTCAAGCTGAAAATAAAACTCAAAATAAATACGAACACTTACTTACAGTAAAATCTAATTATGATCAAGCTGTTACCAAAGCTAAAAATGAAGGAAAAAACCAAGGTTTTGTTTCTGGACAAAAAATAGGAATAAAAGAAGGCTCTTTGGACGGAAACAAATCTGGCCATACCAAAGGTTTAAAAAAAGGTAAGGAGGATGGTTTATTAGATGGGTATAACCGCGGTAAAACTAGTGGCTACGTTAATGGGAAAAAAGAGGGCTATAAGAAAGGCTTTAACCTACCGTCTAACTATAACAGTGGTTTTGTAAAAGGATTAGAAAAAGGCGAGCAAGACGCTCTTAAGGAAGCTCAAACTGTAGACTATCCAAGAGGTTTTAATGAAAAATCCGATGAGTTATCAGTAGTTGAAAACACCGTAGACCTTGATAATGGAACAGCCGCTCATTCTACACTAAGTCCTTTACAATCTTTAAATCTCTTTAATAATTCAGAATTCTTTACTCAGAATCAAAATTCTGACATTTACGAATACTCCACACAAAATGATGATTTCACCACTTTTTCTATTGATGATGCTAATTCTGTTTGTAGAAATATTTCTTCAGAAGAAATTCCTTTAAAAGATTTAAGACCTAGACAACCACAATGCTCCTCATTTATATATACAGTTATTATTCAAGAGTGTGAGACATCTTATCTAAAATCATGGAAAAGTAGTTATTTACAAAATTATGCTTCTGAGTTTAGAAGCAAGAAGTATGAAGCTTGCTTAGATCCATATACAGAATCCTTCGCTAAATATCAAAACACTCGCTATGAAGAAGGTTACACAGAAACTAATAAAAAGGCTTTTGACAAGTGGTTTAATATCGGAGCTAAAGATGCTCACAACAAAGGATTTAAAGCTGGACGAACAGAATCTTGGGATAGAAACATTTCCAAGTTTCGTGATGAACAGTATTTACTTGGAAAAACTGAAGCCACCGATTTTTTCACAGCCAATCCTGTTATAAAATTTTTAAGTTTAGGTTTTGAAAAGCTTACTGAAGGAAATAAAGCTCAACTTGTAGCAGGCGATTCATTTAATTTGAAACTCAATATAGCAAATTTTGGTTCTCAAGACTCCTTATCAAACGCAACAAAAGTAAAATTTGTGCCAATGACTGATGAGGGTCTTAAAATTTTAAACGCTAATAATTGGATTAATCTTGTTGAAATACCAAAAAAAACCAAAGCTAATGTTTTTAATGTTGTTGCTGGAAAAATTGAAAAAGATGCTGTAGCAAAAAATCATCCAGTAAAAATAGTTTTTAGTCTTCCCACAGGAACACAAAAAACTTATAATTCAAATATAAAAGTCACCCCTAATGTCAGGTTAATTTTATCTTCGAAAAGATTTAATGGAGACGCTCATCCTTGGGTTGGTTTTGATTATAACCGCTTAAAAATTCGGTTTAAAAACACCAGTAATATTCAACCAGATGAAGATTTAAAATTTACCATTACGGCACCCGATGCTCCAAGAGAGTGGAAATTAAAATTCCATAAAAATACGGGAAGCATATCAAGCACCAAGTTTTCTCCAGGAAGTATAGTTCAAGGATCAATAGTTGCTTTTAAAATAGGCAGTTGGAAGGCTATAAATAAAAAACTAAGACTTCTTGTTAAAGTAACTTATAAGGGAAATATTACTTTTAAAGAAAGTTTTGTTGTAACTCCAAAGAGAGCTCAAAACAACGGGCGTAAATAAGCACGACTTTAAATTTTACAATAAGAAATTTATCTAAAAAAGTTAAAAGGCCAGTCAGGCCTCTTAACGGCTTAGTAAGTTTAATAACACTTTTTTCCTATATAAAATATGTGCTAGAAGAGTATAAATATTTTTGTTATAACCTTTAAATCACCATAAAACTTTGCTAAACACCTCAGTGCTTAACCCTACCACTACACTTTTATTGATAAAAAAACTAACAATTTATTCTCCTAAAAAATATCAAACAAAGCCCCTTAACAAAAGAAATAAGAATTGATCAAAAGAAAACGCCCAAGGCATTAAGAGAAATCTCGACAATGAAATAGACATCGAACCACTTGAACCAATATAGAAAAGTAATACCCAGGGTGAAAAGGAAGAAAAAATTCCGCCACCTCCTACGCCCGCAGTAGGTTCTAAAAAATTTTAATTATCTTCTCAAAAAAAATAACTTTCAAATAGTACATTGAAAAAGAAAGGGCCAAATTTTGGCCCTTTCTTTTTGTATAAAATTTCATTATTTTTTCATTCTTAGATAAATCAAGAACCTAATGGTTCATTTTATTTCTGATAAAAAAAACCATTTTCTGGAACTAAAATAGTATGGAGTGCTCCGTCCCATCCACATGATTTTGTAATAATACGAAAGTAAACCGCATTACTTTGTTCTCTTGCTTGAACCATAATCGCTCTGCATTGAAATGCAAGTTCCCTAGAATTAAAAACTCTACTAAATAACACTTCTCCATCATACTTTAAGGAAAAGGAAAATCCGAAGCCATACGCACATGATACTTTAGAAGGATCATCTAATCGAACCCATCTTTCTTGCACTTGATTCAGTTTTCCTTTAGTATTTGCATGGGCTAAGTGTGATATTATTAACAATAATAATGTTAACTTTTTCATATGTATTCTCCTTTTCATTTAAGTAATGGTTTTTTTATAGCCATTAGTTATTTTTGTTTTTATAATTGGAACCAATATTAAACCCTATTGTCTTTTAATATTCATCAAAAAAAAGCCTTTATGAAAACATTTCAACAAGTGTCAAAAAAAAAGACGACCAAAACCCTCTTTCCTTAATTTGTTGCCACTAGGCTAAGTAATTAAAATCGTTGAGAGCGTATTTATAATTTGCGGCAGTGTTAGATTTATAAAACTTTTTTCAAGGCTGTCTGCAGTTTTTTTTGCTTTCTAGCCTAGAAATTCTTCTTAGAACACAACCTCAAAGAATAAAATTCCATTCACCATTTTTGTTTGTGTTTTTTTATAATATTACTAAATCTTGCTCTAAACACTAGTCTTTGTTATTAATATTTTATAAGTTAATTTTTTCGCTAAAGGGGTGTAAGGTGAAAGTTTTACTTGTTGGTTCTGGTGGTAGAGAGCACGCAATGGCTAAGGCTTTGAGCACATCTAAGATAGTAACCGATTTATATGCTCTTCCAGGATCTTCAGCCATTTTTAAACTTACAGATAGTTTAGAGCTTTTAAATCAAAAAGTGGAAAAAAAAAATTATAAAAAAATTATAAAAAAAATTATAAAAAAAAAAATTAAACTAGTTGTAATAGGCCCAGAGGCTCCATTAGTGGAAGGATTTTCAGATTTTTTAAGAGAACACAATATTCTTGTTTTTGGCCCTGATTCTAAAGGAGCAAAACTTGAGGGAGATAAAATTTTTGCAAAAGAATTTATGCGTGAATTTTTCATTCCAACAGGTGATTATGTAGAGATTTCAGATTTAAACTCTTTAAATAAGGCTTTGATAAAATTTGAAAAAATGTTGCCTTATGTTTTTAAATATAAAAATTTAGCAGGCGGTAAGGGAGTTTTAGTTTCAAAATCAAAAAATGAAATTATTAAATTTGCAAAAAGCTTTGGAGTAGATGATTCGCAAAAAAACGTACTAGCGTATTTAGAAGAACCCCTTCATGGCTGGGAACTTAGTTATATTTGTCTTGTTAATGAAACAGGCTATAAGGTTTGCCCAATCTTACAGGATCACAAAAGGCTTAAAGACAATGATAAAGGCCCTAACACAGGGGGTATGGGAGTAGCTGGCCCCATTAACATTTGTAAAAATTTAGAATCACAAATCATTACAGAAATTGTACGCCCAACCCTAGAAGGCTTTAAAAAAAGAAATATGCTTTATAGAGGAGTTGTGTACTTTGGAGTAATGGTAACAAAAAATGGACCAAAACTATTAGAGTATAATGTACGCTTTGGGGATCCTGAAGCACAGCTCATTTTCCCACTTACACAAAACGATTGGGGTGAGGTTATGAGTGCTGTAAGCACTGGTCAGGGCTTTAGTTTAAAACACTCAAATCAATATGGTTGTGCAGTTGTTATGGCAGCAGCCGGTTACCCTGAGAAACCAATAAAAAATAATGAAATCAAAGGCCTTAATAATTTAAAAGATAGCGATATTTGCCACGGGGGAACACGCATAGGAAGAAATTGTGGGAAGTGGAAAGTTAATGGTGGTAGAGTATTAAGTATCTTAGGTTTTGGAAAAAATTTAGATTCTGCAATTAAAGACTCATACTCTAAAGTTAAAAAAGTTTCTTTTACAAATGCTCAATTTAGAACCGATATAGGTTCAAAACTTTAGAATTTAAATTAAAAACCCACTTAGAGGCTAAATAAATTCTTCCTCCATACTTTTATACAGTATGAAAAAACTTACACCCCCTTATTTAAAAAGTTTTTTTATGAAAGCAGTATTAATTAAGAAAATACTTACCCCCAAAAGCTAAACTTACACTAATAACAAGACCAATACAGGCTTTTCCTAAATCAGTGAAAATATCTGTAGTCGTAGACCTTACTTGTTTGTGTCTAAGCATAAGACTTAATATCAACTCTCTTCCAGCAATGGTGCCTAAGAAAACCCATGTAGTACTCATGGGAAGATTATTCACACTCTTAAAGTAAAAAAGAATTAAACCGTAGGAAAGATCAATTAAAGTCGCAGACCTAATATCTATGGTGTTGGTTTTAACAAGAACAATTTCTTGAATCTTTCCACCTTTTTCTCTAACCATAAAAGCTAGTAAAGCCAGTAGCCAGACTAAAGACAAGCCAACTAACCAAGAAGGAACCTGTCTAGGAACAAAAACATAAATATTTGCAAGGTCTTGCATAAGCCATTGAGCCCATAAAAATCCAGTAGAAAGCCACTGAGCAACTGTCCACAATGGATGAGTCTTAGACTTATCACTTTCATTTAAAATATATTTTTCAAAATTATATATTAAAAGCCAGATTATAAAAGTTGCACCAAAAGCTACCCCATAACCAACAAGAGACTTTATAATAATTTTTTGCAAAACAACTGAGCCCGTAAAAATACTTAGTGCCATAAAAGTCGTACTCACAGGAATTCCAAAACGAGTTAAAAAAAGTAGAACAATTATAGGAAGAGTGTGCCACCATTGAACAGTTTCCACAGGAATTTTACTAAGACGCCCGTAAGAAACATCTCCACTGTTTACATACCAACCATAAAGAAGAACACAGGTAAGAATAAGGCCTAAATAGCCCCAGATTATCCACCAAGATTTTTTTCTATTGGAAGATAAAAATGTGCCTACTGTCTGAATAGAATCATTTCCAATTACGGCATAACAAGCTAGAGAAAAACCAATGATCATCCACAACATATCTACCTCCAATCTAAACTAAATCCATGTCTTACATCTTAAAATCTAGAGGTTTAGGCTTTTGGTCAATGACTTATAAAAAAACTAAAGAAATACAAACAATTCATAAAAAAAAGCAGGAATTTAAACTCCTGCTTTTTTCAATTCAGCAATTACAGTAAAAACTTATTCACAGCTAAACCCAGGGCCTTCTAAATTAGCTCTGACTTTGTCTTGTACCTTAGCACAGTACTCAAGCTGGTAATTTGCAACAGCAATAGTCTTATTAGCCCCAAATTTGTTGTAAACAACGCCACATCCTCCAGAATCACCGTTTAAAATAGCAATGGTTCTAATATCATCACCACGTGTGCAAGTGACTCTAGAGTCCTCAGTACCGGAATAGTCCCCAAAAGAACTTACGCCTGAGGCTTTCTTAGGAACAACTGGCTTTAAGTCCTGAGCATCATTTTTAAGATCTTGAGCAGCTTCCTCAAGACTAGCCTTCGCCTTATGAGCAGCAGCCTTAGCCGAGTCCTCAGAGTCATAAAGATGTTTTTCTCCAGATGAGCATCCCCAAAACCCAAGAACAGCAATCAATAAAAGTAAATTTTTCATTTAATCCTCCTTTAAAAAAATTTTACTTACAAAGTTAACGACACGAAATGAAATTAAGCAAAGAATTTTAAAAAATTACCCAGATCCGCCCAAGTAACAAGCTATACCTTGTGTTGTGATTTTCTTAATTTCTTCTTCTATGGGAGAAATTACCCCTTTTTTAAGCATATTTATTTGGTGATTATGAAGATAGTTTACAAGCTCATCTTTAGAGTTAGGCGCTCTAGTTCCTAAGAAAAGCTTTTCCTTAATGGATTTAAGATCTTTTTGAACATCAAGAATTTCATTTTCAAAATACTTATAAAAAATATCAGAATCACTAAGGGCAATACCAATGGAAATGGACTTTAAAAAATTTGCTACAAATTCAGACTTTCCCTTTAATTTTAACAGTTCAAGCTCTAAACCTTGAAGGCCATACCACACAGGAAGTATTCCTCGTGTTTGTGACCATGAGAAAACCCAAGGTATAGCTCGGTAGCTACTCACTCCAGAGGTTTTTGAAATTCTCTTTGATGGACGAGAACCTAAATTCATCTTGTTTATTATAGATATTGGGGATTTTTGAGTAAAAGCAGCTAAAAAACCTCGATCTTCATAAAACTTTTTATAAAAACACTGTTCAGATTTTAAAGCGAGCTCGTCAATTTCCTTTCTAAGATTTTTTGAAAGGTTTTGCTCAGTCTTAAAATAATTTATACTACACTCTTTTAAAGTTTTTTCTAATGTTTGCACAGCTCTTAAGAAAAGACCAAAATCATCCTGAATAACCTCTCCTTGAAATGTTTGCCTAAAATGATTCCCCACAAGTTTAGCTGGCATTAGGCTAAAGGAGTCCTCAATACTCCCACCACCTCGAGCAATAGAGCCGCCTCTACCATGAAAATGAACCAGATTAGGGTTTAATTTCATGGCTTGAACCTGTGCATTATAAACAGACCAGGCTGATGCTAGACGCCCTCCTTTTTTTGTAGAATCTGAATACCCCCACATCACTTGTTTTAATTTAACGCCTTGTTTTTGACAGTTTTTAATAGTCTTAGTGGAGTTTCTAACGTCGTTAGGAGTTTCAAAAAGAGGAACTATTGAAAGCTTTTTAAGCTTTGCAATTTTAAATAAAGTTTCAAGATTTTTAATGTCTTCTACTGATTGAGTCATAGAAATAATATAGCAATTAAATGGGTTTGGTGAAAAATCATTAGAAAGCTTTAATGTTTTAAAAAAATCTTGCCCAAGGGGAGAGATCTTTTCAAAGTCTAAAGCTCTTGCCTTATGAATATTCAATTTATTTTTACAACCAGTTAGAGAGCAAAGCTCTTGAATAATTTGAGTATGAACCTGTGAATCTTGCCTTAAATCAAGCTTAAACGGTGATAAAGAAAAAATTTTAATACGATCTATTAAACTTCTAAGCCTTCTATCAGCAATTCTTTTTGCACCATCTTTACAAAGTAAAGAATACGCTAATTCAAGCCTCTTAAGTATGTAGTTTTCAAGTTCTAAAACATCGTTAGTTTTATGATTTTTTAAGACATCCTGTACTTTTTCAACAAGACCTATAAAAAGATTTTTATAAGGAAATGTTTTATTTTTATAAAGTTTTTTAAATTCAGGCTGAGAGCTTTTAATAAGTATTTCTTCTCTTAAGCAATAAAGCTCTAATAAAATAAGCCTAAGAATTTTTCTACGACTCTTAGTGATGATATTATAGGTGGCCTCAGATGTGACAAAAGGGTTGCCATCTTTATCCCCTCCAATCCAAGAGCTAAATTTAATTTTTGGATATTTTTCAGGCGAAACCTTAAAGCATTTTTTGTATTCAAAATAATAACGCCTAAAAAAACATGGGCTTGCCTTCCATAATGAAGCTTCAAAAACATAAAATAACCTGTCAGCTTCATCTTCAGGAGAAGGGTTTACTCGATAAAGTTCATCAGTTAGCCATAGTGTTGTAAGATTTGCCCTTAGGGCTTGTAAATGTCGATACCTTCGCTCTGGGCTTTTTGCTGCGTAGAATTTTTCTAAAAGCATTTCAATACGATTTAAATTCTTTAAAATAGATAAAGGAAAAACTTCAGTAGGATGGGTTGTAAAAACCACCTCTAAAGTAAAATCTTTTATAAACTTATCAAAATCTTCTTTCGAAGAAAAATTAGAAGATAAAAAAAGTTTTGTGTAAGGATTTATAGTCATGGTTTTTTTATTCTTTGGAAATGTTTCTGTAAATCGCTTTGCACAATTATAGAGCTCAAGACACATAGTACTAAACTTTACAAATTTAAGAGTACTTTTTGAAGGCAAGGTTTCATCAAAAACCAAAATGTCTAAAGGGTTTTTAAAATTTTTAAACACCGGGTCGCTTTCTTTAACAACCTTAAAAAACTCGCCAATAAGAAACTGACCTATTTCTATGGACATTAAGATTCAAAATCCTCTACAGGAAGACATGTACAAAACAAATTACGATCTCCAAAAGCATTGTCAACTCTTCCTACAGCAGGAAAAAATTTATTTTCTCTAAGAGATTTTATTGGAAAACCAGCCTTTTCTCTTGAATAAATATATGGCCACTCATCTGACATTAAAAGCTTTTTAGAATGAGGAGCGTTTCTTAAAACACTATCTTCAACCTTAAAAGTTTTAGAGGCAACTTCATTTATCTCTTTAACAATAGAAATTAAGCTCTTACAAAAACGATCAATTTCAGCCTTACACTCACTTTCCGTAGGCTCAATCATTAAAGTCCCAGCCACTGGCCAAGACATTGTAGGCCCATGAAATCCATAGTCTATGAGTCGTTTTGCAATGTCATCAACAGTGACTCCAAAATCCTTAAACGGCCTAGTGTCAATAATACACTCATGAGCCACATGAGTATTTTTGCCTGTATACAAAACTTTAAAATGAGGTGAGAGTTTTTTTGCAATATAGTTTGCATTTAAAATAGCTTGTTGAGTTGCAAGTTTTAACCCCTTAGAACCCATCATTTTAATGTAAGCCCATGAAATAGGAAGAATACTAGCACTGCCAAATTCTGCTGCAGATACGGATTGTCCACCATGAACACTTTGCTCTGGAGCCTTAGGAAGATAGGGTATAAGCTTCTCCACAACACCAATAGGCCCCACACCAGGCCCTCCACCACCATGGGGAATGCAAAATGTTTTATGAAGATTTAAATGCGCAACATCCATACCAAGCTCCACAGGTTTTGAAAAACCAATGAGCGCATTCATATTAGCTCCATCCATATAAACTAAACCCCCAGCACTATGAATCATAGAGGAGACCTCTTTAATATTTTCTTCAAAAACTCCATGAGTAGAAGGATAAGTCACCATAAAAGCACCTAAAGTATCTTTATATATTTTAATTTTTTCCTGAAGATCTTTGCCATCAATATTTCCATTATCATCGGTTCTAATAACAACAACTTTAAACCCTGCCATTACAGCACTGGCAGGGTTAGTTCCGTGAGCAGATGCAGGAATCAAACAAATATTACGATTTATATCATTATTTGCTTCATGATAAGATTTTATAGCAAGCAATCCAGCATATTCACCCTGAGCGCCTGAATTTGGTTGAAATGAAAACTTAGAAAACCCTGTCATTTTACACAAATCGTCATTAATTTCATTGATTAAAGTTAAATAGCCTGGAAGCTGTTGATGTGGAGTATGGGGGTGAATATTTGAAAAACCATCATAAGTTACAGGAATCATCTGTGTTGTCGCGTTTAGCTTCATTGTGCAAGAGCCAAGAGGAATCATCCCGTGAACTAAGGAGAAATCTTTATTCTCTAATTTTTTTATGTATCTTACAAATTTTGTTTCAGTATGATGGCTATTAAAAACAGGGTGAGTAAGAATAGCAGATGTTCTTAAGTCTTTAGCGTAAGTGGTGGTGGAGTCAGAAAGCTTGAGTATAGATAATATTTTAGTAAAAAAAGCATCATCCCAAGTTTCATCCACACAAAACCCCCAAGACTCCTCATTGTCTACACGTATATTCACATTATGTTTTTGAAACAATGCCTTTGCACCTTTAGAAGGTCCATTAACAGTAATAGTATCAAAAATATCAGTGTCTATAATAGGCAGACCTTTTTCCTTCATTAAGTTTTTAAGTTTTAAAGCCTTAGTCTTAATATCTAGAGCAATTTTTTTAAGACGAGCTGGTCCATGGTAAATAGCGTACATACAAGCCATTACAGCCAGCAAAACTTGTGCTGTACAGATGTTACTGGTGGCTTTTTCACGCCTAATATGCTGCTCTCTAGTCTGGAGGGCTAAGCGGTAGGCTGGCTCTCCTTGTACGTCTTTTGAAAGGCCAACAATTCTTCCAGGAAGGAGTCGCTTATACAGATTTTTCGTAGCAATAAAACCTGCATGTGGCCCTCCAAAACCCAAAGGAACTCCAAACCTTTGAGAGTTTCCCACTACTATATCAGCACCCTCTTCACCTAAAGACGAATGTATAGTTGAGAATAAAAGATCTGTTGCTCCAATACAAACAGCATCAATAGATTTTGCGTATGAAAAAATACTTTTAAGATTTAATATCTTTCCATAACGATTAGGGCTTTGAACAGCCACTGCAAAAGTAGAATCCTGATCTAAAAAACTTAATAGCTTAGACTCTAAACAAATGGTTTCAACCTTTACTCCAAGATGCTTCATTCGTGTTTTTAAAACAGAAAGAGATTGAGGGTAAATATTTTCATCAACTAATAAAATTTTTACACTTTTTTTCTTACAAATATTTAAAGCCATAAAGGAGGCTTCACTTAAAGCTGTTCCCTCATCTAATAAAGATGAGTTTGCAATCTCCATTCCTGTTAAATCACAAACCATTGTTTGAAAGTTTATTAAAGCTTCTAAACGCCCTTGTGAAATTTCTGCTTGATAGGGAGTGTAGGCTGTATACCAACCTGGATTTTGAAAAATATTTCTTAAAATAGGAGACGGTGTGTGGGTATTAAAATACCCAGATCCGATTATAGTTTTATAAGTTTTATTGCTTAAAGCCAAATTTTTTGCTCTTTCTAAAAGTTGAACCTCTGTAAGAGCTTGAAAAGAATCTTCAGGTTTAAATTTTGATAGTATGACCTCAGGAAGTGTTGCACTCATAAACTCATCTAAACTCTTATATCCAAGTTCTTTTAAAATTTCTGCAGTATCCTTGTCAGAATTACCATTGTGACGCTTTACAAATTGGGACATAAAAAACCCTCTATATTTTACTAGATTTTATATCCTTATTCATATTGAATTTATACCTTAAAATCAACAAAAGATGATTTCATTTTTTTATAAAACTCTTGTTTTTTACTCTAAGCTAAAAAGGGCTTGTTAAGACTCCTTTATTGGTTTTATATCAAACTTCTTCTTTTTTTAAGCCACGGCTCTTTACTGCCTAAAGTTAAAAAAACCTCTTTCCATAAAAACTCTTAAAGCTTAGTTTACTAACTATAACTTTACCCTTAGAGCAGCTCTACTTTGTAGATGGCTTTTAACGCCTCTTATAAAATTTATATAAAATATAAGCTCTTATGTAAAACCCATTTTAAGGCAAAAGAGAGCTTTAAAAAAGATTTAATAAGATTCCTACAAACAAAACCCCCAACCTTAGAAGAAAGCCTGTTTTTTCTAAAAAAACTTAACCTGGCCTCAAAACTTCTAAGAAATTATAAAAAAATATCTAAAATCAATATAAAAGCCCAAACTAACTCATTTTGCCTTACTTTCACCATATAAACTAAAAAATTCACAGAAAATATGTATTGTAAACCATCATTTTAATCTTTTGATTTAATAAATACTCCCCTTAAAAAAAAACTTAAAAATAGCCATTCAAGACTCCCGGTGTTTATAGCTAGACTAAGGTTGGTATTTTATAAATAAATTGGCTTTTATTTCTCCATAGAGCTCTTAAAAGGAAAGGATTTCAACAATACTCTTTACAAGTTAACCAATAGGGTTAGAATTCCTTTAAGCGGTCTTTGGTGGAAAAACTATGTTTAAAACAATGAAGGCATGTGGTTTTTTTTGAAATATAAAGTGAATAGACTTGATTCAACCTTTGCCCCTTGGAATAAATAAAATGCACAGCTTAAAAATAACTTACAAATTATTACTCGGTGCTTTTTTAACTTGTGTTTGCTTAGGCAATGCCTTTGCAGACGAGCTTCCCAAAAATTACAACAGCCTTTCTGCATGTTCAAAGCAAGAAGTTTTGTGGTCTAGAATCAAGGCAACTGAGCATGAAACACTTCCTGAACTCGCCAAACTAGGAATTAAAGAAATTAGTTTGATGGCGTTACAAAGCCTCACCACTAAAAAATCAAACTATTCTGATGTAGCTCCTAAAACTTGGAAAAAGTACCTTCACAGAAGAGGGGTGGTTTCAAAGATAAAATTTGTAGCTAGAAAAAAGAGTGAATTCACAGGCTTATTTAAAGGTGCTAAATGTGGACTTTTAAGACTTTCACTTACCTATAAACCTAATGAAACAAATAGGGAGGTAGCGCCAGGCCTAGCGCTTAAACTGTTTAGAGACAAAGAAGCTTTTAGCTCAAATGTTTCAGCTCTCTACACTTTAGAAGGGCAGGGCAAAGACCACAACTTCTTTGCCAATGCTCTTTCCAACATAGTCCCTATGGGTAAAAGTAAAAGTTTAATGCTTATCCATCATCTTTTTAAGAAAGTGACAGACTATCCAGAGCAACTTCTTTTAACAGATTTTGCAGAATCTGGTGTTGATGGTGTTCTGGTTAAAAACAAAAAAGCTCCTAGGCAGTTGTTTTTTGTTCCTAATGAAGGTGCAGTCCAAAAAAAGGCGTCCTCAACACCACATGACTTTAGATTTGACATTCTACAAATAAAAGCAGGAAGTCTCCTTTATAAAATTTATGCTGTTTCAGGTAACTCTGACTTTAAATACGCCAGTGAATACACAAATGAAATGATTCAAAGCTTTAAAGAAAATGCAGATTACATTGGTGATTTGATCACCACATCAGATTTCAAGGCTTCTGAATTTGGTGATTCTAGAATTTTCTTTAGACATGAAGTTCATTCTAAAGCAGACAATAAAAAATACTGACTTAATCTTAAAGCTTTAAATTAAAAATAAGGTAGGCAATATGAAAAACAAAAATATAGTAATTCTAAGTTTAGTATTTATGATAACAGCCTGTGTTAGCTCTAAGCAATGGAAAGAAAATACGCATACAAAAACTTTAAAGAAAAGAACTGCAGCCTCTCAAACTAATTTAGAGGGCACTTATCTGGCTGTTGCAAATTACATTAACCATGAGAGAAAACCTGTAGTTAGAATTTATTTAAATGAAATTGAAACTGAACCAGGAAGTTATTATGCTATCCTATTAGAATATAGGAATTTACTAAAGGTTTTCCCTAAATATGTAACATCTAATAAATTTCAATATTTAAGTAAAAAAATTGGTTTTTTAAATCACATCATTGAAAAAATATGGTTGTACAAAGTTGTACCGTCAAATGAGCCTAGACGTTTTAATATGTTGGAGCTTAGGGCTGACAATAAAGAAATTAAAGCCATAGAAAGTAAAAATCCAAGGCAACTTGTTTTGTCAAAAAACCCTCAGCGCTCCTACCCTTTAGAAGGCGCAAAGATTTACCCGAGCAAAACAGGACAGTCCACAGAGATCTTTTTCCCCAAGAAGTCTGCAAAAAGTATAACGTATGGTAAAGAGTTTTTCATGGCCCACCTTGTGTATCATAAAATAAATCTAGATTCTACATGGAGAAATGAGTTTCTTCCAGGCCCGTACCTCTCTGCTTATGGTAATAAAGATGATATAGTTTTAAGACTTGATCTCGCAGGTGAGTCTATGCACGCCTACTTTGTAATTCACCCGGATTTCATTTATACAGACCTAAACAAAAAGCAGATTGAAAAGCGTAAAAAAGTTTTCACAAATTCTAAATCAGCTTTTTTAGAAGGTGGTTTTATAATGAGAGAGCCTATTGATGGGATGTTTGTCTTCTCCCCAATGTATTCAAACAAGAGTACCAAAACTATCCAAGAGATTACAGGGCGCATAGGTGTTTTTGTTGATATCTTTGATGCCACTAAGAAACTTAATCAAGACGTGGTTGAGTTGATTATGGTAAACACAAAAGACCCTCTAGATTTTCATATGCATTATGAAGACCCTGAAAATGGCGATGGTGAAGGTTTTGAAAAAAACTAAAGCTTAATAAAAATTGATGAAAAAGATTATCTTGACCTATTTTCTAATTTTTTTTACCTGTAAACTACATGCAAGTCCAAGCTCCTTAAAGGTGACTTGGTTTGGCTCCACTTGCTTAACCATTTCTGATGGTAAGACTTCAATGCTATTCGACCCTTTTTTTACACGGCCTAGTTTTTGGAAAATCATCAGCTTCCAAGGTTTAAAGTCTGACTCTACAGCCGTTAAAAAATGGCTCTCTAAAACTGATGTTCAAAATATAAGCGCTGTGATCACTAGTCATAGTCATTATGACCACGTACTTGATTTAATTGAGGCTTATAAATTCACTAGAGCAAAAATTTATGGATCTGAATCTACAAAAAATATAGCTCTTGGTGGTGGAGTTAAACCCTCCATGATTGAAATTTTAAAACTTGGACAAAAAATTAAACTAGGTGATTTTGAAATCCAAGTGTATAAAGGTGAACATCCACCACATTTTTTAGGTTTAACTTTGGCCTCTGGAAAAATTACAAAACCACTCAAGTTGATTTCTTCAGCCTATGCCTATAAAAAAGACAAAGATTACTCCTTTTATATCAAACACCCAGCCGGGAATATTCTCTTTCATCCAAGTGGAAACTCTGCACTTTCAGCAAAAGAAATAAAAAAAATTAAAGCTAAAACTATAATTTTAGGATTAGCCAATAGAAAAAGTACCCATACCCTTATAGAAAAAATCATTAAGCCTATAGGTGCAGTGACCATCCTGCCTGTCCATTACGATAATATCTTTAGATCTATTGATAAGCCTATTAAAAACTTTTTTGGTGTGAACATGCCTGAGTTTTACAAGTCAGTAAAGGAAGCACTTTCAGGCGTGACTATTGAGACTTTAAAGTTTGGTGAAACTTTCCACTCAATTTAAAATTTTAAGTTTCATCATATTTACTAGTGCGGCCAAGTAATTTTTCAACTACCCACAAAGGACCTATAAATAGATAAGTTAAGTCAGTTAAAAACGAAGGTTTTTTTCCTTCAACCTTATGCCCGTAGAACTGCCCAACCCATGCAAAAATAAAAATAAAAACAGATAAAAAAAGGAGAGACCAACCCTGATTTTCAATTAGAATAAAACTCCCAAAAAAAATAAATGTGGTTGTGACCATAATAAATGCCAATCTAAGGCTTAAGTAGACGTAGTAAATTGAAATTATAGCGGCAAAAACAATGGCTGGATTAATATTATAACCTAATATAAGAACAGAGCCCATGGACCACAAAAGACCCATAATGCTATATACAATCAAGGGAACACAAACTAAGTGAATTTTTTGATTGAGTTCATTTTGATGGTCTGCAGAATAGGCGTTAAAAAGAAAGTCTAAATTTTTCATATTAGCTCCAAATCTTAATAATGGTCTTAATCTTCATGAAAAAAAACTTTCTTTGCCCTCTAAGCACAAGGCAAAAAGCAAGTCCTAATCCCCTAGCACCAAAGGTGCTCTTTTAAGATTCATAACACATCATCAATGAAAATCATTCTTTAATGCTTCATACACTAATCAACAGCCTTATACGATATTAAGTTTCTCTATGCAAGCTCATAACACTTATAAAAACTAAAACTTCCAGTCAAATTCTTTAATCATTTCAATAAAATTTATACGCCAAACATCTTCACCCTCACAAACGTTGGGTATTTTAGTTTAGTATTAGGCTGCTTGTATAAATAGTTTTCTTCAGTAACAACAGTGCCCTGGGTATCTTTTGCTAAAGCGATAGGGTATGGGTCAGCACTCTCCTTGGTAGCAGTAAGATCAACCAGAGCAATATGACTATTTACAATATGTTCAACTAATTTTAGCTGAACACCTGTCACAGCTTAAAAATGACTTTTTTGACTTTTAACCCAAGTATAAAAAGGCTTATGTTAAAAAACTTTTTTTAAAATTTTTATTCAAACAAAATTAGTTTCTAGTAAAATAAATTTTTAAATGCTCTATGCTATTTTAACTATTTTTCACCTAAAGAGTTTTTAAGAATAGTGAAAGTTAAATATGTCTTCTACTTGTACTGTTAACAGTTTAAGAACGTAAACACTAATTCACTCCACCATCATCATATGAAGATTGGAGTTTTTCAAAAGATGGATCTAAAGTTCCAAATACACAAATGGGGCCAAAGGGATACGTTTCTGTAGTATAGTACCCGTAATTTCCATAAGCATCAACCATACCATTACATTCATCTAAATCACCACTACCTTTAGAATAATACCAATCCTCTACGAAAAGACCCCTAATATAAATCGCCACTGGAGGAGGAGAATTACTTGAACCCAAAGGTGCTTCACGTTCACCAGTATATGTTACCCAACTAGACTTAACCTTTCTTAATATTGAATTCTTTATGTCGTAAAAATAAACTCCATAAATAGGAAAGCCATCCGGAGCAAAACCAATCACCGGAGATCCACTAGGATCAACAATAGATTCTGAAGGAGACTCATCAACTCCAGAATTTGATAGGCTTGTATTGTTACCATGGTAATGATAACGCCCCCTAAAAGGATGCCCTTCATACTTGTCTAAAACAACATTCATAGGATTTTTTTTGGGTACAAGGTACCACTCTGCAGTCAATCCACATCCAGATAGAATAATTGTTCCAGAACCTGAATCATAACAAAATGCAGAGTCCATATCTAAATCAACTCCATTTAACATAATACCGTTAAGAGTTATATAGCCTCCTCTTTTACGAATATATCTAGCATTATTTGTTCGAACAGGATTTCGAGGAAGATTTAATGTATAATCTAGAGTATTTGGCGCCACCTTTGTAGAGAAACTCGTTCCTGTTGACGTACTCTCTCCAACATTATGGTTAGGAAGGTTGTTACTAACCAGCTGGCAAGAGGTGTTGTTAGCTGTAATAATAAAATTACTTACATAATGAACGTCCTCTTGAGCATCGTAAACATTTGAAAAATAAGTCCCTACAAAAGATCCACAATCAGGGTCTCGATTAGTAAGCTTTATGTTTGTTAAATCTCCTTTTTGATTAGGACTTATATTATTTGAAGGGAGAAAGGAGCTCTTTAAAGAGGAGTCTTCATTTTTTGAACAACCTCCTAATTTGACTAAAACCAAAAGGAGGAGAATAAAGAAGACAAAAGCTCCTGGAAGATCTATTATTTTAAAAGAACTTTTCATATTAAAAACTCACCTTCATTAAAGGTTACCAAAATGACCGTGTATAGACAAAATATAGGCATTAAATAACACAAGAATATAATTTACTTTCCCTACACTCCTAAAATCAACGTAAAAAAACCAATGAAAGCTAAAATGACACCCCGCCTACCTCCTTCATTATATAAAATATAGATGCCATCAGAAAAACACTTCCTATGAAAAAAAACAAGAAGTTAAACCTTAAAAGTTAAAAAACACAGATATATAAATAAAACAGTGGTAGCTCTAACACCTAAGGTAGCTTATATAAACTGTGAAATAGTAAGGCGGATGCTAAGTTATAGATGGTTTATATCAAAAGTAAATATAAAAAAAGAGACAAGTATTTTTACAGTGGGTAGCACTAATCATTTAAACAAAAAAAAGCTTAATAACATATGCTCAAAAATAGATGACTCACTCAAAGGCCCTCATGAGTTTTTTTAGAAGCAATAAGCAGTACTAAGAAAAAGCCCCCTATGAAATTTTTATCAAGAAAGTTTAAAAATTAAGTCAAGTGCTTTATTGCTCATATTTTTCCTCTTAAATATAAATTATAAATTTTCTAGAAATAAATAAAATGACTTATTTAAATCATTATTATAAATACTAACTAACCCGAGTTCGAACTTTTTTCAGGACCTAAGTGCTGGATAAATAAAAGATCATCCCAGCCTTTTGTAAGATTTAGTTGTTTTTTACTGATCTGCAAAAAGGAGCCGGGAATGATCGAAGAAAATCAAATTATAGAAGTTTTTACTCTTGTTGACGACTTTATTTTAGGGTTAAACAAAGAACAGTCCAAACTCATACCCAGCAAAAGAAAGAGAGGTTTTCCATCTGCGTTATCTGAGTCTGAAGTCATCACCATCTGTTTATTATTCCAATTTTCCGGCTTCAGAAATTTTAAAGCTTTCTATACAGGTTATGTTCAAAAATTTCTAAAACCTTATTTCCCAAAACTCTTGTCCTACAATAGGTTTGTAGAACTTAAAAAATCTTCAGCACCTCAAATTCTTATTTTTTTACACTCACTTATGCAATCAAATATTTGCACAGGAATATCTGTTGTAGACTCCAGTCCCATTGTTGTTTGTAATAACAAAAGAATCGGTCGTCACAAAACCTTTAAAGGACTTGCAAAACGTGGGAAATCAACAATGGGCTGGTTCTTTGGTTTTAAAGTTCACATAGTAATTTCTCACAAAGGGGAGCTCTTAAGTTTTACCATAACCCCAGGAAATGTTCATGATACAAAGCCTGTAGAGGGTTTAGCTGAGAATATTTTTGGAAAATTGTTTGGAGACAAAGGATATATATCCCAAAAGCTATTTGAAAAATTGATGAGTAAAGGGGTTCAAGTCATAACAAATCTTAAATCCAATATGAAAAATAAGTTTGTTCCTCTTTTTGATAAACTACTCCTGAGGAAAAGGTACATTGTTGAAACTGCTTTTGGGATTTTAAAGGAGGAATTTCATCTTGAACACTCAAGACACCGAAGCCCAAAAAACTTTGTGGTAAATTTACTTTCGGCACTAACGGCGTACTGTTTGCGTCCAAGAAAACCCTCTATTAGACTTCAAGTACTTGAAGAAAGGCTGCTTCAGTAGGTTTAGAAAGTTCGAACTCGGGTTAACTATGTCTTTAATAATAGATGATATAAAATATTTTATAACTATTAGTAAAACACTCAATATCACAAGGGCTTCTGAAATCATTGGAATATCTCAGCCAGCACTTAGCTATGCCATCAAAAAGCTAGAACGAGAGCTTGGTGGAAAGCTACTTATTAGACTTAAAAATGGTATCCAGCTAACAAAGCTTGGAGAAGAATTTAAACAACGCTCTCACCACCTGTTATATGAGTGGGAACAGGCCGAAAACTTAGCCGATCCTGAATTAGGTCTTATTCAAAGCAACTATACCTTTGCAATTCACCCCTCTGTCGCACTTTACACTGTTGAACCTTTTATACCAAAACTTCAAGTTGATTTTCCAGCACTTGATTATACTTTTATTCATGGCCTTTCAAGGGAAATGACCCAAAAAGTAATTAACTGGGAAGCAGACTTTGGCATCGTTGTTAACCCTATAAAGCACCCTGATCTCGTTATTAGAAAATTATGCAATGACGAAGTCACAATTTTTTATGCCAAAAATACACAAGATAAACTTATCTATGACCAAAATCTTGCTCAATCACAATATATACTTAACAAAATTGGCAAGAAAACACCTTTTAAAGGCGTGCTTAACTCTACTAACCTTGAGGTTGTGGCAAAATTCACATCTCTAGGCCTTGGCTACGGCCTTTTACCAACAAGAGTGGCTTCTCAATATAAGCACCTGAAAAAATACAAGAACGCTCCAGTATTTAAAGATGAAATCTGTTTAATATACAGACCTGAAAAACACAACAATCCGGTTAGTAGAAAAATTATTCAAAATATCAAGTCATCTAAGTTTTAAAGACAATTCAACAGTGAAATTTATATCAATTTTAATCTTATTTATTAACAGTTATACTCAAGTAAAAAATCTACCTTAAAAAGATTTGAATGAAAAATAAGATTTAAGTGTTAAATATATGTACAAAAAATTTATGAACTCATATCCCTCACTGCATCATTGGCTGAATTTAAAAATAAATTCATCAACGATTGAGTAAGTTCAAGGTCATTTCTATAAGAAAGAAAAAAGCGATGTTGTCCAAAATATTTCTTTGCAGTGCCCTCAAGTCGAACTTCTCTTAAAGATTTTCCGTAGCTGATAGCCACTTTTTTAGGAAGAATTCCCAAGCCGTAGCCTCTTTTTACAAACTCAGCTATAACTTCAAAGGAATCTAGATCAAAAATTTCTTTAATTGGAAACATTGAACTTCTCTTTAAAAGGGTTGCTTGGGTGGCTACAGGTAGCGGAGTAGGGCCTTGTCTACCTCATTTACTTGATCAAAAGGTTCCATCACAGCTAATCTGGTCCACAAAAAGCCCTAGAAAAACATATGGTGATGAATTAGTTGATGAAATTCTTAAGGCCCAACCAAATACAATCATTTGGGACACCACAAAATTAGGCCGCCCTGATTTAGTAAATTTAGCATTAAAAGCCTATAAAGAATTTAATGCAGAAGCGGTTATTATCATTTCAAATAAGAAACTAACGCTTCATGTAAATTACGAACTAGAAAGCAGAGGTATACCCTGCTTTGGAGCAATCTGGGATTCTTAAAATATGGAGAAAAAATGCACTTTCATAATTTAAAAATTAAAATTGAAAATAAAATTGTAACAATTGTTTTAAACCATCCTAAAAAATTAAATATTCTCTCTAAAAATCTTTTGTTAGAACTTCGTGAATATTTATCTACTTTAAAAAAGTTAACAAAAGATATTCGAGGTATGGTTTTAATAGGCGCTGGGAACAAAGCCTTCTCAACTGGTGGTGATATCAAACTAATGAATGAATTGGACCAGCAGGGTGGAGAAGAACTCTCAAATTTAGCTCAAAGTGTAACCCTAATAATAGAAAATTTACCTATTCCAGTAATTGCATGTGTTGATGGCTTTGCTCTTGGTGGAGGGTGTGAACTGGCTATGAGCTGTGATTTTATCTATGCTACGAAGACATCACAGTTTGGACAACCAGAAGTTAAAATTGGATTAATACCTGGATTTGGTGGAAATATTCGCCTAATGCGACTTGTTGGACCAACTATGGCCAGGGAGTTATTATATACAGGAAGGCAAATTCTAGCCGAAGAAGCGCAAAGAATAGGGCTTATAAATCAAGTCTTTAATACTCGCCAAGAGCTTCTTAATGCAACTACCAGCACCATGAATGAGATAAGTAGAAACTCTCAGTATTCAATAGCAACGGCAAAAAAGCTCTCACAAAGTATTACATCTCAACCTACAAAAACTGCTCTTACACTTGAGAAAAAAGCATATGGTGGTCTTTTTGACCACTCAGACAAAACTGAGGGTATTCAAGCCTTTCTAAAAAAGCGCCTACCAAATTTTTAAAGAGCACAAGGCTCAATCTATAAATCTGCACTCTTTATTTTCTAACCCCTCTAGAGACATAGGTTATGAATTTAAAAATATTTTCTCAACTAAAATTTAAAGGATTATTTAATAGAATTGATACAACCTGCTTTCTATTATGTTTAATAGGTGAGTTCAAAAAAGCTTTTACTAACTCTAAACCTCTACTCAAACCTCCTTCTCCATTCCCTATTCTGTGCATAACATCAGTTACTAAAGTCTAAATTCAGTTTGAATATTAAAAAACTATTTTTTTTAATTCATACGGTTAGATAGAGTATTAGCATTGAGTTTATACGGTATAAAATAACGGGGCATTCATATAAATAAAATCATTCAATTACTGTTCACTACAATTACCGTATTGAGTTTAGCTGCTTGTGAATCTAGTACGCCGTGCCATTAATTTTTAATATTTCTGTATATCTTTTCAAATTTATCTCAAGCCTTCCAAACATTCACCTCAGCCACCATAGAAGAGGCCTCTACAAAAATGAAAGCTCCTCCAACATAGCCCCCATTTTTTATAGAATCTGTAATTTCATTAAAGAGCAGTCTCAACTTTTCAAAGCTTATTCTTTTTCTTAGTCTTCCATAATAACTATGATGGGGGGGGGCTCCCTCCTCCATACCATAACAACAGAACCACTTAGCCGTATTGTTTTCTTGGAAGATACTTTTCTAACTAGCGGTCAGACAGATTCTCCCAGTATAATTTTTTTAATTTACTCATTTGAAAAATCAATTTTAAAATCTTTATCTGGAATTAATAAAAGTCGGCTCCACTGTTCTTGAAGCTCTCCTCTACTCGGCTCTGCGCCTTCAAAAACGATATAAGCTTCTTTCCAGTTTTCTAATTGCTGAATACGAATTTTAGTGGGATTAAAAGTCTCACGCTGCAACGCTTCAATTCTTTGTTCAGAGGTAAACTTGCTAAGAATACTATATTTCATCATTGGGTATGACTCAAATAAAATAAAAAGACTAAAAACAGTAAAAGCTGCTACGTAAGATCTTCTTATAGCTCCCCAATATAGGTAGAATTGGCCTGGGACAGAATATAAATTTTTTAACTCACTTTTAACACTTGCTAAGCCAAACTTCCGTATCCGTTCAATGATAGTATTTGGTATTGAAATACCACTATTGGCCTCAAGTTTTGGAACATGAACAGGTATCCCTAAATAAAATAGAGCTGCGGAATTAATACTTGCACTTATAAGTAACCGTTGAATATTCCTATATTCCTCTATTTTAGCTCTTATGTTTTCAATTTTAGTACCGCTTTTTACGATGCCCATTTCAATCATTGCACCAGTCACTGTATTGTTAATAAAGGCTTGATCAATTCTAGTTTGTGCTATCTTGTTACTTTTTTCTTGTATAAATTGAGAAATGGATAAATTAATTCCACGGTTTCCCGTATTATGAATTTTTTGTGATAAAAGATAGAGCTTTTGTAGAGTTTTTTGAGCCGTTCGTTTAGATGGTGAAGAGTACAGTTGATCTATAAAGTGGATTATTTTAGTCTTGTCTTTTGATTGTGCTGATTCGTAGCTGGCCTTTAGTGAAAAAACATCCCAACCAAGGTTGGATATGAACTGGTCAAAAGTTTCGACTTTTTCTAAAGCAAGTAGACGGCTGTCTATGTAATCAACACCTGTACGTGACTCAGCAGTTAATAATTTTTGATTTTGAGTGTGCTCTTTGACTCTTAGAAAAGCGCTACAGCTAGACTGTGCGTAGGTAATATTCGTAAATATTAGAATATTAAAACTTAATAATATATAGATAAAATAAGGCCTCATACAAATACTACAGCAAGCCTCTCCGTTATCTAGAAGGGTGTAGTTTGTGCCAATCTCATTTGAGGTGGCCAGTACCAACTTGAAGTATTGATGTAATTTGAGTTTAAAAGTCCACATCGCTGCAGTATTTTGTGCATAAATGACTCTGGGTTTGTGTAACCATAGCCCATCCTTCTAAGCACTTTAATCTTGTTGTTTAAGCCTTCACTTACTGCTGTTGTGAGCCCAGACATAATATATCCTTCAATGTAACCTCTGTACTTTCTTAAGGTTTTTGCAAATTTCAAAAAGGGCTTTAATTTTGACTCTCTTGCATATCGGTACCAAAGAACCAGAGCTTTTCTAAAGTCTTTTACATTCTTTTGATCTAAAACTTTATGGAAGTGCTCAACTAAAACTGAAGCTTTAAAAATGTTCTTATTCACATCTAAAAGCCTCTCTAATTTAGTAAAATCTCCTTTAGATAAATTCTTCTCACGCTCCACTAAAATATATCTTTTATGAGGTGCTAGCACATCCATTAAAAACTTATCTTCATTTTCTTTAGCTTTTTTAAACTCAAATTTTCTCACATCATCAAAAAAATTATTTAGCCCTTCTGCAACATGGAACCTATCAACACAGACCTTAGCATTCTCACATTTACCTATCACAGCCTCAATAAAAGCATCATGCATATCAACTGCAAAAAACTTGATCTTATCTAGCTGCTCTTTTGTTAATACCTTTAAACAATTAAGTAAGCTTGAACCCTTTCTGCCCATTGCATTTGAGAGCACCTTTCTCATCTTCGTACAGACTAAATTTGTGATGAACTTAATCGTATTCTTGTCACAAGACTTCTTTCCAAAAATAGTTCTAAAGTGCACCTCATCAGATGACATCTGCTCTAAATCTAACTTTCTTTCAGCATAGCTTAAAAGAGGTTTTATTTGCTTCATCCGGTACTGATCCAAATTCCACACAGTCTTGGGGTTCATTCTTAAAATTCTAGCAACTGACTCACAAGTCATCTCTTCACAAAGACGTCCTGCTTTTTCTACAAGTGAGTAAGTTAAGTTTTCAAAATTAGGGTGAGTAAAATCAACACCAGCTGATCTGACTTTATCATCACACATTAAGCAGTGCCCTCGAAGCTGTTTTAAGTAAATCCACACCTCTTCATATGAGCCTATTGGAGAAGCTTTAATTTTTCGAAGCTTCCACTCATGGACATGAGATATTTGGCAGCCACATTGATTACAGCCTACATTTTCACGATCTTGTTTTGCGTAAAGGACTAGTTTTAACTCTTTATCACAAGCCTCCCAGTTTTCTAATTTTACACCTTGAAGACCTAGTGATTTTACGATTAACTTTTCAAATAGCTCCATTTAATCCTCCGACAATTTAGTTTATTTAGTAACCAAATTTTAATTGTGTGGAGGGAGCTTGTTTATCTTTTTCAGGACTTTAGGCTTGTTGGCATGGATCACACCCTTCTAGATAACGGTGAACCCTACAGCAAAATCTATTCCTAAGCGATAATTGTCTTCTGTTAAGCAATTTGACAGTTGATTTGATCATTAAGGTGTTTATCGCTCCGAAAACCTGGCATGCTAACTGCATTTAAATATGGGTCATAACTTAAAACATATAGGAGGATTTATGATGAATATAATTTCAAAAATTACAGTGGCGTTTCTTTTTCTTTGGGGCCAATTAGCAATGGCAACACCTCAGGAGCAGATTTTGCAAAACATAATGAAAACAATTAGCGCCAAAGTAGGTGGTATTGTTGCCAATGGTGCTGTTATTAAGACTGCAAAAGGAGAAAGTCTTTCAGTTAAAAGCCTTCTATCTGGAAACATTAAGAGTTTTCCTGACTTCGACACAACACGGCGCATAAAGCTAATAAAATCAAGTGCTTAGATTTTGCTGGGGTCACTACATTTGCTCTTTAACTAGGCGAATACAGTCCTTTCTCTTAAGGTTTAAAACTTGGTAAATTTTCTTTAAAACAGGAGTAGTCTTAGATACAAGCTCATAAAATCGCCCCGTACTAGAGTCTTTTAAAACACTGTACTCATCTCTATTTAACTCCTCTTTAAGATCTAAAAAACTAAACTCTAATTGGTTTTCCTTAATAAGCTTATTTACTCTACAAACAATTGCATATGCTAGAAAACAAATTCCAATATGAGCCTTAATCCTCTCAGACTTCCAATGAAAAATAGGTCGCATCTTTAAATCTGTCTTACTTATTCTAAACGCTTGTTCTATTTTCCACAGCCCTCTATAACGCTCTAAAACTTCAGCTGCAGACTTGTCTTCAAGATTTGTAATGACACCATGAAAACCATCCCACTGAGCGTCTCTACTAATCTTACACTTATCAACCTCTACATCCCCCTTAAAAGACTTAAGGTACTTTTTCGTTCCATAATTAGTTATAAGGTCACTTGCTTTAAGTTTTCCATCTTTGGCTTTCTTTAAAAGACGAACAATTATCTTTTCCCGGTCAAATGCATCTTTATAAGCTCTTTTATTAGAATACCCAACAACAAGCCTTCTTTTCTTGTGCTCAAACTCTCTAACCCACTGCAGTTCATTGCTCACCACATGGGGTTTAAAGTTTTTATGACAGATTTCTTCTTTTAAATTCTTTGGTAAAGATTTTAACTTAGCCCCCACAATATAATGAATGTTTTCAGCTTCTAGTAAAACTAAGTTTGCCTCATTAAACATACCTCTATCAGCCACAAGGGTAACTTGATTTACATTAAAACGGGTTTTTAAGTTTTTAACTATCTCTATTAATGTGTTGCCCTCATAAGTGTTGCCAGGAAAAAGCTCATAAGTTACTGGGTGTCCCTGTGAGTTTGTAACCAAGGCGAGAACAACTTGAGTTTCTTTAAACTTAGCATCCTTACTAAAACCATTGGCTCTAAGTTCATCTGAAGTAAAGCTTTCAAAATATAGCGTTGTGACATCAAAGAACATAACGTCAACCTGGTCATTAAAAAGGTTTAGAGTGGAATTTAAGACTTTTGATTTTAGTCTTTCTTCGTTTAGAAAAACTCTGTCCATCATACGGTATATCTTATGAAGAGGAAGGGGTTTTGAGAAAACTTTTTTTAAGCTATCTGCTGTTTTTCTTTTACTCTGCGGCCTAGAGATTCTTGCTAAAACACAATCTTGAAGAATAGAGTTCCACTCATCATCTTTTTTTGTGTTTTTTATGATATCGTTAAAGTTCATTTGATTATAAACTTTGCCTAAAACTGTGTGAATGCCTTGGTTAACACGACCTTGCTCAGATAGATTCTTTATATCCACTAGCTCTGGGTTTCTTGTGCTGGCTTTTTTTGTGCAAGTCGTGGAGTGCACAGTTTCTTCCATTCCAGGAAGGGCTGGGTTTCTTGTGTTTTTTAGCTCTATTATTAAGTCCTGTGCTGCTTTCTTAATAATGGCTATTTCTCTTGCATCCTTGTGTTGTCCCAGAGTTCTAATGACTTTTTGAATAACTTTATTTTTTACTCGAGTAGATTCAACTATTCTAATTGAAACACTTCCGTTTGGTTTTTTTACTTCTCGAATAAACATGGCTATTAAAATTACTAGCCTAAAAATACTTGTAAAGAAAAAAAAGGGGTCACTACATTTTGAGTTTTAGACTTTTTAACCTTCTCTGGTGCGTATATTTGAACTCAAGAGGGGCTTTTTAACAGGAGTGTCGAAGTCAGGAGGAGCAGATTTTGCAAAACATAATGAAAACAATTAGCGCCAAAGTAGGTGGTATTGTTGCCAATGGTGCTGTTATTAAGACTGCAAAAGGAGAAAGTCTTTCAGTTAAAAGCCTTCTATCTGGAAACATTAAGAGTTTTGATGTGTTTTTAAATGATGGTTCAGTTCTGCCTCAAGATGCTTACTTAAGATTCTCTTCATTAAGCTCTAATAAAATTGCAGTGCAAGCAAGAGAAACTGCTTCTGACGAACCAATAGATCAAACTCTCATTACCATTGATCCTAATAAAAGCGTAGAAGAGAATAAGTTAAAAATTTTGCAGACAGTAAAAACATTCTCTAGATCAATTGAGCAAGCTCTTGCAAGCAAGAATAGTACTTACAAAAATAGAATACCTGCAAGTGCCGGCTTTGATTTATTTAACGTAATTCTACTTATGGTCACTATAACACTAGCAGCCACATTTGTACCAAAATGCTTAAAAGGTGGTACATCCAACTGCGCAATACTTGGACTGTACATAGGTTTGGCAGTTATGTTCAGAGGCTTTATTTGTATCGAAAGTTCTAAAAGAACAAATTAAAGACACTGATTTGAATTAAAAATGTGTCCGTCTTGACACACCTGTAAAAAAGCAAACGTTTAAAATGGCGTTCCCTACGGGAGTCGAACCCGTGTCTCACCCGTGAAAGGGGCGTGTCCTGGGCCTCTAGACGAAGGGAACAAGACAAAGTGTATTTTCATAAAAATCACACACTCTAAATTTTTAAAAAATGGTGACCCGTCATGGGCTCGAACCATGGACCCTCTCCTTAAAAGGGAGATGCTCTACCAACTGAGCTAACGGATCATCCAAAAAAGAAAAACTAATTTCTAAAACTAATTCCGTCAACATTAAATAAGATTTAACTGTTAAAAAGTGGGCGAACCCAAATAGTCTGCCTTCTTCCCGGTCCAACACTTACAACATCAATGGGTATTTTTGTAGCAGTCTCAATTTTTTTAAGATACTCCTGAGCATTTCTAGGTAGTTCCTGAATTTTGGTACAACCTGAAATATCCTCTTGCCAACCTAAAATAGTCTCATAAACAGGAGCCATATTCTCTAGTAAAGATGAGTTCATAGGATAGTCCTCAACAAGTTTACCTGTTTTATTATCTTTATAAGAAATACAAATTTTAATCTCATCAAAACCACTTAACACATCCATTTTCATCATTGCCAAAGAAGTGATGCCATTTGTTCTAATGGCGTACTTAAGGGCCACAAGGTCTAACCAACCACACCTTCTTAGACGACCTGTAGTTGCTCCAAACTCACCACCTTTTAATTGTAGATTTTCACCAATCTTATTAAAAAGCTCTGTAGGAAAAGGTCCTGAACCAACTCTTGTTGTGTAAGCCTTTGTAATACCCACAACTTTATCAATGGCCGTAGGCCCTACACCAGCACCAATACAAGCAGAACCTGCAAGGGTAGAAGAGCTAGTAACAAAAGGATAAGTTCCATGCAAAAGGTCAAGAAGTGTTCCCTGAGCACCCTCAAATAAAACTCTACGATTATCAACCATTGCTTTATGAATTAAAAAAGAAACGTCATGACACCTAAAGGGCTTAAGCTCCTCTCTGGCCATGGCAATAACAGTCATAATTTCATCAATAGAAACAGTTTTAGATTTATAAAAATTTTTTAATAAAAAGTTTGTTTCTTGTAAAGAGTGTTTAAGTTTTTTTTTAATTTTTTCTTCAGATAAAAAAAGGTCTCCAAACAAAAGTGCTTTACGAGCTGCTCTATCTTCATAAGCAGGACCAATTCCTTTCCCTGTAGTTCCAATTTTTTCATTTTTTAAAGCCTGTTCACGAGCTTGATCTAACTTTCTATGGTGAGGAAGTAAAACAGTTGCTCCATCTGAGATTAAAATCTGATCATTAGACTTTAATGTTCCAGAAACCTTAAGTGCAGATATCTCTTGATTAATCTGCTCAAGGTCTAAAACAACACCTGCAGCAATGATACATTTAGTGGTATCATGTAAAACACCAGAAGGAACTAAGTGTAGAACAGTTTTCTTACCATTAACAACAAGGGTATGGCCTGCATTTGCGCCACCTTGATAGCGTACAACATAGTCAGACTCTGCTGAAAACACATCAACAACTTTACCCTTTCCCTCATCACCCCACTGGGCTCCTACAACAATAATTCCAGACATTTTTACTCCTTTTTTAGAAGCACTCACTAATCTAATAAGTCTTTTTTCCAAGCCACATCAGGTGGCACTAAACTTAACACAGGCGTATTTACTTCAAACCAATTTCTCACTTGCTGGGCCGCTTCCAAAGCAGATTTCTCCTGAGCTTCCACCGTATAGCCTCCAATATGGGGTGTCACAATGACATTTTCCAAGGCAAATAAAGAAGAATCTCCTGGCAAAGGCTTGTTTTCAAAAACATCTAAACATGCGCCTTGGATTTTATTTTTATTTAAGGCCTCAAACAAAGCAGTGGTAGAAACAAGCCCTCCTCGCGCACAATTTACAAGGAGTGCCTTAGGATTTATTTTAGACAGAGTGCTTAGATTTATAATGTTCCTAGTTGCCTTTGTTAAGGGGCAGTGAAGGCTTATGACATTGGCATTTTTTAAAAGATAGGTTAAATCAGTGGGTTGAGCACCTGCCTTTATAAAGGCCTCCTTTTTTAGGTAAGGGTCAAAGGCTAAAACTTTACACCCAAAGCAGTTTAAGGTTTTTGAGACCTTAGACCCTATACGTCCAAGCCCAATAATGCCAACAACCTTAGAACCCAGATCCTCACCAAGAACTTCATGGGATCTTTTAGTAAGGTTTTGTTTTAATAGTATTCGACCTTTTTTAAAAAAATTTAAAATATGAAACAAAGTAACTTCTGTAGCACTGTTCACATTTGCATTGGGACTATAACAAAATTTAACTTTAGAATTTTTAAGTTCTTTAAAATTAAAATGATCAAACCCTGATGTTGCAGAAACAATGATTTCTGCCTTGGGGTAAGAGCTTAAAAACCTTTTATTTATTAAGTCTTTACTTTTAACAATAAGAGCCTTCACAGTGTCATCAGGTGCCCAATCTGTTGCCTGCTGTACTTGATAAATGTCCAAAGTTTTTTTAACTTTTAAAAAAGCCTTATTAGTAAAATACTTTGAAACAAGAACTTTATTAATGGGACTGATCCTTAAGAGTTTTTTCTAACACCACTAAGAAATCATACATATCAGATTCTTTAAGGTTAGCCATATGACCAATACGTAAGAGTTTATCAGAGTAATGATCTTGGCCAGTGGCAATATAGTAGCCTTGTTGAAGCAAAGCTTTTTGTATTTTAGATGCTGATAGTGTGTCAGGAAGTAAAATTGCAGTTAAAGACGGACTTGGATTTTTAGAAAAAATTTTAATTTTTAAACCCTCATGATTCTTTAAAACCCAATTTAAAATAATTTTTTGTAAAGAAAGAGAGTTCATATACTTAAGGCTAAGCCCTGTGTTTTTAATACTCTGAAGTTGTAAATGAAGGGCTCTCCAAACTTGTGTAGGACTTGAAAAAACTGTGGTTCCTTTTAAAAGAGCCTTGAGTTCATTTAAAATGTTAAAATAAAATTTAGGAAGGTTAGACTCATGAGCTAAATCTTTTGCTTTTTTAGAAAAACCAACAAAGCTTAAGCCTGTAGGAAGCCCTAAAGCTTTTTGAGAGCCATTAATCAACACATCAATTGAATTTTCTTTCATTGACAACTCATAAGAACCCACTGCTGTAATTCCATCAACAATTAAAAGAGTTTGTGGTGAATGGGCTTTAATGAGTTTTGCAATCTCACCTACATTAAAACATGTTCCAGTGCTTGTTTCACATGCTTGCATAAAAAAAGCTTTTGGTTTGTGTTTTTTTAATAACACTCTAACATGGGTGGGACTAGGTGTTTCACCCCAAGGAAATTTATAAACCTCATGGTCAATACTGTATGCATGCAAAAGCTTTGACCAACGTTGACCAAACTTGCCACCATCTAAGGATATAACAAAATCATCTTTTTTTAAGAAATTAACAACACTTGCCTCAAGCCCCCCTGACCCCGTTGAGGGAAAAATCACAAGATACTCCTCATCAAAAAAAACTTTTAAAAGCTCTAAGGTTTCTTTTAATATGGCTGAAAATTCAACTGATCTGTGATGTAAAGGTGGAGCACTAAGGACACTTAGCGGTATTGAAGCAATGGGAGCAGGGCCTGGGGAAAATAATTTGATGTTATGGTTCATTCCACCCCTAACCTTACTTTAAAAAAATTTAAAAACAAGATTGCTTTGCCTAAAAGCCTTAGCTAGGGTTCATTTGTGAGAAAAACGCTAATGGTTTTATTGGTTTTACTACTTAATGCTTGTGCTTATAATGTAGGCTATGGTTATAAAGAACTTCCTGGGGGAGTAGAGAGCCTATATATTCCAATTTTTAAGAATGATACCCTTAGTGTGGGGCCTGAAGTGGAGTTTACAGGGCAGTTGGTCCGTGAATTAAAGCGGGCCAATGTTACAAAAATTTTAAATAAAAGTTTAGCCGATGGAGTTTTACAAGGACGCATTATCAAAATCACTAGAGACCAAAGAACTCCCGAGTCTAGAGAGCGAGGAGAAGGGCCTAAAACAACTGGCATGGTAAACCTTCCAGAAGGAACCTATGTTGCCACTGAATATTTACTAAAAGTTAAAATCCGTCTAAAACTTCGAAAAAAAAAGACCAACCAAATTGTGTGGACACAAGAGTTTGAAGATCAAACTGTGTACTCTACTGCAAGGCTTGCACTTCCTGGAATCAACACATCTTCCTCAAATTATACTAAATCCGAAGAAGAAAGAGTTTTAAAAACTCTTGCAGGTGTAATGATGCAAGAAGCAGTTGGAAGACTTACGGAAAACTTTTAATGAACCTTCAAGCCTTACAGCTACATTTAAAAAAAAACAAAAAAGACTCACTCTTTATAATTTCAGGTGAGGATTTGTATTTAATAGCTGAAGCAAAAAATTTAATTAAAAACAGCCTTACAA
Source organism: Bdellovibrionales bacterium (assembly GCA_965205365.1). GTDB lineage: Bacteria > Bdellovibrionota > Bdellovibrionia > Bdellovibrionales > UBA1609 > JALZUR01. Next base: position 198,853 of record CBDBGT010000013.1, read on the forward strand.
CCCAAAATATAAAACTTGATATACAAACCTATACAGCTCCTCAGATGGATTATGATAAGTGCTTAGACTCATTACAAAACCTATCCATACTTTCACCTTTAAAGCTCATACATATTAAAGCCCTTGATAAAGCCAAGCCAGAGTTTTTAGAAAGTATTAATCAATTTTATAGTCAAGAAAATCTACATGGATTAACCGTTCTTCTAGGCTTTACAAAAATTGATAAAAGAAAAAAAAATATTCAATTTCTTTTAAAAAAGGGCGTTTTAGTTGAGGCTAAACCACCTTATGATAATCAAATAGAGGGTTGGATTAAGTATATTGCAGGCAAAAAACAGCTTAATTTAAAAAATGAGGCTGTGTCGTATTTAAATTTTTTAGTAGGCCCTTGTTTAGTTGAAATTTCTAATAACATTCAAAAATTAAAAGATCTTTTTGGTCAAAACCCTGTTGGAAGAGAGGATATTCAAAGCTTTATTTCTAAACGTAGTGAGGGGGACCTTTTTAAGATTTGTGATCTATTAGGAAAACATGAAGTCACTCAAGCAATGTCTAGCCTAGAGTACGCCATAAAACATGGAGCAAGTAGTGCTCATGCTTTGAGTTTATTTCACCGTCATTTTAAAATTATAGACGGCGTTTTAAAAGAACAGCAAAAATCTAGAGAAATGAGAAAAAGCTTGTCTGAAAAACATATGGCCGTAGCTTTAGGTGTGCCTCCATATTTTTTAGCTAATTACGTCAATCAAGCTAGAAAATGGAGTTTAAATAAAATTAGTGAAGTTTTTAAGGCTTTAGAAGCTGCAGATACATTGTTAAAATCTACAGGCCTAAATGAGTCCACAATTTTTACAGGTTTTTTCATAGAAATTTTAAGAATTATTGGAGAACAAAAGGGCCTTAGAAGTTTGTCAGAGGCTTTAAGGTAGCTTTTAAAATAGGGGAAATTAAACTCTAAAAAAAATCAACACACCCGTATAGACAAAGTCTCTTAATGGTTGCACCACTACAGATAAAGAAAAAATAGTGTTGTGAACACCTTCAGATTCTAAAAATCTAGAGAAATGACGAGCCAATGTAATTTAAGTCATAGTATATTCCGAATTTAAACATTTTCTTCTCTAGGTTTTTTTTAAATACTACATTTTTTAAATTACACTTAAATTCAAAAAAACTCTCTTAAAAACCCTGTTTATTCAAAGCTTTTATTATCAACACCTACCCCCTACATAAACTCACTCTCTTACCTTAAGTGACCTTTTCGTGTTGTTTAACAACCCTACTCTTTAGTCTACTTTATTTAGTGTAACGGGATCTAGGTTTGAAGGTTTGCACCTTTTTTGTTTAAAAATTAATTAAAAAAACTTATTCATATAAAACCTTAGTCCTGAAAAAAGTTTAAACTCAAGATACGTAAACTATTTTTTTAGTATTTAGCTTATTAAGAAGCTTTTACAATTCTAAGTGCTAGCCTGCTAATTTTTCGTGAAGCTTTATTTTTGTGATAGATACCTTTTTTAACAGCTCTATCTATGCTCCTTGTAAATAAGTTTAAAATTTTTTTTGCATCCTCTAGTTTTCCCTCAGTAAGGGCTGTAAGAGCTTTTTTCTCAAAAGTTTTAACAGTAGATTTAATCCTAGTATTGACTAGGGTTTTTCTTATAGTTTGTTTTGCTCTTTTTTTTGAAGATTTATGGTTTGCCACAATGTGCTCCTTAAGGGATCATATGTTAAGAAAGAGTAGCTATCATAATAAACAAGGACTGACAAGTGTAATGACCCATTCTAACCAAGTTAGTGACTCAAAGACTAGGAAAGTGGAGAAAAATAAAGCTCAAAAGCAGAAAAGCTTTATATCTTCGGCACTTGGAATGGGAGCAGGAACTTTAATAAGTCGTATTTTAGGACTTATTAGAGATGTTGCCCTAGCTGGGTTTTTTTCAAAAATCATCATGGACTGCTTTGCCATTGCCTTTAGACTGCCAAACTTCTTTAGGCGTGTAATGGGTGAAGGGGCTTTATCTGTAAGTTTTATTCCCACTTATTTAGAGCTACAAATTAAGGACCCCTTAGAGGCTAAAAAGCTTAAAGACATAACCTTTAGCTTCTTATTCAGCCTTTCAGCAGGACTATGTTTTTTTAGTATTTTATATATAGAACCACTTTTAAGTCTTATTATTGATAAAAGCACTTTTTCTACAAACCCTGCAAAATTTGACTTAGTCGTTCGTATGGCAAAGTGGATGTTTGGGTATTTATTCTTAGTAACTCAATTTGCATATTTTACGTCCATCTTAAATGCTCATAAAAGGTTCTGGGTAGCTGGAATTGCCCCTGCGTTTTTTAATCTAGGGTTTTTAATATTTATATTTGTTCCAGAAACATTAACTTTTTTTACTGGGCAGCAGCTTACTTGGGGTGTTTTGTTTGGTGGAGTGTTGCAAGTTTTTGTAGTGGGTGTAAGTTTTGTAAAAAACTTTGGTTTACCCAAGTTTAACTTTAATATGCTATTTCTTCCTTTTAGACGAGTGCTTTTATCAACACTACCAAGTCTTTTTGGAATTGGTGTTTTACAAATGATCAGCCTTGTAAATATCCACCTTTGTAGTCTTGTTGGCCAGGGGGCTCATGGTTATTTATACTTTGCAGACAGAATATTAGAGCTTCCACAATCTTTAATTGCTGTGAGTTTAGGAACAGTAATGCTTCCAAGCCTGACAGAAATGTGGATTAAAAATAGGGCTGATTTTGATGGAGCACTTGTTAAATCTTTAAGAGTGTATTTATTTTTTGGAGTGCCTTCAGCTTTAGGTTTATTTTTCTTATCTCTTCCAATTACACAGCTTTTATTCCAAAGAGGAGCTTTTAATTTAGAGCGCTCAATAGAGGTTGCTTCCTTAGTCCAAATTTATGGAGGCTTATTGATCATAAGCGGCTTGAGTAAAATCTTACTTCCAGTTTATTACTCATTTAAAAACACTTGGTACCCTGCAGTGGCCGCAGTTTTAGTTCTTGTGTCTCACTATTTTCTAGGAAGAGTTTTAGTCCAAGAGTTTAGCCTTCCTGGAGTTGCTTTGACAACACTGGTTTCAGGATCACTAAATTTAGGACTCTTACTCTTAGGGTTAAAATTTTTTATTGGCAAGACCTATATTAAAGACATCTTAAAATCAGTGATAAGTTTAAGCCCTGTGTTTTTAATATTTGCAGGATTTTTGTGGTTTGTTCAAAGGTATATTCCAGTAGAAAAAACCTTACAAAGCGCATTACTAATAAGTTTAGTAATAGGAGGCTCTGGAATTTTATACTTTATCTTAATTGTGGTCTTTAAAGTAGAAGAAGCTAAATTATTTAAAAAAATTCTAGCTAAGTTATTTTAAATACTAAATGGTAACATAAAAAAAACAGCCGAGTTTAACCTTTTTAGGGAGCACCATTTTAAACCCTTCTTTTCTAAGAAAATCTAGGCCCTGACTCTGGTGTATTTTCTAAACTCTATGTTAAGGCCGACATGATCCTTAATCAGAAGCTAGTTCTTCTAAAATATCTTTCTTATACCTGTCAACAATATCAGATGCTTTAACCCTCTCTACTTCCGTTGGGCGTTCACCGCCTCTTCTCTTTCTCATACTCTGCTGAATGACCAAAGTTCCAGCTAGTTTACAGACAGCAATTTGGGTTTCAATGGTTTCTGTAGGATTTTCTTGTATCTTAGATATACATTCTTTTTTAATTTCTTCGACTCTTTTAATTAACTTTTCGCCAGCTTTTGTTTCATTACCCTCAGACCTAGCATGTGAAAAGTTTACCAATATTATTAACATGCCTCCAATTACAATTTTATTCATTTTTAACTCCTTTATCACCCATAAAAGTAATAGTTTTTTTTATAAATGTTATTTTTATTTTTTTACCATTGGAGTAATACCAAGTCTTTTGCCTCTCTTCATTAAAAAAAACCCTTTAAGAAAATATTTCAAAAAATATCGGAAAAATGGACAACCAAAAACCCCTCTTTCCTTAATTTGTTGCCACTAGACTAAGTAACCTGAATTCGGACTTTTTAAATAAGCTACTTCTAAGGAAAAGATATATTGTTGAGACTATTTTTAGTATTTTAAAAGAAGAGTTTCACATTGAACACTCCAGACATCCAAGTCCCAAAAATTTTATAGTGAACCTTTTATCAGCATTAACTGCGTATTGTCTGCGCCCTTTTAAACCGTTAATACGTGCCATGAAAATAGAATGTTAAAGCTTATGAAAGAGCGGAATAAATTTATTTTTCATATTGGATTTAAGATTTGTTATAATCTAAACCCTTCTAACCATGAATTTTTCAAATAACTTTTAAAAAATATAACCTTTGTCTACAAAAGGAATTAATTTTTCACTGACATGAATTAACCACCGAGCCATAGTGCCTCTAGTTAAATAAATACCTTGTAGTTTATATAATTCTTCTAGTCTATAAAATGGTAAACCTTGAAAAAATTTTGAAAATATTAAAAATGACAACACTTCAGGTGTTGCCACTGTTTTTGGTAATATTGAATTAGCTTTGACCTGAACTAAATGCAATTCATAACGTGGTTTCAAAATGTTACTACCTAAAAAAAATGTCCCCTGGGTTTTGCTCACACCAAACTCAGGGGACAAAGTTAAATGTAAAGGGTTAAAAGTATTTAGTCTAATGTACTCACAAGGCGGAACCCAACTATGAAGGAGCGCAAATCGTAGTCATCATAGCCATAGGAAATACGATTTGCCGACCGCAACCCCCCAGCGGCATTTTCCCAGCTGCCGCCACGAATCGCAATAGTAAACGAACCAACAGGATTCACACCTCCAGATGGTGACTCAGTATACAAATCCTGTACCAACTCCCATACATTTCCATGGATATCATAGAGGCCATTTTTATTAGGCTTGTTCGCATAGTTTCTTAAAGGTCCTACTGCTTGAGTTTGCCTTTCTGAGTTCCCATTGAATATCACATACTCACTAAGAAATTTTGGATTATTCCCAAAAAAGTAGGCCGTCTGTCGCCCTGCCCTCGCTGCTAATTCCCATTCAGCTTCTGTTGGTAATCTATAGTTCATTCCCGTCTTGGCATTAAGAAGAGCAATAAACTTTATAACCTCATTATAAGACACGTTTTCCACTGGATGATTAGGGCATAAAGACTCTAGTCCCCATTTTTCACTTTCTACAACTTTGTAAGTATCTGGACAGTCTCTTTTGTTTTTAAAGCGAGAAGGATTAACACCCGTAACTTTCACGTATAAATCTTGTGTCACCTCAGTTGTCATCATTTCAAAATTATAATCAATGGTGACGTTTCTAAGCTCTTCATCATCATTTCGTCCACCTTCTCCTTTAGGAGAGCCCATATTAAAAGTATCTCCAAGTATAAGAACTAGCTCAATATTCAAGTCTACAACTTTTTTTACAGCTTGATTCCCTAGACCGCTGGCAAAACTTAACGGCAATAAAAGCCCTATTAGTAAAATTAACGTTTTCATAAGAAAACCTCCTTGATTTAGATATGAATCACTTTATATAATAAAAATCTCATATCTATTATTTGTTACTTTTTTATGCACCCTATGTCCATAAATTATTAAAAATTTTGTTACAATGGGTATGTATCAGACTTTTCTCCATATTGCATTACTCCAGAGCCTTTATGAAATTATTTTAAATAGTGTCAAAAAAAAAGAAGACCAAGCCCCTTTTTCCTTAATTTGTTGCCACTAGGCTAAGTAGTTAAAATCATTGAGAGCGTATTTATAATTCAAATATCCACATTTTTGTAAAATTTTTAATGAAAAATACTCCATATCTTTATAACCATAGGCCTGCCACTTTAAACCTTTTATCACCCGGTTTATTCTTCATATGGATGATCACCAGGTTAAGTTGCAAAAAATAAATTTAAAAAACAAAAATTCATTAAATGAGTTTCTTTTGCTACCAACCTCATATCCGCGTGCTGGGTAACCCATTAAGTGGGTACAGATGAGAGCGCCTTAATCTTCATACAACTTCATAAAGTTCATGGGTAAATATCCTAGGACCGTTTTATCTCATCAAAGGCTTAAATTTCATTTAATATTTATTTCCTCTCTACCTCTATTTTTTACTCCTTAGACCTAAATGATCATTCAGTTCATTGTTATCCATCCTCTGCTAAACTTAGTGACTCCCAAATAAAACCCACCATCTTCCTAGCACAAGCTACTTTTATTTTATTTATTGGCTTTCCAGCATAAAGCATCATATTTAACTTCTTATTCAAACCTTTCATACAACGATGACCTAAACTTATAAATTTTAAATCTTTGTCTTTTCTACGCTCTTTTAAGGTACGACTTATCACCACTGGCTTATTCGCTCTCTGGCCAGACCCAATGAGCGCTGCTGTGAAATTCTTATCATGGACATCTAGCCCTACGTTCATTATTCTCTCCATCTAAGTGACCTCGGTTATTTCGTGTTTAGATCATTTTTATAATCTAATTAGGGTTATTAGTCCCATGCTTAGAAATTCGACGGTCATCCATACCTTCTTGAAAATTATTTAAAACATGTGGAAAATACACAGGCCAAAACTCCTTGCTTGTAAATTTTTAAAACGAAATCGTTTCAAATTTTATTTGAAAAATTACTTACTAAAAGTAAATGAGGATCTTGGCTTTTTTCACAGCTTTCCACATCTTGGCAACTTTTTTAGGATAGAACCCACAAAATAATTTACGGGCTCTTAAAAAAAGAAAGTATCACTAAAATTAATACAAATAAACCGCACCTGAATCCTCGGCTGAATTGTTGATCTGACTATCTAAACCCTGACTAACATCTGTTACATCACTGTCCTCATCATTTGCCCCCACAGCTAAGGTGTTTCCATCAGCACTTAAGCTCACACTATTGCCAAAAAAATCATCCTCACCAGTATTACTAGCCTTAATATAAGCTTTCTGGGTCCAACCTATCCCTGTACGAGTAAACACATACACAGCACCTGAATTAGAGGCTGAATTATCATCGCCATCTGCGTTAACACCTTCTCCATTACTGTCCTCATTATATGCCCCCACAGCTAAGGTGTTTCCGTCAGCGCTTAAGCTCACACTATTGCCAAAATCATCCCCTCCACCTGTGTTACTAGCCTTAATGTATGCTTCCTGAGCCCAACCCGCCTCTGTTCGAGTAAACACATACACAGCACCTGAATTAGAGGCTGAATTATTATCTTCATCCTGATTAACACCTTCTGCGTTGCTGTCCTCAAAAATTGCCCCCACAGCTAAGGTGTTGCCATCAGCACTTAAGCTCACACTACTGCCAAATTCATCCCCCGAAGAAATACTAGCAGTGTTACTGGCCTTAATATATGCTTCCTGAGCCCAACTTGTCCCTGTAAGACTAAACACATACACAGCACCTGAATTAAAGATTGAATTATCACTTTCATCTTTATTAACACCTTCTGCGTTACTGTCCTCAAGAAATGCCCCCACAGCCAAGGTGTTTCCATCAGCACTTAAGCTCACACTATTGCCAAAAAAATCATCCTCACCAGTATTACTAGCCTTAATATAAGCTTTCTGGGTCCAACCTATCCCTGTACGGGTAAACACATACACAGCACCTGAATTAGAGGCTGAATTATTACCTTCATCCTGATTAACACCTTCTGCGTTACTATCCTCATTATATGCCCCCACAGCTAAGGTGTTTCCGTCAGCACTTAAGCTCACACTATAGCCAAATTTATCCCCTCCACCTGTGTTACTGGCCTTAATGTATGTTTCCTGAGCCCAATCTGTCCCTGTACGGGTAAACACATACACAGCACCTGAACCAGAGGCTGAATTATTATCTTCATTTTCATTAACACCTATTGCGTTACTGTCCTCACCCACTGCCCCCACAGCCAAGGTGTTTCCGTCAGCACTTAAGCTCACACTATTGCCAAATTCATCCCCTCCACCTGTGTTACTAGCCTTAATATATGCTTCCTGAGCCCAACCCGCCTCTGTTCGAGTAAAGACATAGACAGCACCTGAACCAGAGGCTGAATTATTATCTTCATTTTCATTAACACCTATTGCGTTACTGTCCTCACCACCTGCCCCCACAGCCAAGGTGTTTCCGTCAGCACTTAAGCTCACACTATTGCCAAAATTATCCTCTCCACCTGTGTTACTGGCTTTAAAATAACCACTACTATCCACCAAGTCGCTAACATCAATACTTATTAATTCACTCTCAACACAAGTATTAGAATCTATACAACCACGAATCTTATAGCTGGCGTTAACACGTTTATAAAGTGCCACTGATAAATCAAAGCTTGTTCTATCTTTTAAAATATTTTCACCAATTTGTGTGAAGTTACCACTTCCATCTGAATCTTCTAATAGTTCATAGAACTCAATTGGTATGTTAGACCATGAAAATTCAAAAGTTTTAATACCACTAAAAACAACTCTTAGTAACGGCTGTGCAGCAATGGTGAGGGTGTAGTCATCACTAATTGCTTTATAAGTTTCATCCCCTCCTTTGGTTGCTGTAATAGTAGTTTTTCCTACACTAAGAAGAGTCACTTCCCCTGTATTTATGTCAACTGTAGCAACAGCTTGGTTTTCTGACTCATAAGTAATACTTCCCGTACCTGAACCACCTGTGGCTGTTTGAATAAAATTCCCAAAAGTAGGAATTACAAGGCGATTATCACCAACATTAAAAACGCTTTGCATTTTTTTATTGTCACCATTTAAGTCCTGATTCATATCAGATGATGAACTACAAGTAATTAAACTTAGTGCGGCAATTAGCACCAATAATGATTGAATAATTTTATTCACAAGAACTCTCCTTAAATTTGTGTTTATGGTATTTAAGTTATAAACTTTATTTTTAAATTAAGGCAGTGGCTATGAGATATAAAAAAACAATGACTAAATGCCAGAGTTTAAATTTTTTTTCAAGACTAAAATCTTGTGCCCATCCTGACACCGTATTGACCCATAAGTAAATGAGCCATAGATTTAAGTGTTTATGGCCAAGCACCTTAAAGACAAAAGCATAACTCCTCTTTAAAGCACCTTATTAATCTTATTCTGAGACAGGACCTTTTTAAGCCCATTAACTCCCCTTTAACCTTTTTAAAAACCCTCTAGACATCGGGCCAGTCAAATATTTCTCAACTACAAAACCCCCTAATCACTGTCTAATCTAGTGTTAAAGGAAAGTGACTCCTGTAACTCTTTCTTTATTCACGCTTCTTTTACAAATTCTAAATAGCCCTTACTCTAAAAAAGGCCAGGGCTAAGCAGTGACAGATCATTTGGCAATGGTTTTTCCTATAAAAAACCGATAAAGATTTATAAATTATAGGCTATTTTATAATTTGCCTTACATCTATAGTATGACTATGGATAAAAAAAATAGGTGACCGTATGGCTCAAAACAAAGACCTTAAAAAAAAGAACTCAAGCCCTGGGTATCGTAAAAGACTTATTGCTAGTGATGAAATTAAAGCGTTTTCTTCTTGGGTTCGAGACTGGAAATCTAAAAACTATTTCTTTAATGTTATTTTAGGGCCAAAACATGAAAGGCTTAGAGTTGGAAGAACTCTATTTTGCCTTTTGTTCTCATTTATATTTTCCTTTCTATTGACTTTTGAATTAAACCTTAACTCCACAGTAAAGCTTGGCGAGGTTGCCAGCAGAAGCATTCGAGCCCCATTTGATTTTCAAGTAACCGATACAAGCGCTACAAAAATCAGCCAAGACAAAGCGGTGTCACAAGTTCCCTTAGTATTGGATTATTTTCCCAATACCTATGAAAAAATTCTTGAAGATATTCGTGGAGTCTTCTTAGTTTATAGAATAAAATTAAAAAAACATAAAGATAGTGAAAAAAGTTTTGTTAAACTTTATCAAAAAGATTTTGAAAAAAGTTTAGAAGTTTCATTATCAAAGCGAATTTTTAAATGGCTTTTAAGAAAAAATTTCAGTGAGGATATTCAAAACACTATCGTAAAAGCTTTAGAGAGCTGGTCTACATCTTATATGATAGACAAGTCTATGTTAAATGAGGGCCTTGGCAATGAGTACGCTTTAGTACGAACCATAGGACATTCAGGTGATGCAGTTGGCCAAGAGCAAAGACTAAACTTAGAAAATATAAAGACTATTGTCAGCTATGCGGGGTTAGATGACGAGTTAACGAATAATAAAAAATTTAGTAAATATGATAAAAACAAGCTTGCAAATCTTTTAAAACAATTGAGGGTTCCAAATTTAAGCATCAATAGAAAACTGTTCTCACAAAGAAAAACTGAGGCCAAGGAAAAAGTTCTCCCTGTTGTAATTTCTGTAAAGCAAAATCAGATCATCTTAAAAGAAGGATCTTTGATTCAAGATCAAGATATTTTACTAATGAGTGAAGTTTTAAGGCTTAAAAAAAGCTTAAAGAAGAGAAGTAAGATTTTAATCTTAACCCTCCTTTTATCTTTAATACTTGTAGTAGGAATTTCTCTTTTAAGAAAAAGATTTGACTTTAATATCCTTGAAGCTAAGCAAGATTTTTTAGTTTTATTCTCCATTGGAACCATAGGCTTAACCATTATAAAATTATCCATTTTCTTATTTGAGGGCGCCTTATTCCAAAAATTTGGAAACTCAATGCCTTCAGAAGTGATTATTCTTCTATCTCCATTTGCTATGCTTGCTATGCTTGCAGCTCTTCTTCTAAAATCTCGCCAACTCTTATGGCTTTTCATAGTTTATTATTCAGTAGGTTTAAGCTTTTTAGTATCAGATAAGTTTTCATTTCTACTTATTTGCTTAATAGCCAGTATGGCTGCCATTAGAGCTTTTTCAGTTTGTAAATCAAGAAAAGATTTTTATTTAGCCGGTTTTTTATCAGGTGTAGTTGTGGGAGTCTTTGCAGTCTTAGTTTATGGCTTAAAAATTGAAAGCTTTTCTAATCTAAGCCCCATAGCTTTAGGTTTAATTTTTACAGCTTCTGTTTTCGGGGGGCTATTAAGCTCAATCTTTGCAGTGACTCTGGTTCCTCTTTTTGAGTCTGTTTTTGATATTATGACAGATTTAAAACTCTTAGAACTCTCATCCTTATCACACCCACTTTTAAAAGAATTAATGGTTCGAGCTCCAGGCACTTATCACCACTGTATGATTGTGGGCAGTATGGTAGAAGCAGCATGTAATGAAATTAGAGTAAACGGTCTACAAGCAAAAGTAATGGCTTATTTCCATGATGTTGGAAAAATGGAGCATGCCTCATACTTTATTGAAAATCAGAGAAAAAATATAAATCCACATGATAATATTTCACCTTATTTGAGTAAAACAATTATTATTGCTCATGTTAAAGATGGTGTTGAAATAGTCTCAAAACATAAACTTGGAAAAGCCATAATAGCAGGAGTTAAAGAACATCATGGGACAACGTTAATTTCGTATTTCTATAACAGAGCATTAAAACGTGCTGAAGAAGGACAGATTGTTAAAGAAAATGAATTTAGATACCCAGGCCCTAAACCTCAGTCAAAAGAATCTGCTATACTAATGATGGCTGACAGTATCGAAGCCGCAGCAAGGACTATTGATGAGCCCTCACCACTTAGAATTCAGAATTTAATCGACAATATGGTAGATTCAAAATTTCAAGACGGACAGTTAAATCAGTGTAATATCACTTTTGCAGAACTTACAAAAATAAAAGCTATCTTTTATAGAGTTCTTGTTGGTGTTTATCATCACAGGGTGGATTATGCAAAAGACAAAAGTGTTAAACCAAGTAAGGCTAAAGAACCTCAAACCCTAAAATTGGAAAAAACTAGCAAACAATGATCAAAACAGAATTCCTAGTACTTACAAAAAATGAGCGTATTTATAAAAATTTTTTAAATAAATGGTTCATAGAAGTTGAAAAAATATTACTAAAAGAAAAAAAACTTGCAAATAAAAAAAATCTTCAGGCTACAGAGATTTCTTTAGTTTTTGTTACAAAAAAGAAAATTCAAAAGCTTAATAAAAAGTTTAGGTTAAAAAATAAGGCAACAGATGTATTGTCCTTTAATGGGGACGGTTTAGTCTCTTTAGGAGAGCTGATCTTTTCTATGGAGGTGATTAAAGATAAAGCTAAAAATGCTAGACTTCCCATTAAATACTACCTGGCGATGCTAATGACTCATGGGATATTGCATCTTTTAGGTTATGACCACCAATTAAGCCACCTTGAGGAGCTTAAAATGTTTAAGCTGCAAAATAAAATTGCAAGAAAAGTTGCAGCAAAACTTGCCCCTAAACATAAAACGTTCTTTGATATTCTTTAAAATAAAATTCATAAGGAGCCTTTGTTCATGGCAATTCAAGTAGAAGCTTTAGATTTAGAGCGAAATTTAAAAAAAATACTCTCTAAAATAAACGAACTACGGGGGTTTCTTTGAAATACCTGAAAAAGAAAAGAAAATCAAAACCCTAGAAGAAAAATCACAAAATCCTAAAATTTGGAACAACCCTGAAGAAATAAAAAAACTTAATAAAGAAAAAGCATCACTAAGTATTATTGTCACAGAGTTTTTAAATCTTAAAAACAAGGCTAGCGATGCTATGGTCTTACTAGAGATGGCAGTTGATGATGAAAATGATAGTGATTTTTTAGAGGCGAAATCTGAAATATTTAAAGCACAATCTATGCTAAAAATTTTAGAAACAAAAAGGCTTTTAGGTAAAGAAACCGACCCAAACTCATCTTACTTAACAATCAATGCCGGGGCTGGTGGCACAGAGGCCTGTGATTGGGCAAATATGCTTTTTAGAATGTATTCAAAATATTCAAACCAAATGGAGTTTGAACTAGAGATTTTAGACATTACAGAAGGTGAGAATACTGGCTTAAAATCAATTACTTGTTTGGTTAAGGGCTCTTATGCTTATGGATTTTTAAAAAATGAAATTGGTGTCCATAGGCTTGTAAGAATCAGTCCGTTTGATTCAAACGCTAAAAGGCATACAAGTTTTGCCTCAGTCTTTGCATGGCCTGAAGTTGATGATAATATTGATATTGAAATTAAAACAGAAGACTTAAAGGTAGACACTTATAGAGCCAGTGGAGCTGGTGGGCAGCATGTTAACAAAACTGATTCTGCCGTTAGAATAACTCACAAACCCTCAGGTGTTGTTGTTCAATGTCAAAAAGAACGCTCTCAACATGGAAACAAAGACAGAGCAATGAAGATGTTAAAAGCAGCTTTATATGAGCTTGAACTAAAAAGACAGGCAGCTGAAAAAAACAAGGCCGCCTCTAGTAAAAAAATCAATGAATGGGGAAGCCAGATAAGATCATATGTTCTACATCCATATAGGCTCATTAAAGATCATAGATCAAATCACGAGTCACCTGCTACAGACAAGGTTTTAGGTGGAGAAATTCAAGGCTTTATAGATGCTCAACTTAAACGATCAGCAGAGGGTTTATGAATAACCTGTGGTTTATTAACATTGTTATACGGCTTAGTGGCCTAATAAGGCCTTTAACACTCTCTAGCTTTTTATCTGTTTTAAGTCTTACAGTTGGAGTTGCAACGTTATTAGTTTCTATGGCTTTAGTAGATAGTTATGAAAAATCCTTTAAAAAAAGTATCCAGTCAGTATTTTCACATGCTATAATTACTCCAAAACATGACTCTAAACTAACAATTTCTGACATCAAAAATGATATTTTAAAAGTATATAAGAAAAATGTGTTTATTTCAGAGTCTCATAAAAAAGAAGGGCTACTGGCATATAACGGTAAAGTCTCAGGGGTAGTCTTAGAAGGAGTAAACTTAAAGACCATTAAGAATGTTGTAGATTTCAAATCAAAAGTAATTCAAGGAGAATTCAACCTTGACGCTAAAAGTGTCAGTAAAGTTCCACAAGTCTTAATTGGAAAAGAAATATCTAAAAAATTTAATTTACTTGTAGGTAAAGTTTTTTCAGTAGTCATTCCACAGGCAAATTATAACAGAAACGATACATTTTCTAGAAAAATATTCACTTATAAAGTAAGCGGAATTATTGACCTAGGAAATCACTCTTATAACAAACGATATATTTTAATGGATAAGAGTCATGTTAACAAAGCTAGTGACAGAGAGAATGATTATTTTTCTGAAATTAGAATAAAACTTAAAGATGACACTGATGCTGAAATTTTTAAACTCAAAATTACAAATGCCTTTCCTGAAAAATACTGGGTAAAATCTTGGAAAGATCAAAGTCGAGGCCTTTTAGAAGCTATTAAAATTGAAAGATGGATTATCTTTTCTCTCATGCTTATTATGATAGTTGTTGCAGCTTTTAATGTAAGTACAAACTTATATTTAAATTTAGCAAAGAAACTAAAAGATTTTTCAGTTTTACAAACAATAGGAATGTCTAAAAGTAAAATCTCAAAATTTATGATTTTAAATGGATTTTTATTAGCATGTATGGGCCTCTTGTTTGGACTGATTGTATCCTTTATTGTTATAAACTTTTGCAATTATCTTTTAAGTAGTGGAGTCTTTATTCCTCCCAAAGTGTATAAACTAACATCCATTAAAATTGAACTTTCCTGGTCTAGGCTTTTAATTGTCAGTGGCTCCACCTTTATTCTTTGCTTCTTAGCTTCCATGGCTCCTGCACTTAGTGTGCTTAAACTTTCCATTGTAAAAGGGTTACGATATGAATGATCTTCTTCAAGTTAAAAACGTTACAAAAGTGTTTCAATCAGGCTCTGAGGTTATACCTGTTTTAAACAATTTAGATCTTTCTCTTATAAAAGGAGAGTCTTTAGTAATTTTTGGTGGCTCAGGTGCAGGCAAATCAACACTTCTTCATATTATAGGAACACTTGAAGCTCCGACATCAGGAAATATTTATTTTAACAGCGAAGATGTTAGTCACTGGAGTGATTCAAAACTTTCAGTATTTAGAAATAAGAACTTAGGCTTTGTATTTCAATTCCATTATTTATTAAATGAGTTCACAGCTTTAGAAAATGTGGCTCTACCAGCAAGAATAAGTGGACTTTCAAAAAATGAAAGCCTTCAAAAAGCAGCAACTCTCCTAGTGTCTTTAGGCATGGGCCATAGAGAAACTCATTTTCCTAACGCTTTAAGTGGTGGAGAACAACAAAGAGTAGCTATTGCTAGAGCGTTAATTATGAACCCAAGTTTACTTTTAGCCGATGAACCAACCGGTAATTTAGACAAAACAAACTCTAAAATTATACAGGATTTATTTTTAAAAATTGTAGATGAGTTTAAGGTGGGTCTTATAGTAGTGACTCATGACAAAAAATTTGCACAAGTTTTTACTCGAACAAAGACCATGAAAGATGGTGTCTGGGTTTAGTCAATAAAATGAGACACTTGGGCGTTATTGCACATGAAGTCACTGTTTCTGTAATTTAACCCGAGTTCGAACTTTTTAAATCTGGTTGAACATTCTATTTTCATGGGGTATTAACGGTTTAAAAGGACACAGACAATACCCAGTTAATGCTCATAAAAGATTCACTATAAAGTTTTTTAAGACTTCGGTGTCTGGAGTGTTCAATATGAAACTCTTCCTTTAAAATTCCAAAAACAGTCTCAACAATATTTATTCAAGACTTAGGCCCTTAAAAAAGTCTGAGCTCGGGTAAGTTAATGAGTAGAATCATTTTAGCCTATTTTATGAGAAGCTTAGTTAGGTAAACTTAAGCAAAAAGGACTCAGAACAAATAATAAATAAGCCTTAAATTCAATAAGGCTAAATTTACTTGGAAAAGACAAGTTAAACTACTGGAAACAAAGGAAAAATTTTATGATAGCCCGCATTAAAACTATGAAATTTTCACTGTTCCTAGGGAGAATTCTTAACTATAGTCTAGCTCCATATGCTCATATTAACGAAAGCTTTTTTTATTCTATATCTCCTATTTGGAATGACTTCTAAGGCTGAGGCTCTACGGCTGACAAAAGTAAATATTAATGGAAACTTTCGTATTGAGACAGCATCAATTCTAGATAAAATTGCTTTAAGCAAGGGAAAGGTTTTTACAAGAGCCAAAGCCACTGAGGATGTTAAAAGCCTTTTTAAAACAGGTTTCTTTTATGATATTAAGGTTGACCTTACAGGGGCTGTACTTACTTATAAAGTTGTTGAAAAGCCTATAATTGAAGAGGTTAAGTATATTGGAAGCAACGAATTTAATGATAGCGATTTATCAGAGGCAACTCAAATCAACCAAAACCAGCTTTTAGATATTAAGAAAGTAAACTCTGCTATTAAAGAAATCAAAAAAAAGTATGAAGAAAAAGGGTATTTCCTTGCTAAAGTTAATTATGAGGTTAAAAAAGGCAAAAAAAATGACGTTAAGATATTAATTTTTAATATCAATGAAGGTGATAGGGTTAAGATTAAAAAAATTCATCTTATTGGGAATAAATCTTTATCTGATGAAAAAATTAAGGGCTTTATGGCAACTAGAGAAAAAGGGCTTTTTGGAACGTCCGGCTCATTTCAAAGCGAAACCCTTAGGCGAGATCAGGAGGTTATTGGATATATATTTCGTAATGAGGGTTATGCTCAGGTGAAAGTTTCTGCAGCAGATGTTTCTCTTACTAGAGATAAGCGTGGGCTGACCATAATATACTACATTGAAGAGGGGTTAAAATATAAAATTGGCAACATCTCTTTTTCAGGAGATGTTGATTTTACCAAAGAAAATCTTTTAAGCGAAATAAAAATTGATGAACAAGAGTATTTTTCTCAAGCTACACTTCTTAAAGATATTGCAAGGCTACAGGCAAAATACGGTGACAATGGGTACGCTTACACAAATGTTGTTCTTCGCCCTGAAATATCAGATAGATTAAAAACAATTAGCATTACTTTTGATATTAAAAAAGGTGAAGAAATTAAAATTGGTGAGATCACTGTTGTTGGAAACACAAATACTAGAGATAAAGTTTTAAGAAGAGAGCTTAGAATTTTTGAAGGTGAACTTTATAATGAAACAGAAAAAAGGAAATCTTTAGCAAATGTTAAAAGACTTGGTTTTTTTGATAGTGTTGAGTTTCAAGATAAGGTGTCACCCCATGGACCTAATATTATGGATATTCATATAAAAGTAAAAGAGCGCAACACAGGACAGCTTAATATTGGTGCCGGCTATGGGGGTTTTCAAGGTTTTACCCTTCAAGGATCTGTTCATCAGCCTAACTTTTTAGGTAGAGGCATAAATTTTGGATTAAATATTAATTACTCTAAAAAAAGACAGCAGTTATTTAACTTAAATATTGTAGACCCTTATTTTAAAGATACAGATTATAGTGTAGGCCTTCAGGCCTTTAGCTCCCTAAGTCAGGTTATAGACTATCAAAGTAAAAAAACCGGTACTGGGTTAACTGTTGGTCGAAAATATAGTGATTTCTTAAAAACCTCACTACAATATAGATTTCAAAAAGTAGGCCTAAATTTACATAGTGATGCCTTTACCGATGAAGCTAATCCAAATTCAAGCCCTGCCGTGGATGAACTTTACACAGAAAGTAGAGTAAAAGAGGCAAAAGGATACTCTAGTGGATTAACCGCAAGTGTTTCCTATGACAAAAGAAATGATCGACAGTTTCCCACAAGTGGTTACTATGCAAGAGCGTCTGTTGAACAAACAGGAATTGGTGGAGATCTGAATTTTATAAAAACAAATTTAAATTTCAGATACTACAAGCCTTTAATTGGCAGTTTAATTTGGAGAAACAATTTAAACTATGGATGGGTAGGAAGTGTACGTGATGAAGTTCCGTTTAATGAGCTTTATAGGCTAGGTAGCCCCAATACTATTAGAGGCTATGATTTTTTTACCATTGCTGAAACTCGTTACTCAGGACAAGCATATAATGCAGCCATTGCCCAAGGGTTTAGTGTATTAGAAGCTGAAGCTCGAGCCAATATTCCCTTTGGTGGAACTCAACAGTTCTTCTACAACATTGAGCTTGAATGGGCTTTAGTTAAAGAGGCTGGGATAAAAGGAGTTGTATTCTTTGACATAGGCATGTCCCATGATGAGCTTAAAATTAGCAATTTAAAAAGCGCATATGGCCTTGGTTTTAGATGGAATTCACCCATGGGGCCTCTTAGATTCGAATGGGCTTTTCCAATTGACCCCAACAAAAAAATTGGCGAAAAGAATCAAAACTTTCAATTTTCTATTTTGCAGTATTTTTAATTAAAATTTATATTAAAATCTAAAATAATTTTAAAGGAGATGAATATGAGAATAAGAATTTTACTGTTAACCTTTTTTTTATGGTCAACAGCTGTTGCAAATACAAAAATTGGTTATATCGATATGCAAAAAGCCATTACAGAAACTAAAAGCGGAAAAAAAGCCCTTAAAAAGCTAAAGTCCTTTCAAGCTTTAAAGCAAAAAGAATTAGACAAAAAAAAGACCTCCATGGAGAAGGAACAAGCCGAACTAAAGAAAAAATTTGATATCTATTCAGATGAAAAAAAAATGCAGATTCAACAAGATTTTCAAAAAAAAGCAATAGCAGCTGAACAATATTTTAGAGAATCACAAGTACAACTCCAGAAGAAAGAAAAAGACTTGCTAGAACCTGTTCTTAACGGACTTAGAGAGTCTATTGCCAAATTTGCTGAAAAAAAGGGTTATGTCATGATTTTTGAGAAAAATGGAAGTGCTCTTTTATTCGCCACTAAAAGCTCTAACTTAACATCTGAAATTGTTAAAGCATATGGAAAATAAAGGCTTTTATGCTAAATGAAACGAATTTTACCTTAGATGAAATAAAAAAAATCCTCCCCCACAGGTATCCTTTCTTGCTAGTTGATAAGGTTATTTCAGTAAAGGACGGCCCTGTACCAGGTAACTGTGAAGGACGTATTTTAAAAGCACTAAAAAATGTAACCTTAAATGAAGAGTTTTTTAATGGCCATTTTCCCCATAAACCCATCATGCCAGGTGTTTTGATTTTAGAAGCAATGGCTCAAGCCGGAGCCCTAGCAAACCACTCTACCCTAGACCCTGATATGGAATTTATGATTGCCTCTATTGATAATGCAAAATTTAGAAAACCTGTTGTTCCTGGTGATCAATTAATTCTTTATGCCCATATTGAAAAGGTTAAGGGTAAAATCAAGAAAATAAACTGTAAGGCTGAGGTAGACGGTAAAATTGCTGCTCAGGCTCAAGTTATAGCAGTGGCGCAACCAAGGCAGGGTGGATATGAAAGTTCATAATACGGCCTTTATTGATTCCCAGGCTAAAATTGGAAAGAATGTCTTCATTGGTCCTGGAGCAGTGATTTTAGGAGACACCACAATTGGAGACAATTGTTACTTACATAATCATGCAACTATAGGGTCTAAAGAATGTACAACGGTCTTTGGAAAAGGAAATGTTGTATTTCCAGGAGCTGTCATCGGAGGAGTTCCTCAAGATTTAAAATATGCCAATGAAAACACCAAGCTCATTGTTGGAGACAATAATAAATTTAGAGAGTGCGTCACTGTCAATACAGGCACAGCAACAGGTGGCAGCCTTACTCAAATTGGAAACAACAATTTGATTATGGCTTACTGTCATATAGCCCATGACTGTACCTTAGGTGATGATATTGTTGTTGCCAACTCGTCTAACTTTGCAGGGCATGTTGTGGTTGAAAATCATGTGAAAATAGGTGGTGTATGTAGTTTTAATCAATTTGTAAATATTGGAGCTTATTCTTATATAGCAGGAGAAAGCTCAGTAAATAAAGATATTATTCCATACACCATTGCACGGGGTAACTATGCAATATCAACAGTAACCAATAAAATTGGTTTAGAGCGTGCTGGTTTCAATAAGGAAGAAATTGCAGGTGTTCATAAAGCTATTCGAGTTGTCTTAAGAGGAAGTGAAACAATTGAAAAATCAATTGAAACAATTCTAGAACAGACTGAGGGCACACCGAATGTTCTTATTAGTCACTTAATTCAATTTATTGAAAAATCTAAACGTGGTGTGGCTAGGTAAATTGGATATTTAATTATGAAATCTAGAGAATTTTTTTTGGTTGCTGGAGAAGAGTCAGCAAATCAATATGCCACTAAGCTCATTGAGGTTTTTCAAAAGGATTCAAATGTAGAGGATGTGAAATTTTCTGGAGTTGCTTTTCATAAACTAAAGGAGAAAAACTTTTATAATGTATTTAACGCTCAAGAACTTTGCGTTATGGGAACTTTAGAGGTTTTAAAAAAATGGAAAACAATAAGAAAAGCATTTTTAGTATCTACTGACTACATTTTAAAAAATAAGCCTAGTGCAGTGATTTTAATAGATTTTGGAGGTTTTAATTTAAAGCTAGCTGAAGAAATTAAGAAAAAATCACCAGAAACAAAAATTGTATACTTTATTTCACCAAAACTTTGGGCATGGGGTGCTAAAAGGGCATTAAAAATAAAAGCCTTTATTGATGAAATGTATGTGATTCACCCGTTTGAAGTAGACTTCTACAAAAAATGGGGTGTTAACGCTAAGTTTGTAGGACACCCTTTACTACAAGACTTACGTTCTGACTTTAACAACCCCTCTTGGATAAACAAGGAAAAAGAGAACGAAGGGTTTTTAAAAAATCAAAAAATTTTAGGAGTGATGCTTGGAAGTCGACCATCTGAGATAAATCGCCATAAGGAGCCTTTTTGCAAAACCATTAAACTATTAAAAGAAAAAAACAAAGAACTAGAAGTGGCATTTATTATTCCACCATCAAAAACAAAAGAGTTTTTTAAAAAAGAATTAAAAGATTTAAATATTGAATATAAAATTCTTCAATCAAATGATCCTATGGAAAAAATCTCACTATGTGATTTGTGTTTAGTTGCATCGGGCACAGCAACCCTTCAAGTTGGACTTTTAGGCATTCCCATGGCAATAGGATATATAATGAACCCAATAACAATGTTTTTAGCTAAAACTTTTGTTAAAGGTGTTAAATATGCAGGGCTGGTCAATATTATTAAAAATCAAGAGATTTGTAAGGAATTCTTACAGGGTGATTTTAAGCCCCAGGCTGTGGCAGTTTATTTAAATAATCTTTTATCAAATAAAGAGCATTATGAAGATACGAGAAAAAAACTTTTAACACTTAAAAAAGAACTTGGTGCTAAAAACACCTATGAAAGGTTAAAAAATGAACTTCTTAAGTTTCTTTAAAGTGCTGTTTTTACCAATCTTGTTACCCTTATCAATTATATATGGAGTCATGGCTTTTATTTTTAATGTGCTAATGTCATTTAAACAAGTTAAACTCTCTAGCCCTGTTGTTTCAGTAGGAAATTTTTGTGTTGGAGGTAGTGGAAAAACACCCATAGTTGAAGAGTTGATTCAGTGGTTAACTAAAAATGATTATACACCTGTAGTCATCTTAAAAAGTTATAAAGCTTTTTTAAAGTCACCTTTAGAAGTTTTTAAAGGAGCTAACCCTTTAAAAGTTGGAGATGAGGCGGTGGCTTTAAAAGAAAACTTTAAAGATGTGCGTGTTTTTTCAGGTCCAATAAAATTTAAAACTGCACTGTATGCTGAACAAACAATTAATAAAGAGAGTAGAAACATTCTGATTATAGATGATGGAGCTCAACATAATAAAATTAAAAAAAATATTAAAATTCATGTTTGGGATTTGAGCAGACCACTAATGGATATTTTTCCATTTCCCCTTGGTGTGTCTAGAGAGTTCTGGTTTTTAGGAGAACGCCCTGATCTAAGTATTTTAAATAGATCAAAAAAAACACTAAGAGAAAAACTAGTAGGCTCATTAATTCATGGTGAAAAAATAGCATCATCTTATAAAATTAAGAATATTGTAAATACAAAAAAATTTTCAAATTTAAATAAAAATTTTATTTTAATTAGTGGAATTGGAAACTTTAAACAGCTTCTTGATAATGTAAAAATATTTTTAAAAGAACACACTTATTCTTTAACAAAAGAACTTAAGGGAAGTGATCATGATAATTTTAAGTGGTTTAAGGCTGAAGAAAATATAAATTATGTTTGCACTCAAAAAGATTTAGTTAAGTTAAAAAATATGATTAAACCAGAAAATTTATTTGTCATTAGAAGTGAATTTTCTAAAGATTTTAAAAAAGAGTTTTCAAAGGCTTTAAAAAAAATATTTCAAAGGAAGCTTCATGAGTAAATTACTTATGGTGCTTATTTTATCTTTAACTTCATGTAGCTTCCTCTTAAAAAAACCTAGCACGTTTATAAAAGACTCTGATTTTTTAAGACAAAAGGATAAGGCATTTAACAATAAGAGCTTTAATAAAAAAAAACTAAATGTGTTAAAAAAGCAAACTTTTCCTTCTAAAGAAAAAAATAGTGGCAAAAAAGCTCTGGCAGATAAGTTTCCCTTTAAGGTTGGAGAGGAAGTGGTGTTATCAGTTACATATTTTGGTGTTAAAGCTGGTAAAATTTTAGTTGGTGTTAAAGGCCTTAAAAATTTTGAAGACGCACAGCAATATCATTTTTATGCCCATGGGCGAACATCCTCAATATTTTCAATATTTTATACCATAAAAAATAAAATTGAAACCTTATGGAATCCTGTGCTTAAAAAACCAAAATCACTAGTACTTACTGCTGATGAGAGCAAACAAAAATACAAAATACAAATGTATTTTAATTGGTTAAATAAACAAGGTGATTTTTTAGAAGAAGGTTGGAAGAAAAAAAAGGGCAACTATAAAACTCACAAGAAATGGGTGTTGAAAAAATCAGCTCAAGATATTTTATCAACAATTTTTTACATTAGAACCCTTCCTCTTATAGTTGGACAAGAATATAAACTTGCCGTTATGAAAGAAAATAAAATTATAGATGTCTACCTTAAAGTAGACAGAAAAGAAGTTTTAAATACTCGTGTAGGTAAAATAAATACTCTTGTGTTAAAACCAAGATTTCTTACAAAAGGAAAATTTAATAAGGCTGGTGATATTTCAATCTGGCTCTCAGATGACTCTTATAGACAAGTTGTTCACATTAAATCTAAAATTAAAATTGGCACTATAGTAGCAAAACTACACTCACTAAAAAGACCTTAATACTTTAGGCTGTTTAAACCTAGACTAAGTATTGATGAAACACTTTGTAAAAAATATTTACATTTTCAAAGGAAATCTTTAATTAAAGCAAAATATTGCCTTTAACTTAAATATTCTAACCAAAACTATTCTAAAAACACTTTAGTTGATATAAATGTTTAGCCGAATTAAAAGATAATGAAATATTTAAAATACATACTTTTAATTCCACTGTTTTTTTTGGGTTGCTCTCAAATAGAATTTGTAAATGAAACTGTGAACCCTCTAACCAACCAGCCTGCTTTAAATTTCTCTCAAACTATAAATCAACAAGCAGTAGAAAAAATCATCGATATTTTAGTAGTGGTGGACAATTCACCTAGCATGGAAAAAGATCAGAAAAAACTTTCTAAAGGATTTGAAAGCTTTGTATCTTCCATATCAAACGCAAATTATAGAATAGGTGTTATTACAACAGACACAGATTCTGAGGATGAAGAAGATACACAAGGGTATCATGGAAACCTTGCTTTAGTGGAAGCTACAGGCAAAAAATTTATTGAAAAATCAGACAACAACCCAAGCCAGCTTTTTTCCGACTTAATTAGAAGAGATGAAACTACAGATTGTGGCTCGTTCTGGGGTCAACCCTGTGCTTCTTTTGATGAAAGACCTTTATATGCCATTAAAATGGCCATAGATAAAAGAAATACTGTGAATACAGGGTTTTTTAGAGAAGGAGCTGATATAGGAATTGTTATTATTACAGATGAAGATGAAACAGATTTTTCAGATGGAACCTACTACTCAGCTGAAAACCTTCTTAGTCATTTTGAAAATGAGTTTCAAGGCTCTAAGGAAATAAGCGCTTTTACCATTGCAATACCTGAAGGTGACTCTGCTTGCCATGAAACACAGTCTAATCAGGAAAATGGTGGATCAGCAGTAGCTTATGGTATAAGAGTAGGAGAGCTTTCAACACTAACAGGAGGCTTTTTTGTAAATATCTGTGATGAAAATTTTAGTTCAAGCCTAAGCTTAATAAGTAACTATATGAAGAAGAACCTTCTTCCATTGAAAATAAAAGTTCCAAAAACTATAATAATAAACAGCATCGATCTTTTAGTCACAGACCCTAATGGAAATATATTTAAAACAAATTATAGTATTAAAAATAATATCTTTAAAATTTCTCCAGTGCCACCAGAAGGATCTAAAATAAAATTAACCTATAAATTTTAAAACTTAATTTACATTAAAACACCAAGTTAAATGTTGCTTTTAGTCTTTAAAAAGGACTTCTTGTGTACAGATTATTCATTAAATACAAAAAAATTAAACACTGTAATAGTAAAATTATCTTCATTAAAAGGAAAACTGTTGCAAAAGGTTTGCTGTTTTTACAAAAATTCTTAAATTAAAACAAAGCACTGTCTCTATTTGATAGAATCTACGTTAAAAGACTTAAGTCTAGTACACTGACCATTTAATCTTTTCCCCCATGAGTCATAGAAAAAAAGTATTTTAAGCATATACTGTCAACATGGAAATATTTTTTCTCAAGGATGAGGATCTACTTAAGTTAAAAAAACATGTTCGATCAGGCGCCCCAGGACACGAAGTTATTAGAGCTATGACGCTTATTTTACGCAACAATGGGCAGACTCGAAGTGACGTGGCAAACGTGCTCAACATTACGACAAGAACAGTAACAAATACGTGCAGTAACTACGCTAATTTAGGTTTAGATCGTAGTTTAAAAGATGACCCAAGACCTGGGCAACCAAAGGTGTTTGATGAAAGGGTTAAATCAAACATTGTAGCTCTTGTATGCAGTAATCCTCCAGAAGGGTTTGATCGTTGGACTCTAGAACTTGTTAAAGCACAAGCTGAGGGCAGCGGTATTGTAGGGTCAATTTCAAAAGAAAAAATCAGAATAATCTTACGTGAACACGATGTAAAACCCTGGCAGCAAAGAATGTGGTGTGTTCCTGAGCTTACAGACGAGTATATCCAAAGAATGGAGTCTATATTAGATCTGTATGAAAGAGGCGATAGTGAAGACTACCCTTTAGTTTGCCTTGATGAAAAGCCTATAGTTTTATTTGAAGACAGTCGTGCTCCTGTTTTAATGGAAGCCAGCAGTTCTAAAAAGGTAGACTATGAATACAAGAGAAATGGTACAGCCAATGCCTTTGTGGCAGTTGAGCCCTTCGGTGGCAAATATGTTGTTGAGATTACTCCTAATAGAAAAAGTGTTTTGTTTGCACAATTTTTAAAGAAACTATCTATTAAATATAAAAAAGCAAAAAAAATTAGTTTAGTTATGGACAATTTAAATATTCACACTAAAACATCACTTGTAAGAGAGTATGGGGAAACAGAAGCTCATAGGATATGGAGTCGGTTTGAAATATACTACACTCCAAAGCATGGAAGTTGGCTAAATCAAGCAGAGATTGCTATTGGTATGTATTCTCGACAGTGTTTAGGAAAAACAAGAATTCCATCAATAAAACTTTTAACAAAAAAAACTGAGGCATGGGTTGATTACATTAATAACAAAGCTGTTACCATAGGATGGTTTTTTACAAAAAATGAGGCTCGTGAAAAAATGGGTTACAGGGGAAAAGATTAAATGGTCAGTGTACTAGTCACAGACTCTCCGAAATGTGAAGTATGGATATTTTAAAAACTTTTTACATATTATTAATGACGTGCTTAGGATTATTCTCAGGCTGTTCTTACCCTATACAATTTTCAGAGGGGGGGGGGGGGGGGGGGGGGGGGGGGGGAACTCTTAAATTTCTCTCAAAATATAGATCAACAAGTAATAGAAAAAAATATAGATATTTTAATGGTAATAGACAATTCAGGTAGCATGGCCAATGACCAAGAAAAACTTTCTAGAGAATTTGAAAACTTTGTCTCTTCTATATCAGATGCAAATTACAGAATAGGTGTTATTACAACAGATATATACCAAAATTTTTTTCTATCAGAAGAAGGCACACAGGGAAATCTTACTCTAGTAGAACCTACAGGCAAAAAATTTATTGAAAAATCAGACCCCAATCCAGATCAACTTTTTTCTGACTTAATTAAAAGAGGAACGAGTGGAACATCTCACGAACACCCCCTATTTGCCATTAAAATGGCCATAGATAAAAGAAACACTGTAAATGCAGGGTTTTTTAGAGAAAATGCTAGTTTAGCAATTGTCATTGTTACAGATGAAGATGAAACAGATTTTCCAGATGAAACCTACTACTCAGCTAAAAACCTTCTTAGTCATTTTGAAAATGAGTTTAAAGACTCTAAGAAAATAAACGCTTTTACTATTGCTAGCCTCAGTGCTTCACGAGTGAACGAGTTGTCAACCCTAACAAATGGTTTTTTTGTGGACATTCATGATGAAAACTTTAGTTTACACTTAAGTTCAATAAGCAGCTATATGAGGAAAAGCCTTCTTCCATTAAAAGTTTCAATTCCAGAAACTATAATCTTAGAAAGTATTCATCTTTTAGTCACAGATCCTAATGAAAATATATTTGAAACAAACTATAGTATTAAAAACAATATACTTACAATTTCTCCAACACCCCCAGAAGAGTTTCGAATAAAATTAGATTATAGCTTTATACCTTAAAGTAAGTACTACTGATAGTCTTTTACGTTAATTCCATATTTTTTTATTTTCCTAAGAAGGGTATTCTTAGGAATATTTGCTGAAGCAACAGTTTTATTAATACGACCACTATAAGTTTTTAAAGCTTGAATAATAAACTGTTTTTCTGACTCTTCTTTAAAACTTTCAAAATCCAACGGCCCATGAATAGCCCCAGTTCGTGTATTCCTTAAATGATCGGTTTTTTGAGGAATTTGATTGATTACACCTGGCAAACTTTCTGTAGTAATTTGATCAGATTTCTCAACAATAAAAGCATGCTCAATAACACTTTCAAGTTCACGAATGTTCCCGTTCCAAGAATGCATTTTCAAAAGCTTTAAGGCTGATTTAGACAATGTTGTGATATTTCTACTATGAATTTTATTAAACTGTTTAATAAAGAATAACGAAAGCACTTCTAAGTCTTCTAACCGCTCTCTTAATGGAGGAAGAAATATCGGCATAACATTTAACCGATAAAAAAAATCCTCACGGTAGTCACCTGCATCAATCATTTTTTCAAGGTTTTGGTTTGTACTTGAGATAATTCGAGCATTTGTTTTAATCTCACGATTTGAACCTATGGGAGTGAAAGTTTTTTCTTGTAAAACATTTAAAAGTTTAACCTGAGAATCAAGCTTAAGATTTCCCACATCATCAAGAAAAAGAGTGCCGTTATTAGCTTCTTGTAAAATACCAATTTTTCTTTGAGCAGTCTCTTTAAAAGCTCCTTTTTCATGTCCAAAAAGCTTAATTTCTAACTGTTCGTAATCATATGCACTACAGTCAAATTTAATAAACTTTCCACTCTTTCTAGATGAGTTATGATGAATAGCTTTGGCTACAAGTTCTTTGCCCGTTCCATGCTCTCCCCTAATAAGAACAGTGGTGTCTACTTTTGATAAACGATATACAAGATCAAAAACTTCACGCATTTTTTTTGAAGATCCAATAATTTCAGATTCAATATCATCATCAAATATGGGAGCTGAAACAGCAAGATCTAGAATCATTCTTTTTGCAGTGATTCCTTCGTTTAAAATTTTAAGAATAGAATTTGAATCAACTGGTTTTGTTAAATAGTCATATGCACCATCTTTAATTGCACTAACTGCATCTTGTAAATTACTATGAGCTGTTAAAATAATAATCATAATCCTAGGATCTAGGGATTTTATTTTTGTAAGGACCTTAAGTCCACTCATTCCAGGCATATGAACATCCATAAAAATAAAGTCAAAATCTTCTTGATCAACTAAACGTAGTGCTGATTCACCATCGGCAGCTTCTTTAATTAAAACTGGCTGCAATAAGTTTTTTTTAATAACAGCTGAAACAGACTGTCTTAGCTCAGCTTCGTCATCAACAATAAGAATATTTAAAAAATTTTGATCAGTCATTAAGAGTTCTCACTTTCTTTTTTCTGCTCATAACGAAGCATTATTTTAAAAGATGTTCCTTTATTTTCCACACTTTGCATTTCCACAGTACCATCATGTATTTCAATGAAATATCTGACAAGGTAGAGGCCTAAACCGGTTCCTTTTTTGTTTAGACTGTTGTTTTTTGACCTATAAAACTTCTCAAAAACAACTGAGTGTTCTTTCTCAGATACGCCTGGCCCATTATCTGAAAAAGTTATACAAACAGCGTCCTTAGCATCTGAGGAAACAATTTCTAAAATAGATCCATTGGGACAGTATTTAATGCTATTGTCTATAATATTTATAAAAACTTCTTTTATCAGATTAGAATCAATATCAATTGAAAAAAGAGGCTCTTCTTTAAAAACAATACTAATATTCTTCTGAGCTGCTAGAGAAGATAAAAGCGTAATACACTCTTTAATGAGCTCATTAATATCTTGTGGAATAAAATTTAAATTGAATTTACCAGCTTCAATTCGTGTAACTTGTAAAATAGATTGTATGTACCGATCTAATTCTTTGGTTTCATTCTGTATTTTTTCAATTTCATTATGTATATATTTTTCAGAAAAATCACTGTTTCGTATAACCTTATCAGAAATAGCATGAATTTTAGCTAGTGGTGTTTTTAAATCATGACTGAATAAACTTACAAAGTTATTTTTAAGCTCGTTCATTTCTCTAGAAGCTTCTTCCTTTTTCTGTGCTCTCCATGCAGAGTACTCTGATTCAGATAAAAGATGGTTCATTAAAATAATGTATGAGAAAAAAACAATTGCAACAGGGCTAAGAATAGGGAGCCATATATTGTAGATATCAAATGATATTATAGAGGCTGAAACCAATATAATTGAAAGCAATACTAAACAAGAAACCGCTAACCCTTGTCTAAAATTATATAAAACAATAAAACAAATAGCTGTGATTACTAAGAGATAGAGTATATAAATTAAACTAGAAAATGATTGAATCCAAAGAGCATTCAACAAATTATCGATTACGTTTGCTTGATATTCAGAGCGAGTTAAAATACCAACAGGTGTATTTATAAAATGAGCGCTACTCCTTGCATCAGATCCAATGATAACGATTTTTTTATTAAAATAATTTTTAGGCAGATTTTTTGAAAATAAATCTTTTAAACTAATGGTGGTGTATGTTTGAGAAGGGCCTCTGTAGTTAATAAATAATTTTGATGTGTCCTTAAAATAATTAGTTGAGTTCTTCTTATAATTTGAAGCAATTTTATCAGGAAGATCTTGTAATTGGATTATATTAGTACTTTTAAAATATCTACGTGCAACATTATCATGCTCTGTATAAACATACCCAGAGCCAATATTTAGCAAAAAACGCTCAGACTGCTGACCTCTTTCAATAATATTAATTGCAAATCTTGGACTTCTAAAACCAAGGCGATCATCCATTTCAGCTCGCCAGATTACGTTTGGAAACTGCTTAAAATAGTTTTCATGCCTCCACAACATAGGAATGGAGCGGTCAAAGAAAAGATCAACAGAGATAAGTGCAGGATCGTCTCCTTGCACCCGTTGAAATATTTTTTTCCATACAGGAGTCGACCAAAAATATGAATCTGAAAGAGGCCGTGCAAATTTAAGCATAGAAGAATAACTAGGGTTTGAAGCTAGATCCCAATAAACTTTACTTAAGTTAATAATGACTATTTTAGAATGAGTCGGTTGAGCAGATCTAAGTTTAAAACGTAAGTCAAAGCCCTCTTGCTCATCATAGTTGAAAACAAAAAGGCCTAGGAGCCAAACAATAATGAGCCTGATAATAACCTGCTTCTTAGAAAACAGGCTGTAAAATATTTTTTGAATATGGTTCACTAACGCTATGTAGCAACTTTAGACTCAAAGTTCAATGAATTGAGTGATATAGACTCTTTTAATGAATGAATTTAACGTAGAGAGTCTTTCAAATAGCCTTAAAATTGGAGCTTTAGCCCTTGGAAATTTTGATGGAGTCCACTTAGGGCACAGAGAATTAATTAAGGTCTGTGTAAAGCGCTCTAATCAATTAGGTTTAGAACCTGGACTTTTAACATTTACCCCCCATCCAAAAAGATTTTTTGAACCGGACACATATTCTCGAATTTATGAATTTAAACAAAATATTACAATTATAAAATCTTTGGGAATATTAAAAGTCTTTGTAAAAACATTTGATAAGGAGTGTAGTGAATATTCTTCTGGAGAGTTTTTAGATTTTATTTTCAAAAAAATAAAATTTAAAACCCTTGTTGTGGGTTTTGATTTTAAATTTGGAAAAAATAGAAGTGGCAGCCATGACAGTCTTTTAAAATGGTGCTTTAAAAACTCTGTTGAACTTAAAGTAATTCCATGTCAAAAAGACAGTAAACAAGAAAAAATATCTAGCACTAGTATAAAAAAAAAATTGAAAAAAGGCTTTGTGGACGTGGCTTCAGATTTACTTGGAGAAGACTACTTTCAATCATCTATAGTTTTTCAAGATAAAGGTTTAGGAAAAAAAATAGGGTTTCCCACCATCAACTTAAAACTAGACCCTAAAATCGCAATTTTTCATGGGGTTTATTTAACAAATTGTTTCTTTGCTGAAAAATCATACAGATCAATTTCTAATATAGGCTTTCGTCCAACTATTTCCTTAAACGAAAATAAAATGGTTCTAGAGTCACATATTTTAGACTCAAACTGCCCAGAAACAAAAAATGGTGACTTGTTTAAAGTGGTCTTTAAAAAATTCATCAGACATGAACAAAAGTTTGCCAATATTGATGAATTAAAATCTCAAATTAAAACTGATATTATCCTTACAAAAAGCTTTAAAAACTAATCTATTTTCCTTAAAAATCCGATACCTAATCCAATGGGTGCTAAAAAAAATAATACAGGTCAATTATTAGTTAAAAATTCTTTGGTTACACCTGAGCAGTTAGAACAAGCTGTGGAGTACCAAGAAAAAAATGGTGGAAACCTTAGTCATGTCATGACTGAGTTAGGTTTTTTAGACGGAGAGGCTGCAGCTAAAAGCTTAGCTAAAGAATTTTCAGTGCCCTATTTAGATTTGGTCCAATTTGAACCTAATGCTGAGGTGATAAAATTAATTTCACCGTCTTTTTGCAAAAAACATTTAATAATTCCAGTTTCAAAAATTGGACAACAATGCTTAATTGTTGCATGTTCTGACCCTAGTAATGTTTTTATTAAAAATGATTTAGAATCAGTAACTCAAATGACCATTCAAATTGTCGTAGCAAACTCGGTTAAAATTAAAGAGTATATTAATAAATATTTAACTCCTCAAAATATAGAAGCTGATAAATTTATTACAGATCTTGAAAAAATTGATGATCTCCACACTGATCAGGCTAATGATACTGAAAATATTGATGCGAAAAGTAATGATAGTGTTGTTATTAAATTTGTAAATGCTATTTTAAGTGAAGCAATACAAACAAAAGCTTCAGACATTCATATTGAAATTTATGAAAAAAAATATCGTGTGCGCTATCGTATTGATGGAAAACTTAAAGAAAAACTCTATCCTCCAAGAGGTACAGCTAGAGCCATTGCAAGTAGAATTAAAATTATGTCTAAGCTAGATATAACTGAACGAAGAAGGCCTCAGGATGGAAGGTTAAAAGTCACACAGTCATCAGGCAAAGAGGTAGATTTTCGTGTAAGTGTGATTCCTGTTCTCTTCGGTGAAAAAATTGTCATGAGACTTTTAGATAAATCCAATCTATCCATGGACATTAAAGCCCTTGGTTTTACTAGTAGAGAGCTTGATATAATCTTAAAAAACATCCGCAAACCTCAAGGCATTGTGCTTATGACTGGCCCTACAGGAAGTGGCAAAACAACTACAATTTACTCCATACTAAATAAGCTTAATGATGCGGAAACTAATATTTCAACTGCAGAAGATCCTGTTGAATACAATCTAGAAGGCATTAATCAAGTTCAGATAAATACAGAGATTGACTTTATGTTTTCAAACGCGTTAAGGTCCTTTCTTCGACAAGATCCTGATGTGATTATGGTTGGAGAAATTCGTGATCGTGAAACAGCTGAAATCTCTTTTAAAGCCGCTTCAACAGGTCATTTAGTTGTAAGCACACTTCATACAAATAATGCCATTGGAACAATAACAAGACTTATAGATATTGGAACTCCTTCATATATGGTGTCTGAAGTAGTGAGCCTTATAATAGGGCAAAGATTAATCCGGTTAAATTGCGAATCTTGTTCAAAACCTATTCAATTACCTAAAGAAACATTAATAGGTATTGGTGTAAAAAAGGATGAGATTGATGAGTATACAAATATTCAAAAAGGAACCGGATGTTTAGCATGTAACGATTCAGGTTATAAAGGAAGAGTCCCTATTTTTGAAATTTTAGAAATGACAAGCCAGCTAAGAGCCGCCATAATTAATAATGAGCCTAGTGCTGCCTTAAAGAAAAGAGCTCTTGATAATGGCCTTGTAACGTTAAGGCAATCTGCTCTAATAAAACTAAAGGCTGGCCTGACAACAGTTGAAGAAGTTGTAAATACTTCTGTGAAGGATGAAATATGAACTTTAGCCATTATAATGGCCTTATGAAAAATGAGAATGTACATAAGTTTGTATTTGCTCAAGGAAATAAACCTGCTGTTGAAATGGTGGATGGTCATATTGATTACTTATCAGAGACTTTTTTATTTAAAGAAGATATGGACGCAATACATAAAGAAATTTTAACATTTATAGACCCAAAGGATAAGAGTATTTTTTTCATTGACGGGGATCGGTTTAGTTTTCAGGAACTCAACTTAGGAGACACATCACAAATTGTAGTCTATCCCCAGGAAGCAACTCAAATAGTTTGGACTGATTTATTAATTCCAGGCTATGTAAACGACTGGGTAGAAGCAGGCTCTGGAGTGATTGTTTTTTATGGTTCAGATACTGAGTTTCTTGAAAAGATACGATTGTCTTTTGCCCAAAGGCGAACGGAAACTGTTAAAGGCTCTAGTATTGTCTTCACCTCAACCAGCTCTAATACACACGTATCCAAAGAAGGACATTTTTTAACGACTTCAGTTCATGAGGATGGGTTTTTAAATTTAGACTCAAAAATAAAATTTGATACCTATTCTTTTAAAAGTAATATTTTAAAAATTGGCAGTTTAAAAGTTTTAAGAATTACAGATAACGGCTCTTTAGTAATTTTAAACTCTCACTGGGGTGATATTTCTAAGGTTTGGTCTGAGCTTTATAACGCATTTGAAGATGAAAGCATGAGGGATTTCTTCTTCAATTCAGTTATTGGGTTTATTGGTGTTAAACAAGCAGGTTCAAATAATATTCAAGGAGAGGTCGTTTTTGAAGCATTTCCTATGTTCAATCAAGAAAAACTTCTAGCATTGCCCCTTAAAAATCAATTAAAGGAAGTCAAAGCACTTGTTAAAACAGATGGTGTGTCTTTTAATCAATCTTTACATTCATTGGTGTTAAAAAGAAAGCTTTCCTTAGATAGTGCATATAAAGTTAGCTCAGACCCTGAAGAATTAAATAAATTTTTATCAGAATGTGGAGTTTAATATATGTCTAAAATAAAATTTAATTTTTTAGCTAAAAATGCCCAAGGAACTGTTATTAAGGGAAAAATTGAGGCTTTTTCTGAAATGGAAGCCCGTGCTCGTTTAAGAGAAAATAACCTTAAGCCAATTTCTGTAAAGCAAACTAAAAAAGAAGCAACTAGCAGTTTTTTTACTAAACAACTTAACAGTAAGGAATTCTTAATTTTTCTACGGCAATTTTCAGTCCTTTTAGAATCCGGTGTGCCACTTCTTGAAAGTTTAAAATCACTGGCAGCAGGCACTTCATCTAAAACATTGTCTGAAACATTAAAGTCTCTTATTGAAAGTGTTGAAGATGGAAAAATGCTACATGAAGGAATGAGAAAACACCCTAAAATCTTTGACCCTATGGTTGTGAATTTAGTGAAGGTTGGAGAACACGGTGGTGTTTTAAGTAAAATTCTTGATGAGCTTGGAGTTTATTTAGAAAAGAGAGAAAAACTAAAGTCTAAGGTCATCGGAGCTTTAACATACCCAGTAATCACTATTATAATTGCTTTCGGTGCGTTGGCCACAATTTTAACTTTTGTAATACCTAAGTTTGAAAAACTATTTGCTGCTAAAGGAGCAAAGCTTCCACAATTAACTCAAACGGTGGTTGAGTTAAGCCATGCTCTTAAGGAAAATTGGTACATAGTGATTTTAGGGGTTGTGGTGTTGCCACTATGTCTATCTTTTTTCTATAAATCAGGGCCTTTAAGGCACCTATTAGATGCAGCTTTTTTAAAAGTTCCTTTATTCGGAGATTTAATTAAAAAAAGTTGCGTAGCTAGAATGAGTAGAACTCTTTCAATACTCTTAAAAGCAGGCATTAGAATCAATGATGCCATGGACATTACCACTGGAACAATAGGAAATGTAATTGTAGATGAATATATAATACAAGCAAAAAAAGGGGTTATAGCGGGAAAACCTTTTTCCCAGATATTAAAAGATACAAATTTCTTTCCAGGAATAGCACTTCAGATGATTTTAGTCGGTGAAAAAACAGGAAACCTAGACTCTATGCTTGGAAGAGTTGCTGATTTTTATGAGAGCGAAGTAGAACAAACAGCTGGAAAGTTAACAAGCTTATTAGAACCTATAATTATTGTGTTTCTAGGTGGAATGGTTGGAACACTTGTTATAGCAATGTTTCTTCCAATTTTTAATATGAGTAATGTTCTTTAATGCTTAATATTAAGAATTTAAACTCTTCAGGTATCGATGCCATAGTGCTTTTTAAAGTAAGTATAATCGCTTTATTTGCCACATACTTTCTAATTGAAATGCAAATATGGCAAACTATTCTTTCAAAGGAAATTCTTTATAAAAAGGCGATTATACTATCATTTTTTTGTGCTTTATATTTTGGAATATATAATATAAAAGAGAAATTAAAATTTAAAAATTTAATTTTAATTCTTTGTTTTTTTGACATTTTTTTTATTACTGCTTATTCTTTTTACTCTCCAATTCCTGTTAATCTTTTTGTGGGAATTTTAAGTTTAAATATTTTAATTGCTGGCTTTAATCTATCACTGTTAAACCTTGGAGTGATCGCTAGTCTATCTGTATTCACATTAACAATATTTTTAAATACCAAAGGTCTTTTAGAAACAAAATATAATTTTATTTATATCTTTTTAAATTCTTTAAGTTTTGTAATTTATGGCGGAGCCTCATACTTTCTTAAAAATTTCTTAAAAGAAAATAAAGGTGAAGTGACAATTCTCACTAAACATTTGTTTAAGGAAAGGGAGTTAAATAAAGCTGTGTTAAGCTCTTTAAAGACTTCAGTTTTTATAACAGAGTATGGGGGAGTGCTTCGACCACTTAATGATGCAGCAAAAAAAATTCTTAGTCATGACATGGCTAAAGTGTTAAAGCCCCTTAGTAGGAATTTTACTACTAAAGAAAGCTCTGCTGAAGAAATTAAGGTTCATGGTAGATTCTATAATGTATATAAATCTGGTTTAAAATCAAATTCAAACCCACAACACATAAAACAAAATGTTTTACTAGTAAACGATGAGACAAGGAGTAAGAAAATTCAAAGAGAGCTTGAAGAAGCTCGCAAGCTTTCAGCCATTGGAACTTTATCAGCAGGCCTAGCCCATGAAATTAGAAACCCTCTTGCAGGCATAAGCGGAAGCATTCAGCTTCTCAAAGAAGGCCTTACTGACGCTAAAGATTCTAAAAAACTTTTTAATACAGTGATTAAAGAAATTGATAGGCTAAATTTACTAATTATAGATTTTTTAAATTTTGCACGTCCGGAAATATCTTTAATAGATAAAATTCAAGTTTCAAATTTTCTTCAAGATATTGTTCTTTTATTACGGCAAGACCCTCGATCAAAAGATGTACAGATTAAGATTGATTGTGAAGCTCATGAACTTTTAGTTGATCAACATAAACTAAAACAAGTTTTTATAAATCTTATTGTTAATAGTTTTCAAGCATTTTCTAAAGAACAAAAAAACTTACTAAAAAATAAAGGACAAATTTGCCAAATTGTTATTTTAGGAGAAAAACTAGACTCTGGTTATAGGCTTAAAGTCAGGGACAATGGTAAGGGTATAAAAAAATCAGAATTAAATTTAATTTTTGAACCATTTCATACGACAAAGGACAAGGGAACAGGCTTGGGTTTGGCATTAACTCATCGTATTCTAGATAAACATGGTGCAAGGATTTCAGTAGAAAGCCAGCTTGAAAAAGGAACAGTGTTTACAGTTCTTTTTAAATAAACTGTGTGTTTATAAGCAACTGTTAAAACTCTAATGAAAGGACTATCATGAGTGTAAAACAAAAAATTCTTATAGCAGACGATGAGGCTTCAATAAGAGAGTTTCTTGAAATTATGCTTAAGAAAGAGAAGAAGTATGAAATTACTCTAGCTGAAGATGGCGAAAAAGCCATCCAAATATTAAAGAAAAAAACTTTTGATCTCGTAATTTCAGATTTACAAATGCCTAAAAAAACAGGACTGGATATTTTAACGTACATTAACCAAATGTGCCCTCAAACAGTTTTTATGTTGATCACTGCATTTGGCTCTACTGAAATTGCTGTAGAAGCAATGAAGCTTGGAGCTTATGATTATATTACAAAACCTTTTAAACTTGATGAGGTGAGCATCAACATTTCTCATGCCTTAGAAAGTGTTAAACTTAAAAAAGAAAATAG
The DNA here is from genome assembly GCA_965205365.1 of Bdellovibrionales bacterium. Classification (GTDB taxonomy): domain Bacteria; phylum Bdellovibrionota; class Bdellovibrionia; order Bdellovibrionales; family UBA1609; genus JALZUR01. Next base: position 235,889 of record CBDBGT010000013.1, read on the forward strand.
AATACTAAAAAGAGAGCTTAAAAAAACCTACAACTTTGAAAACCTTGTAGGTAACAGTGAGAAAATGCATAAAATCTACCACATTGTTAAGCGTATAAGCTTAGCTCCAACAAATGTTTTAGTTACTGGTGAAAGTGGAACAGGTAAAGAAATCATTGCAAAAGCCATTCATTATAATAGCCCATTAAAAGAAGCTCCTTTTATAACAGTAAACTGTGGTGCTATCCCTGAAAATCTTATAGAATCAGAAATGTTTGGGCATAAAAAAGGCTCATTTACAGGAGCTGTTCAAGATAAAATGGGTCTGTTTCAAGCTGCTCATGGTGGAACTTTATTTTTAGATGAAATTGGAGAACTCCCGCTTAACGTTCAAGTAAAGCTTTTAAGAGCCTTACAAGAAAGAATTATTAGACCTGTAGGCTCAACTAAGAATATAAAAATTGACTTAAGAATTATTGCCGCAACCAATAGAAACCTTGAAGATATGATTAGTCAGGGCACATTTAGGCAAGACCTTTATTATCGATTAAATGTAATCAATATTCATGCTCCACCATTAAAAGACAGAAAAGAAGATATTCCCCTTCTAGCCATGCATTTTCTACATAAGTTTAATGAAAAATTTGAACGTAATGTAAGTAACATTTCAACTGAAGCTTTAGATAAATTAAAAAACTATAACTTTCCTGGAAATGTAAGGGAATTAGAAAATATTATTGAACGCTCCATGGCTTTAGAAGTTGGAAGCTCTATTTTACCTGAATCACTTCCACCCCTGGTTCAAACAACATCGGGTAAAAAATATCCATCAACCCATGAAGTTGTGATCACGGATAGTGGAGTTGAGCTTGATAAGATTATGGATCAAATTGAAAAAGAAATGCTACTTAAAGCCATGCATACTTCAAAAGGTATAAAAAAACATGCCGCAAAACTTTTAGGCATTTCCTTTCGATCAATGAGATACAGAGCAGAAAAACATAACTTAAATGCTCTTTTAGATGATGAAGAAATGGCGTCCTAAAGATTAGGATCCCATAGTTGATTAGAGGGGAAAACCAAAAACCGTTGATTCTTAAGTGTTAAACACCTATTTTTTCTGCCTCATTTTTCATTCTCACTCACCACTTAAATAGTGAAGCTTCTTCCCCTTAGGAAACAATGTTATTGCCGCAATGCCCCGTATTTTTCTCACTGCCTTTTCCACCTCTGGTGTAAACAGGCAAAAAGGGCTCTAGCCTCCTTTACAAGGCCACAGCCCCTTCCTCTAAAGTTATCTTAAGCGCTCTAAAAAAACCCTCAAAGCACTAAAAAAAACTCCCTCATTTAAAGCCTGCTTTCCTTAAGCTTAAAACACGGCAATAGCTAATATATTTAGTGATTTTTTAATTGAACTCAGTCATAACCTACGAGTAAAGTTGCCATTTTTATAACTTATAGTACACGGAAAGGGGGCTTATGAAAAACAGAGTTTATATTTCTCATCTAAACAAACACGTTGGTGAAGAGGTTTGTTTAAACGGCTGGGTGTATAATGTTCGAGCCTCTAGTAAAAAAATTAAATTTTTAATCTTAAGAGATGGAACAGGGCTTTGCCAGTGTGTTTATTTTAGTGGTGAATGCCATGACAGTTCTTTAAAAAATTTTGAAGACTTAACACAAGAATCAGCTGTCCGTGTTTGGGGTACAGTTAAAAAAGAGCCAAGAAGCCCCGGTGGTTTTGAACTTTCAGCAAGCCGGTTTAAAATTTTATCTAAAGCACACCATTACCCAATCACTCCAAAAGAACACGGCACTGACTTTTTAATGAACCACAGACACCTTTGGCTCCGGTCAAAAAGACAGCACTCTATTATACGTATACGCAGTCAAATTATTCAAGCCTGTCGTGAGTTCTTTGACACAAGAAACTTTACCCTTTGTGATGCCCCCCTTTTAACTCCAAATGCCTGTGAAGGAACTTCTACTTTATTTGAAACAAAGTATTTTAATGGAAGTGCTTATTTATCACAGAGTGGTCAACTTTATAGTGAAGCTACAGCACTTGCACATGGTAAAGTCTATTGCTTTGGCCCAACCTTTAGAGCTGAGAAATCTAAAACTAGGCGTCACCTTCTAGAGTTTTGGATGATTGAGCCTGAAGTTGCCTTCAATGATTTAGATGACAATATGGAACTGGCTGAAGAGTTTGTAGTTCATGTTGTACAATCTACTCTTAAAAAATGTGCCTCTGAGCTAGCAATTCTAGAAAGAAACACAAAAAACCTTGAAGCTATAACAGGAAAATTTCCACGACTTCACTATAAGGAAGCCTGCAAAATCATCTTAAAAGAAAATCCTAATTTTAAAACTGGAGATGATTTTGGCGCCATGGAGGAAACTATAATAAGTTCACATTTTAATAAACCCGTCTTTATTCACAACTACCCTACTAAAATCAAAGCCTTTTACATGAAAGAAGACCCTAATAACTCAGAGGAAAGCCTAAGCTGTGATTTATTAGCCACTGAAGGCTATGGAGAACTCATTGGAGGTGGACAAAGAGAGGATTCTTATGACTACCTTCTAGCCAAAATCAAAGAACACAACCTAAACCCTGAAGATTTTAACTGGTACCTAGATCTTAGAAAATATGGCTCAGTCCCCCACTCAGGCTTTGGAATGGGTATTGAGCGTTGTGTTTCATGGGTTACAGGAATTCATCATATTCGTGAGTCCATTCCTTTTCCAAGAATGTATGGGCGAAGCAAACCATAATTAAAACTTTTAGAAAACTCACTTAAGACTGGAGAAAATATGGAACTCACCCATGAAGAACAACTTGAAAGATTAGATAAGAAAAACCAGGCTGCCCTTATGGGGGGTGGAAAGGAAAAAAACACCAAACAAAAAGCTGGCGAACGTCTAACAGCACGAGAGCGCCTTGATGTTCTTTTAGACCCAGCTTCTTTTGTTGAGCTTGACCGCTTTGTAACTCACCACTGTACTAATTTTGGAATGGAGAAAAATAAGCTTAGTGGTGACGGCGTTGTGGCTGGATACGGCCGTATAAATGGAAGACTCGTTTACGTCTTTAGCCAAGATTTTACGATTTTAGGTGGAAGTATGTCTCGCACCACGGCTAACAAAATCATAAAAATTATGGATTTAGCCGCAGAAAATGGAGCACCTATTATTGGAATTTCAGATTCAGGCGGTGCTCGTATTCAAGAAGGTGTTCAGGCCCTTAGCGGATACGGAGATATCTTTTTTAGAAACACTCGCTATTCTGGCTTAATTCCACAAATTTCTGCAGTCATGGGGCCTTCTGCTGGGGGAGCCGTATACAGCCCCTCCCTCACTGACTTCACATTTATGGTGAAAAATACAAGCTATATGTTTGTAACAGGGCCTGATGTTATTAAAACAGTCACCCACGAAGAGGTTACAAAAGAAGAACTTGGTGGAGCTCAAACTCATAATAAAAAATCTGGAGTAGCACACTTTGCTGCAGAAAATGACAAGCACTTATTACTCCTAATCCGTGAACTTTTAAGTTTTATTCCTAGTAACAACCTTGATGATCCACCAAAATTAACAAGTGACAACCTACGCAACCATACAAACCAAAGTATCAACCAACTTATTCCAATAAATTCAAAAAAACCCTACGATATAAAAGACCTTATTAAAAAAGTTGTTGATGACAGCTACTTTTTTGAAATTCATCAACACTTTGCTGAAAATATTGTTGTTGGCTTTGCAAGATTCAACGGTCACTCTGTTGGTATCATTGCAAATCAACCACAGGTTTTAGCTGGTTGTTTAAATATCAACGCCAGCAGAAAAGCTGCAAGGTTTATTAGGTTTTGTGACGCCTTTAACATACCTTTAGTGAGCTTTGTTGATGTTCCCGGATTTTTACCCGGAGCAGAGCAGGAATGGAATGGTGTCATCACCCATGGAGCAAAACTTGTTTATGCTTATGCTGAAGCCACTGTTCCAAAAATCACTGTTATCACCAGAAAAGCTTATGGCGGTGCATATATTGTAATGGCTTCAAAACATATTGGTGCGGATATAAATCTTGCATACCCTGGGGCAGAAATTGCCGTTATGGGAGCCGAGGGTGCTGTTAACATTATCTTTAGGCGAGATATTCTTAAGGCTCTTAACCCAGAAACTGCAAAAGCACAGATTATCACAGACTATGAAGAAAAATTTAACAACCCTTACGTAGCAGCAGAACTTGGATATATTGATGAAGTGATTGAGCCCTCTATGACAAGAAAAAGAATCATTGATTCCATTGAAATGCTTAAAAATAAACGATCAAACTTACCACACAAAAAACATGGCAGTTGTCCACTATAGGAGATAAACAGTGTTTAAGAAAATATTAGTCGCAAATAGAGGAGAAATTGCATTACGCATTAACCGTGCTGCTCGGGAAATGGGTGTTGAAACAGTGTGTATTTACAGTGAAGCTGATAGAACAAGCCTTCATGTTCTTCTAGCTGATGAGGCCTATGAAATTGGCCCTGCACCAAGTAGGGATTCTTATTTAAAAATTGATAAAATCATTAAAATTGCTAAAACCGCTAAAGTTGAAGCCATTCACCCTGGATATGGTTTTTTAAGTGAGTCCAGTGCTTTTGCAAAAGCTGTAATGGACGCTGGCTTAGTGTTTATTGGTGCTACACAAAAAAATATTGAGCAAATGGGCGACAAGCTTGCTGCTCGTAAGCTTATGAAAAAGGTCAATGTCCCTATTGTTCCTGGAAGTGAAGGAGAAGTAACCTCTTTTAAAGAAGCAAAAAAATGGGCTAAAATAATTGGCTACCCCTTAATGATCAAAGCTTCTGCTGGCGGAGGGGGAAAGGGAATTCGTGTTGTTTCAAAAGATGAAGAATTAGAGCACAGCTTTAAAGCCGCACAGTCTGAAGGCAAGAACTACTTTAGCAATGACACCGTATTCATGGAAAGATTCATTCAAAACCCAAAACATATTGAAATTCAAATTTTTGGAGACGCTTATAATAATGTAGTTCATCTTTTTGAAAGAGAGTGCTCCCTTCAAAGAAGGCATCAAAAAATAATCGAAGAGGCTCCAAGTATTTCTATTTCTGATGACATTAGAAGAAAAATGGGTGAAGTAGCTGTGACGGCTGCAAAATCTATTAACTATCAGGGCGCTGGCACAATAGAATTTATTTTTGACAACACTACTAAAGATTTTTTCTTCATGGAAATGAACACAAGGCTTCAAGTTGAACACCCAGTAACAGAAGCTATTACCGGCATCGACCTTGTAAAAGAACAAATTAAAGTAGCTTTTGGCAAACCTCTAAGTTTTAAACAAGAAGATATTATTTCAAAAGGCCACTCCATAGAGCTTAGAATAAATGCTGAAGATCCAGAAACATTCTTACCAAGTGCAGGGAAAATAATAAGCTGTAGAATGCCCCAAGGTCCTTTTGTAAGATTTGATGGCTATATGTATGCAGGCTATGAAGTTCCTATTTATTATGATCCCATGCTTGCAAAGCTTATTGTCTGGGGGGAGGATCGCAGCTCTTGTATCGCAAGACTTAAAAGAGCTTTAGCAGAATTCGCCGTAACAGGGATTAAAACCAATACTGTTTTACATAAAAATATTATTGACCATCCTAAGTTTTTAGACGGATCTTATACAACACAGTTTATAGACAAAGAGCTTATCACAACAGATAAGAAAACTTTTTTTAAATATGTAAATGATGAAGTCTTCTTAATTAGCGCTGCACTTACAGCTTATCAAGAGAATAAAGAAAAAAAGGTTGAAAACACTTCATCTATGGGGCGTTGGCGACAAACAATTCGTCAGGAAGTTTTAAAGAGGTAATTATGTTTTTTAAAGCAAAAGTGAATAAAACACCCTATGAGGTAACCGTTGAAGAAACCCGCAAAGAGTGGCGCATAACCTTTAAAAAAAACTCTTCTAAAAATTGGAAAAAAATAATTCTCCCCAAAAAAAGCTATCAGATAAATAACGACTCTGTGAGTTTAATCTATAACAACTCTTCATACATTATAGATGTGAGAGCTCAGGGAACCAACTACAATATATACACAAGAGGATCCCACAGAAATGTGTCTATTCTAGATGATGAGCGTATTTTAAGAGACAGTTTAATGGGTGGAAGGTCTTTAGGTGGGCAGGAGAATTTAAAAGCTGGAATGCCAGGTAAAATTGTAAAAATCTTTGTTAAACCTGGGGATGAGGTTAAAGCTAACGACTCTCTAGTCATTATGGAAGCCATGAAAATGGAGAATGAAATAAAAGCCTCTCAAGATTCTATTGTTCATAGAGTCCATGTAATAGAAGGAAACAATATTGAGTCTGGCTCTCTTTTAATCTCTTTTAGGTCCAAATAAAATTTCATTTAAAAATAATTTAATTCTATTTATACGCTTCTTTTGCCAAGGTGCCGCTATGACAAGATCTCCATGATCTGCCTTATAAAAAAATCTACATATGTTATTATCATCTTTAACTGCAAAGGGAATCTGGTCTGATGACAGTAAAACTCCATCCCCAGATTTACCATATATACTTTCATAAAGACTTGCTGAAAATTTAAATTTAAACGAAAGATTTATATACTCATCTTCACTTCCAATAAACACAATTTTGTTTAAAAGACTCCTCTCCTCCACTACTCTCTTTAATTTTTTTCTCACATGATTAAAATTAAATGACTCTAAATACGTTTTTATATATGACAATGAGCCCATGGCTCTTCCTAAACTAAACAAAAATCCTTTTTCTTCACCTAAAATAAAGAGTTTATATAAGGAAGAGCCATCTAAAGCTCCCTGAATTAAAAAAGCTTTCCTAAGTTTAATATCATTTTTCATTAAAAAATATAAAGTTTCTAAAGCCCCCTTACTATGAGCAAAAAAAACAAATGCCTTCTTTTTATCCAGGGCCAATATTTTATCCTTTATTTCTAAAGCCATTTTTTCAAAAGTTTTTCCTGTAACACTATTAATCCTTAAAATTTGACTCTCAGGAACACCAAAATCCAGTAAGTATCTTCTATACTCTGTCATATAAAATGGAATGATTTCATTAAATATTCCTGGAACAATTACATAGTTATAACTTTTAAGCTCACTTCTAGATAAAAAATCACAATTTGCTACCCCCTTAAAAGGCAACATCATCAATACTATGGCAAATAGCTTTTTAATCACATTAATTTGCAAGTGTTTTTAAAATAACCGCAGTTTTATCATTTAATATATTTACCTTACTCAACTCAAAAAAACTTTTAAAGTTTATAACACCTTTATTCTGTATAACAATACCCGAAGATTCACCAATTTGTACTGCCGCACAATAGCCCATTTTAGAGGCTAAAGACCGATCTTGTGCTAGTGGCGCCCCCCCTCTTTGAATATGACCTAAAATAACACTCTTACAGTCTATTTTAATATCCTTAACAATCCTGTCTTTAATTATTCTTGCTGCAAAAGACTCTTCCCCTTCTTTTTCTAAAGCAACAATTAAACTTGAAAGCTTTCCTTTTTGAATACTTTCTTTCACTTTACCTAAGGCCATGTTTAAAGAAAGCTCATCTGATAAATCCACAACACACTCTGCACCTGCAGAAAGTGCAACTTCATAGGCTAGTTTAGTTGATTTTCTTCCCATAACCTCTACAACAAAAGTCCTTTGATGAGAGCTTGCCGTATCCCTTATACGATCAATGGCTTGAACAGCAGTTTCTATAGATGTGGCATAGCCAATTGTATTTTCTGAATGCTCGTAATCATTATCTATTGTACAAGGCACACCTATGACCTGTATATCAGGGTGTTCCATTTTAAAAACTTCAAGCCCCATAAAGGTTCCATTCCCCCCTAAGCCAATTAAACACTTAATATTCTCTTTTTTTAAAGTGTTAAACACCTTAGCCCGCCCTTCTTGGCCTCTAAACTCCTTACAGCGAGAAGTTTTTAGTATTGTCCCCCCCCTATGAATAATATTTGCAACAGACCTTAAACCCAAGGGTTCAAATTTACACTCCATAAGCCCTTTATAGCCCTCAAAAAACCCTAAAACTTTATGCCCTTGGTGAATTGCCGTCCTGGTTACAGCTCGAATAGCTGCATTCATTCCCGGAGCATCTCCACCACTAGTAAAAATTGCTACTTTGCTCATTTCTGTCATAAATCTTACTCTACACCTTCTTTATAAATTAATCTATAAATTAAAAGAGCAGTTATTTTTTTTCTGACCCACTATTTATTAAAAAAATCTTTTCTTTTTTATTTAAAGTGTGAAAAAAACACCCACTTTAAACCCCCTTTTAAAAAAACTAAAAAGCACCCAAAGCCTTCACCCACACTCAATAAAAGCTTATAAGAACAGCCTTTAAAATAAATTTTTTCAACCCTAGCTTAATGTGTGCCGTGGAACAACGCCAATCTCTACTATAAAAAAATTTATGTGTTTCTAGGCTTGCAAAAAAAATCGTTAGCCAATAAATAGAGTAACTATGCAGAGTTTAAAAACTATATGTGAAATACCTGTTTCAAAAAGAGATGTGGCTTGGGAAGAAAAGCTTTTTAATGCAATTATGGATTTTCCAATTTTCTTAGCCAAAGACCAGCCTTTTCAAGGTCCTGATGGATTTTCTTATATGCACATTTCATCTAAAACAGGAGCTCAAATCAATAAAGATAATTTTTTAAAATGGTGCTTTGAATCTGGTGTAGGCCTTGTACTAAACTTAGAAAACAAGAAAACTCCAGATTTCGTATTTAATTACGGAATGGTTTGGAATTTTTTATGGCGAGGTGTTTTTATAAATAAAGTGCCTGCAGATTTAAAGGAATCTAACGACACTTATATACATGAAATTTCTGAAGGATTTTTACCAAAAACAGTAAGAAAAAACATTCGAATTTTTTTAGATACAAATAAAGTTAATAACGCCAAGCTTACTCTAGTCAGTGGAGGTGATAAAGCTCCATATGAAATCCTATGGTATTTCCCAGAGCTTCAAAAACTAGAAGAAAAAGAGCAGATGGCTTTACTAAAAGCTATTTCATGGTTTCTGCCATTAGATTACAGGCTTGCATGGGCTGATGAACTAGAGAAAGAGCTTTTATTTAAAAGCCTTTGACAATAGAAATTATCTTTTTAATAAAATTAATCTAATTCTCCTGCCTGAGGCAATAAATCAACTAAACACTCTCTCCAATATGTTGGAGTGTCTGGAGAAAAACTTACCACTACCTCAAACATGCCTTTTCCCCTATGACGAGTAAGACCAATGGTTCCATCAAGCTCTAATTCCATTTGATGGACATAAAGAGAAATAGACATTCCCTTCAAGGCGTCTAGAGTGAGGTTGCCTTTTAAATCATTTATTAACAAATCCTTTCGAGCTATCAATAACAAAAAGCCGCTAATTGATGTATCTATGATTTGAGCCTTAGTACAGATTTGTTTTAAGGTATCATTGTTAACAATTTGTTCTACATCTAAATGTTGAATATATTTTCTTTTTTCAGATCTTCGCTCCATCTTATCATCCTTATTAGTTTTGCAAATTAGTTCCTACCCAGGCTATCGGCTATAGGAAGATAAATATTTAGCTTTAATATGAGCAGTCTCAATTTGACACTACTAATATTAAAAAACTAAAAGATTGTAGTAACTTAAGAGATTCACTATAGTAACCTTAGAGGGCTAAAGATGGTATTTTGTAATAAAACACTAAATTTAAAGAAAATAAGTCATATTGGCTTAGATATGGATCATACATTGATTCAGTATCATAGTAAAAATTTTGAACAGATTTCTTATGAAAATATGAAAAATAAGCTCATTCAAAAAGGATATTCAAAAGAAATTTCTAAACTCAGCTTTGATTACAATAGAGCTATCCGAGGCCTTGTCATTGATAAGGCCACAGGAAATATATTTAAAGTAAGTAGATACGGAATGGTTAAAGAGGCCTACCACGGGCTTTCTAAAATTGATTTTGAATCTCAAAAAAAACAGTTTGGAACAAAATTTATAGATTTAAGTGATCCTAATTTTGATTGTGTTGACACTAACTTTTCAATTTCTCATGCCTGTTTATTTTCACAAATTGTTGAGTTAAAAGCTAAAAATCCAGACTTAAACCTCCCCGCTTTTTCAAGGTTATCAGAAGACCTTACTTTAGTTTTAGATGAATCTCATAGGGATGGATCTATTAAAAATGAAGTTACAAAAAACCCAGAGCAATATGTTAAAAGAACCCAAGAAGTGGTTAAAGGAATTGAAAAATTTAAAAAGCATGGAATAAAATTCTTTATAGCTACTAATTCTGATTATGCATATACAAATAAAATTTTAAAATTTGCGCTAAATCCATTTATAAAAAACGGCACATGGAAGGACTTATTTGAATATACGTTTACACTTTGTATGAAGCCAGGTTTTTTTTATACAAACTCCCCCTTATTAAAAATCAATTCAAAGAATGGAAAAATGGAAAATTGGAATAAAGCCATTGTTCCAGGTATTTACCAAGGTGGATCAGCAAAGCTTTTATCAAAACAACTAAACATCATGGATGATAATATTTTATACGTTGGGGATCATGTTTATGGTGATATCTTAATGTTAAAAAAAAGCTGTGGTTGGAAGACTGCTCTTGTCATTGAAGAGTTAGGTGAGGAGATAAAACAAAATCAAAAAGCACTTGCTGTTACAAATGAGATAAAGGTTTTAATGAATCAGAAATTAGAGTTAGAGTATTTTTTAAATGAGCTTGTAGGTGGGCGCTTAGAGGAAGAAGTAGACAGATCTGAGGAAGAAAAAAAAATATTAGAACAAATTCTTTCTCTAGATAAAAAGCTCGCACCATTAATCAACACAAGATCTCAAATCTATAATAAACACTGGGGCCCTGTTATGAGGGCCGGAGTTGAAGAAAGTCAGTTTGCACATCAAGTGGAAGGGTACTCAGATATTTATATGGCAAGTATTACAGATCTTCTAGCAGAATCACCAAGAATGTACTTTAGATCTTACATTAGAAAAATGGCACATGATTAAATTTTAATGATTCAAGATGTAACAATTTAATTTTCTATTTATTATATATTGTTGAATGAGACTCTCCTTTTTTTAGGGATCTATATACTTAATTGCACCAGACTAATCAAACTTTTGGTTTTGGGCGTACAGCTTTCCCAGATTCTTGATTGCAATTCGAAACTTTGTACCGTGGCCGCGTAGAGCATTGCCTTTTGATAGGTCACGGTCCCGTTTTTTTTTACTTCTACGCCCTTTAACCAGCTCAATCGCCGGAGTTTATATGCGAACGCTGCCATTAAAGTATTGTGCGTCCAGTGTGGGGGAATAACATCAGGGGAATTGACATTTCAAAAAGCGCACGGTTTTTTAACTCAACACAAATTTTATACATATGTTTTTGCAGACTATTCATAAACGTCTTTACGGTGTCCAATTTTAATAACATGAACAGTTACAGTCTTTCTCTTTATAAAATAAATGATTCTATAATCTCCTACTCTGAGCTTCATATATCTTTTAAGGTTTCTTCTCAATGGTAAACCGAACTTAATAGGATCAACCATAAGTCTTTCTTCAATTGCCCTGCGTATTATATATTTTAGGTCATTAGAAATTTTCTTAAGATCCTTCTTAGTGGACTGCTTGTATAAGATGTTCCACTTCACTTCCAAACAGCCTCATGAGAAAGCTCATTTTCCTTTTCTCGATCATCTGCTACCTTAGCAAAATAAAGATCTTCTTGTAGTTCTAAAGCTTCTTTTGTTAGTTCAATCACAATAGAAGACAAAGAAGGGGCTCCCTTTAATTTTTGTATTTGTTCCAACTCTGAGTATAACTCATCTTCTACAGAGAGATTAATTCTTTTTTTAGTTGTTGGCATGAAGCCTCCTATCTACAAATATGTTACACTGGTGTAACATATTTGTCAAGCCCTGTTGACTGCTTTTCTTAATTTGAAACTAATTTTAGAGCGGAGCCTCTTAATCCTGCCCCGTGAGCGTGCTCAAAGTTAGCTAGGATTATTCGACCACGCCAGTTACAGTATCGCCCTGTTGAAGAAGGGTCTCTATGTTCCCGGGAAAAAATACACCATAAAGAATTTCCCCAAAGCAGTACCTAGCGCAGATAAAAGACTTGAGTATGTTTACAGCTATTCTAATGAGAATGATACTCTTGCCCCTAGTCAACTTAAAGTTATTGGAGACCCTGTAGCGATATTCACTATAGAAGCAAGTACAGATCCAAATATTTTATACATTTATTCTAAGGAATCATCTGTTGATTTTGATAGAGGTCACCTTTATCAAGCTATATTAGATTCCCATGACGACTTAGGCTCAAAATGGAATCATCAGTTAATGCTTTATTACGTCGATCAATCTGTAATTAAAGACTCTAACTTTTCTCAAGGACCACATGAACTAGGTCGCGGGATAGATTTTGTCCAATACTGAGGAATGAATTCATTTTTTAAATACTTATTAACTCCATCCATAGTTGTTATTTTATTTATCCTAAGCTCCGGAACAAGCCGGTCCTGGAAAGTGTCAAAAGACCTTTCAATTCGTCTGCAACAACGCCAATTTTAATTACTTTTACCATATAAAAAAGACTAAAGATTTGTTTCTCTTCTTTACAAATTGTAAAATATATTTTCTTCTTCCATGTTCTTTTAAATTTTCTTTTTAAATTAAATAAAGCTGTATTTCTACAATCTGTTTTCCTAGTGTCATGGGGTTCTAATATAGAAACCTTATAGCTATTAAATTTAAATTCATTTTTAGAGGGAGGAAATTTTTTTGTAAGCAACTGTGTCACCTTAAAAGAAATTTTATTATTGTCTATTTTTTCAAGTTTAATACCAAAACTTCTTTTCTTAAGTGGAAAAAGAGCCTTATAAATTGCTCTAGTGATTTCTTCAGGCGTGTCCACTGAACTTGGCTTAATAAGTAAAGGACGTGGCTGCTTATAGCCTTTTAAGGTTTTAACAACAAAAGCCATGGAAAACACAAACCCTAAACAAATAATCAGGATTGGAGCCCATAACCCTTTTGAAAAGCTTTTAAACGGTCTTTTAGATTTATTCACAGCCATAAACCTTGCAATTTTTTGTAAAAGGGGCAAGTTCTATGTCAAAGACTTGATCTTAAAAGGCAGGTACTTATGAATAAAAACTCCTTAAAGGGGCTTAAAAGCTCATCTATTGTACAAATTGGATTTGGGCGCTTGGGTGTTCATTTATATAAACATTTAAACAGTTTCTTTAAAGATCCCATCCACCTATCCATTGGAGAAGATCAGTCTAAAAAGCTAATGAAAAATCCAGAAGTTAAGTACATTTTTTTAGCTGTTCCAGATTCAAAAATATTAAATTACATTAATAAAATTCCTAAAAAAATTAAAATTATCCATTTTTCAGGGTTTTATTTTTATTCTAAAGCAGCCGGTATTCACCCTGTCCAAAGTTTTTCTAAAAAAAGCACCTATGACTTTAATAAAATAGATTTTGTGACTGATAAAAAATTAGATGAGTTTTTAAAAATTGTTTTTAAAAAAAATCAATTTATAAACCCAGAAAATAAAAAAAAGTATCATACCTACCTATCAGTAACAGCAAACTCATTACAGCTTTTAATGAATCAATTAGGCGATACCTTTCAAAAAGAAACAGACATACCCAAAGAAATTTTAAAAAAAATCACAATACAGTCTCTTAGTAGTGAACTTCTGTATAAAAAAGAAAGTTTTTCTGGCCCTTGGACTCGCAATGAAAGAAAACCCCAAGAAAAAGAAGTGGCAAAATATGACAACAACACTTTAAAAGAATTAAATGAAATGTTTAAAAAACTTATAGCGAGACACCAAGATGAATGTGCCAAAATTTAAAAATTCTAAAAATATAAGATTTCTGAGTATGGTCACTTGTTACGATGCTTCTTTTGCCAAAGCCTTAGAGAAAACAAATATTGACTCCATACTAGTTGGAGACTCTGTAGCCATGGTTATATACGGTGAAAAATCTACAATAAACGCTACAGTTGAGATGATTGCCAACCATGTCAAAGCAGTGAGGTCTTCTTATAGTGGTTTAATTGTTGCTGACATTCCTTTTTTAAGCACTCAAAAGGATCAAACTGCTTTTATAAAAGATATTCAAAAAATTATGTGTGCAGGTGCTAACGCTGTTAAAATTGAAGGTGTTTACGGTGTTGAGAATAAAATCAAATCCCTTATAAATGCAGGAGTTCCTGTTATGGGTCATGTAGGTTTAACTCCTCAATTTATAAATAAATTTGGAGGATTTAAGGTTCAAGGAAGAGATTTTGAGAGTGAGAAACAAATAATTTCTCATGGAGAAAAATTAGAAGAATTAGGCTGTTACTCAGTGGTTTTAGAGTGCGTTCCTTCTAAAATTTCAAGTGCTTTAACTAAAAAACTTAGTATTCCAACAATTGGGATAGGAGCAGGTTTAAGCACCGATGGTCAAATTCTAGTGCTTCAAGATTTATTAGGATTAAGTGATGTAAATCTAAAATTTGTAAAACAATTTGAAAACTTTATGGAAAAAACAGTGTCAGCTGTAAATCAATATTGCCTTGAAGTGAATGAAGAAAAGTTTCCAAAAGAAGAGAATACATTTTTATGAATATTATACGACATATATCTCATGCGCAAAATAAAATTCCTAAAAAATACTTAGGTTTTATTGCTACAATGGGGGCACTACATGAGGGTCATGGGGCGTTAATAAATAAATCTAAAGAAGAAAATGATAAAACCTGTGTAAGTATATTTGTAAACCCAACACAATTTAATAATGATAAGGATTTTAAAACTTATCCAAAGAGAACAGATGAGGATTTATCATATTGTAAGAGTTTAGGGGTTGATTATGTTTTTATTCCTGAATTATCTCAAATGTATCACAAAGAAGAAACTATAAAAATATCAGAAAAAGTTTTAACAAAAAATTTTGAAGGCCTTCATAGATGCGGTCACTTTGATGGCGTCTTACAAATAGTAATGAAGCTTTTAAATATAATCTCTCCAACTAAAGCTTATTTTGGAGAAAAAGATTATCAACAACTTAAGATTATTGAAAAAATGGTGAGAGAATACTTTATGAATATTGATGTTGTTGGCGTTCCGACTTTAAGAGATTCATCAGGATTAGCACTGTCTTCAAGAAACTATAATTTATCAAAAAATGGCCTTCTAAACGCCAGACAAATAGCTAAGGTTTTTTTAAAAACCAATTCTAAAAAAGATTTTTTAAAGGAGGCCGGCTCAAAACTTAAACTTGAGTACTATGGATCTCAATGGAAAAGAGTTTTAATGGCTCACTATATAGAAGGCATTAGACTTATAGACAATAAACCAGTAGAGGCTAGTATATGAAAATATTAATAAAAACAAGTGGTTCAATATCAGTATTTAAAATCTGTTTAATTGTTTCTAAACTTATAAAACAAGGTCATCAAGTTAAAATTGCAGCCACAGCGAACAGTTTAAAATTTGTTGGAGCTTCAACATGGGAAGGCCTAAGTGGAAATAAAGTTTTTTGTGATGATTTTACCCCAGGACAGAGACTAGATCATGTGTATTTAAATAACTGGGCAGATCTTGTAGTTTTGGCACCTGCTACAGCGCAAACACTAAATGCCCTTTCAAATGGTGTGGGTTTAAGTGTCATCACTACACTTTTTTTAGCAAGAAAAAAAACATGCCCTTATTTGATTTTTCCAGCAATGAACCCTCGAATGTGGGAGGCTGAGGCTGTTCAAAAATCTTTGAAAAAACTTAGAGATTTTAAGAATGTAAAAATATTTGAACCTGAATCAGGCTCAATGGCCTGTGGTCATAGTGGTATGGGTAGACTGAGTGAGCCAAACTTTATTTTAAATGAAATACTTAAGTTTAATATAAAAGATAAAAAAGTTTTAATAACCCTTGGTGGCACAAGTGAGGATATTGATGGTGTTAGGCAGATCACTAATTTTTCTTCAGGAAAGACTGGATTTGAAATAGCAAAAGGCCTTAGAAAACATTATAACGTAACAGTGGTGGCCTCAAAACAAGCTTTAAAAAATGCCACAGGGTTAGAAGGAATAGAGTTGATTCCTTTTTTAAATTTGAATGATTTAGCTAGAGAGCTAAAAAATATTTTAGAGTCTAAATTTTTTGATTTAATTGTTCATGGGGCAGCTATAAGTGATTTTTTACCCATTAAAAAACAAAATAAAAAAATTTCTTCATTAGATGACTTTGTAATTGAATTTAAAAAAGCCCCTAAAATACTAAGCTCACTAAAAAAATGGTCTAAAAATAAAAACTGTAAGCTTATAAGCTTTAAACTAACGCACAATCAAAGCCCTGAAGAAGTCATTAAAAAAATTAGCAATCAATTTCAAAATAGTAACTCTGATTTTATTATTCAAAACGAATTAAAAAATATTGATTTTAATAAACATGAGTACTTAATTTGGTCAAAAGAATCTACGGACTCTAGCTACTCGGGTAAAACTAAAAAAGAAATGGTTGAAAGTATATTAACAATAGGAGCTCTTTAATATGTTGATGTGTTTAGATGTGGGAAATACACAAATACATGGTGGAGTATATATAAGGGAAGATCTTAAATTTCAATTTAGGCAAAACACATCAACAGGCCTTTCTTCCGATGAAGTAGGAGTTTTTTTAAGAACTGTTCTCCGTGAAAATAATATTAATACTGAAAAAATATCCGCCATTGCAGTTTGTTCTGTAGTTCCTCATATGGACTACAGTTTAAAGAGCGCATGTATAAAGTATTTTACAAAAAAAGTGATGTTTGTACAGCCTGGATTAAAAACAGGCTTAAGAATAAAGTATTTAAACCCCCTAGAAGTGGGCGCAGATAGAATTGTAAACTCAGTTGCTGCAAAAAATTTATATCCAAATAAGAATATTTTAATAGTTGATTTTGGAACAGCTACAACCCTTGATGCCATTTCAAAAGAAGGAGACTATCTAGGTGGTGCAATTCTAGGCGGAGCAAAGCTTATGATTTCTGCCCTTGAAAATAAAACAGCCCGACTGCCTTCAGTTGAAATTAAAAAACCTATGAAAGTCTGTGGTACAACTACAGTTGAAAGCATTCAAAGTGGACTTTATTGGTCTACACTTGGTGGAATTAAGGAACTTATAAAACAAATCACTTTAGATAAATTTAAAGCAGACGCTCCTATAGTAATTGGAACAGGTGGTGTTGGACAGCTTTTTAGAGATACAAAGCTTTTTCAAGTTTATATGCCAGAACTAGTTTTAAAAGGACTTTATGACCTTTATCAAAAAAATCATAGCGTATGTTAACCCACGTTTAAACGCTTTCTTAAACTTAAGTTTTAGATAAATAAAAATCATCCTAAGCTTTTTGAAAACCACTAGGTTCTATCCTAAAAAAGTTGCCAAAATGTGGAAAGCTCTGAAAAAAGCCAAGGTCCTCATTTACTTAAGGAGAAGAGTCCATGACTCAACAAGAGTATATAATAAACAGAAAAACAAATATAGTAGAACTTGGAAAAACTTCTATAAGTTGATTCTCTTTGATTATTCCCAGCTCCTTTTGAAGATCAATTAAATACAACTAAACCTTACAAAAGACTGGGGTGATCTTCTATTTATCTCGAGCTTAGGTTCTGAATAAGTCCGAATTCGGGTCAACTAGTGTGACTTTCCATGACTTGGAGTGACCCAGGGGTTACATATGAGATTTTTTTAGGCAATCTAAATTATAAATATGGAAATAGCCTCAAATGAAGTAATACTCTTCTTTTAAGAAAGAAGGAATTTTTATGGAAAAGAGACATTATTTTTTCACATCAGCAAATTTGAAGATCCCAGATTGTCTTTTAAAGTTCGTCACCCACTCCCAACACTTCTGTTTATCTCTGTCTGTGCCTTAATTTCTGGTTAATGAATACAGGAAGGCTTTTTAAACAAATTTCCTCCCCTGGGACATTAAGATTATTTCTTTTAGCCAATTTTAGAGCTGTCCTACCATCACTGCCTTTAATATCTAAATCTGTTCCAGCTTCAATGAGCAGTAAATTATATTTAAAGCCCTAGAAAGTTAGTCACTCACAATTTTTAGAACAAGCTTTCCCATAACCTTGCCCTTTTCACTTAGTAAGTGAGCGTCTCTAATGTGATCTAATGGAAAGGTTTTTGCAATCACTGGCTTGAGTAGTTTAGCCTCAATAAATTTTTTAAGTTTATCTAGATCTTGACTACAAGGTTTGACAATAATTGCATATGCCTTTTGTTTTCTAAATATATTCAGTAGTGGCATACCTAAAATGGAGTTAAAGGTTACACGAGTAGTAACATATATTCCTGAGGGTTTTAAGCATTGGCGGGTAGTGTGGTAATTCTTATTGCCAACGGCATCAAGAAAGACATCATATGTCGGTGAGTCTGTTAAAAAATTATTTGCTGTATAGTCTATGACATGATCACACCCTAATTTCTTAGCGAATTCAACATTCTGGGAACTACATATGCCAGTAACTATACACCCTAGGGCCTTTGCAATTTGTACCGCTGCACTACCAACACCCCCTGAACAACCATTAATAAGAACATGCTGACCTAGTTTTAGATCTGCTTTCTTAGTGAGTAACTGTAAAGCAGTCAAACCTACTAAGGGTATTGATGCAGCTTCAACATCATTTAAATTCCATGGAGCATGTGCAATATTAGTTTCTTGAGTCAGTAGATATTCAGCGTATGCACCGCCTTTAGCAGGGTCAAGAGCACCCCAAACTCGATCCCCTTCCTTAAATTGAGAGCAGTTTGCTCCAACACCAGTGACTACACCAGAAAAATCACAGCCTAATATCTTTGGAGGGTTTTTCTTTCCTAAGGGTTTTATATTGCCTTTTCTTATTTTCCAATCAACAGGATTAATGGAGCAGGCATGAACTTTAATGAGTAGGTGATTGCTTTTAAGAGCAGGACTTTTTAGGTTTCTTACTTCTAAGCAATTCACCTCGCCGTATCCAGTTGTGTAGACTGCTTTCATCATTGACCCCATTTATGTTAACGTAAAACCCAGTGTTTTTATATTCCAATGGGTTTTTATAATTAATTGAGGAATAATTTTTTTTAATGTTTTTTTTCTTAAAGGCTTTAAGTTCAATTTTTAACTCCCCATGGTGTTGTTGAGGTTCTTTTTTTAATTTTAAAGTTAACACTATTTTGTAATAGGCTTAATTTTATTTAGAAAACCTCACTTCGCCTATAAAGTCTTTATTATTTCTAGGGCTAGGGAGAGTAAAAATAGAAATTGAACTGTTAGGACCTAAACTTATCACTTCATTTTTAATACTTGCAGCTCTAATAAACCCTTTGGATTTTTTTTCACCAGGAAAGTATCCACCGTAAATTATAATCTTACCTTGTTCAGCGGCGTTTAGAATTTTTAAATTTTTTTGGAGTTTAAGTTTAGAAAAACTATTTACTTTAGTTCCTTGGCCTTTTACTAAAACTGTAGAACCCCTCCAGTTTTTAGTTTTTTCTTTTTTAATTTTAGGTAGGGTTTTAGCTATAAGTTTTTTAACCTCTTTTTTAATCTTAATGGTCTTTCCTGTAAGTTTTTTAACAGTTGTTCTTTTAATATTCTTATTTTCAAGCTTTTCAATATCTTTTTCTAAAAGATTGCCGGTGGTTTCATCTTGTTTTTTAATATTTTCTTTTACACCCTTAATGAATTCAGATAATTCCTTAGAATTTTCTTTTTCTCTTGAAACATCTATGAGTTCAGTTGCATCTTCGGCCTCTACAAATTCAATTTTTGTTTTTTTTTCAGAGCAAGATTTTACGGCTAAAAACATAAATATTAAGAACAGTCCAAAAAATCCAAAAAACCTAAGAGGGTGTGTAATCTTCATGCCGGTCATTTATAATGCTCCTTTAATGCTTGAGTATGTTTCCTCTAAGTTTTTAGAGAGAACTGATTTTTCATTATTAAATCCTAAAATAGCACTTTTTATAATCTCTTTATTTTTTCCAGAAATTCTTGGTGCAATATTAAAATTTTTCATTAAACCAGATGATATTTGAGAGTTGATTTTATCTAGTTTGAGAATGATGTTTAATAATAACTTGTATCCACGTCCGCTTTCATCATGAAAAACAGTATGATTTTTACAAAATGAACCCCATAAAGCTCTAACAAAATTAGGGTTTTTTTCTGAATAACCACTCAGAGTTTCTACGTGCTTAATTCTTTTTTCAACTTCGTTAAAATTTGGAACTGATATAAGAGCAGATATCCACTTTTGTAGTGTCAATTGTTCTTTATGATGAGCTTTGTAAAAATCATCTGAAATTTTTAAAGCTTCATTATAGGAATGTTTTTGTAACAACATTAATACAGAAAAAGAAATTGTCATGTTATCTGATTTATTGTAAATATCTTTTAAAATTTTAACAGCTTGTGCTTTATACTTAGGGCTTACAATAAGATACTTTAAAGCACAAGTGTAGAGTGCTCTTTGTCCCTTAGCTTTTAAAGAGTATTCAAATGGTTTAAAACTAGTCTCTTTTAAATAGTTCAAAAAAAGACCACCCATTTCATTACCAACTTTTGATACGTAGTCTCCTTGAGTTTTTAGGGTTTGATTTGGATCAAAAGTTTTTTTTCCTTCAAAAAAATCATTTATTGTTGGAGGATCAAGAATTTGACTCTTCATAAGGTCTGTCATGTTAGCGTCTTTAAAAACATAGGCTAAAGATTCAATATGATCATTATTAAACCCTTGTGCAAACTGAGCGGCACTTAGTTTTACAGCATTGTATTTATTAAAATTATCTTGATCAAATTGAATTAGTGTTGCCATGTTTCTTTTCTCATTTTCAATGGAGTATAAAACTGGAGCTGAAAATCCTTCAAAATAAGAACAAATGTAATCTTCACTTAAGCCATTAAATTCGATTTGAGTTTCTTTATTTTTTAAAATTAAAATTCCTTTATGTAAAAATGGTTGATCCGTAGCTTTAGATGACAACCTAAACTTATGACCCTTGGAGTTGTAGATACTCATTTTTACAGGAATATAGGTTTCAGTAAAGCCTAGCTTTTGTGCTTTAGAAACTTTGTTTTCTTGAATGAATTTAAGCTTTAAAGTCCCTGAGGAGTACTCTTCTGTAATTAAAACAGATGGAGTTCCTGGGGTTTTATACCATCTTAAAAACCACTCTTTATCAATTCTAGGTTCTTTGGCTGTCATGACATCAACAAAATCTTCTGTAGTGATTGCTTGACCATCAAACTTTTTAAAGTACTCAGCCATTCCTTTTTGAAACTTATCTTCGCCCAAAAGAATAAAAAGCATTCTAATAACTTCAGCTCCTTTTTCATATACCGTTGAAGTATAAAAATTATTCATTGCCTGGTATTTTTCAGGTCTAATGGGGTGAGCTAGTGGACCTGAATCTTCAGCAAACTGTCGTTCCTTAAGCTCTTTTACCATATCAATACGTTCCACTGCAGCATCATTTAAATCTGCAGAAAACTCCTGATCCCTAAAAACAGTAAGTCCTTCTTTTAAAGTTAACTGGAACCAGTTTTTTAAAGTGACTCTATTGCCTGTCCAATTGTGAAAATACTCGTGCCCAATTACAGACTCAATTCTATGATAGTTTAAATCCGTTGCCGTTAAAGGGTTGGCTAAAACCAGTGCAGAGTTGAAAATATTTAGACCCTTGTTCTCCATGGCGCCCATATTAAAAGAATCTACAGCTACCACCATATAAAGATCTAGATCATATTCAAGGTTAAACCGTTCCTCATCCCATCTCATAGCATTTTTAAGGCTTTTCATTGCAAAATCACACTTACTTTCAGCCCCATGGTTGCAATAGAATTTTATATTAATTTTTCTTCCAGATTTTGTGGTGTACTCACTTGTAATTTCAGACAGGTCTCCTGCCACAAGAGCAAAAAGATGAAGTGATTTTGGAAAAGGGTCTTCCCACGTACAATAATGAAGCCCATTTTCAAACCCCTCTTCAATTAAATTTCCATTAGCCAACATAACAGGGTAATTTTTCTTACTTCCTAAAATCTTAACCGTACACTGAACCATGTTATCCGGACGGTCTAGGGAGTACATAATTTTTCTAAAACCCATGGGCTCATTTTGGGTACAAAGAAGCTCTCCGCTTAAATAAAGTCCTTCAAGTTCTGTATTTTTATTTGGATAGTTTTCATTTTCAATGGTTAAAGAAAATTCTGTGAGGTCTTTATCCACTAAAAGTGTAATACCTTCTTTAGAGATTTTATATTGAGTTTTAGACAATGGAGTGTTGTTAATGGAAGCTGATAGGAACTTAATATCTACGCCATTTAAAAAAATTTTTGAAACGCCGATATTTTTTATAATTTTATATTTGGTTTTAACAGTGGTTTTTTCTTTTGCTAAAGTAAACGTTGCAAAAAGCTTTGGTGTTGAATATTCAAGCTCTTTAAAATCTTTTAAATAATTAAACTGTGACTTTGTGCTTTTCATACTTACCTGACTATCTATACTAAGTTAATTTTTTCTGAGCATAAACAAAAAGCTCTTTACCTTCTCTAGCAACTTCTTGGCCTCTAAGCCTACCCCAGTACTCGATTTTAAAATATTTTTCTAATAATTGCTCTAATTCCCATTCAGTGATCCCAAATGGGGGCCCTTGCCTCTTTAAAGCCACAAGAAAAACCCCAGCCAAGTAACCACCAGGTTTTAACGTTTTAGCCCAGGATTTAATTAAGTTTTCTCTAGTTTCTGGGGAAACTGCACAAAAAAGTGTATGCTCAAAAACTATATCGTGTTCTTCTTTATGCTCTTGTGCAAATTTAAAAAAATCAGCCGTTTTAAATTCTAACTTATCCTTGTAAAGCTTATTTGCTTTTTTAATTGCCTCTGAGGAAAAGTCTACTCCAGTTACTTTGTGTCCTAAGGAGGCTAGTTTTGCAGCATCATGACCCCTTCCACAGCCAGGAACTAAAATCTTACTTTTAAGTAGCTTTAATCTTGGTAAAGTCCAATCAATACAAGGATGATAAGTTTTTAAATCCCAAGGCATGGTCTGTTCTATGTAGTATTTAGTCCAAAATTCAGGTTTTAAGATACTTGGGTTTTCCTCATACCACTCCTTTAGTTTATAGTTTGTTTCTTTATGAATAAAGGAATCATAAGTTAAAGGGCTTACAATTTCTTCTAAAAATTTAACTTGAGCAGGAATTGAAAAAACAAAAGGAACCCCATTCTTACTCTCTCCACAAAGTCTTGACCAATCATCTTGGTATAAGCCTTTAGAAAGCTTAAAGTCTTCTTCATATCCATAACAAAACTCTAGCTTAACGACTTTATCTGATATGCAGCTTATGTTTTTAACTATTAAAGGCGCTAAAACTGATTCTACAAGAACTGTCTCACCTTTAATCTCCCCTTGGCAGACATAATCTTTTTTATACATAGATTTAAAAAAACTATTTCCAAACTCAATATCTTCAATGGGTTGTCCATTTAAAGATAGTTTTCCCTCATGGCTTATTTGTATAACCTTTTTCATTTTGTCTTTTTTTTAAAAAAAGTTAAGCCCTCTTTAAAAGTAATTTTTTGTCCTTTTAGTAAAAGACTTTTTGCTTCCCATTGCTCAACACCTTTAACCTCCTTAACTTTAGAAAGTAAAATTTGTCCGTTTTTAACTACTTTTATCTCTCCTTTTAGGTCTTTTTCTTTAAACTCCAATTTAAAATGGGCTGCTATGTTTTTTTCACCTATTGTTTCAGTCCAAAATTCAGGAATTTTAATGTCATAAGCTTTTGGGTTTGAAGTGATAATTTCTTGAGTAATTTTTTCTACTAAGCTTTTCTGGATTTGCATATGTAGATTTTTTGAAACCACAGCGCTGTTGTCATTAAACAAACTCCAGGTGATATAAAGAGCCCCAAATACTATAAATAAACCTAAAAACTTCATGTCTTCCCCTTAGAGCAAATAACGAAAAATACCTTATTTTTTATCATAGCCAGTAGAGCCTTGCACTACCCATTGTTTGTTCTTTATAAATGAGTATGGAGGAGTACGTTTGTGCCTATTTATAAGTCAGATCTAGATATAAACACCTTAAGTTTTAAAGAAAATCGTGCTCATCTTAAGGAGCTTACTAAAAATTTAGAAAATTTTCTTAAAAATGCTCGATTAGGGGGCGGAAAAAATCTCATTGAAAGGCATTTATCTCGTGGAAAAATGACTGCTCGTCAAAGAATTGCTGGTTTAATAGATTATGAAAGCTCATTTTTAGAAGTTAGTCCCCTTGCGGCCCATGAAATGTATAAATCTCAAGCTCCTTCAGCTGGTGTGGTAGCGGGTATTGGAAAAATTGAGGGTATTCTTTGTATGATTGTAGCAAATGATGCCACAGTTAAAAGTGGCACGTACTTTCCAATGACTGTAAAAAAGCACCTTCGTGCCCAAGAAATTGCATTGGAAAACAATTTACCGTGTATTTATCTTGTGGACAGTGGAGGTGCTTTTTTGCCTCTCCAGTCAGAGGTTTTTCCAGATAAAGAAAACTTTGGTCGTATTTTTTATAATCAAGCCCGCCTATCTGCTAAAAGTATACCTCAAATTTCAGTTGTTATGGGAAGCTGTACTGCCGGAGGAGCATATGTTCCAGCAATGAGTGATGAAAATGTAATTGTTCATGGGACTGGAACAATTTTTCTTGGAGGTCCGCCGTTAGTAAAAGCTGCAACTGGAGAGGTTGTTACAGCTCAAGAACTTGGTGGTGCTAAAATGCACACCACCCTTAGTGGTGTTTGTGATCACCTTGCAGAAAACGATACTGATGCTTTAAATATTACAAAAGATATTGTGAGTCATTTAAATGTTAATCAAACAAATCCAAACTATGGAGATTATGCAAAACCCCTTTACCCTTGTGAAGAATTATATGGAGTTATTCCAAAAGATTTAAAACAGCCTTTTGACATAAAAGAAGTTATTTTACGTATTGTTGATGAAAGCAATTTTCATGAATTTAAAGAAAATTATGGAAAAACCATTGTTACGTGTTTTGCAAAAATTTGTGGAATGCCAGTGGGCATTATAGCCAATAATGGAATTTTATTTTCTCAAAGTTCTCTTAAAGCAGCTCATTTTGTTCAACTTTGTGATCAAAGAAAAATTCCTCTTCTTTTCATACAAAACATCACTGGTTTTATGGTTGGAAAGGAATATGAAAACGGTGGTATTGCAAAAGATGGAGCAAAGCTTGTGACTGCTATTAGCAATGTACGGGTTCCTAAAATAACATTAATTGTAGGAGGGTCTCATGGTGCTGGAAATTATGGAATGTGTGGAAGAGCGTATCAGCCAAGATTTTTATGGACCTGGCCTAATTCTAGAATTTCAGTTATGGGTGGAGAGCAGGCTGCAAATGTTTTATGGACTATAAAAAAAGATCAAATTAAGAAAATGAATGAAAAAATAACCCATGAAATGGAGCTTTCTTTTAAACAACCTATTTTAGATAAGTATGAAAAAGAAAGTTCTGCATATTATGCAACAGCACGACTTTGGGATGATGGAGTAATTGACCCTAAGGAAACTAGAAACATATTGGCGTTATCTTTAGAGGTTTGTTTAAATACTGAAATGAAAAAGCCTGCTAAAAACCTTTTTAGAATGTAGGGAGCAAGATGAGTAAATTAGTAACAAAAACTGAACGCGATATTTTCTATATTAGTCTTAATAATCCTGAAAAAAGAAATGCCCTTAGCCTTGAATTGATGACAGAGCTTACCTCTACTCTTAAAGGGCTAAGGTCTTCTTTAGGGGCTTTAAAGGCTTTAGTGCTTTTAGGAGAAGGCAAGTCGTTTTGTGCTGGAGCTGATCTAAACTGGATGAAAAAAACAATTAACTGTTCTTTTGATGAAAACGTTAATGACTCTTATAAACTCTATGATCTTTTTTATGAAATTTATTCTTTTCCATTGCCAGTAATAATTAAGGCCCATGGATATGTTCTAGGAGGAGGTCTTGGCCTTCTTGCAGCTGCAGATTATGTCCTTGCAAAAGAGTCTACAAAATTTTGTTTTAGTGAGGTAAAGCTTGGCTTAGCTCCGGCTATAATTTCTAGTTTTATTTTATCAAAGTGTAACCCTTCTCATGCTCAAGCCTTAATGACCTCGGGGCTAGTGTTTAACACATCAAAAGCCTTTCATCTTGGATTGGTTAACGCTACTTTAACTGACGAGTCTTTTAAGGAAGTTTTAGAGTCTTATAGGGCGTCTGGGCAAGAGGGGCTTATGAGTAGTAAAAATTTATGCTTGTCTCAAAGAAGCCTTAAGCCTGAAGAGTTTAAAGAGCTTACTGTTAAAACTATTGCATGCTTAAGGCTAAGCTCTTATGCTCAAAAAAAAATGGCTATTTTTTTAGAAGGAAAAAAATAATTCATGTTAGATTCTAGTATTAAAATCGCCATCGCAAATAGAGGTGAAGTAGCGTATCGTATACATAGGGCTATTAAAAAACTTGGAGCTGAGTCTATACTTTTACACTCTGATGTGGATAAAAATTCAGTTGCTTACCGTGTTTGTGATAAAGTACAAAATATTGGTGAAGGGTCAAGTTTAAAAAGTTACCTTAACATTGATGGTGTTATACAAGGGGCATTGAAAGCTGGTGCAACTGCTGTTCATCCAGGGTTTGGTTTTTTATCTGAAAATCCTGAATTTGCTAGAGCTTGTGAGAAAAACAATCTTATTTTTATTGGCCCAAGGCCAGAATCTATGGATTTATTTGGAGATAAGATTTCAGCAAAAGATTTTTGTGAAAAAGAACAGATACCGACTTTAAAAAGTTATAAAGGTTTTGATGAAAGTCTTTCTAGATTTAAAAAAGAAGCCATGGCTATTGGCTATCCAGTTTTGATTAAGGCTGCAGCTGGTGGTGGTGGGCGAGGTATGCGCATTGTCATAAAAGAATCTGACTTTGAATCACAGTTAAAGTCTGCAAAGAATGAAGCTTTAAAAGCCTTTGGTTCAAGCCAAATGTTTTTAGAAAAGTATTTGCCCTTAGCAAAGCATATTGAAGTGCAAATTTTTGGTGACCACAAGGGAGAGATATTTGTTCTTGGTGAGCGAGAGTGTAGTGTTCAAAGAAGGTATCAAAAAATAATCGAAGAAGCCTTGTCCCCTAGTTTAACAGATGAACAGCGTTTTAGACTTTATTCCTACTCTAGACTCCTTGCTGAAAAATCAAAATATCTTGGAGCAGGAACTGTTGAGTTTTTATTCGACGGTGAAGAGTTATATTTTTTAGAAGTTAATACAAGGCTTCAAGTTGAACACCCAGTTACAGAAGAAATTTTTCACATTGACCTTGTTCAAGCACAAATAAAAACTGCATTTAAACAAGAGCTTTCTTGGACTCAAGAAAGCTTAACTTCAGTGGGTCATTCTATTGAATGCAGGATTTATACAGAGGATCTAAAGGGCCTTCCCTCCACTGGAAAAATAGGGACGTTATTTTTTGGAATAAATCAAGAGTGTATTCGTATTGAGTCAGGGTTTGAACAAGGAGATGAAATCACCACTTTCTATGATTCAATGATTGCAAAAGTTATTTGTACGGCTGAGACACGATCTATAGCCATTGATAAAATGATAGAATGCCTTAGGAGTTCTATTATAACAGGAGTACATACAAACATCCCTCTTCTTATTGAAATTTTAAAGCACACTGAGTTTATAAATGGTGCAATGAACACTGATTTTTTTAAAACTTATTTTAAGGACGGGTTAAAGCCTCCGTGGACACTTGAGGAAATTCAAAATATTTCAAAATCATATTTAGCAGCTCAAACGAACTCGGTTTTTAATAAAAATTGGAGGCCTAGTCTATGAGCTTAAACAATGATAAGGCATTTTTTTATTTTTCAGAAGTTTTAGGAGTAGAGACCTGGGTGTGTATTGATGGTTGGAATTTTAAAATTGAGAATATTGGGACTAAAAGGCTTAAATCTAAAAAATCAATTATAAGTGGAAGTGGTGAGTTTTTAGCTCCCATGCCAGGACAAATTTTAAAAATTTTTGTTAAAAAGGGTCAAAAAGTTGAAGAAGGCGATTCTCTTTTTATTGTTGAAGCTATGAAAATAGAGCACACTTTAAAAGCAACGTATCCAGGAACAGTTATGGATTTAGATTTTAAAGATGGGGACACTGTTTCAAGGAATGATGTCATTTTAAGAATTAAAAAGGATGACTAAACTATGAGTAAAAAAATTCAAATTATTGAAGTTGGACCTCGTGATGGTCTTCAAAATGAAAAGCAGATTCTTACACATCAAAAACGTTTTACTTTAGTTAAAAAATTGGCACAAACAGGGTTAAAAAGAATTGAAGTTGGTGCTTTTGTGTCTCCACTAAGGGTTCCACAAATGAAAGACTCATTAAAGGTTGCTAAATCTTGTTTGAAAGCTCAAAAGGATAAGACGTTAATATATTCAGCTTTAGTGCCAAATCTAAGAGGATTTCAAGATTTTAAAAAATCTAGTTTAAAAGATGTAGCTATTTTTACAGCCTGTACAGAATCTTTTTCTCAAAGAAACATCGGGTGTTCCATTGAAGAAAGTCTTAACCGTTTTAAACCCATTGTGAAGGAAGCAAGAAGAAATAATATAAATGTACGAGGCTATTTGAGCACAGTGTTTGGCTGTCCTTTTGAGGGCGATGTTAAAACCTCTAGAGTTATTAAATATACTAAAAAACTTTTAGATATGGGTGTATATGAAGTTTCCCTAGGTGATACCATTGGGGCAGCTACACCAAAGCAAGTTAATCAAATTTTAGGAGCACTTATAAAATCTGGGCTTAAACCTATACAACTTGCTGGTCATTATCATAATACTAGGGGCACAGCACTGAGTAATGTTATCGCATCTTTAGAGTTTAAACTTACTAAGTTTGATTCATCAATTGGTGGATTAGGGGGTTGTCCTTATGCCCCTGGAGCAGCCGGAAATCTTGCAACAGAAGACCTGGTTTATTGCTTAGAAAAAATGGGTTACAAAACAGGGGTAGACCTTAAAGCGTTAATGAAAGTTTCAAAGTGGTTAAAAAATCATATGAATCACCCTATGTTCTCACACCTAGCAATGATGCCTTAGACAAGGCTAAACTAAGAGCGAGTTTGAATTTTTTTAAAAAACCATAGAGTGTTCATTAAAAACACTAAAAAATCACTGAATTTAAGTTTAAAGACTGATTGCCTTATAATTAAAAATATTCAATGATCATACTATGAGTAAGAAGAGAATAATTTTTTTTAGTATAGCCACATGCTTGTTAATATTTCTTAGCATTATTCTTTTTCAAAACTATTTAGTTAAAACTCAGTCTATTTCTTTTTCTTCTAAGGGTGAGGCTTTTAATCTTACAAACGTTTTAGAGCTTAAAGATGTGGATAAAATTGACTTCTCTAAACCTACAGTTTGTACTATTACAATAAACTCTTCTGATGAAAAAGAAGTTTTTAATAAATACTTAAATAAAGATTTTAACTTTATTGAACTTGTTGATGAAGAAAATGATGATTGGTTTAAAAACTCTTGTGAGTCAGGGCTTGAATGCGATATTTTAATTATTTCAGGTAATTTTGGGGGAAGTTTTTTTGGAAAATCTAGGCATAGATTATCCACAGCTAGTCTTGAAAATTATTCTTGTCAAAAAGCATGCCCTGGTATTTTAAAAAAACCAAAAGAAGTTTTTTTATTTGGATGCAACACCACAGCAGGGAAAGAGCCTGATTCAAGAACAGCTGCAGAATATGCAAATATTCTTTATAGTGAGCATAGGGATGTTTACACAAGTCGTGCAATGGCTGAGGTGCATGCAGCGTTTAGGTACTCTTCTGTGGGAAGAGAAACCCAAGACAAAATGAGGGGAATTTTTTTAAATGCTATGATTTATGGATTTCACTCTGTAGCACCTAGTGGAAAATATATTAAAGGCCAATTAGAAAAATATTTTTCTTCAATTAAAAACTACAGTGAAAGGATTAACCTTAGAAGTAGGGACACAAGGGTTTGGAATAAATATATGAAGCCCTTTTATAATATTAAAACTGTACAAGGAAATGAGTCTGGTGAAAACCCAATTTGTATTCTAGGAAGTGATGAGCCAATATATAAGAAATTATCTTGGTTGGATTCTGTTTTTAAAACTGAAAATGAAGTTTTAACCTATGCTCCTAATATAAATGAATATTTGAAAAACCTTGAAAAAAAATTTGGCATGGATTTAGACAAATGGCCTAAAGAGGAAGTTTCTTATTTTGAAAGGCTTCAATTTAATAAGGAAGCTAAAAAAACAGTGGGCAAATTTTTACAGTTTCCTTTAAAAGGAGTGTTAGCCATTCAAATAGATGTTTTAGATATGGGAAAACGAGTTGGCTGGTATACGAAAAAAGAGATAAGAAAAATTCAAAAAAACTTAGTAGGCGATTTATTTAAAGAAAATTTAAGCATAGAAGAAAAAGATCGAATATGTTCTATGGATATAGAGTTTAATTTAAACCTAGAAGACATTACTAAAGATAAGTGGAGTGTGCCCACTATTCAGGGGCTTGGCTGTGTTAAGCCTCAAGATGAAAAAGTTCATTTAGTATTAGTTAAGCTTTTAAAAAACTCAGATTTAAGAACTCATTTAAGTATTGCCGATGTTTTAGAGAAACTTAAGCCTCAAGATGAAAAAGTTTATTTAGTATTAGTTAAGCTTTTAAAAAGCTCAGATTTAAGAATTTATTTAAGTGCTGCTGATATTTTAGAGAAACTTAAGCCTCAAAATGAAAAAGTTCATTTAGCATTAGCTAAGCTTTTAAAAGACTCAGATAGATACGTTCGTTTAAGTGCTATCAATGTCTTAAGGGAAGTTAAATCTCAAAATAAAAAAGTTCACTTAGTATTAGTTGAGTCTTTAAAAGATTCAGATCGGTATATTAATGCGGTTGCTGGGTGGATTTTAGGGGAAACTAAGCCTCAAGATGAAGAAACTATTGCGGCAATAGTTGAGCTTTTAAAAGATTTAAGCCCAGATGTTCGTGGGTTTGCTGCCAAGGTTTTAGGGAAGATTAAGCCTCAAAATGAAAAGGTTCATTTAGCATTAGCTAAGCTTTTAAAAGACTCAGATATAGACGCTCGTACAGAGGCTATTTTGGCTTTAAGAAAAATTAAACCCTCAGGTGAAAAAGTTCATTTAGCTTTAGTTACGGCTTTAAAGGACTCAAGCCTACATATTCGTAAAATTGCTGCCACAATTTTTGGAGCAATTAAGCCTCAAAATGAAAAGGTTCATTTGGCATTAGCTAAGACTTTAAAAAATTTAGAGCCATATAGTCGTGAGATTGTTCTCAAAGCTTTAGAAAAAATTAAGCCACAAAATCAAGAAGTTTTAAGACTTATGAAAAAGGCGAATTGATCCATTATTAATGACACCGAAATGGTCCAATTTCATGAAAATGTCTGGTGTTGCAATTATGGTTTTCAAGCTAGTTGACCCATTATTACGACACCGAGAGGCTGTATGGCGTTTTACTAGGCTCTCACTTGGTCTAGAATCTGGACCATATATGAGACACCAAGAAGTTAATAATTACCTAATAGCCATACTGTCTACATATAAGACAGCTTGTAGAGTTAAAAACTGATAAGCTGGCCGGCCGTCTGAGAGCCTCTAAACCCACGCACTATACTATACTCTGTGGACGACCAATACCAATCATTTGAACCTTGAGCTAAACCTAGAATAAGAGAGCGATTTATGTATATTAAATTAAGCTCATAACGATTAGGTAAATGCCATCATCATAACCACCATAAACAAGCTTATCACAGCACCTTGCTGCTGGGTGATAACCCCCTTGAGACCATGAAGTGATGGCAGCAATTACACCTGTATTAGCTGAACCGTAGTTTAAATCTTTATTAATTTCACCATAACCAGTTCCAATTTTTAATGTATAGTTTGCTAGCCCTGGAATATCGTACCAATTCGTCGAATTATCATTCCAATCTTTACGTAAACTATGTCTCCGGTATGGACCCTTAGAAATATGTTTTGTCGAAAATGGTAGGGGCGGCTGGATTCGAACCAACGATCCTCCCGTTATGAGCGGGATGCTTTAACCAACTAAGCTACGCCCCCTAAAAAAGACCATCCGTTTTACAAAAACTTTTAAAGTAAATACTCATGTGCCTATAGCAGCCAAACAAGCACTGGGCTTACTCAGTGCCCTTATCTTTATGGGAAGGATCTTTATGTCCATCCATAAAATTAGAAAGTTTACCCAAGCGACTAGGATGCCTAAGTTTTCTTAAAGCCTTTGCTTCAATCTGCCTAATTCTTTCTCTAGTAACGTTAAAATCCTGACCAACTTCCTCTAAGGTGTGATCACTCTCTTCACCAATACCAAATCTCATACGCAGGACTTTTTCTTCTCTTCCTGTAAGAGTTTGTAAAACCTTACGAGTTTGCTCTGCTAAGTTTAAACTTGCAATGGCGTCATGGGGATTAACCACTCTAACATCTTCAATGAAATCCCCTAAGTGAGAATCCTCTTCCTCGCCAACAGGAGTCTCTAAACTAATAGGTTCTCTTGCAATTTTTAAAACTTTCCTAACTTTTTCAACAGGCATTTCCATACGATCACCAATTTCTTCAGGAAGGGGTTCTCTACCTAATTCTTGAACAAGCTGACGTGATGTTCTTACAAGTTTATTAATGGTTTCAATCATGTGAACTGGAATACGAATGGTTCTTGCCTGATCCGCAATAGCTCTTGTAATAGCCTGTCTAATCCACCATGTGGCATATGTAGAAAACTTATACCCTCTTCTATACTCAAACTTATCAACAGCCTTCATAAGACCAATATTTCCTTCTTGAATAAGGTCTAAAAACTGTAAGCCTCTGTTTGTGTATTTTTTAGCAATAGAGACAACAAGCCTTAAGTTTGCCTCAACAAGCTCAGACTTTGCACGATCAGCCTCACGCTCACCTTTCCAAATCTCTGTATAGGTGTCTCTCACCCATCCAAAATACATGTTTGAATCTTTTTTTAAGCGGTTTAACCTTTCATTAGCATCAATGGCAGACTCTACATAATCTGTATATTTACCATAAGACAATCCAAGTTCTTTTGTAATTTTATCCATTAATTTATCATTGTCTCTAGCTTCTTTATATTTTTGAAATATAGCTTCAGGGTCATCTGAAAAAGTATATTTTTGAGCCTCTTTAATTCTTTTTCTAAGCTCAGTCATTCGACCAACTGTATTTTTAAACTTAACTATAATTCTATTAATTGTTTTTCTATTAAAATTAATATCTTCAAAGTCTTGCATTAAATCTTCATTAATGTCTTTTAATTTATCATTAAATTCACGACCTTCAATACTGTTATGACCCATTTCTTTTAGTTTATTAAATGCTAAATCTGCTTTCTTTTGATATTTTCTAACTACACCTAACAGCTCTTGAATCTTATCTAAGTACTCTTCTTCGTTATATTGGGTCTCTTCATCTTCAAGGCCTCTAAATACAGCTTTAACTTTAATACGACCTTCTCCAACACGCTCACCAAGTTGAATAATCTCTGATGTTCCCATTGGGCTCATTAAAATAGCTCGCACTATTTTTCTCTCCCCCTGCTCAATACGTTTAGCAATTTCAACTTCACCCTCACGAGTTAGAAGAGACACAGAGCCCATTTTTCTAAGATACAGCCTTACAGGGTCACTTCCTTTAGATTCAGCTTCTTGTTTTTTGTCCTCTTTATCTTCGTCCTCTTCATTTTCTGGATCTGCTAAGAAAAAATCTTCTTCATTTTCATCTTCAATTGTATCATCAGTGCCTGGTTCAGAAACATTAATTCCATTTACTTCAAGAGCCTGCATGAATTCATCAAGAGCTTTTGCTAAAGTGATTTCTTTTGGCAAGCCTACGTCAATTTCTTCTACAGTAAGACCGTCTTTTTCTTTTGCAAGAGCGATGAATTTCTTAACTTCTTCTAAAACAAGCTTGCTTTGCTTTGCTTGAAGGGCGTCCTTAGTTCTTAATTTTATAGGCATAAGTTTCCTTTTATACTTTTAATATTTTCTCTTCTTCTTTTGAAGTTCCATAAATTGCTTTAATTCATCATCAGGAGCATCCTGCTTTATTTTCTTACTCATTAGCTTTGACTGAGCAGAAAGCTGTTTTTTCTTAGTTGATTTAAAACACTCATTAAAAAGTTCTAGTTTTCCCTCTTTGCTTAAATGACTATATGGCTTCTCCAATGTAAGTGTAAGCGCTCGAGGGTTGCTACAGTAGCTCACAAGATTTGCCCCTAAACTACCAGATTCACTAGGGTTCTGTCTATGCCTGTCCTGCATAATACTCCATAAAAACTGAGCTCCTTTATCTGAAAAACTAAACCCCTCCTTAAAAAGCACAGCTCTCATACTTGAACTCTCCATCAATAAATTAAGCAAAATCAATTCAGGGTCATTTTTTTTATACTCAATCCTAATTTTTTTAACCCCCTCTGCCTCCTTAAAAGCAACCTGGGTAGCTTTAAAACTATATTGCTTAGTTTTTACTAATCTATACTCCTTTTTAAGCTCTTGTTTAATGACCAACATCCCAAGTCTAAGTCGAGCATCCACTTCAGAAAGATAAACAGCCAAAAGAGGTGATGAGGGTTGTAAATAAGCTAAAATTTTAACACTCCATGAGAGAATTTCTATTTTTTCATGGGTTTTTCCACTAAAACCCCTTAATCTCTCATCTAAAAGCTGCAAAAATAAATCTTCAGCATCTTTAAGAGTTTTTGTAAAAAACTTTGCTCCATTTTTTTTTAAAAAACTGTCTGGATCTTCACCTTCTGGAAGAAAAACACCTCTAGCCATGATTCCAGATGCAAATAAATTCACTAACCCTCGCTCACTTCCTCTACGCCCAGCCTCATCACCATCAAATACACAAATAACCTTAGAACACCATCTTTTAAGCTGCCTACCGTGATCTATGGTCAATGCCGTTCCCATTGTACCCAGCACATTCTTAAACCCTCCAAGATACAGCGAAATCCAATCCGTATAACCTTCAACAATTAAAGCTTCATCCTTTTGCCTTATGGCTGAAGAAGCCCAATTCTGCCCATACAAAATCTTACTTTTTTTAAAAAGACTAGATTCACAACTATTTAAATACTTTGGCTGTTCATTGCCTAAAACTCGCCCACCAAAACCTAAAATTTCACCTGAAAAAGAAAAAACTGGAAATATGACTCGCCCTCTAAAAACATCATAGTAACTATTTTTTTCTTTTTTAAATTTTAATAGACCCACTTTAAAAGCAGTTTTTAAAGGAACCTTTTTTGTATTTAAAAAGTCTCTAAGCTCTGACCATGAATCTGGAGCCCACCCTAAATGCAAAGTATGAATAGCTTGAGGATCCCCCATACCTCTATTTTTTAAATATTGAAGAGCACTATGATCTGGATTTAATTGTTTAAGTTGTGTTCTAAAAAATTCTAGTGCCACATTTAAAGCTTTTTTCTCATTGTCTTTTTCCTTAGAATCAATGGGCTTTCCTGATTCAATAAGAAGTGGAATTCCCGCTTTTTTTGCTAAATACTCAATGGATTCTAAAAAACTATAACCGTAATAGTCTCTTAAAAATGAATAGATATTTCCTGACTTTCCACAGCCAAAACAGTTGTATAATTGTTTTTCTTGGGAAACTGAAAAGCTTGGTGATTTTTCAGAATGATTTGGAAAAGGGCAAAGTCCCATAAGGGATCTTCCACTCTGTTTAAAAACAGTGTGCCTCCTAATAATCTCAACAATATCATTAGCGTCTCTAACTTTTTCAATGAAATCTTGTGAAAACTGCATGGTACGTGAAGTTTAGCCTTTCTAGACTCTAAGAGTCAAAACACTATCTACCAAATACCCAGAACTTAAAACTCACCCCAGTACGTCTTTAACTAACATACTCACCATCTTTCCATCAGCTTGAGCTCCCACTTTAGCCAAAACCCCTTTCATAACGGTGCCCATATCTTTTATGGAGCTTGCTCCTGTAGACTTAACAATCTCATCAACTATTGGTTTAAGCTGCTCTTGTGTAAGTATTTCTGGCAAATAAGCTGTGATTATTGAGGCTTCATAGGCCTCCTTATCTACTAAATCCTGCCTTCCTGCTGTGGCAAACTGTTTAGCTGCCTCTTTACGCTGTTTTAAATATTTTTTAAGAACCTGCATAATATCGTCTTCTAAAACCTGTTTTGGACGCAGTGCAATCTCTTTATTCTTAATTTCTGCATTTACAAAACGTAGTACCTCTAATTTTTTAGAATCTTTAGCCTTCATGGCCTCTTTAATATCGTTTAAAATTTTTCCTCTTAAAGACATTCTTACCCTTTCACAACAGAGAACATGAGAAAAACCATTAACTTATTTCACCTAAAAATGATTTTTAAATAAAAAACCTTAAAAAATATCTATTTTTTTTATTTTCTTACTAGCTCTTTTCTGAGCTGCTATAGATTTTTTCTTTTTCCTAACGCTAGGCTTTTCAAAATATTCTTTTCTTTTAATATCGGCTAATAAACCGGATTTTTCACAAGATTTTTTAAACCTCCTAAAAGCGGTCTCAAAAGGCTCTCCTTCACGTAACTTTACGAATGACATAAAATTTTCACCACCTTCCTAAAAAAAATAACTTAGAATTGAGGAATAATTCATCTATTCTAAAGACTTGTCAACAATCCTGCAAAGAACTAGCGTATTCTTCCATGAATGAGCTAAATTACATGCACACTGCTTTTCTTAAGGCTCAAAGTGCTTTAAAAATTAGGGAGGTTCCTGTTGGAGCTGTTGTTGTCGACTCCAAGGGG
The DNA here is from genome assembly GCA_965205365.1 of Bdellovibrionales bacterium. Lineage (GTDB taxonomy): Bacteria > Bdellovibrionota > Bdellovibrionia > Bdellovibrionales > UBA1609 > JALZUR01. Next base: position 272,930 of record CBDBGT010000013.1, read on the forward strand.
TTGGTCATTTCTAGCGCACACAATTTAAAAGAGAAGACCCACGATCCATGTGGCCACGCTGAAATACTTGCCATAAAAAAAGCCTGTAAAAAACTAAGTTCTTGGCGCCTAACAAACTGCAGCCTATATGTTACCCTAGAGCCCTGCATGATGTGTGCTGGAGCAATTGTTCAATGTCGCCTTAAACACATTTATTTTAGTGCAAAAGACCCTAAAACTGGCTTTATAACAAGTATTGCCAATGGTTTAAAATACCCACACAACCATAAACCTTCTTGGTCACAGGGACTCATGGAGACAGAGTGTTCAAATTTACTAACAGAATTTTTCCGCAAGAAAAACAAAAAATAAGGCCTTAATGAACTTAAAAACCTTACAACACTCTTTTTTATTCTTAACCTCCTTTGCCCTAATCTTACTGTCTGAAATTTACCATCTAAACTCTAAATTTTTAATTCTAACAACCACTCCATTATTTTTTTTAATCTTACACCTTAAATATTTCTCAAAAAATTTCTTAAAAGAAATTATTTTCATAGCCCTTTCTTTTTCTATGGCTTTTACATGTGAATTGTTCACATCTAACATTAATATTTATCACTTTGGACTTATAGACCTTCCTCAGTACACCTGGCCACCACCTTGGGTTGCTGCCTTATGGATGATACTTCCAGCTTTTTTATGTACTTCTTTAAATATACCTAATGGTACCAGTAATATTGTAAAAGCTTATTTTAAAGCCTTTTTACTCTACTTAATCTATAAATTTGGTGGAAAATACTTTGAACTTATTTTCTTCCATGACCCTAATATTCAAAGTGCTCTTTTGTTTATACTCGTCTGGAGTTTGCTTATACGCATTCTTTTTAAATTGCATTACAAAATACACCACAACTAAAGCCCTTTGAATTGATAAAAGGTATATTTTTTTTATCTAGAAGTGGTTTAATTTAATGAAAAAAAGTACTTTTTCCCCTCTATTATAAGAGGAAAACCTTTTAATACCGGCACCTCGTCTAAATTATAAGTTAAAAACAAATGTGTGCCTTTAACAATGGGAAAGCTTTCTCCTTTTTTAAGCTCAAAGGGAATTTTATTTCCTTCTACATCAATAAAATTTAATATCGCATCTTCATTTAGAACAAAGTTTAGATCTTTTTTTATAATAACTCTATTGAGCCTACCTTTTTTATCAAAACCTACCTGGCCATCAAAAAATTTAAATTGATGTTTTTGACTTAAAATTAAAATTTCTAATAAGACCTCTTCACCACCAACAAATCGTCCAGAGTCAATTTGACCATTTAAATGAAAAACAAATGGCCGTACTCTCTCATGGACTAATTGCTCAAACCTTGAGTTTTTAGATAAGCTTGTTGAAATATTAAAACCCTCCCCCTCTTTCATATAAAAAAAGTGAGGCTTTCCTTCGTTATGAAAATCTAGCGAGCTTTTCTCTTTTAATAAAATCTTTTGTCCATTTATATAAATATATCCATTTTTAAGATTTTTAACAGATTTAAGTTTTCCATCCTTTGTTAAAAAAATTTCTGAACCCACACCTAAGGTTACTCTTCCTTCATTGGGCGTGGCTATGGACTGCTCACTTACTGATCTACATCTTCCTTCAATTTGATGGTTACTATAAAAGGCAACCACTCTACCTCCTCCTTCATGGGGGGAGCAGTTTAAATTTAATTCTCCATTAAAAACTTTCCAAACCTGATTTTCAAAAGCCTGTGAAAAAATCATTAAACTAATGTACCTACTCCCATCCAAATTTGTACTAAAGTACAAATTTGTATTTTCAGGAACACCTTTTAAAATATTCACCCCAAAGCGAATATCTGTTTTAACCGCTAAATCTCCCTTTGATAACTCTCCGGACATAAACACAGCAGATTTAATAAGAATATCCTGCTTATTCACATGATAAGTTTCCACAGCACCCATAGAGTAGGATGAAAATAAAATATTTATATAAAAAAATACACTTAATCTAAATAACATGGCAGTTTCTCCCTTAAGACAATACTACAGTAAATAAGCAAAGCTTGCATATTTTTTTCTACACTCACTACTAGTTTGAATTTTTTTCACCTATTTACACAAAATTATACACACCTAACCCTCTTTCCTTAATTTGTTGCCACCAGGCTAATCATTTTTATTTAATAAGGCTTTTAAAACCAAGGGCCCTTTTTCCAGAAACTAACAAGGTAAAAGGTCACCTTGTTAGTATTGTTTAACTTAATCTCTTATTATACGAAATAACCCACGAGCAGCGTCGACACTCTGGTAAAAAATAAAAAACTTCTATGTTTATCTCCTGTTAATAAAAATTTTTAATTTAACAGTCTATTTCTTTTAAAAGTATTTCTCCAAAAAGCTCTATCTTATTAGGACCCATGCCGTAAACCTTTGAAAGCTCTTTGAGGTTTGTTGGGTTTTTATCAACAAGATCACGTAGTGTTTTATCACTAAAAATCATAAATGCAGGGATATCTTTTTCTTGAGCATATTTTTTCCTCCACGCTTTAATATTTTGCATCTTCCAAATTTGTTCAGAAGAAAATTCATCAAGCGTAGTCTCTTCAACTTTTCTCTTCTTTCTAAAAGATTTAACAACACCTAGTTTAAACTCTAAACTGTCTTGAGGCCTACAAGTATCACAATGGCCGCAGGCTGTAATCCTTTTTTGGTCTTTAAAATATGTTAAAATATCTCCATGCCTACATTCAGAACCTTCAGCATAAGTGATCATAGATTCAAGGGTCGCCCATCTATTGTTAATAACTTCTTTAGGGGCCTTAGCTGACCTAATAAAAAATGTGTGAAGGCTTTTATCTTTTTTACTATATGTTAAAAGACAATGAGATGGCTTTCCATCTCTACCAGCTCTACCAATTTCTTGATAATATGATTCAATATTTCCTGGCATTTGTGTATGTACAACTAAACGCACATCCGGATGATCTATTCCCATACCAAACGCATTTGTTGCCGCAAGGATTCTAATTTCACCATCTTCGTAATCTTTTGCCACTTTTGCTCTAGTACTCACGCTAAGCCCAGCATGGTAGCAACCAATTTTCTCACCACGATCACTTAAAAAATCTGCCCAAAACTCTGCCTTAGCACGTGTTCCACAGTATAAGATAATTCTTCCTTGAGAAAATTTTTCAACAGCTTGAAGAACTATACTTTTCTTATCTGTCTCAGTACCACAGTACTCTACTTGATAAAATAAATTAGGTCGATAAAAGCCATATACATGTTCATGGGGCTTAAAAAGAGCCAAGGCTTTAATAATATCTTGTTTCACCAAAGGTGTTGCCGTAGCTGTTAAAGCAACAATGGGAATATCTAGACAAACTTTTTTAAAAACAGCCAGTTTTGAATAATCTGGCCTAAAATCATGACCCCACTGTGAAACACAGTGAGCTTCATCAATTGCAATTAAACTCACTTTTTGCTTCTGAATCCATTCTAAAAAAGCAGGCTTGTTTACTCTTTCTGGAGCCAAGTATAAAATATAGTTTTTATTCCCACGAATGCCTCTAAAAACTGCTTTACGTTCATCATCTAAAACACCTGAATGAATTGCTCCAGCTGGAAGACCCAGTGCTTTTAATGATGACACCTGATCATCCATTAAAGAAATCAGTGGAGAAACTACAATTGTTAAACCCTCATTTAACAAGGCTGGAAGTTGATAACAAAGAGACTTACCACCACCTGTTGGCATAAGGGCTAAAACATCTTTTTTTGCCATAATAGAGTTGATAATTTCTTGCTGACCCACTCTAAAACTCAAAATTCTAAATTTTTCTTTTAAAATTTGCTTAATCTGATTACTCACCTAAACCTTATATATCCATTCTGTTTAAAATACATCTCTTATTTTTCACTCAAATGGCCTTAATATATATTATTTTTAAGATCCATGGGGTTTTTATTAAAATAGCCTCTTTAAGTTAAATCTATGAAAAATATCCAATATTTTTCTCTAAATTATTAGGGGTATCTAACACTTAAAAAACACTTACTATATCATTAAGTTTAATGAATTTTATTCTAAACTGTAGTTAATACAAATAAACTGCGCCTACACTCTCAGCTGAATTATTAATCTGACCATCTAAACCTTAACTAACACCTGTTGCATCACTGTCCTCATCATTTGCCCCACAGCCAAAGTATTTCCATGAGCACTTAAACTCACACTAAAACCAAATTCATCACCTTCACCTATATTACTGGCTTTAAAATAACCACTGCTATCCACTAAGCTACCAACATCAATACTTATTGAATCACTCTCAACACAAGTATTAAAATCTTTACAACCACGAATCTTATAACTAGCCTTAATACGCTTATAAAGTGGCACTACTAAATTAAAACTTGTCTCCTCCTTTGGTTGCTGTAATAGTAGCTGAGCCTATGCTAAGAAGACTCACTTCTATTTGTGTCAACTGTAGCAACTAGCTTGGTTGTCTGATTCATAAGTAATACTTCCCCCACCTGAACCACTTTGTGGTTCCTTGAATAAAATTCCCAGAAGCAAGAACTGCAATACAATCATCACCCACATTAAGAGGAGTTTGCATTTTTTTATGATCACCATTTAAATCCTTATGAACACTAGATGATGAGCCACAACTTACTAAGCTTAATGCGGCAACCAACGTTAACAGTGATAGAATAAATTTCTTCACAAGAAGACTCCCTAAATTTATGTTATAGTATTATTGAAACTCTAGTACTTTAAATTATATATTTGGACTAAAATAACAACCAGTAGACCTTGGCCTTAAAATGAAAAAAATGAACTTTAAGCCATTTAAACAAACAGTTCTTAGCTTGTTAATGTTTTTAAGCCTTTTACACTACAACTTAATGTTCACAGTCCACTGTAATCATTTTAAGGCTTATAGAATTTTAAACACTGTATGAATTTTTAAAGAGCAGCAATGTGCTCAGCAATCTGTATAGCGTTTGTAGCAGCACCTTTTTGAAGATTATCTGCTACAACCCAGAACAACCATCTTTTAGGATTGTCAATATCCTGCCTAATTCTTGAAACATAAACATCATCAGACCCTGAGACTTCAACTTGAGTATGAAAACCTTTAAGTTTTAAATTTAAGCCTTCTTGATTGTTTAAAGCTTTTAAAATATTTTCTTCTGTAAGCTCTTCTTTAAAAGTCACCCAGACACTTTCAGCGTGGCCGTTTTCAACAGGAACCCTAACAGTTTGAGCGCTCACAGAGAGGTTTGGAAGATTCAAGATTTTTTTAGTTTCTTTCATAATTTTTTGCTCCTCAGAGCAAAACTCAAAATCATCAAACTCACCAATTTGTGGGATGCAGTTAAAAGCAATCTGTTTAGAAAAAACTTTAGGTTCAATAAAAAGATCAGTGGACTGAGCTCTTAGTTCATCTAGCCCACCTCTTCCTGCACCACTTACAGCTTGGTAACTTGCAACGGCGACATCTTTTAAGGTTCCAGCACTTTTAAGCCCATTGAGTAAAACCACTAATTGAATAGTGGAACAATTAGGGTTGGCATAAAGCTTATTATTTTTATCAATTAAGCTCTTGTTTATCTCAGGACAAACAAGGGGGATTTCATGGTGAAGCCTAAAGGCACTTGAGTTGTCCACTACATAAATTCCTTGCCCTGCTATTTTAAGGCTCCACTCTTTACTAACATCCTCACCTGCTGCAATGAAAACCATATCTAAATTTTTAACGGACGAGTCTGATAAGGCCTCAATAAAATAGTTTTTTTTCTTAAAAGAAACACTTTTTCCAACACTTACAGGACTTGCAAAAAGTTTTAAGCTTGTAACGGGAAACTTTCTATGGGCTAAAACTCTTAAAAAAGCTTCCCCCACAAGACCTCTAGAGCCCACTAATCCTAGTCTCATTTATACCCCTAAGTTTTTATTTTTTCTAAAAAACTTTTTATACAATCCTACAGTTAATCCTAAAAAGGTATAGAGTACAAAAAGCACAAACAACGTAATCTCAGGCCTAATTGCAACAAAAGCTAGTACTGCAACACCAAACACAAGGTAAGTAAAAGGAAGGCGTTTTCTTAAGTCCACATCTTTAAAGCTTCTGTAAGGAAAATTACTCACCATTGCAATACCTACAAGCAATGTGATAACAAGAACAACAGGGCTTCCAACAGGATCAATTTCTTGATCTTTAAAAGCCAATACGGCACTGGCCACAATACCAGCAGCCATTGGAATAGGAAGTCCAAAAAAGTAGGATTTATTTTCAGCCTCAACTTCAATTTCATTATTATCAGTCATAATAGAATAAACGTTAAATCGCGCTAAGCGTAACGCCCCACAGGCTGCATAAAAAAAGCATATAAGCCAGCCAACTCTTCCAAAGGGGTGCAGCGACCAAAGAAACAAAAGAAGTGCTGGTGAAATACCAAAGCTTACTAAATCACAAAGTGAATCATACTGAGCTCCGAAAATACTTTTAGTCTTAGTCATTCTAGCAACTCTACCGTCTAAAAGATCAAAAACTGCAGCAGCTACAATTGCGTAGGCAGCAAAAGTAAAATCACCCCTTACTGCTCGAATAATTCCAAAAAATCCAAAAAACATATTCATAGTAGTGATTAAATTTGGCAGCACATAAATTTCAACACCTAAGCGATCTGTGTGAACAAGCTTTTTTCTGAGTTTAATTTTCTCAACACCATTCATTCTAACTAAGCTCCTAATACGTAATAAAGCCCCCAAAGACCTAAACCTGCTAAAATAGGGAGTGTAAAATTGTCATCTAAATATTTAATCTCAACAAGTTCTGCTAAAGCCCCCCATAAACCAGAAAGGGGAACAGCTAGAAAAATACGGTGATCAAAAAAATCATTTGCTAAAAAATAACCTACAGATACAATTGAACACGCTAAAAAAGCAGCAATGCTTCCTTCTAAGGATTTAGAGCCAATTTTATTTTTTCCATAAAGAATTCCAAAAATACCTGCAATGGGATCACCAACCCCAAGAAAAATAAGTGCTAAAATAACAACATCTCTTGGAAAAAGAAGCGCTGCCAGTAAAACACCAACCGTCATATAACTCATTCCAGAGATTTTGTCTTTTTCACCCTCTCTCATACAGAAAGAAAAGGACGCTTGTATAATAGTGTTTAATTTTTCAAAATAAAGTCTGCCAAAATCTACTAAAAGAACAAAGCTTGTTATAAATACGGCCATGACCATGAAAATATCATAGGGAAGAACCACATAGCCCCAGGTGATGATAAAAACACCACAAACATGCCAAATTTTTCTTGCTACATGTAAATCACTTCGTTTTTGCAGTTTTAATGCCATTTTAAATCTCCTCAGCAAGGCTGTCTAAATTATAAGGCCAAACTTTTTGTTTTTTTACTTTTGGAATAAAGCTTGATTGTGCTCCTCTATGGGAGCACTGAAGAAGAGTTTTTTTATCTATACCAATAGAACTTAAAAGTTCATACTCTTGGTTTGTGTTTTGGTTAAATATTCCAGGGTCATCAGAACTTAAAGTAACCCATACACCAGAGGCTAAAAGCTTTTTAATTGGGTGCTCGTAGATGTCTTTAACTGCACCAGTTAAGATGTTGCTTGTAGGGCAGATTTCCAATGGAATTTTATTCTCAACTACAAACTTTAAAACATCTGGGCTTCTATGACATTGAATACCATGCCCAATACGTTGTGCAAAAAGTTTCTTAGTAGAGTCTATAATATTACGCTCAGAATTTTCCTCTAAGGCTTCTCCAGCATGAACAGTGATTTTTAAACCCGCTTTTTTTGCTTTTTTAAAACAAGGCGCAAAAGGACCTGGGTTAAAACCAACTTCGTTATCCGCTAAGTCAATTCCTATAAAAGTTTGTTTATTCTCAATAATAAAGTCTACAACATTTAAATTTTCTTTAACAGGTAAGGTTCTTTGTAAAATACCGATAAAGCCCACAGCCATTGGAAAGTTTTTCTCAGCTCTTTTAGCCCCCTTAACAAAAGCATTATGAATTCCTTGAAAAGAAAGATTTAAGTGATTTAACGCTACAAAGGTTGGAGCATATCGAAGTTCAAGGATTTTAATCCCTTCATTAAAAGCATCTTCACAAGCCTCATAGGCAATACGTTCTAAGATCTCATTAGTGGCTAAAATTTTTTGAGTGTCTAAAAATTTATGCAATACTGAGCCTAAATCTTTCATGGGCTCTATAATTTTAAAATGATGTTCAAATGCGCCTTTTTTTGAAAGGTCAAAACCAAACTGAGGAGCTAGCTCTTTAATTGTTGAGTCCCGCAGTGAAAGTTCAAGATGGCGGTGAAGCTCAGCTTTAGGAATGTGTTTCATTAAGCGCGTCCTTTAAAAAATCATTTGATAATTACAACCAGGTGTTTCACTTTAGTTAAGCACCTAAAACATTGCACAAAATCTATTACAGGAGAACCAAATGATAAAGCCTTTAAGTATAAAAAACGAGCTTTTAACCCCGAAAACTAAAGAGCCTATACTAAGTAAGACCATGAATTTATCAAAAGTAAGCACAAGCTTAAAAATAGCAGATCCTGCAGCCATAAGAGCTTTAGTGGCTTTGATGGATATGGAGGCAATTCTTGGAGGGGCGGCGAGTCATTTTGGTGGGCCATCTTCTTTAGCAGAAATCAATTCGGTTTTATATGCTTTAGTATTTAAGCATGAAAATAATTGGCACACTAGGTACAACTTAATTAATGATGCCGGTCACTGTGAGAACGGGCTTTATGCATTAAAAGCACTTTATAATTTTGGCGGATTAACGGTCCACGATCTTAAAAAATTTAGATCCATTACAAGCCCTTTAACTGGCCATGGTGAGGTGGATGTATATCCAGGGGGGGTTCAGTTATCAAATGGCCCTTTAGGATCAGGCATTGCCCAAGCTCAAGGCTTAGCTCTTGGTGATAAGCTTTGTGGAAACAACAAAGTTACAGTTTTAACGCTATCTGATGGTGGCGCCATGGAGGGAGAAGCTAGAGAAGCTCTAGCCTCTATTCCTGGTTGGGCTGACAAGGGTTACTTAAACCCTTTTGTGCTCATCCTTAATGATAACAACACAAAACTATCCCATAGAATTGATGAAGATAGTTTTTCAATGAGGCCTACATTTGATTCCTTAAAAACCCAGGGATGGAATGTTTTTAAAAATATAAACGGTCATAATTTAGAAAAAGTGTTTTCAACAATAGAGACTGCATTTAAAGAAGCTAGAAAAAATCCTTTAAAACCTGTTGCTATTCATTTTAAAACTATTAAAGGAAAAGGGTACAAAAAAACTGAAGAGTCTAAGTCAGGTGGCCATGGGTTTCCGTTTAGTTCTCCTAAGGATTTAAGAAAAATGCTTAACGAAATTTATAACAACCAGGCATTACCTAGTATTATAGAATCATGGCTTAAAGACTTAGAACAAAGACCTAAAAAACCTAAAAAAACTCCACCTCTTGTTAAAGCAGAGAAAATTCAAGTGGGTTTAGCAAAAGCTTTAATAGAACTTAAAAAAGCAGGCTCTCCTCTTATTTCAATTTCTAGTGACCTTTACGGCTCAACAGGAATGGCGGCGTTTAGAACACAATTTCCAGAAAGTTCTTTTGATATAGGAGTAGCAGAATCTAATATGATAAGTGTTGGGGTGGGTCTATCAAAAACAGGCTATATTCCAATGGTGGATACTTTTGCCCAGTTTGGCGTAACAAAGGGGGCCTTACCCTTAACAATGGCAAGCTTATCAAAAGCTCCAATTTTATGCTTTTTCTCACACACTGGTTTTCAAGACGCTGCAGATGGGGCATCACATCAGGCTCTAAGTTATTTTGCAATGACCTCTTCAATCCCCAATGTTGATATAGTTTCTTTAAGCTGTTCAAAGGAGGCCTATGACTTAGTTAAAGACGTTGTCAACGCATATCAAAATAAAATTAAACAAGGCAAAACCCCTAACTCAACAGTATTCTTTTTAGGTAGAGAGAAGTTTCCTGAATATTATATAAAAGGATTAAAATACTCTTTAAACACTGAGACTGTACTTATTGAGGCAAAAAACCCTGAAGCCTTAGTTCTAACCACTGGCTCCTTAGTGCCACAAGCTTTAAAAGCTTTTAAAAACTTAAAGTCTCAAGGACGTGAAATCACTGTGGTGTCTAAAGCCAAGCTAAACTCTGGTTTTACAAAGAATTTTCAAAGTCTTTTAGCAAAAGCCAATGGGCGGTTAGTAGTTTTAGAGGATCATCAAAAAATTTCAGGATTTGGATCCTATGCTCTTTCTAAAATAACACAAGATTTTGGAGTTAATACGGTTAAAGATTTTAAACATTTGGGTGTTAATGGAAATTTTGGAAGAAGTGCTTACACAGCAGATGAACTGTACGTTTTAAATAAAATTGATGCTCAAAGTATTATAAACTGTTTGTCAAAATAACTTCTTAAAAACTAAGGTTTTAAGAAGTTACTCAAAACAACAATCCAATACACTAGAAAAATTAGGCAGCAAACTAGACCTCTAAGATCAATGGACAAAATGCGGTTTAACTGCCTAGGTCAGGTGGAAATTAAGGAATTAGCCTATTTCCCAAGGAAGCACCTATGAAGTACTATATTGAATTAGACGTTCATTATAAAACCTCAACTTTCGCTGTGGTAGATAAAAAGAGACACTCTTTACCAACAGAGCCAAGAAGAGTTTTAGCAGGAAATATCACTTGTTTAAGATTAAAAACAGGCAGAAATTTTTTATACCTTGCTGTTGTGCTAGATTTATTTAACCGAGGAGTTGTTAGTTGAAGCATGGGTAAAAGTTTAGAGACAGAAATAATATTAGATGCAGTGAAAATAACGATGAAAAAAGTAGGGCCAAATGCACTGTAATATTTCATCCTGCTTACCCCTAGCTCATTGCTATACAGTTACACAATTTATTTTACAGTCCTTAATACAAATAAACAGCACCTGAACTCTCGGCTGAATTATTATTTTTATTAACACCTTCTGCATTACTGTCCTCTCCCTCTGCCCCCACAGCTAAGGTGTTTCCATCACTACTTAAACTAATACTACTGCCAAATTCATCATCCCCGCCAGTGTTACTAGCCTTAATATAAGCTTGTTGAGCCCAAGTCGTCCCTGTACGGGTGAAGACATACACAGCACCTGAATTGAGGGCTGAATTATTATTTTCACCTTCGTTAATACCTTCTCTATTACTGTCCTCAAAATATGCCCCCACAGCTAAGGTACTTCCATTATCACTTAAGCTCACACTATTGCTAAAAAAATCACCCCCGTCAGTGTTACTAGCCTTAATATAAGCTTCTTGTGTCCAATCTGTTCCTGTGCGGGTGAAGACATACACAGCACCTGAATTAGAAGCTGAATTATTATTTTCACCTTCATTAACACCTCTTACATTACTGTCCTCTCCAACTGCCCCCACAGCTAAAGTCCCTCCACCACCACTTAAGCTCACACTATAACCAAAAAAATCACCCTCACCAGTGTTACTAGCCTTAATATAAGCTTCTTGTGTCCAATCTGTTCCTGTGCGGGTGAAGACATACACAGCACCTGAATTAGAAGCTGAATTATTATTTTCATCTTCATTAACACCTCTTGCATTACTGTCCTCATTATATGCCCCCACAGCTAAGGTGCTTCCATCACTACTTAAACTAATACTACTGCCAAATTCATCACTCCCGCCAGTGTTACTAGCCTTAATATAAGCTTGTTGAGCCCAAGTCGTCCCTGTACGGGTGAAGACATACACAGCACCTGAATTAGAGGCTGAATTATTATTTTCATCTTCATTAACACCTCTTGCGTTACTGCCCTCTCTCTGTGCCCCCACAGCTAAGGTACTTCCATCACCGCTTAAACTAATACTAGTGCCAAAAATATCATTCGCACCAGTGTTACTAGCCTTAATATAAGCTTCTTGTGTCCAATCTGTTCCTGTGCGGGTGAAGACATACACAGCACCTGAATTAGAGGCTGAATTATTATTTTCATCTTCATTAACACCTCTTACATTACTGTCCTCTCCCCGTGCCCCCACAGCTAAGGTCCTTCCATCACCGCTTAAACTCACACGATAACCAAAACTATCATTCTCATCAGTGTTACTGGCCTTAATGTAAGCTTGTTGGGTCCAGCCTGTCTCTGTACGGGTGAAGACATACACAGCACCTGAATTAGAGGCTGAATTATTATTTTCATCTTCATTAACACCTCTTGCATTACTATCCTCAAGAAATGCCCCCACAGCTAAGGTCCTTCCATCACCACTTAAACTCACACGATAGCCAAAACTATCACTCTCACCAGTGTTACTGGCTTTAAAATAGCCAATACTATCCACTAAGTTATTCACATCAATATCTATTGAATCACTTTCAACACAAGTACTTAAACCTTTACAACCACGAATCTTATAACTAGCGTTAAGGCGCTTATAAAGCGGCACTAATAAATTAAAACTTATCTCTCCCTCTAAAATATCCTCACCAACTTCACTAAAACTACCACTTCCATCTGAATCTTCTAATAATCGGTAAGACTCAGCTTGTATATTAGGCCAAGAAAATTTAAAAGTTTTAACACCATTAAAAGTAACTTTAAGTGAGGGTTTATCTAAAACTTTAACCGTATACCCATCACTAATAAGAGCATAAGTGCTATCTCCTTTTTTAGTTGCTGTTATAATAACCGTGCCTAAGCTCAGAGGAGTCACCTCCCCTGTGTTCATATTCACTGTGGCAACTTCTAAGTTATTTGACTCATAAGTAATGCTTCCTGTTCCTGAACCACCTGTAGCTGTTTGAATAAAGCTTCCAAAAGCAAGAATTGGAGCGCGGTCATCGCCGGCACTAAGAGGAGCTTGTGTTTTTTTAGAATCATCACAACTGACTAAGCTTAGTACTATAATTAACGTAAAAAATGAGTGAATAATTTTATTCATTTAGGATACTCCTTAATTTTATATTAAAGGTTAAAGTATAAAGTTAATCTTTAAATTAAGACAATAAATACTGGACATAAAAAAATAAGAACTAAGGATTTTAGAATTCAAACTTTTTTTAGGGCTTAAGCCTTGGATAAATAAAAGATCACCTTAAGCCTTTTGTAAGGTTTAGCTGTTTCTAACTGATCTACAAAAGAAAAAATAGCATGGCCACCATGCTTACTATTCTAATTTTCTGGCTTCAAAAGTTTTAAGGCTTTCCACAAAAGACTATACTTAAATTACAAAAAATCTTTAAAAAACTTATAACTAAAGGCGTTTAATTGATTACGAAACTAAAAATACGAAGAATAAGTTTATTCTAATATTTAACAAACTGTTATTTTAGAAAAAAATATATTGTAGAAACTATACCTGGAGTTTTGAAAAAAAATGTCACATTAAACACTCTCACCATAAAAGTTAAAAAAATTTTATAGTGAGTCTTTTGTCAGCATTAACAGCATATGGCCTACGCCCTTTTAAACCATAAATCCATATTCAAACCCAGGAAAGTAAGCTACTACATTAAATTTAAAAAATCCGAACTCAGGTTAGTTGACTTAAATTTCAACTTAAAAAAGGATTGAGATACGTTTTTATCTAAAACCCACCCTGGAGAAAAATCCTTAAGCAACGAGCCTTTATACTAATAAACCCCATATAAAGTATATTTTTTAAAATACTATTTACTCTTTTTCAGCGTCCTTAATTTTCTCCTGCTTTATGGAGTCTGTCACATCAATTTCACTATTATCTTCACCAATGCCCTTTTTAAAGCCTTTAATAGCTTCACCCATTGACTTTCCAAGCCCAGGAAGTCTTTTAGGGCCAAAAAGAACAAGAACAATTATAAGAACAGCACCTATTTCCAAAGGCCCAAGGCCAAAAGCAATTGTATATTCTGGTAAACTTTGACTATTCATAGCTTTCTCCCTCATCTATATAGTCGTCAATTTTCTCACCAAAACCATTTAAATGCAAACTCATAACACTATCCTTAGAGTTAAAGGCATCAATCCAGAGCCCTAAATCAGGCCCGTTTATACAGGCATAGAAAAATAAAGACAGAGGAAATGCTTTCTGACTCAAAAGCCCTAAGCGCCTACGAATTCCTTTTTCTAAAAACGTATCATAATCCATAAGAAAGGTAACAAGTCTAAAAGCCTGTTCAATATGTATAAGTTCAGCGTTAAATGCACCAAGTTCAAGTTTCATAAAATCTTGAATACTTTTATCCTGTATCCAAGTTGATAAATCTTCATATTCAAAATCAATATTGGTGTTGATTGCTATGGCCCATGCAAAAACACCTAAGAGTTGAGCGGGATTAAGAGTTAATCGATGGTGATAATCTAAGTGTTCAAAGGTGTTAAAAATATTTCTTATAACGTGAGGTTTTGTTGTTAAAGTGTTAAGAGTGGGCAAGATCTTATCAAGAATACCCAAGTCTTTTAAAGAGTTAAACACTCTCCCTGGGTTTTTAAGCATTAATATCTTTAAAAACTCTTCCCTCTTTCTAGGGACAGATGAGGGCTTTAACTCGTCAGCAAAATCACAAAGACCTTGATACAATTTCGGCTCTATTTGAAATCCAAGTTTTACTGCAAAACGAAGTGCTCTTAATATTCTAATGGGGTCTTCAGGAAGGCGATCCTTAGGTTTTCCAATAAGCTTAAGCCAGCCTTCTTTCATATCTTGAATACCACTTGTGTAATCTAAGACCGCTCTTTTAATAGGATCATAAAACAAAGCGTTACAAGTATAATCCCTTCTTTTTGCATCTTGCTTTGGTGTTCCAAAAATATTCTCCCTATCTAAAAGTCCTCCCTCATCTTCCTCTGGCAACAACCCCCGCCTAAAAGTAGCTACTTCATACTGACTGTCACCACGCCTTACTAAAACCAACCTAAAACGCCGCCCAATAATAAAAGCGTTTTTAACAAGTTTTTTAACCTGTTGAGGTCTTGCTGTTGTTGAGATGTCAAAATCTTTAGGCGTTAGACCCATAAGTAAATCTCTTACACAACCCCCCACAAGGTATGTAGTGTGTCCGTTTTTTTGAAGCTGATTAACAATTTTTAAAGCAGACAAATCTATTAAAGAATGATCAATTTTTGAAAAATTTAAGGCTACAAGGTCTTTGGATAAAAAAATAGATTGTGAAATACTTAAAACCCCCTATAAAATACATATGCTTTCAGATAAAGTTTATTTTATAAATTCTTTTTATATAAGACTTCTTGGACTAGAGGACGGGCAAGTTTCTTTAGTTAAACCTAGGCTTGTTTTTTTACACGGTTTATTGGGCAATAGTCAAAATTGGATTCCCGTAGCACAGGTTTTAAAAAAAAACTTTACTATTTTACTAATAGACCAACGGGGCCATGGAAAAACAAAGCCTGTTTTAGGTGATTTTAGACCTCAAGACTACTCTAAAGATCTTTTAAGCATAGTTAATGAGCTTAATTGGAATAAATTCTCACTTATTGGACACTCTTTAGGCGCTAGAACAGCCTTTGATTTTGCGTCTAGACACCCTGAAAAAATAAAAAAAGTTATTTTTGAGGACATGGGACCCCATAAAACAGAAAAAACCTCTAAAAAAACAGAAGCTATGATTAAATTTGTGCCTGTTCCTTTTGCAAATAAAGACACAGCTAAGGCTTTTTTTAAACAACACTTTGCACCAAAATATGGAAAAGTACTTTCAGACTATTTATACAGCAACATAACTAACCCGAGTTCGAACTTTTTTCAGGACCTAAGTGCTGGATAAATAAAAGATCATCCCAGCCTTTTGTAAGATTTAGTTGTTTTTTACTGATCTGCAAAAAGGAGCCGGGAATGATCGAAGAGAATCAAATTATAGAAGTTTTTACTCTTGTTGACGACTTTATTTTAGGGTTAAACAAAGAACAGTCCAAACTCATACCCAGCAAAAGAAAGAGAGGTTTTCCATCTGCGTTATCTGAGTCTGAAGTCATCACCATCTGTTTATTATTCCAATTTTCCGGCTTCAGAAATTTTAAAGCTTTCTATACAGGTTATGTTCAAAAATTTCTAAAACCTTATTTCCCAAAACTCTTGTCCTACAATAGGTTTGTAGAACTTAAAAAATCTTCAGCACCTCAAATTCTTATTTTTTTACACTCACTTATGCAATCAAATATTTGCACAGGAATATCTGTTGTAGACTCCAGTCCCATTGTTGTTTGTAATAACAAAAGAATCGGTCGTCACAAAACCTTTAAAGGACTTGCAAAACGTGGGAAATCAACAATGGGCTGGTTCTTTGGTTTTAAAGTTCACATAGTAATTTCTCACAAAGGGGAGCTCTTAAGTTTTACCATAACCCCAGGAAATGTTCATGATACAAAGCCTGTAGAGGGTTTAGCTGAGAATATTTTTGGAAAATTGTTTGGAGACAAAGGATATATATCCCAAAAGCTATTTGAAAAATTGATGAGTAAAGGGGTTCAAGTCATAACAAATCTTAAATCCAATATGAAAAATAAGTTTGTTCCTCTTTTTGATAAACTACTCCTGAGGAAAAGGTACATTGTTGAAACTGCTTTTGGGATTTTAAAGGAGGAATTTCATCTTGAACACTCAAGACACCGAAGCCCAAAAAACTTTGTGGTAAATTTACTTTCGGCACTAACGGCGTACTGTTTGCGTCCAAGAAAACCCTCTATTAGACTTCAAGTACTTGAAGAAAGGCTGCTTCAGTAGGTTTAGAAAGTTCGAACTCGGGTTAACTAGGGAAAATAATGACAGTTTAAATTGGCGTTTTAATAAGCATGGAGTCCTTCGATGCCTTCAAATAGGAAGAGAGCAAGATTTTTGGTCTGAATTTGAAGCTATACCAGTGTCTAACCTAATAATTAGGGGCGAAAAATCTGAGCATTTGCCTTTAAAGATTTATAAGGAGATGCTCCAAAGGAACCCTAATTCCATGGGAGTACAAATTCCTGGCGCAGGACATTGGGTCCACTTTGACCAGTTTAGTGCTTTTATGACACAAATAGATAAATTTTTGCGGAGTAGTGTGTAAATATGAGTGATTTTTCTGATTATGGACTTCATCCCAAAATTCAAGTTGCTATTAAAAAATTAGGCTTTACAAAACCATCAAAGATTCAAATAAAAGCAATACCAGCAATTCAATCAGGTCAAGATGTTGCAGGCCTTGCCCAAACGGGAACTGGAAAAACCGCAGCATTTTTAATCCCAATACTTCAAAGACTCTATAAAACAAAACAACTAAACGGCTACAAAAATCTACATAACAATGTAAGTGCCTTTAAAGACTGGGGCCCGAGAAATCAAATTTTAATTTTAGTTCCAACACGAGAACTAGTTGAACAAATCGTTAAAAACTTAGCAGAGTTAATTTTAGATACTGAGTTTTCCTACACAGCTATTTATGGAGGTGTTGCGTATGAAACTCAGAAAAAAAAATTACAAGATGGTGTAGACTTTGTTGTAGCAACTCCAGGTAGGCTTATAGACTTGTATAAAGAAAAGTTCTTTGATCCAACACAGGTTCGCTCAGTAATCTTTGATGAAGCAGATAGAATGTTTGATATGGGTTTTAAAGATGATATGAAGTATCTTCTTGATAGAATTCCAAGAGACCGTCAGTTTTTAGTTTTTTCAGCAACACTAAACTTTGATGTTTTAGCTGTTGCTTATGAATACGGTTCAGACCCCATTGAAATTGAAATTGATAGATCACTTCCTAAAACTAAGCAGGTTAAAGACGAAATCTTACATGTTGGCCACAATGAGAAACCAAAATTTTTATTGTCCGTTTTAAAAAAACAAGAATATGAACAGGCCATTGTGTTTTCAAATTTTGTAAGAACGGTTCCTAAAATTGAAAAATTCTTACGAGAAAATGGTTTAAAAGCAATGGGGCTCTCAAGCGCTTTGTCTCAAGGGCAAAGAACTTCTGTTATGAATAAATTTAAAAATAGTAAAATCAATATTCTCGTAGCTACAGATGTGGCAGCTCGTGGTTTAGATATTGAGAATGTTGACTTAGTTGTCAACTTTGAACTTCCAGAAGAGTCAGAAAACTATATTCATAGAGTTGGCAGGACAGGAAGGGCTGGCAGAGAGGGTGTTGCTGTTTCTATAGTCTCAGAAAAAGCTATTCCAGCTTTAGATAGACTTCAAATTTTACTAGACTCTAAACTCACCATTGGTTGGATGGATGACTCCGACCTTATAAAAGACTTTAAGCCATTTCCATATAATTATGATCCAAAAAGTAGTCTTAAAGATATTAAATCTAACAAAAACAACAAAGATAAAGAGCGACCTAAGCACTCAAGAAATAATAAGCATGAAAACACAAGTAATAAGAAATTCTCTAAAAATGAACGCAAAAATTACTCAAAGAAAAACCACAGCCACAAAACCCCAACAACAACTCAACCTCAAGTAGCTAAGAGAAAGCCTAATAAAAAAAGAAAAGTCAGCAAGCGTTATTCAGAATACAAAACAATTTCTAAAAGCACTGCTAAAAAAGGAATATTCAGTAAAATTTTAGAACTGTTTAAGTAAACTAAAAGTTATGAATTTAGAGGAAAAAATTTGTCAAATAGGAATAAGGATAAAACTCATTTTAAAGGCCCAGCAAGCTGTGCTCGTTAAACTTTAAAGCTTTAAGCTAAAACTTTATGAAAAGTGCATAACATGAGTTACATGTTTTCGTTTATGAGCCTGAAACTAAAGGTATATTGTTGAGGCTGTTTCTGGAATTTTAAAAAAACGGACTAAAAAATTTATCTTTAATTTGAATTGATTAAAACTTTTCATTCTATAATTTGTAACACTAAAGCCACCGTACACCTAAAATGCTTTAACCTAAATAAGCACACTTAGATTAAGAATCTTCATAAAAAAGTGCAGAAATTTCAACAAGCTGCTTATTTTATAGGCTTTTCATAAATGAATCTTTATTCTTAAGTAAAATCAGGTTGAATAAAAATATCTGTCTAGGCTTTTATTGCTCCTAGCCAGACTAAAGCGTAATCTAATACTCATGGACTACAGAATAGAAAAAGACAGTATGGGTGAGGTTAAGGTTGAGGCTTTAAGGCTTTGGGGTGCTCAGACTCAACGCTCTTTAGAAAACTTTAAAATCGGTTTTGATAAATTTCCAAGAGAGATGATCCGTGCCCTTGGGATTTTAAAAAAATCATGTGCAAAAGCAAACATGACCTTAGGGCTATTACCTGAAGAAAAAGCAAAAGCAATTTTAAAAGCAACTGATGAAGTGATTAAAGGAAAATTTGATTTAGAATTTCCCTTAGTTGTTTGGCAAACAGGTAGTGGAACACAATCTAATATGAATTCTAATGAGGTTATTGCAAATCGTGCAGCTCAGATCATGGGTTTTAGTTTAGACACCAACAGCAAAGAAAAAAAAGTTCATCCCAATGATGATATTAATAAAGGGCAGTCTTCAAACGATATTTTTCCAACGGCTATGCACATGGCAGCATCAGAAATGATTGCAAAGAAAATGATTCCAGCTTTAAAAAATTTAAAAAAATCTTTAGAAAAAAAACAAAATGAATTTTCTAGTATTGTTAAAATTGGAAGAACTCACCTTATGGACGCAACACCTTTAACATTAGGTCAAGAGTTTTCAGGCTATGTTAGACAAATTGAGCTTTCCATTAAACGCATTGAGTTTGCACTAATAGGCACTTTAGAGCTTGCAATTGGTGGAACGGCTGTTGGAACAGGCTTAAATACCCATGAGAAATTTGGAGAAGTGGTTTCAAAATATGTAGCTGAAGAAACAGGTTTAGCTTTTATATCTGGAAAAAATAAATTTGAAGGCCTTGCAGCCCATGATGCCATGGTTTTTTTAAGCGGATCCTTAAAAACAACAGCTGTAAGCTTAATGAAAATTGGAAATGATATTCGCATGCTTGGTAGTGGTCCAAGATGTGGAATTGGAGAATTAAATCTTCCTGAAAATGAACCAGGAAGCTCTATTATGCCTGGGAAAGTCAACCCTACACAAATAGAAGCACTTACAATGATTTGTGCTCAGGTTATGGGAAATGATGCTGGGGTTACTATTGCAGGATCCATGGGGCATTTTGAATTAAATGTTTTTAAACCAATGATTGTTCATAATGTTTTACATTCAATCCGTCTTTTATCAGAGGCTTGTGATAGCTTTAGAGTAAATTGTTTAAATGGGATTGTAGCAGATAAAAAAAACTGTGATAACCATTTAAACAACTCTTTAATGCTAGTAACAGCACTAAACCCACATATTGGTTATGATGCGTCAGCAAAAATTGCAAAAAAAGCTTTTAAAGAGAGGACTACATTAAAAAAAGCCGCAATCTCTTTAGGCCTTTTAACAGAGGCTCAATTTAAAAACTGGGTTAAACCTGGTGATATGGTAAGGCCTTTAAAAACATGAGCTTACCTACGGAATGCTCTTGGATTAACAGTGAAGACATCAGACCCTATTTTTTTGTAAGAAAAAAAAATTGGTTTAAAAACCCTGGTTCTTTTTTAAAAGATTGTAATTGGTTTAACAAGTTAAAGGTTTTAAAAAAAAACCCCCTTTCCATGAAAGAGGAAAAATTCTCTAAAATTATTTTAGAAATTGAAAGCCGAGTTTTTCACCAAAGCGGTATGCCCATGCCTGGCTGGGTTTTTTATGATTGTGGACTTATGCCAGGCATTGTCACAGGTTTTGCATATAAAACATCTAAACTTCCAAAAAGTATTCAATCTATTTTAAGTAAGGATTTGCTCAAAACAGATTGGACGCCATTGTCCCTGTTTATCGCTATTCCTTGTGGAAATCAAAAAGAATGGATTGCACATAATTTAAGCTCTATAAATGCCCTACTTCCTAAAAAAAATAGACTTTATGGATTAGGATTTTTATCTAAGTCCTTTGGTCTTTGGTATTCGAATATTAAACAAATTTGTGGAATGACTCAGTGGCAAAGCCAGGCTCTTAAGTTGCACGTTAATTATGGCAACTTTGAAATTCTAACTGCCTACACACCTATTCATTCACACCCTCAGACTTTAACCTATAGGTGCACTCTAAATTTTAATGCCTGGGAGAGGTTCTTTAATAAAACCAAAGATAGCACTTTTACTGAAAAATTTGAGCCCATAAGTGGACTAACGATAAATCCAACTGATCAAGACAGTCTAATTAATATTCAATCTCTTATAGAAAAAAGTAAAGAGTCATTTTATTTAAAACCAGATCAGATTAAAAATGCTCATTCTAAAGATGTTTTAAACATTTATAAAAGTATTTGATTGTGTTATTGTGAATACTTTAGGGGGCGTATGTTGCTTTTAATTTTAATTGGTTTAGGCGTTGGAGTTGTCTCAGCTCTTCTTGGTTTAGGAGGAGGAGTGTTGCTTGTTCCATTTTTACCGGCACTAACTCATTGGAATAATCATCAAGTTGTAGCAATGACTCTTTTAATTATCCTAGGAAACTCCCTTGCTAATACCATCTGGTATAATAAGAAAGGTATTATAAATTGGAGTGTTTTAATTTTTTGGGGACCTTTTGCTGCCATAGGGGCTTTTACAGGTTCATATTATGCTTTAAAACTTGAAGGCAAAAACATTCGAATGGCTTTACTTATTATTGTAGGTTTAATGATCATTCGATTTAGTCTAGATTTTTTTAAAAATCCGAGAAGTAAAAAACTTTTTGTTTCCTCAGATTGGAACCCTTTAAAGGGAATTTTTGGTTTTTTAGTAGGGATTTTTTCTGGATTTTGTGGTGTAGGAACAGGACTTGTTTCAAATATTATTTTTATGAATCGAAGATGGGTTTTAAACAATGAAGTGGCTCCAACAGGAAATGGCGTAATGCTTTTTGTTAGTTTTGCTTCAGTAGCAAGCTTTTTAATTTTTGGAAAAAGTCAAAATATTGAACTTTCTTTCTTCCTAGAAAATGGAAAAGAAATTTTAATTTTAACAGGATCTGTTTTTATAAGCTCGTTTTATTCAAGGCCTTTTAACCCCCTTATTTCAAATAATTTAAAATTCATTTGTCTAATTATAACACTCTTATCAGTATTCGGCTTTATTTTATCTGAAATGTTTTAGAAACACGAATTTAAACAAGCTTTTCCATAAAAACTTTATCATCTAAAAAATCAACCCCTTGCTATGTAAGCGCTTCATCAGCCCATTCTTTGTTTAAAATCATAAATTTGTTAAAGTGGGTTTCTTACCTAAAGAAGATTCATTAATGGCAAAATTTAATTCAATACGTGATGAGTATATCTTTAAATCAAAACAATAAATACTGGACATAAAAAAAATAAGAACTAAGGGTTTTAGAGTTCAAACTTTTTTTTAGGGCTTAAGTCAGGGGTTACACACAAGAGAGTTACGCAGTATAAAATCACAAAAATAGCCTTATATTAGAACCTTAGAAAGCCTCCAAAACCCTCATTTACCTACAAATTTTACTAAAGAGGCATTTTTCTTAATAAGCAGCTTTGCTGCTTTTATGTTTACTTTTAAAATATTTAAACTAATTATACCTTTATGAACTTTAAAATACTTGATTCTGGTGGTTTTTATAAATTAGAACAAGTCGGTCCTTATGTTTATCATAGGCCAAGTCTAGGAGCAGTTTGGCCCAGAGGAAATCACCCCTCATATAATAAAATAGATGCAAAATATGAGCGCTTTAAAAATGGTAAAGGCCAGTGGATTTACAACAATAAAAATATGAAGAAAGTGTTTACAATTGATGTTTTAAATCTGAAAATTGAAATACAACATAGCTCTTTTGGACATTTAGGGCTTTTTGCAGAGCAACTTATAAATTGGAAAAAGCTTAAAAAAAATATATCTCAAGAAGATAGGGTTTTAAACCTATTTGCTTATACAGGAGTAGCGTCTTTGATTTGTGCCGCTCAAGACGCTGAAGTCACCCATGTAGATGCTTCTAAAACAAGTATGACTTGGGCAAAAAGAAACCAAGAGCTTTCAGAGCTTAAAAATAAGAAGATACGATGGCTTATTGATGATGTTCAAAAATTTGTTGCCAAAGAAGTTAGAAGAAAATCTAAGTATGATTGGATTATTTTAGACCCTCCAAGCTTTGGTAGGGGCAACAATAATGAAGTTTGGCAGATTAATGAGCATCTTAATGGCTTAATGGAAAACTTATCTAAGTTAAAATCAAACAACTTTAAAGGAATCCTTTTATCCTCCCACTCTCCAGGGTACTCAGCCATAGCTTTAGAAAATCTTTTAAAAAGAACAGGCTTTAAAGAAAAAACAGGTTTTTGCCATGAAATGTTTATTGACCATGAAAAATACCCACTTCCAAGCGGAGACTGCGCTTGGCAAACGAATATAAAACTATAAATTAAATTCTAACTCATGGGTTTTTCCAATATAAAATTTAACACCAAAACCATCACTTACACCCACACTAAGACCTTTAATATAAACTTCTAAGGTCGATTTCCTTCACCAATAACACACAAAGCGCTAAAGACAATTAGACTTAGAATTTATATTTTTCAAAAAAACCTAAAAGAACTTAAAAACACAAGATTATATGACAAAGTATAAAGAATAGGCTAATATTTTGAGCACTTGTAGGGCAATTTCATTGTCAATGGATTACCTAAAAATTCATTTTTAAAATAAGATATTATTTTTTTGGTGTTTGAAATAATAAATGTTTTTTTTGTTGAGTTTTCACACTTCTAAATATCTAATCTGCGACCTATGTCCTACGGAAAAATGCCACCACAAGCTTATACCAAAGAAACCCTACAAAGTGCTTTTGAGTGGTGGTCTAAACAATCAGAAGATCTAAGAAACCAAATCCAGGACAAAGATGACTTAGTAGGTTATTACTTAAGAATCAATAGAGGTGTAAAGCCTCCAAAAAATGAAGGCGGGTTTACAAAAGCAGCAAAAGAATCGTTTTCTTTAGAACTTAAAGGCTTAGTAAAAAACTTAGATGCCTTTAACCAGTGTGAAGAAACAGAGCATATAGAATCTGAAGAAAAGCCAAAAACCTGTGAACAATTAAAAATACCACAAGCTAAACGCTCAACACATGTGTTTAAGCCCTCAAACCAATTACAGTTTCCAAGCATGTCAAAACCACTAGTGCCAACTAAAAAAACTGACACAACCGTAACCAAATCATCAACCTTGACTACACAGACTCAAGGCAAAAATTTTAAATTAGACGAAAAATCCTGGACATCTGTGACTAGAGTAAAGGAAGTTTTAAACCTATCTTCAGAGGAGGAGGCTCTTCGCGCCCTTATTGCCCTAGGCAAATCTCAACTTAAAGAGCTCATTTAACCAAGACACTTTCCCAAAAGCGCAAACCTTGCTAAGATTCTTGTTTTAGCACCAGTTAAGGAATATCTTATGAAACTCAAAGACAGCTTAAATTTACCAAAAACAAGCTTTCCAATGAAAGCCTCGTTGCCTGAGAATGAGCCAAAAAAAATTGAAGCCTGGAAAAATATAAATCTTTATGAAAAAATTCAAAATAAAAATAAAAACTCTAAAAAAAGTTTCACCATGGCAGACGGACCCCCCTACGCCAACGGAAACATTCATTTAGGACATGTTTTAAATAAAGTTTTAAAAGATATTACCCTAAAATATAAAAACCTAAATGGCTTTAAAGCACCTTTTATACCAGGCTGGGACGGCCATGGTTTACCTATTGAGCTAAAAATTTCAAAAACCCTTGGCTCTAAAAAAAAAGATAAGACAAAAAAAGAAATTAGAGCACTCTGTCGTGCTGAAGTTTATAAATGGATTGATGTTCAAAGAGAACAGTTTAAACGACTTGGAATTTTAGCTGATTGGGAAAATCCGTATATAACAATTGATCCTGAGTATGAAGCCGAAGAAGTTAGAGAGCTTGCCAGAATTTATGAGAATGGGCTTATTTATAAAGGCAAAAAACCCGTTTATTGGTGCCCAACTTTACAAACCGCTTTAGCAGACACAGAAGTTGAACATATGGAACATGAAAGCCCCTCTATCTATGTGAAATTTAAAATTAAACCAGAAACCTTACCTAAGGCTCTTTGTAAATATGTAGATTTATCAGCTGTTATTTGGACAACGACTCCTTGGACACTTCCTGCAAATTTAGGAATTTCAGTACATCCAAAATTTAATTACCAAATTGTAGAAACAAACCATGGCAATCTTATTTTAGCAAAAAAAATGATTGATAAAGTGGTTTTAGAAACTGGCTTAAAAATTACATCAAAGGGCGTAGAAATAAAGGGTTGTCAATTAGAAAACGTTGTTGCAAATCATCCTTTTTTAAAACAGCCCTCAAGGTTTTTACTCGGCGAGCACGTTACTCTAGAGTCTGGTACAGGACTAGTTCATACAGCCCCTGGACACGGTATAGACGACTACCAAGTAGGTTTAAAGTATGGCCTTAAAGTTTACAGCCCTGTAGGCCCTGATGGGAAGTACACTAATGACTACCCTCAACGCGAAGGCGAACATATTTTTAAAGCTAACACTGCCATTGTTGAAGAGTTAAAAACCTTAAAGTCTTTAGTGTTTTTTAAAAACCTTAAGCATAGCTATCCCTATAACTGGAGATCTAAAACCCCATTAATTTATAGAGCAACTCCTCAGTGGTTTTTGAAAGTAGATAGTGAAAGCTATAGTGTTAGAAAAAATGCACTCAAACTCACTGAATCTAGTATTCAATTCTATCCACATTGGGGTAAGGCTAGACTTGAAGGGATGTTAAAAAACAGACCCGATTGGTGTTTAAGTCGTCAAAGAATTTGGGGTGTTCCCATTCCTGTTTTAATTTGTTCTTCATGTGAAAAAGCACATATGTCCACTGCATTTATGATGTCAGTTGCTGATAAAATGGAAAAATCAAAACAAGGAATAGAGGCTTATTTTCAAGGCGACTTATCTGACATTATGCCTTTAAAATGTGACCACTGTGAGAGTACGGATTTTAAGAAAGGTGAAGATATTTTAGATGTTTGGTTTGATAGTGGTGTTTGTTATGCTGCTGTTCAAAGAAAACGGGAAGGTATGACGACTCAAGCAGATTTATACCTTGAGGGCTCTGACCAACATAGGGGTTGGTTTCAAACAAGCTTACTGTCTTCACTTGCTGCCCATAAAAAAGCCCCCTTTAAGACTTTAATGACACATGGTTTTGTAAACGATGCTCAGGGCAGAAAAATGTCTAAGAGCCTTGGAAATGTTATTGACCCACTAAAAGTTATTCAAAACTCAGGGGCTGAAATCTTAAGACTTTGGGTTACCTATGTAGACTATGGACAGGATATGAATATTTCAAAGGAAATATTTTTACGAGTGACTGAGACTTATAGAAAAATTCGAAATACCCTGCGTTTCATATTGGGAAATCTTCATGACTATGAGTATAAAAACTTAGACCCTACAAGCTTAAACTCCTTAGATCGCTGGGCACTAGCTAAGCTAAATAAACTCATTGAAGATGTAACTATAGCTTTTGAAACATACAATTACTATAAAGCCTATCATGCTATAAATTTATTTTTCACAGTGGATTTAAGTTCACGGTATTTAGATATTTTAAAAGATCGACTTTATGTAGAAAGTAAACATTCAAAATTAAGAGCATCATCACAATTTACTCTTTATACAATTCTTAAAACCACTTCTATTCTTATCGCTCCCATCTTATCTTTTTTATCAGAGGAAGTTTATGAATACCTTCCTGAATCTTTAGAAAAGAAAAAAAAAGAATCTATTTTCTTAGAAGACTACCCTACTCCAAATGAAAAATTTGCAGATAAAGACTTAATAAAAGAATATGACAAACTCTTTGAACTAAGATCTGTTGTTTCAAAATCTTTAGAAAAAATGCGGACTAATAAAGAAATCAAAGCAAGCTTAGAAGCTAAAATTAAAATACCTGGTACAGCATTAAGTGCTAAAATGTGGGCAAAATATGGAGATCAACTAGAAGAATTTTTTATTGTGTCTTCAGTAAGCTATGATGAAAATAGCAGTGAACTAGACTTTAGTTTAGCAGAAGGTGAAAAGTGTCCCCGCTGCTGGCATATTAAATATTTAAACGAACACAAATGTGGTAACAAGCTTTGTAGCCGCTGCTCAAATGTAATGGATGAATTTTTATGAAAAAAAAACTTTTATATCTAATTTCAATTTGCACCCTTATTCTTATATTAGATCAAGTCATTAAAATTTATGTTCACACTAACTTTACCCTTCATGAATCTAAAACAGTTATTGACGGATTTTTTAGTTTTACATATGTAAGAAATCCTGGTGCAGCATTTGGTCTGCTTAGAGACACCCCTGACGTTTTCAGACGTGTATTTTTCTTAAGTGTTACGCCAATTGCCGTAGTAGCACTTTTTTATTTTTTACTTACAGTAAAAGTTGAAGACAGTTTTCAAATAACAGCTATAAGTTTAATATTCTCTGGAGCTTTAGGAAACTATATAGATAGGGTTAGGTTTGAATACGTAATAGATTTTCTAGATTTCTATATTGGAAACATACATTACCCTGCATTTAATGTTGCAGATATTGCTATTGTTTGTGGTGTTTTTCTTTGGTTCTACTGCATTTTTACTGAGGATATGAAAACAAAGAAAATTAAGGCTTAAGCTTGCTCCCCTATGTTAATATTTTAAGCTTTAAAATATCTGTCTATTTTTTATTTTTAAGTTTGGTTTTTACACTTGCCGTGCCCTTTATCACTAAAAGAGCAAGGCTTTTATCATTCTCAGTAATGGATGCCCTAGACTTGTATTTGTTTATATTAATAGGGTCCTTTCTAGGGGCTCGAGGAATGTATGTTCTTTACCAAGAGCCTTTTTTTTATTGGTCTAATCCTGAACAAATTTTCTTTTTTTGGAATGGTGGGTATATTTTTTTTGGAGGGCTTTTAGGGGCTGTTGCTTCAGGGTTTATTTTTTGTCGAATATGGAAAGAATCTTTTGAAAAATGGTTAAATTTTTGCATTCCTATTTTATCTTTAGGCTATGCTGTTGGAAGGCTAGCTTGCTTACTAAATGGCTGTTGCTATGGAAAAGAACTCACAACCTGGTGGTCTATATTTATCCATGGAGAAAATAGACATCCAACACAACTGTATGCCTCAATAATGGAGTTATTAATTTTTAGTGTTTTAATTCTTGTGGAGAAGAAAAAAGGATTTAACAGCTTTTTAGTTCTTCCTTTGTGGATGATCCTTCACGGATCAGCTCGCATTATTATGGAGGAGTTTAGATCAGACCCAAGAGGATTGAATCTTTTTGAACTCTCTATTTCCACAAACATTTCAGTGATTTTAATAGCTTTAGGTTTAATTTTATTTTTTAAAAAAATTAAAAATTAATTCTTAAAATCCTATTTTCTTAAAAAAAGCTAAAGAGCTAATGAGCCCTTTCAGGCCTCAAAACCTCCGTACACAACGAACAAGTCGAGAATAGAGCTTACTGAGGCTATTCTGATAGCCATCAGAAATCCGCTGGATCCACGCACTGGTATTATTGTCCTCCGTAGACGACCAATAATAACCACTAACACTACTCTGATTTAAACCTGGAAGAGCAGAACGATTTGTGTACATTAAATTAAGCTCATAGCGGTTAGGTAAATGCCAATCATCATAACCACCATAAACAAGCTTATGACAATACCTTGCTGCGGCATGATAGCCCCCTTGAGACTCTAAAGTAATGGCAACAATTACATCTGTATTCGCTGAACCGTAATTTAAATCTATGTTACTTTCACCATGACCAATTCCCCAAGTTGATGTGTAATTTGCTAGCCCTGGAATATTATACCAATTACTTGTATTATTATTCCAATCTTTAAATAAACTATCAGTACCAGAACAAGTCACTGTAAAATCATTTAATGCATAAGAATTTGACCCCGAGCCCCCTGAAACACTTCCTGATGGAATGTCCCCACAACCCCCAGGGGTGGTCATGTAGTGATCTGTTCCACTACCACTGGTAGCACCTGGGCTAAGGCTTCCAAGATAAATTGCTCCACCTTTACACACAGCACCTGGCAAGGGGGAAGAATCAAGACATGGATCATCAACACCTAAAACACTCCACACGTTTCCATTACAAAATTCCATTTTCTTTTCACTATACCTTAAAGTCCCCTCGTTTAAAGTATTGCAAGTTGTTTCCTCTGTTCCTATTTTTATTCCATTTGAAAGTACAACACTAGATCCACTAATAGACCCCACAGCAGCAATATTTCTAGAAGCAAAAACATCACCATCACTGTTTACACTAATTCCCTCATTATCACCATCTCCACTTAAATAATTTCCATTAAGATGTATATTCTCTTGAGCCTCACCATTTCCCATATTGTCAGCACTACTTGGTAAGTTTGTAAGCTGACTCCCATCTACCCTTGGTAACCTTGATAAACCATCAAGCTTAACAAGGTCATTACTCCCTGTTCCTGTGTTTAATCTATTTGTATCAATGGTTCCTGAAGTGATTTTACTTCCACTTAAATTTGGTATATCACTTTCTGATAAACTTAAACCCTCTGTTACTCTTCCCTTAGTGTCCACTCTAACTTTTAAGTAGATTCCCTCACTCACCCCTGTTGATGCTAAAGTCGGGTTTGGATAAGTTCCCCTAAGGTCTCCTCCTGCTGATTTTCCTAAAAGACTTGTGTCCTCATCCACCACACATGACCATAAATAAACAGGGCCTTGACTCATTCTAAGCTTCTCATCCACTCCACAACTAGGCACACCTCCAGCATCCATTGCATCACCTAAACTGGTTCCTAAAGATCCTTTAAAATAATCATTTAAAAAATTTGACTGTGTTATTTTTTTTAAACTATTTTGGGATACATCGTGGATTAAAACACTGTCTAAATCACTCACTGTACTCTCTTCTACAGTTCCATGAATATCCACACTTAAATTCTTGTTGGTGGATAAATCCCCTCCTCCACTTAATCCACTATTTAAAACTGTTGCAATTTCTCTAGTTATTGGAACTTTTTTAGAATCAAGCTCATTAATAGCAGTCTGAACATCTGTGCCTAAAACATTTCCAAAAGGAACGTTGGTCACTTGGTTTGCTCCTACACTCCCTCTATCCCAACCTGTTGACACATCCTTACAGTTTCCACCTCTTTCATCACAAATCTCTTCTACCCTTACTTTTCCAGAAACATCTAATAATGCTTGAGGATTCCTTTTACCCACTCCAACCCTTCCTAATGCATCTACACTAATTCCCTCATTATCACCGTCTCCACTTAAATAATTTCCATTAAGATGTATATTCTCTTGAGCCTCACCATTTCCCATATTGTCAGCACTACTTGGTAAGTTTATAAGCTGACTCCCATCTACACTAGGTAACCTTGATAAACCATCAAGCTTAACAAGGTCATTGCTCCCTGTTCCTGTGTTTAATCTATTTGTATCAATGGTTCCTGAAGTGATTTTACTTCCACTTAAATTTGGTATATCACCTTCTAATAAACTTAAGCCCTCTCTTACCCTTCCCTTAGTGTCCACTCTAACTTTTAAGTAGATTCCCTCACTCACCCCTGTTGATGTTAAAATGGGGTTTGGATAAGTTCCACTAAGATCTCCTCCTGCTGATTTTCCTAAAAGACTTGTGTCTTCATCTACATCAGCCACACAAGAATAAGTCACTGTGGCTCCAGAGTTTCTTTGAATCTTTTCCCCACTTGTGCACACAGGAAGACTGTCTACTCTCATTAACTGACCTAAACTCGTTCCCGTATCTGCCTCTATACCACTTCCTGTTAGTCTTATACCACTTCCTGCTTTTACTCTTAACCTATTTCCATTAAAGTCTAAACCACTAAGAGAGTCTAAATCTATCTCCACACTTCCACTCTTGTTGTATAAACCCCTACCAAGGCTTATGCCTATTCTTGGATCATTACCACCTGAAGAAGTTAACGGGGGACTCACTAAAACACTTGATACACCTACACTCACTGTGGTTAACACTTCTACACCACTACCGTCCCAGTATTTAAGCACCCCAGAATCACTATTGTACCAAGTGGCTCCAGCATTCCCCGCACTCAAAGAACCTAAAAGACTAGCCTCTTCTAAATTCCCATAAGAACCTAGGGTCATTGTGCTCCTCGGGTTTTGCATAATATGACCTGTGTTTAAAACCTCATTTCCATTAAGGTTAAGATCACCTAATAAACTTCCCCCTTGAAGAGAAAGCTTTGTATCATCAGTTCCTGTTGGAACCACTGAGGCTGGTAAAACTCCTCCTGTGATTTTACTTCCATGGATACCACCTTGAAGGTGACTGTTTAATACACCCCCTGTGGCAATTGAAATTGTACCGCTGTTTGTAATGATTCCACCACTTAGACCACTTCCTGTGGTGATACTGGTCACAGTTCCACTCCCTTGGCCAACAACGGTGTTTACTGATCCATTGTGGTACATGATTTCATTGGTTGTAGAGTTGTACCAAACATCTCCTGCCTTAGAGTTAAGGGGAGGATTTGAAAAGCTAGGTAAAGAACTAGCTCCACTAGTGCTTAATGGAGAGTATTGGTTAGAACGGCCCTCAATTAAAGCCATAAGCTCTCTTTGGTTTACACCGTTATCAAACACAGTTTCTAAATTACTTTGTGTCACACCACTGTTGACTTGAATAAAGTCATGAAGTGTTTTTCCGCCAAGTTTATGAGCATACTGAGCATAGGGCACACTTTCAATTGTGTGGTCATTTGTTAGAGTAAGGGGACCACTGCCGTCATCAAAAGTCATTCTAAGTTTTCTTGTGTCAGTGAGGCTTGGACTGTATGAAGAACCAGAGTCACAGTTAAGCCCTGTGATGTTGTTTAAGGAATTGTCTAGGGCTTTAGATAAACTTGTTAAGCCACCATTTCCTGTGGTTGTGCCAGACCCAACACTTAGGTTAAACACTCCCTTTGAGTCTGTCATATTAAGGGTGAAGGTTTCTTCATAGAGGAGGCAGTGGTTTAGGGGAGATAGGATTTTAAGAATAAAGTTAACATTATTATCTTCTAAGGCTTCCCCATTGGGTTTTATAATTTGACCTTGAAAGACAAAAGAACTTGGCACAGCCAAGGAAGAAAACGTCCATAATAAAACTGTAAATAAAGTTAAAGCTTTCATGTTATATCCTATATAAATTCTTATATTTTATACTCTATGTATCGGATAAAGGGCTTAAAAACTAAAGGAAATTAAGTGTTTTTCTTAATTTAATATTAAGGCGTAATAAGTGTGGGTTTTTAGCTTTATTTTTAACTTAGTGTTTTTAAAGAAATGTTTTTTTCTTATTTTGATACAAAAACAGTAGGAAAATTAAGGTCTAAACTCTTTAATTATTTAAAAAAATGATAAAATATTTTCTAAGCTCCTGACTTCGACACTCCTGTTAAAAAGCCCCTCTTGAGTTCAAATATACGCACCAGAGAAGGTTAAAAAGTCTAAAACTCGAAATGTAGTGACCCCAGCAAAATCTAAGCACTTGATTTTATTAGCTTTATGCGCCGTGTTGTGTCGAAGTCAGGAAAATTATTGATTTTCTTGGAGAAGGACTCAATGCCCAAGTCTATAAAGTTACAAAATATCAGCCCAGTCTTAAAATCACAAAAATATTTGCCCTAAAGGTCTTAAAAAGACCTGAAGATCTAAATCATTTTAAAACTGAATTTGAATCGTTATTAAAAGCAAGTGGAAAACACCTTGTTAAATACCGTGGGTGGGAAACTTATAAGTCTAAACCAGCACTACTTTTAGAATATATTAACGGTATAACCCTACAAAATTTATTAAAACAACAAACCCTAACACCTAAACAAGCCCACTGGATTTATCAAGAAACAAAGTCAGGACTTATTGAACTCAACAATTCAGGCCTTTATCACGGTGATTTAAGCCCTGAAAACATAATGATTGATGTTCATGGCAACATTAAGCTCATTGATTTTGGTTTAACCCACTGGCGAACTAAAAAAATTGAACTCACCCCTGAATTTGCTGCTCCATCAGTTTTAAGTGGTGAAAAGCCTTCCTTAGAATCGGATCTAATTTCTTTAAATCGCATTTTTCATGAATTTAACTTTACTCACTTTAAACCCTTAACTCATGTGCCTAAAAGCCTTTTAGAAAAAATTTTAATTCTACAAAACCTAGGCTCACCTAAAACAAAAGGCCTTAAACTAATGAAGCCTAAAAAACACCCCATAAACTCAAGTTTAAAAAAAATACTTTCCACTATAACTTGTTGTTTTATAGTTTCCCCTATTCCGGCCAAAAACAATGTCCTTATTGAACACAAGGTTTTAGTACGAAGTACAAAATGGCTCTCCATTAAGGCTCATAAAAAAGACCCGTGGTGCTTTACCCCTTGTTCACTAAAGTTTAAACGAACAGGCCTTCAAACAATACATTGGAAAACTCAAACTAAAGCCAAAGCTATTACAGTTTATATAGATAAAAACCAAAAACTCCTTACTCTAGACTCAATGAACGCCCTTTAACACCATAAAACAGCATCTAAAAACACTACTAAAAATACACCATATCTTGTGATTTTTTATTTTATATTAGAAACTCTGTTTATGTTTGATTTTTTATATTTTATATTAGGCCTTATTCAAGGGCTCACTGAATTCTTGCCTATTTCAAGCTCTGGACACCTTGCCCTAACTCAAGCCTTCTTCTCTAGTGTGGAAAAAAAAAGCCTCTTAATTGAAATCACTGCTCACCTTGGTAGCCTTTTTGCCATTGGAGTGTATTACAGACAATGCTTTTGTTCACAAATCAAAAGCTTTCAAAAGTTTTCATTAAACCAACTTTATCCTTTATATATTGTTTTTCTCTCAACCCTCCCTGCAGGTGTTGCTGGGCTCCTCTTAAAAGAGCACATCACCCTTATTTTTTCTAATACAAGAGCCATTGCATACGGGTTTTTATTCACAAGCTTAGCTCTTGTTTTCACTCACTTTTTTTCAAAGAAAAACAGTATAAAAACACCACACAACTGGCCCACACCTTTAGAAGCACTTTTTATTGGATTTGCACAAGCCTTTGCCCTACTTCCTGGTGTATCACGTGCTGGCCTCACCATTGCTGCAGGGGTTTTAACTGGCTTAAAGCCTAAACAATCAGCATTCTTTTCTTTTTGTAGCGTTGCTCCACTTATATTTACAGCCACCCTTCTTTCTTGTTACAAACTCATTTCTCATGCAGAGCGTTTAACACAGTCCGAAAGTCCTTTAAATTTAGGCGTTTTACTGATTTCTTCTTTTTTCTTTGGTTGGTTAGGATTAAGCTTAGTTATTAAATTTTTAGAGAGGAATAAGCTTCACTACTTTGCTTTATATCTTGTTCCCCTCGCCAGCCTACTACTTATTAGGGGATAATATGAGCCATAACTATGCTAAAAATTTAAAAGCTTTCGCCAATGCATTAGCATCTGACAAGTTTAAGTCCAATGAGGAAATCAAACAAGAAATGGATAAACTTGGTTTAATCTACTCTGATAATGAAATAGAGCGGTTAAACAATGTTCTTTTAGCCCTTCACCCTTTTGCTGATAAAATTAGATCTAAACACAGTAAACCAAATCAAAGAGAGCTTCGCCATTAAAACATATAAAAATATTTTAGAGTTAATTGGCAACACCCCCATTGTTGAGCTTAGAAAAACTGTACCTAAAAACAAGCACCGCTTTTTTGCAAAACTTGAATACCTAAACCCCGGCTTAAGTGTAAAAGATAGAGTTGCTCTTGCTATTGTTCAAGGCGCTGAGGCTCGTGGTGATTTAAAACCTGGTGGAACCCTTGTTGAAGCTACATCTGGTAATACTGGGGTAGGCCTTGCAATGGTGGCTGCCATTAAAGGCTACAAGGCTATTTTTATTATGCCTGAAAAAATGTCTTTAGAAAAAAGAGCTACACTAAAAGGCTATGGAGCTGAGCTTATTCTTACCCCCAACGGAGTAACACCTGATGATCCAAGGTCTCATTACTCTGTTGCTAAAAAAATTGCAGCAAAAACCCCTGGAAGCTTTTACACAAATCAATTTCACAATATGGACAATCCCATGGAGCATTATAAAACCACAGGTCCTGAAATTTGGAGTCAAATGGGCGGCCATATTGACCTTTTTGTAGGTGGAGCCGGAACAGGGGGAACCATCTCAGGTGTTGGTAAATTTTTAAAAGAAAAAAACCCTAATATTAAAATTGTCTGCAATGACCCTGTGGGAAGTATTCTTTATGATTTATTCTACTATAAAGAAGTACGAACTCCTCCTAGCCCTTATGAGGTTGAAGGAATTGGCGAAGACATGATGCCTAGTTGTTTACAATTTAATTATATTGATGATTTTGTACAAGTAAGCGATAAAGAAGCCTTTACATTATGTCGCAAGCTTACAAGAAAAGAAGGCATGATGGTTGGCCCATCTTCTGCTTCAGCTCTGGCTGGTGCCATTAAATATTCAGAAAAATTAGAAAAACCGTCAAATATTTTAGTGATGTTTGCTGATAATGGAGCAAAGTACTTAAGCAAAACTTTTAACGATGAATGGTTAAAAGAACATGGGGTTATTTAATATGAAGAAAACACCACATACATGGAATTTAGAAGAGTTTGGCTTTTCAACTAGAGCCATTCATGGGGGACAAGAGCCAGACCCCACAACTGGTGCTATTATGACACCTCTCTACCTTACATCTACATATGTTCAGTCTTCTCCTGGGGTTTTTAAGGGCTACGAGTACTCTC
Organism: Bdellovibrionales bacterium; assembly: GCA_965205365.1. Classification (GTDB taxonomy): domain Bacteria; phylum Bdellovibrionota; class Bdellovibrionia; order Bdellovibrionales; family UBA1609; genus JALZUR01. Next base: position 308,852 of record CBDBGT010000013.1, read on the forward strand.
GCACATCTAACCCCACCAGACGTGCTTATGAGGACTGTCTTGCAAACCTTGAAGAAGGTTTTAAAGGATTTGCCTTTGCTTCAGGTTGTGCAGCAATGACCACTACCATGCATTTACTCAAAGCCGGTGACCATGTTGTGGCTGGTGATGATATGTATGGTGGAACATTCAGGCTTTTTGATAAAGTTATTAGAAAGAATGGAATTGATTTTTCTTTTATAGATTTAACTAAACTCTCTAATTTAGAAAAACATGTGACTCCAAAAACAAAAATGATCTGGATTGAAACTCCAACAAACCCAACTTTAAAACTTGTAGACATTAAAACCATAAGTGCTTTTGCAAAATCAAAAAGTATTTTAGTGGTTGTAGACAACACTTTTATGAGCCCTTATTATCAAAAACCTTTAACACTTGGTGCTGATGTCAGCCTCCACTCAACAACGAAGTTTATTGGTGGTCATAGTGACTTAATTGGTGGCGCCGTGGTTGTTAAATCTGAAGAGCTAGCTGACCACTATCAGTTTCTTACAAACTCTTTAGGAGGTATAGCTTCTCCATTTGATAGCTATCTGGCGATGCGGTCTTTAAAAACCTTGCCCCTTAGAATGGATGCCCACCAAAAAAATAGTATTCAAATTGCTGAATTCTTAAGTTCCCATAATAAAGTTCATAAGGTTATTTATCCAGGCCTTGAGTCTCACCCACAACACAGTTTAGCTAAAAAACAAATGACTGGCTTTGGTGGAATGGTTACTTTTTCCCTAAAATGCGATTTAGTAGAGGCTAAAACATTTTTAGAATCTATGAGAGTCTTTAGTCTTGCTGAAAGCTTGGGCGGAGTTGAGTCTCTAGTTGAGCACCCTGGAATTATGACTCACGCATCTGTTCCTCCAGATATAAGAGCAAAACTTGGAATCACTGACTCTCTAATCAGATTATCTGTTGGCATTGAAAATTTAAAAGATCTTTTAAACGACCTTAAGAGCTCTCTTAATAAAATTTAAACTCTTCCTTATAACCTGAGTTCGGCGTAAAGGTTTAAATAAAGGGTTTAGTAATTTTAGTTCTTCCTCTCTTTATTTAATTCCAGATTTCTTTTTTTAAAAGATATGGGCAATTAATCCTGCAATTATAGTCACCATAGCATTGGTTAGGCTTTTATCCCTGGAGTGCTCAATGTACGAAATATTTTTAAACTGATGATTATGGTCTCAACAATAGACCTCTTTCTTAAAAGAATTTTCTCTTCCATATCCATAAGCTTATTTTTCATACCTGCCCTAACTAAAGTTATCAGTTTAAGCCCCCCTTTTGAAAAACTCATTAAATAGTTTTTTTGAGACTTTTGTCTTGAGCCTATTTAGTTAACTCAAATTTCAACTTAAAAAAGGCTAAAGATAAACTTTTGTCAAAAATTTAAGCTCAAAGAGGAGTTCTCATTGGGTTATTTATTGTTTTAATTTAAAATTAAATTTATAATTTAGGGTATAACACAAAATTTAAGGTAAAATTATAAGTGAAGCACTAAAGAAAAAAACATTTAAAGATTTGTATAAGGATTTATGTGCTCTTCCTGAAAATGTTGTTGGTGAAATTATAAACGGAGAGCTTATTGTAAGCCTAAGACCTGCTCCTAAACATGTTAATGTAAGTTCGGTACTTGGACATATTTTATTAGGTCCATATCACCTAGGAAAAAATGGTCCTGGTGGATGGTGGATTTTAGACGAACCAGAAGTTCATTTAAAAGATCAAGTTATTGTTCCTGATGTAGCAGGCTGGAAAAGAGAAAAACTTCCTAAACTTCCAGAAGAAGCATATTTTTCTCTAGCTCCTCATTGGGCTTGTGAAGTCCTGTCTCCCTCAACAGCTCGTTATGATAAAATATCTAAGTTAAAAATTTATGCTGAAAACAAGGCTCCTTATTACTGGATTGTTGATCCACTAAATAGGATTTTAGAAGTTTTAATTTTAGATGGAAAAAACTATCAAGGAGACCTTCTTTTTGAAAAAGATGATCTAGTTAAAGCTCCTCCATTTGAGGACCTTGAGTTTAACCTTGGAGAGCTTTGGGCAGATTAAAAACCCTTAAGTTCATATTAAAAAAGCAACATATAGCAAAATAAATAATTTAAAAACACAATAAAACTAAAGACTCTTAAAAAATGTTTTTCGGCAAAGAGGGGGGCTAAATTTTTGTTTTTCCATTATGATCTCCCATTAAATAATTATTTGACTAGAATTTTTTATAAACTATTCTGGCACTGTTGCACATGAAACCATTGACTCTGTGATTTAAATTTTAAAGAACAAAAGGGCATAAAAATTTGTTCAAAATCTTATTTAAGTGAATTTATTTTAGGGTGCGTGAAGGTTTTCAAGTTGTTGATCTAGGTTGAGTGCTCATGTGCAACAACGCCCTTTGGGAGCCAATGAGGCATTGCTGCCTTCATTCCCTTAGCTGAGACCTTTTCCATCTGTACCCACAAAAACTTGGTGTAGAGAATACGCTTAGAATGTGAGTAAACAAGTGGACACGCTCTGATCCTTTTTTAATAGAGCGCCCCTCCATTATTAGCAAGCTCCTTTAATCTTTTGATGAGACACTTCCTGAATCTCTTCGTAATGAGTTCTACGTGATTTAAGATCTTTCCTTTCTCGATTTTATCAGATGTCTCATATGTAGACAGTATGGCTATTAGATAATTATCAACTTCTTGGTGTCGTATATATGGTTCAGATTCTAGACTAAGTGAGAGCCTAATAAAACGCCATAAAGCCTCTCAATGTCGTAATAATGAGTCAACTAGCTTAAAAACCATAACTATGACACCAAACTTTTGAACTCAAGGTAGTCCATTTCAATGTCATTAATAATGAATCAATTCGGACCAAAGACTAGAGTGCTGATGTAGGAGTACATTTTTTTTAAAAAAAACCGACCTAGTTTTTACAATACTAAATAAAAAGGGTGAAAAATTATATGAAAAACTTATTTTTGTTTCTATGGGCAGTTGTGATTTTTAATCTTACTGGTTGTGGTGGTGGTGAAAAAACCGCTACTGCTGATAAGCCAGCCATGGTAGGTCAAATTTTAAGTGTTAAAGACTCACCTGTTGCAACAAAAGCTAATGCCTCATCATATGAGGTAAGTGGTTCCTGTGATGAATCTTTAGGGCAGGTTACAATTACAATTGGAACTGGGGTTAAGGTTGTTGAGTCAGCTTCTTGTTTAGCCAATTCATACTCAGCAATCTTAGACGTAAGCTCTATAATAACAAGCCCAATGGTGATTGTTGTCAAACAAGGTGATAAAACTGCAAGCCCTGTAACACTACCTGAAAATGATCAAACATCAATTCTTAAAGCTCCCGAAATTCCAGATCAAAACATCACTAATGAAGAAGAAATAACTCTGTCAGTACAATGTAGTGAACTTGGAGAAGCAGTTACTTTTACAAATAACTCTTTAAATCCAAACCCACAAACCTATACTTGTCATGAAACTACAGTACTAGATGTGACACTAACTTTTGCAACAGAACAAGAAACTTCCAATCCTATTATAGTAAGTTCTGTAGATGTAAATGAAAACCCAACAACTAACAATACTAAATTTAATTTACCAATAGATCATGTGGCACCAGTAGTGAGTATTCAAGCAGGTTCAGACATACTCCAAGGTAGTGAGGCAAGTTTTACAGTAACAGTGACTGATGGAAATTCTTTTGTGCCTTTTAAACCTATGCCTAGTTCAGGAACAGTAAATTCTGGTGACTGTTCCTTAAGCCCATGTCAGGTGACTGTGACAGGAGCAACCCCAGGTACACTAACTTTAACAGTAGACATAGCTAGCGTAGAAGATATTGCCGGAAATTCTAATTTATTACCGTCCTCTGGAAACCTAATGGTTAATTCTTCTAGTTTAACTTTGAATAACCTACCTATTGTAACACAGGCTAATGCTTCATCATATAAGATAAGTGGTCATTGTGATGATTCTGCTGGAGAAGTTACAGTTTCTATTTCTAGCCCTGAAAGTTCAAGATCAGCCATGTGTTCAGGTGGTTTATACTCAATAGATTTTAGAGCAAGCTCTCTGATATCAGACTCTATGACTGTTAAAGCAAGACAAAATAATGTTACTAAAACATCATCAGTAAAAAATGATCAAACTGGTCCAGAAAGTGCTCCAACTGCAACCTCTCCAGGAGGGTATATTGGTGGGAATTTAAATTATAATCTTTTAATTTCTTGTAATGAGCCTAAAGAAATTGTAAGTATTCGTGGCTTAGGTATTGACCCAAGTCCACAAACCCATACTTGCACTGGTGCTCAAGAAGAAAGGTTCTCTTTAACATTAACAAATTCATATGAAACCTCTAACCTAAATAATTTAACAATTTCATCAACTGATGAGTATCTTAATCCATCAAGAGCAACAACAACGGTAAATGTTCCAGTTGATACTAAAGGACCAGAGGTTGAGGTTTCAAATAATGAAAATATAGTTCAAGGTCAACGAGCAGAATTTAGTATTGCAGTTACTGATTTAAATATCTCAACATTAAGCTATACTGTAAACACTTCTGGTGTAGAGTCTCTTTCTTATAATTGCAATACAAATCCATGTTTAATAACAACAGGGGTAATTCAATCAGCAGGTGAACTAACTTTAAGTGTAGAAGCTAATGCTGTAACAGATGATGTTGGCAACACGGGCGACAGTGTTTTAAAATCCAGTACTCTTACAGTAAGCCCTGCAGGAGCTTTAAGTTTTAATAATCCACTTTCAACAATTAACAGTCAAAACGCCAGTACTTACCTTGTTAGTGGATCTTGTGATGATTCTTTAAACAACGTTACAGTTAGTGTAAATGACGTAGACACACCGTTTGTATGTAATTCACCAGGGCAATTTGAAGGTAAAATTGACTTAAGTAGTCTGAGTGTAAGTCCAGTAGAACTAACTCTAACCCAAGGTGTAAAAACAGTTTCTGCAAATCCATTTCCAGTAAATGATCAAACCCCTATTGCTAATGCCCCAACTGTAGGGGTGCAAGAGCATAGAAAAGGAACGGAAACCACATTAGATGTAAATTGTAATGAGGCAGGGGAAGTTTTAAGCTTTTCAGGTTTTGGTTTAAACCCCAGCCCTCAAGAGCATAATTGCTCAAGTCCTTTATCAAACCCTGAAAGTATTAGTTTAAGCTTATCAAGCCCAATTGAAACACAAAATTTAAATAGGATTGATTTAAATAGTGAGGATGAAAATGGCAACCCAACAACGACGGCTTCTTTTTTTCATTTACCAATAGATAATATAGCACCAGTAGTGAGTATTGAGGCAGGTTCAGATATTATAGTTGGTCAAACAGCTTTATTTACAATAACAGTGGAAGATGGAAATACTTTTGAGTCATTTACACCTATATCTAGTTCAGGAACAGTAAGTCCTAGTGAGTGTTCATTAAGTACATGTGAAATAAGCGTAACAGGAGCAGGTAAAGGGTTGTTAACTTTAACTGTACCAGCAAATAGAGTGGTGGACATAGCTGGAAATTCTAATATAGAGCCTGTAAGTGATAGTTTAACTATTAATGAACCTAATCTAACCTTAGATGATCTGCCTGTCATAACACAAGCTAATGCTTCATCATATAGTATACGTGGTAATTGTGATGCTATAGGTGAAAACCTTATAATTCGATATGGACCAACTGGTTCTCAGAATGGGCCTTGTCCGCAAAGTAATAGATATGAGAGCGAACTTAGAAATTTGCATCTTCGTGCTTCCATAAACCCATTAGTTATTACTGTAGAGCAAGGTGGTGCTTCTATTACAAAATCAGTAGAAAACGATCAAATATCAATTCCTCAAGCACCAACAATTGTTTCTTTAGAACCAACTAATGGATCAGGGGCAAATGTGTCAGTAGAATGTAATGAAGCTCAAGAAGTGGTTACTTTTTCAAATGGTGTGTTAAGTCCAAATCCACAAAAATATACTTGTGTTGGAACCACAGCAGTAGATGTAAACTTAACTTTTAAAACAGAGCAAGAAACTTTAAACCCTAACTTTGTTACAGTAAGTTCTGTAGATAGAAATGGAAATCCAACAACAGATAACACTCAATTTAGTTTGCCAGTAGATCATATAGGACCAAGAGTAGAAATTGCAGCCGGCTCAGATATAATTCAAGGTAATGATGGAAGTTTTATAATAACAGTGGAAGATGAAAATACTTTTATGCCTTTTACACCTATACCTAGTTCAGGAATAATAAGCCCTAGTGAGTGTTCATCAAGTCCATGTGAAATAACTGTAACAGGAGCAGATATAGGGTTGTTAACTTTAACTGTAGGAGCGGGTGACGTAGTAGATGCCGCTAAAAACTCAAACACAGCAGAGTCAAGTGCTAGCCTAAGAGTAACTGCTTTTAATTTAGCAGTGAATAATCTACCCATTGCAACAAAAGCTAATGCTTCATCATATGAGGTAAATGGTCATTGTGACAATGGGCTTGGAGATGTTACAGTTAGAATCAAAGAGCCTGAAGTTTTTAAATCAGTGAACTGTTTAAATGAGGTGTACTCGGCAACTTTAGATGTAAGTTCTGTAACAACAAATCCAATGGTGGTTGTAGTAGAACAGGGTAGAAACACTGCTAGTCCTGTAACGCCACCAGAAAATGATCAGATATCAATTCCTCAAGCACCAACAATTGATGCTTTAGCACTAACTAATGAAGAAGAAATAAGTGTGTCAGTAGAATGTAGTGAAGTTAAAGAAGTGGTTACTTTTTTAAATGATGTATTACATCCAAATCCACAAAAATATACTTGTATTGGAACCACAGCAGTAGATGTAGTCTTAACTTTTGCAACAGGGCAAGAAACTTCAAACCCTAACTTTGTTATAGTAAGTTCTGTAGATGTAAATGAAAATCCAACAACAAATGACACTCAATTTAATTTGCCAGTAGATCATATAGCGCCAGTAGTGATTATTGCCGCAGATCCAGCTATTATAGTTAATGATACAGCGTCATTTACAATAACAGTAGAAGATGGAAATACTTTTGAGTCATTTACACCTATATCTAGTTCAGGAACAGTAAGCCCTAGTGAGTGTTTATCAAGTCCATGTGAAATAACTGTAACAGAAATAAATAACGAAAGATTGACTGTAACAATAGGAGCAGGTGACGTAGTAGATGCCGCTGGAAATGCTAATACAGTAGAATCAAGTCTTATTTTAACAATTTCCCCTGATCTTTTGTGTCCAGAAAATTATGTTTCCGTTCCATCATTAGATGGATACACAAGGAATAATTTTTGTGTAATGAAGTATGAGGCAAAAGATGATGGTGAGGGTAATGTTCTTGCTATAGCTAGTGGTACACCTTACATAAATATTAGTCGTGATGATGCAATTACTAAATGCCAGGAATTGGGCGGAGGTTTTGACCTTATTACCAACGATGAGTGGCAAACTGTAGCAAGAAATATTGAGCTTGTAGGAAGTAATTGGAAGAATAGCACTGTAGGAGACCCAGGGGGATTAAGCACCGGACATTCAGATAGTGCTCCTAATGGTGTGTTAGCTGCCAGTATTGATGATAATGAGTCTTGCTTTAGTACAGAGCAGACTTGTGATGGTGAGACTTGGAACAATCAGAGGCGAACACAGACGTTATCTAATGGTCAAGTTATTTGGGATATAGCGAGTAATGCTCGAGAGTGGATAAAAGATGACAATACGTCAGATTATACTCTTAATAGAATTTATGCGTCTCAGGTGACAACGGATACAGACCCGACTCCAAGAAGTTTTAGTATAGATGGAGTTGACGGAACACCAAGAGTAGCTAAAGATCAGTTTAGTCCTGCTGGAGATTATACAAGTCTAAGCTCAAGCCCTTATGGTGGCTTAGGTCGTTTTACTCTATCCAGAGGGAAAAAACATATAGTTCGAGGTGGTTATTTTTTATCAAATTCTCCACCCTCACCTGCATATCAAGGACTGTTTAGTATAACCACTCTTCCTCTTGGAACAGAAAGTAACTTGACGGGATTTCGTTGTGCTTACCATCACACTGAAGGTGGGCCAATGGTGTCTATTGACAGTGAGTCTTTAGAAGATATCAATGCCTCTAATGCGAAAAACTTTAGAGTAAGTGGAAGCTGTTCGGAAGGAGGTCAACCTGTAAATGTGAGTGTTGGAGGGGTGAGCCCTGTAACAGCTCCTAATTGTTTTAATGAAGTTTGGGAAACAACTGTAGATGTAACTAGTCTTAATAAGGCTCTGGGCACGATTTTGATTACAGCTGATCATGCTTCTTTTGTTGGTATAAATGTTCAAGTTTCAAAGAATGTGACAAATAATTTTATTTGCCCAGAAAACTTTGTGGGGGTTCCATCACTGCAAGGTTATACAACCAATAGTTTTTGTGTCATGAAATATGAGGCAAAAAATGATGGCGCTAATAATGCTGTTTCCATGGCTAGTGGTTTACCTTATGTAAGTATTAACCGTGGTGATGCCATTGCTAAATGTCAGGCAATGGGAGCTGACTATGACCTTATGACTAACGATGAGTGGCAAACTTTAGCAAGAAACATTGAACTTGTAGGGGACAATTGGAGGAACAGTATTGTAGGAGATGTGGACGGGTTAAGCAAAGGTAACATTAGCTACGCAACAACAGTGCTAGTGGCGGCAAGTAGCGATGATAATGATTCCTGCTTTGGTCTTTCGATTACACAACCATGTAATAGTAACATTTGGCATGATCATAGGCGAACACAGACATTATCTAATGGCGAAATTATTTGGGACGTTTCAGGAAGTGCTTTTGAGTGGGTAAAAGACGATAACACTGTTGATTACGGTGTTCAAGCTAATATGTCTCAGGTAACAAGGGACACACACCAGACTTTAGGAAGTCTTAGTGGCGGAACTACCACAACACCAAGGGTGGCTAAAGATCAGTTTGGTCCTAGTGGAGATTATACAGCGCTTAACTCTGAGCCTTATGGTGGCTTAGGTGAGCTTTATTCACGAACTGATACTTCCTTTGAAGGGATTCTTCGTGGAGGCGCCATTTTCAGACCAAGCAGTGGAATCTTTTCAACTATATTTTCTGCAATAAGCACCAACACTAATACTACTTTTGGGTTTCGTTGTGTTAAACATCCATAGGTTAATTACTCAGGCTATGTCATTATAAAGTGTGTCTAATTGTGGCCAGGTTTTTAAATCTTAATATTTAAGGTGTTCCTGAAATTTTATTTTTCATCTACCTTCTAGGTGACGTGGAAAAATAATTGAAGAGCACTCCTTTTTTTCAATTTTACAGGATGTCTCATATGTAGGGGTAATTTATTTGCATATCTATGAGGCGTTCTTTTTTCCTCAATTAAAGTTTTAGACTCCATTTCTTCTGTAAGAAAGATTATGCTTTCACCTTTAAGGTATCTAGCTATAAATATTAACTTTTCATTGATTTCTTCTTCCAGGCCATTTTAAGTGCCTACTTTCTAGGAAAGTTTAAATCATGCCTGGAGTATATTTTGTAAACTCTATGTCAAGACAAACACTTTATAAGAGTACAGGTTATAAACAGCTTTATAGATTCAAGTTTGACATTGAGTTTTTAAAATTGATATGACTTTATCTTTTCAATCTTGTTTATTACGGGAAAAACCCCATGGCCCGGTAGCTCAGTTGGTAGAGCAGAGGACTGAAAATCCTTGTGTCGGCGGTTCAATTCCGTCCCGGGCCACCACTTTAACTGTAAAACCCCTAAATCCGAATTTTATCTAATGAGTTGAATAGGTATTGGACAAGGAAGCAGTCTCATATAACATACTTTTATGACATACTTAATTACAGGTGGTGGATCTGGTGGCCATATTTACCCAGCTTTAGCCATAGCAGATGAGATTAAACGTAAAAACTCAAAAGCTAGAGTTATTCTAGTAGGTTCAAAAAAAGGCATGGAGCGCAAGATTTTTTCTCAAACAAAGTATAAAGTATACTTTTTACCTGTAGGCCAGCTTCACCCCTCAGTAGGAAAAGTACAACAAATCATATCCCTTTTTTTCTTACCAATTTGCTTTATTCAAAGTTTTTTTCTACTTATAAGGTATCAACCTAAAGCAGTTTTAGGAGTTGGTGGTTATGCTTCAGGTCCTTTAGGAATTGTGGCCTGTGCCCTTAAAATCCCTACATATATTTGGGAGGCTAATACAATTCCAGGAATGACCAATAAAATTTTAGGAAAATTTAACACAATCCCTTTTTTAGTTTTTCCTGAAGCTGCAAAATTTTTCAAAAAAAACAAGCCTATTATAACAGGGCTTCCCATAAGAGCAGAACTTAAGACAAAGCTAACAACTTTAAAAGAAAAGCCTAAATCAAGTAAAACTACAATACTTTTTGTTGGAGGAAGTCTTGGAGCAAAAATTTTTAATGACACTCTTCCAAAATTTATTAAAAAATTTGGTCATAAACTTAAAGGTTTTCACTTTATCCACCAAACAGGTTTTAAAAACTATGCATCTACTTTGGCTAAATATCCAGTGAATCATAATGTTGAAGTTTTACCTTACTTAGACCCTATAAAGACCTACTATGAGGCAGCCGATCTTGTAGTGTGCCGATCAGGAGCATCAACAGTAGTTGAGCTTTCAGTAATGGGAAAACCCAGTATTTTAGTTCCTTTTCCTAAATCTTCAGATGAACATCAGAAAAATAACGCTGAAAGTATGGTCAAAAAAGGCGCTTCAATAATCATTGAAGAAACAAAGTTTAATATAGAGACTTTATACCTAGAGCTCTTATCAATAAAACAAAACCCTGCTAAATTTTCAAATTTAAACAAGAGTTCTAAAACACTCTTTTCTTTAGACGCAAGAGAAAAAATTGCAGATATTATCCTCAACACTAACTAAGAAGGAGTCCCATGACTGAAAGCAGAATCACACAGTCAAAAGTTCATTTCATTGGTATTGGTGGCATAGGCATGTCTGGAATTGCAGAGATATTGATCAATAGAGGAGCTAGAGTTTCAGGAAGTGATATTATATCTTCAGAAAGAACTGAGTACTTAAAAAATCAGGGTGTACGTATTTACATGGGCCACCACTCCACTCATGTTCAAGATGCTGATGTTGTGGTTTATTCTAGCGCAATACAGGTTAATAATCTTGAAATACTTTACGCAAAAACTAAAAATATTCCCACTATTTCACGAGCAGAAGCTTTATCTGAATTAATGCGCTCTAAACGAGGTATTGCCATAGCAGGAACACATGGAAAAACAACTACTACAAGCATGGTTGCTCAAATTTTTGAATCTGCATTAAAAAACCCAACAGTTGTTTCAGGTGGCATTGTTTTAAGGTTTGGTTCAAGCGCTAAACTAGGAACAGGAGAGTGGTTCATTGCAGAAGCTGATGAGAGTGATGGATCTTTTGAAAAACTATCTCCTGAACTTTCTGTAATTACTAATATAGATAATGATCATATTGAATACTACGGATCTTTTCAACGATTAAAAAACGCATTTTTAAAATTTGCTGATCGCATTCCCTTTTACGGATCAGTTGTTTACTGTGGTGATGATGATAACTGTGTAAGTTTATTTAAGGGCTTTAAGAAAAAAGAAATTTCTTATGGTTTTGGTGAAGAAAATGATTTTTCAATTAAAGATTTAGGAGCGCCTGGCTATAAAGTGCTTAGGAAAAATGAGGTTTTAGGCATATTAAACCCACCACTTCCCGGACACCATAATGCCCTAAACTCTTTAGCAGCAATAGTAATAAGCTTAAGAGCAGGGATTTCATTTAAAAATATTAAAATTGGCCTAGAGTCTTTTTCAGGAGTAAAAAGACGTTTTGAATTTAAAGCGAATTTTAAAAAAAGCAATATTGTGGTTATTGATGACTATGCTCACCACCCAACAGAAATCACTGCCACACTATCAACTTGCAAGAAAAAATTTCCTAAAAATCGTATTAGGTGTATTTTTCAACCACATAGGTACTCAAGACTTCAAACATGTTGGGATCAATTTAAAAATGCTTTTAATATGGCCGATGAAGTTTATTTATTAAATGTTTATTCTGCAGGTGAAGAGCCCATTAGTGGTTTTGAGTTAAAAAATTTAAAGGAGCAAATTTCAAGAGAGAAAATTATTCTTGTAACCACTGGATTTAAAGAGCTTTCAAAAAAAATTATTAAAACTCTCAAGCAAGAAGATGTTATTATAAGCCTCGGCGCTGGGGATGTTTACAAAGTTACAGACTTAATAGTTGAGAATCTTAAGGTAAGAGAGTTAGAAAAATAAAATGGCTTTAAACATTCAAGAAAAAGTGAGCACGGCTAATTATACTTCATGGAAAGTAGGAGGTTTTGCCGAATATTTTTGTTTACCAGGATCAAAAAAAGATCTTATTAAAGCTTTAGAGTGGGCATGGATAAAAAAACAGCCTGTTACTTACATTGGTGGTGGATCAAATATTTTAATCAGTGATAAAGGTGTTAGGGGTTTAGTTGTTTGCCTTAAAAATTTATCAGCAATTCAAGACTGCTCTGATAAAAAGACTTTTAGAATTAGATGTGAGGCAGGGGTTTTAAAAATAAAAGCCATGAGAAGGTTTTTAAAAGCTAAATTAACCCCAGCTTTATTCTTATCAGGCCTTCCAGGAAATGTTGCTGGAGGTGTGGTGATGAATGCAGGCGTTGGGGAGAGTGTTAGACCTAAAGAATTTGTTGAAATTGTTGAAAGTTTTAAAGTTTTAAAAAAAAAAGAATCTGGGTTTAGAGAGGAAACATTTAAAAATTCAGATGTTACCTGGGGTTATAGGAAAAGTGCCGGCTGGGGACCTGGAGTCATCACTGAAGTCACCTTATCTTGGCCCCTTGAACACAAAGAACCAGAAATAAAAGAAATGGTTAAAAAAGCCCAAAAGCTGCGCTCTTTAAAACAACCTTTAAGAGAACTAAGTTGTGGGTCTGTATTTAAAAATCCTTTTGATAATGCCAACAATGTGGATGAAAAAAGCTCAGGGTATTTAATAGAAAAAGCTGGCCTAAAGGGCTATGAATATGGTGGTGCTAAAGTTTCTAGAAAACATGCTAATTTTATTGTGAACAACAAAAAAGCCTCAGCTTTAGACATACACTGTACCATTTCTACAATTAGAGAAAAAGTAGAGCATGAATTTAACATTAAACTAGAGACCGAAGTTTGTTATATAGGCGACTGGGAGGGGTTGATATGATAGCAGTGATCCAAGGTGGCCATGAATCTGAAGCTGAAGTGAGCAAGATGACCTCTAAGGCCTTTCAAGAAGCTTTAGATAAACTAGGCTATAAATATAAAGTTATTGAGTACGATGAAGAGCTTTGTAAGAATTTAAAAACCTTAAAACCTAGTGTTTGCTTGCTTGCTCTCCATGGAACTTATTCAGAAGATGGTGTCATTCAAGGCTTATTAGAAAAAATGAGAATCCCTTATACAGGAAGCGGTGTTGAGGCTTCAAAACTTTCTTTTAATAAAGAAGCTTCACTTAAAAAAGCCGCCTCTTTAGGAGTCCCCGTCTTACCAAGATTTACCTATAAAAAAGGAGAAATCTTAGGGGAGCAAGAGCGTTTAAAAATATCTACTTGGAGCCATGGATTTGTTGTAAAACCTTGTGAATCAGGGTCTAGCCGTGGGATTTCTTTATGTGATAAACTTTCTCAGCTTGAGCCTGCTTTAAAGGAATCTTTAAAATGGAGCAATAAAACTCTCATTGAAAAAAGACTTAAAGGTCGAGAAATTACCGTTGCAGTTTTTCAAAACCAAGCTTTTGAACTCATAGAGATAAGACCAAAGACTGGTTTTTATGACATGAAAAATAAGTATATGAAAGGTGCAACAGACTACCTTATCCCGGCCCCTGTTAGTGAAAAGCTAAAAAAAACTTGTCAAAAATATGCACTCCAAATTTATGAAGAGTTTAACTTAAAAACTTATGGAAGAGTGGATTTTTTAGTAGAAAATAATGAAAGTGAATGTTTTTTTATTGAAGTAAACACCCTACCCGGCTGTACACAAACATCACTTTTTCCAAAAGCTTTAGCTAAAAAAGGTATTGCTTTTACTCATCTGATTAAAACATTAATTAAAACAGCCAGCCTAAAAAGTTGAATATGCTCTCATAAATATATATGATATAAATATGAATCAAAGAAAATTTTTTGCCATAGTTGTTTTTATTTTTTTTCTAGGCGCACTTTGTTTTTTTAAAATGAACGATCACTTTAAAAAAACTCAACCTAGAATTTTAATTGCAAAAAATGAAGCCTACGGTTTGTATACAAAAAAAGATTTGCTAAAAATCACTGCAAGCTTGTCTAGACAGGCTTTTAAAGGGGGTCAAGACTTTTCCACAATTCCTTTTATAGAAAAAGCCATGAAAGTAAAATCTTTAATCCAACCAGATCAAATAACAATATACCTTCAACAACCTGTATTGGCCTTTTTTACTCGAGGTGTTTATAAGCTTGTAGATAAAAATGGAGAAGTCTTCTCAGAGGTTCCTCAATATAAAATCCCTGATTTACCCATTATCAGTGGAACTAAATTTGAAGCAAAAAAAAATAGACTAAAAGCTATAAAAGTTTTTTTTAAATTTCAAAAAAAAGGCTTCTTATCTCAAGCAACTCTTTCAGAAATACTTATTGATGAAGATTTAGTTTTTATTTTTTCAGGTATAAAAGGACGCATTCTCATTGGAGAAAGTAGTGTGTTAGTAAGGCTTAATAGACTGTCAAAAGTGATTAAGTATTTACGATTTCATGGCCTTGAAGCTAAAATTTTAGATGCAAGGTTTAAAGACCGAATCGTAGTCTCTTTAAACAAAACCACTAAATTAAAAAAAGATTCTTAAAAAAAAGAGTTGTCACTTTGTCATGCAGTTCTTAATCTAAAGGGGTAGGCTTTTTGATTTATAGCCAGAGCTAGAAAGTAGCAATGTAGTTAATTCTAGCACCCTGGATATTGGTCTAGACTCTACATTAAATATAAAGTTAAACTCACTCTAAGTTGAGCTAACTTTTATTTTAAAATACATCTCCCCACATTTTTTAAATGTGAGAGCAGTAGGAGGAACCTTGGAAACAATAAAAATGAACAGCAGGCCAACTATATGTGCACTAGACATTGGCTCAGTAAAAGTTTCTCTTCTTGTTGCTGAAGCAACGGTTGATGGAATTAAAGTTATTGGAAAAGGTGTTGTAAAACACAACGGTGTTAAGCAAGGTGTAATTGTTGATATTGGTCAAGCAACAGAAGCAATTAAAAAAGCAAAAAAAGACGCTGAACTAAGCTCTGGTCATAGTCTTAGAGACATTTATGTCAGTATTGGTGGCTTAAATATTCGATCTTTTGATTCAAAAGGTCTTGCTGCTATTCAGACCAATGAGGTTAGCCAAAAAGACATTGAAAATGCACTTAAAACAGCTTGTGCAGTGATGCTTCCTGACGATAAGCAGATTATTCATGCTCTTCCAAAGGAATATATTTTAGATGGGCTAGCTGAAATTACAAACCCCCTTGGAATGCAAGGTGTTAGACTTGAAACAAATGTTCACCTCATTGCAGGTAGCCGCACATTGTTTCCTAATATTATAAAGTGTGTTGAGGCTTCAGGGTTAAAAATTAAAGAATTTGTGCTTCAGCAATATGCATCTTCAAAAGCTGTTTTAAGTGATGAGGAGAAAAAACTGGGTGTTTGTTTAGTTGAAATTGGTGGTGGAACATCAGAGTGGATTATTTATAAACAAGGTGTCGTTGTTGCAACAGGAGCCATTGCCGTAGGTGGAATGAACTTTACAAATGACTTAGCAATATGCTTAAAAACAGCTCCTGCTAATGCGGAAAGAATTAAAATTGAATATGGCCAGTGTTTTTTTGAATCTTTAGAGGATGAGTTTATTGAAGTAGAAGAAGTTGGGAGCCGTGGAAACCGTTCTTTTTCTAAAAAAACTTTAGCTAAAATTATCACTCCAAGAGCTCAGGAAACTTTAGAATTGATTGTTAAAGATATTAAAGCCTGTGATTTTGGTAATGAGCTTCCAGCAGGTATTGTCCTTACTGGTGGTGGAAGTAAATTAAGAGGTTTTGTTGAGGCAGGGTCTGATTTAAATGTTTCATTAAGAATTGCAGAGCCTTATCTTTCAACCAATACAAATGAAATTATTGATGGTGCAGATTATTCATGTGTTGCAGGCCTTTTAAAACACGCTCATTCTAAGTTAAATATTAGAAAAAAAGAGGCTCAAAAAGGTCTCACTACAAAGAAAGAAGCCTTAAATGTTGAGGATTCTTTTAAAGTTTTTGGAAAACAATTTAAAGATTTTATAGGTTTATAGGTTTAGATGAGAAATAAAGGGGAGAACACATGATTAAACTTGAAGATGAAAAACTAGTGGGAGCAAGTATTAAGGTTATTGGTGTTGGTGGCGGTGGCTCTAATGCTGTACAAACAATGATTGAAAATGGTTTATCTGGCGTTGAGTTCATAGTAGCAAATACAGATTTACAAGCACTAAACGCCAATAAAGCAGAAGGTAAAATTAGGCTTGGATCTGAACTTACAAAAGGTTTAGGGGCTGGAGCAAATCCTGAAATTGGAAAAAAATCTGCAGTAGAGTCTTACAATACAATTGTTGACTCTCTTAAGGGCGCTGACATGGTTTTTGTAACTGCTGGAATGGGTGGTGGAACAGGCACTGGTGGAGCTCCAGTGGTTGCTAAAATTGCTAAAGAACTTGGAGCTTTAACCATTGGTGTAGTGACTAAGCCATTTGTTTTTGAAGGAAAAAAAAGAACAAAACATGCTGATTTAGGTCTTGAAGAGCTAAAAGATAGTG
The DNA here is from genome assembly GCA_965205365.1 of Bdellovibrionales bacterium. Lineage (GTDB taxonomy): Bacteria > Bdellovibrionota > Bdellovibrionia > Bdellovibrionales > UBA1609 > JALZUR01. The sequence goes on from CBDBGT010000013.1 coordinate 325,785, forward strand.
TAGACACACTCATTGTAATCCCAAACCAAAAGCTTTTATGTATTTCAAATGAGAGAACATCATTATTAGATACGTTTAAAAAAGCTGATGAAGTTTTACACCAAGCAGTAAAGGGAATTTCTGATTTAATTAATATTAGGGGCCTAATTAACCTAGATTTTGCTGATATTAGAACCGTTATGTCTGCTCAAGGTATGGCAATTATGGGCTCAGGAGTGGGCTCAGGAGAAAACAGAGCCGTAGAGGCAGCTTCAGCGGCAGTTTCTTCCCCACTTTTAGAAAACATCTCAATTGATGGAGCTACAGGAATTATAATTAATGTAACCGGCGGCCCTGATTTAACCTTATGGGAGGTCAATGAAGCCTCTACTCTTATAACAGAAGCTGCAGATGAAGAAGCTGAGATTATCTTTGGAGCAGTTATTAATGAATCCATGGGTGATGAGGTTTGTGTTACAGTTATTGCAACAGGCTTTGGTGAAGAAAAAAAAATCACCATACCTCAAACACAAACTCTTAAAACAGCTGTTACAAAGCCACCACCTCTAGAAGCTGAAAGCAACAAAGCACTAAACCAACCTAATGATGTTGCCCACACTAACCCTCCACCACAAACTTTTGATGTTAAAACTCCTTCCCCCACAGCTTCAATAAAACAACCAAAGCCTGAAGAAATAACAACTCCAAAAACAATGGAAATAAGTCAGGTAAAGGTGGCCACTGTTCAGCCCAAACAAATCGTTGAAGATATTACACCTAGTAATCAAAAAGAAAAGCTTAAAGAAAAACCCTTTCCAAGAGAGTCATTATTAGCAAAAGCTAGAGCCTACCGCTTAGAGCAAGAAGCTAAAAGGCTTCAAGCTCGGTGTGACCTTGAAGAAAAACAAATGGAAATGAATATGAAAGATCCAAAAGAAATTGGAAAGCAAATGTCTGAAGATATTTTAATTCACAATCCTCAAATTAGTGAAGGTGATGACTCTTTAGATGTTCCAACATTTTTAAGGGATAAAAAAGCTCCAGACATAGAGGCTTAATTGTTCATTTTTGTTTCTGATACCCATTTAAACAAGCCCCAGTCTAAACGATATGGGGCTTTTTTAGATCTGCTAGACAAGGTAAATGAAGATGAGTCCATTAAAGAACTTTTTTTAGTTGGAGATATTTTTGACCTTTGGCTTGGTGATCGAAATATATTTATAAAAATGCACAAATCTGTTCTAGATAAAATTGCAACAATAGCAAAAAAGAAAAAAGTTCACTACTTTGAAGGAAACCATGATTTTCAACTAGGAAAATTCTGGGTCAATATGGGGGTAAATATTTATTCAGGAGAACATGAATTTATATTAAACGGCCAAAAGGTTTTAGTAAGTCATGGAGATCTTTTAAATCAAGAAGATAGAGTTTATTTAAAGATGAGGTGGTTTTTTAGAACTTTTTTTGCAAGGTTTTTAATTAAAGTTCTTCCACAGATTTTACTCTTTAAGATTGGGACTTTTTTAAGTGCAACGGGGGTAAAAAAAACACCCACAAAAGAAGAAACAACTCATTTTTTAAAAAATTGGGAAAAATGGACAACGGCTCTTTATGAAAGAAGACCTTATGATATTTTTATATGTGGTCATTATCACTTTAATGCAGATACGATTTTAAAAAAGAGTCGGGCAAGAGCTGTAAACCTTGGGACTTGGCTTAATGGCGATTTTAGTGTTTTTAAATTTTAACTCACTCAAGCTCAAATAAATAGCTTTCAAAAACTTTTTAAAGTTAAATAAAAAGGTATTAAAACTGTAGGCACTTTGTGCATTGATCTTAGAGGTCTAGTTTACTGCTAGATCAAGCCTGCCATACATTGTCTTTATATAAAAATCTATGACTTAACAATTTTTAAACCTAACTCAATAAGCTGTTCAATGGCCACCGGTGAAGGTGCAGAAGACATTGGACACATTCCCTTTGCAGTTTTTGGAAATGCAATAACATCTTTAATAGTATCCACTCCAGCTAAATGCATAACAAGCCTATCAAGCCCCCAAGCAATACCACCATGGGGAGGCGTTCCATACTCAAGAGCATGGATAAAAAATCCAAATTTAGATTTCACATCTTCGTTTGTTAGGCCTAAAGCTTTAAAGATTTCTTTTTGAAGCTGTGGCTGATAAACCCTTAAACTTCCACCTGCTATTTCACTACCGTTGCAAACAAAATCATAAGCTTTTGACTTCATATCACCTAAAGCTAAACTTAAATCACTTCCACCCTTAATAAGAAGTTTTTTATCCTCACTTAAAGGCTCTGTAAATGGATGATGAGTGGAGTACCAACGCTGATCATCTGAATCATATTCAAAAAGTGGAAACTCATTAACCCATAAAAACCTATCCATAGATTCATCAATTAAATTAAAAGCCTTAGCAAGCTCTAACCTTAAAAATCCCAAAGCCTCACAAGACGTCTTCCAAGTATCAGATACTAAAAACAACGTCCCTTTATGATGAGTATTTTTAAAGGCTTTTAAAAACATTTTTTCAACTAAATCTTGCCCTAAAAATTTTAAAATTGGTGATTGATAGTTTTTTTCACCAGGATTCTTAATCCAAGCTAAACCTTTTGCTCCACGTGATTGAAGGAGTTTAGTCCATTTATCTATTTGATTTCTTGATGGAAGCTCATTTTTTAAAGCCAAAGCCTTAACCTTTCCACCCTGATCAACTGTAGAGCTAAATGATTTAAATTCACAACCTCTTAAAATTTCAGTAAAATCTTGAACTTGCATTTCAATACGTAAATCAGGCTTATCAGAACCAAATCTATTCATAGCTTCATAATAAGAAAGAACTAAAACATCCCCAAGCTCTTCATTTTTAAACTTCTTCCAAAGCCTTGAGGCTAAGCCTTGTGTTAATTTTCTTATAGCTTCTTCACTAATAAAAGACATTTCAATATCAATTTGTGTAAATTCAGGCTGACGATCTGCTCTTAAATCTTCATCTCTAAAGCACCTTGCAATTTGAAAATACTTATCAGCTCCAGAAATCATTAAAAGCTGCTTTAAAATTTGTGGACTTTGTGGAAGGGCATAAAACTCACCCAAATTCAAACGAGATGAAACTAAAAAGTCCCTAGCTCCTTCAGGCGTACTTTTATACAAAATTGGAGTTTCAAATTCATAAAACCCTTGTTCTGATAAATAATTTCTAGAAATTTGCATCACTTCATGGCGAAGTTTTAAAAGTGACATCTTCTCTTTATTTCTAAGCTCTAAGTATCTGTATTTTTGACGAATAGCATCTCCAGCTTTATTCAAATCCCCAATTACAAAGGGAGGTGTTTGAGCCTCAGATAAAACTATTAACTCCAAAGCCTCAATTTCAATTTCTCCTGTAAGCAGCCCTTTATTGATCATCCCCTCTGGCCTTAAATTCACTCTACCCCGAATAGCTAAAACAAATTCTGACCTTAAATCTTTAGCCTTAGGTATTTTAGCCGGATCTAAAACAACCTGTACCAGCCCCTCACGGTCTCGAAGATCAATAAAAACAAGACCTCCATGATCACGCCTAGTATCACACCAACCTGTGACCCATATGTCCTTGCCCTCATATTCAGCACTAATTAAACCGCAATATTGGTCCCGTTTCCAGCCTTGTTTTTCTACCATGTTGGCTCCTTCACAAAATAACCCTAGAGTATAGTATGCCTAAAGTTAAAATACAAAAAACACTTTCTGTCCAAAGCGAAGCACTTTTTAAAATTATCCAAGACATCTTAACCCATGATAAAGAGTTTAAAGCTCTTGAGCCAAGCCTTAAAATTTATGATAAAACCACTCATTCTAATAAAATAACTGCAAGTCTTTCAGGCTCAAGAATTCAAGGGCATTTTATAATAACTCCTCATGGAAAAAACTGTGCCATTGATATTGAGCTTAAGCTTCCCTTAATACTCACGCCTTTTAAAGGACTTGTTCAAAAAAAAATTGAAGAAAAATTGGAACAGATCAGCTAAAGGCCATGACAAAGAAAAAAACCCCTCTCAACCGGCCTAAAACAAAGCCTCTAACTTTTACTCCCGGGGCTTTATTAAAATATGACCCCTTACAAGCCTACCTTGAAGAAATTAAAAACTACCCTCTTCTTACTAAAGAAGAAGAAAAAAAACTTGCCATAAAATACTATGAAACAAAAGATAAAAAAACCGCCCAAAAGCTTGTCACCTCAAATCTTCGCTTTGTGGTTAAAATAGCAAATGAGTATTCAAAGTTTGGAGCAAAGCTTATTGACCTTATTCAAGAAGGAAACATAGGCCTTATGCATGCTGTTCAAGAATTTAACCCCCATAAAGATGTAAAACTCATAACCTATGCCGTATGGTGGATTAGAGGCCACATTCAAGAATACCTTATGAAACAACATTCAATGGTTAAAATTGGCACCACTAACGCTCAAAAAAGACTTTTCTACAAACTCAATAAAGAAAAACAAAAAATGCTTCAAGAAGGTTTAGAGCCCAGCGTTAAACTCTTAAGCTCTCGCCTTGGAGTAACGGAAAAAGATGTCGTCACCATGGAAGACCGCCTAGGCTCTATTGATATGAGTCTTGATCAAATTTTAGAAAATCAAAGCCTCACTACTCTTCTTAATTTACCAAAAGATTCTCATAGCGAAATTGTTGTGAACCGTATTAATTTAAAAGAGAATCTAAAACTTCTTTATAATGCTTTACAAAAGCTAAAAGGCTCCTTAACAAAACGTGAAGAACTTCTTCTCAAAGAGCGTATCTTAAACGATGACCCAAAAACACTAAATGAAATCGGTGAATCTTTAGGAGTTACCCGAGAAGCAATAAGACAATCTGAGGACCGCCTTATTAAAAAAATTAAAGGCGCCTTTAACACTTAAACTACTTTGGTGGCATCATAGGCAAATTCATCTTAACCATAGCCTGAACACCCTGATGAAGTGCCGGTAAATTCTTACGTAAATACTCTGGAGCAGCCTCCTTTAGGCTTACTCTCTTATGAAAACCTTTAGATTTTCTTTTTAGCTTTCTAATTGAAGCTAAACTCCTATTGCCTTCATCATTCTTATGAACCATAAGGTTGTAGTTATAAGATTTATTTACTTCATCATAAGTAAATTCAATATCATACATTTTTAAACTATGAATATTTGAATTCCCAAGTAAAAAACTATATTTCTTAAAAGAAGAGTCAAGGACAGCTAAGCTTTCCACATTAGACAAAGACTTTGGCACATTAAATTTATGTGTAGCTTGCTTTAAAATTTTATTTTTAACGACTTTATATCCAAATATTTTTGACCTATTCTTTTTTTTCATAGAGACAATAGCCCAAATATATTTTTGACCTTTTTTATTAAAACTATAAGTTATAAATGAAATGGTTCCACCCTCAAGTTCTTGTTCCTGACACCCTAGCATATGTGCCCTATAGGATCCATCAGCTGCAAGTTTTGCATTTTTCTTATCAAAAATACAAAAAGCTTTTTGTGTAGGAACTACAAATTTTGACCCCTTATCAAAAAGAGAAATGGCCTCAGTTTTACCCAAGTAACCCCTATACTCTGATCCCATTAAATGATAAACTTTTACAATCTCTCCAGTTTTTCCATGGGCTTGTAAAACACGACTAGCAAGCTTAGCTTCCTTGTGGTGGGCACTTATATAAACAGTGTTTTGATTTGTTATATATACCCCTTGAGGTTTAAAGTCTTTTCGAACATAAGGAAGCCTTATACAATTATCAGCCCCATTATTTGCATAAAAATTATATGCCATTTCATGAAATCTTTTATTCTCTATAATGTCTATACAAGCAAAAGATTTAATGGATATGAAAAATATTAAAGCTTTCATTAAACTCCCCCTAAGTAGGCCTTAAAAAAGCAGCATAAACTTAGTCGGCTTAGACTTAAGTCTTCTTAACATCCTTATTAAGTTCTTGATTTTAAAAGCTTTAATCCGTCTCATTGTGAAACAAACCTTTAAGCTCTATGGGAAATGAGCCTAACTAGCTAAAGCTTCCTCATTATCTTCATAAATTTTTAATAATTTAGACTTAAGTTTTATAACTGCTTGAGCATGCAACTGTGAAATACGACTCTCTGTAACTTTTAAAATTCTACCGATTCCTTTTAAATTTAAATCTTCATAGTAGTAAAGCGACAAAACTAAACGCTGTCTTTCTGGAAGATCTTCAATACACTTAGCAATCATTTTTTTTACCTTTTTAGAATTTATCTGAAAATATGGATTTTGCTCCTTAAAACCATCTACAATACTCAGTAGTGATTTCTTATCTACTGCAGAAAAACTAGCCTGCTCATCAATGGAGAGAACATTTGCTGGCTTTGCCTGGTCCACAAGGTTATGATACTCCTCCATTGTTATTTTCATATGATTAGCAACCTCATAATCCTCAGGAGTTCGACCTAATAAAGCCTCCAATTTATGAGCTGCTCTGCCTAAAGCTTTTGCCTTGTCTCTTATGGACCTAGGAACCCAATCTTGTGCCCGAAGCTCATCAAGAATTGAGCCTCTAATTCTAAACTCTGCATAGGTTTTAAATTTATTATCTCTAGTTTGATCGTATTTATCAATTGCATCCATTAGACCAATGACACCACTAGAGATTAAATCATCTAATTCAATATTTGCAGGAAGTCTCATTGAAATCTTTTGAGCTATAAACTTAATAAGTGGAGCATACTCAGCTATAATTATATCCTTTTGCGCCAATGTTAGCGTTCCACCATTTTGAATTTTTAACCTTTTTATTAAAGACATTTCTGACATATTTTCCACCCTATATAGTACATAGTAACAAACTAAGTTAATTTTAAAAAAAATATGCTTTTTATTTTGTAATATAAAAACACCATTTTTCCATAAACTCCTTTAGTGACTAGATTTTTCCTTCACACTCTAAATCGTTTAAAAGTTTTGCAATTGTTGCAAACCTGTTTTAATAGTGATTTTTAAGATATTTTTTTCTCATTTTTTAGCATAAAAAGCCTCTCACTATCTTCCTTCTTTTCTTTAGATAAATCCACTATTTTATAGTCATTAGCATCATCAAGGGATTGAATAAATGTTACATTTTCCTTTTCTTTAAGAAATAAAAAATCATCTGACTCAATTCTAAGAGCAAAAAATTCTTTCTCCGCTGCCTGTTCACGAGAAACAACATCTATTTTAATTTCTCTTTGTTTAACCACAGCTAAAGCTACACTTAACAACAACATAATCGCTACCCCTAAGACAATATACATAAAAAACATATTAAATCTCCTCTATTTTTAAAATATTAACTTTAGTAAACTTATTTTCAGCAATAAACTCATTTAAAGATGCTAAGATATTTTTTTGAAATCTTTTTTTACCCTTTTTAGTATTAAGCTGTGTAAGGTCATAATCGGATAAAGCAGATATCACTAAATTTTGAATAGCGTCTTTTTGTCCCACTAAGCTTTCCTCTAAACCACTTACTCCTGAATACTTTAAACTCAAAGACACTATCTTAGAGCTGTTTTTATCTTGGACTTTAACTATAAATGGCTCAGCTTTAACAACTTGAACTAATGAGGCTTCATTAATTAAGGCGCTCTTTTGTCTTATTTTTTTTTCAGTGCAAGAAGCCCCTGTGATTAAAAAAACAATAGGAATAAAAAAAATTAACACCTTCACAAAGTTTATGGAGCAAACTTAATGCCAACGTATCATTTAAACTTTTACAAGCCTTTTATCCTCAAAAAAACTACGTCTTATATGAAAACATGACTTTTCTCCTGTCAGTTTTTCTTTTTTAAACTTCATAAGTTATCTTCTTTTTTGACAGGACTCTACCTTAATACGACAATGGACTAATCTAGTCAAAAACTCCTAAAAACACGCCTTTAAAAAACCTCGTGTTTAAAGTTTTAGCTTCAACACCCTTATACTTATTTTCATAATTAACATAAGTTTTAGTGAAAAAAAAGAACTGCAATAAATTTAAAGGTAAGACTGTCATTTTTCACAATAAAGACACGCCTTAGTAGCAGCAGGATCATTATAACTACTATTTTTAAACCACCACATTGCTTAGCATTATAAAAACCACCCCGCTCTCTACCTTACTAAAAATGCTTTCATTAAACCTATTAAAAAAATAGCTATTCACCACCTTGGAGGCAAAACAGCCTTAATCTGTAGTAGGCTTGAACAGTTTTTTTGCTAAAACATATAGCTTAAGACTTAAAAGCAAAGCTTTTAAAGGGTAAATTAGCCAAAGACTCATTTAATACTAAGTTTCCTTAAAGCAATGAGTAGCTATATTCTTAAAATTTTGCTAATAAGCTTAAATGACTTTAGATGACCTCACTAAGAGATTAAACCCCTCTCAAGAAAAAGCAGTCCTCTCCACAAAACCTGCGCTTATTGTACTCGCTGGTGCAGGCTCTGGAAAAACTCGTGTACTCACAAAAAGAATCACCCACCTTCTTGCTAAAGGTTTTATTTCTCCAACAGAATTCTTAGCTGTGACCTTTACCAACAAAGCTTCCCATGAAATGAAAGACCGCATCATAAAACTTCTTTTTAACCTAGGTTTTCCTCCTCCTCCTGAAATGTGGATTTCTACATTTCATTCAATGGGTGCAAAAATTTTACGCGAACATATACACTTACTTGATTACCCCACCTCTTTTACAATTTATGATGGCGATGATCAAATTAAAACCATTAAAAATATTTTAAAAGAACTTAATATCAATGACCAATCTATAAACCCTAAAACAGTTCGAGAAGCTATTTCAAATGCTAAAGGGCAATGTGTTTACTGCCATGAAGTTAAAAAGCTAGAAGCTTTTTGGATTGTAAAATTTCAAGAAATCTATACTCTGTATGAGAAAAAACTTTTTGAATCAAAAGCTCTAGATTTTTCAGATCTTCTTTTCAAAACTTATGATCTCTTACTTTCCTACCCTACTGTTTTAAAAGCTTATCAAGATCAGTTTAAACACATTCTAGTCGATGAGTATCAGGATACAAACGCTCTTCAATATAAATTAATTAAACTCCTTGCTGGAGATAAAAATAATATTTTTGCTGTTGGTGATGAAGATCAATCTATTTACTCATGGCGAGGAGCGGATATTAACAACATTCAACTTATGGAAAAAGACTTTTCTGCTCATAAAATAAAACTTGAAATAAATTACCGTTCAACAAAAAATATTGTTAACGCTTCTAGCGCTATTATTCAAAACAACACCCATAGAAATAAAAAAATTCTTACAACTGACAACTCCCAGGGCAGTAAAATTCAAATAAATGAGGCTTTAAATGATTACGATGAAGCTAAAATTGTTACAGCAGAAATTAAAAACCTAATTTCTAAAGGTGTTTGCCCTAGTGATATTGCAATATTTTATAGACTCAATTCTCAATCAAGGGTTTTAGAGGAACAACTTCGTATGCATTTAATTTCTTATAAAATTCTTGGCGGTTTACGTTTCTATGAAAGAAAAGAAATCAAAGATGTCCTTGCTTTTATGAAGCTTACCCTAAATCCAAATGATGAAATCTCTTTACTTAGAATAATCAATGTTCCAGTAAGAGGTATTGGTAAAAAAACAATTCAAACTCTTGTTGACTATGGAAAGCAAAATAGTATAAATCTTTTTTCTACCTTACAGGCTTTAAAGACAAAGCCCTTGCTCAAGCCCGGCCCAAAGAAAAAAGTTTTAGATTTTTTAAAAATATTAGAATCCCTAATTGAAATAAAAAATAAGGCTGCAACAGAGGTTTATAGGGAAATTTTACATCTAACTAAATATGTTTTAGCCTTAAAGGCTGAAAACAATTCTGAAGCTGATGGAAGAATCGACAACCTTGATGAACTCAACAATGCCCTTACACACTTTGAAAAAGAACGCGGTGATGAAGCTAATTTACTTCAATTTTTAGAAGAAACTGCTCTTATATCCGATCTTGATGATGGGAATTTTAACACACCTCAAGTAACATTAATGACCCTACATATTTCAAAAGGACTAGAGTTTGACAATGTGTTCATCGTTGGTCTTGAAGAGGGCCTCCTCCCTTGTGTTCACAGTGAAGAAGCAGATAAGTATCTTATGGCAGTTGAAGAAGAGCGACGTCTTATGTATGTTGGTATGACAAGAGCAAAAAAAAAGCTTCACCTCTCATTTGCTAAATCTAGAAAAGTTTGGGGCCAAGAACAGTTCTACCAACAAAGCCGATTTATTAATGAAATTCCTGATATTTATGTAGATAAGAAACTAATTTTCTCGCCAAATTCTTTTAACAAAAAACAACGATCTTTAAATTATAATAATTTTTATAAACGCAAAAAAACTACTCATAATGATCCTTTAACTGATTGGGACAGTAATTTTAACAATGAGTTCTTTGATGACGAAGACACTGGCCTTAAAAAAGGTAATAAAGTACGCCATCCTATTTTTGGTTCTGGATCAGTTTTAGAAATTAAAGGCTACGGAGACCTTATGAAAGTTAAAATTATATTTTCTGATGGTTCAGTGAAAAAATTTGTAGCTAAATACGCTCGCTTAGAAAAAATCTAATGAAATCATGCTTAATAATTAAACCACCATGGCAACAATAAAACAAATCCTATAAAACAAGACAAAATCTTAAGAAATATAAAAAACATTAGATAAAAAAAGGTGAAAATTAAAACCTAAATATTCTAGAAAATTGATTTTTAAAACTACTTTTAAAGAGATTTCAAGCCCTAACAAGGGTATGATTTAATTTAATAACATTGCAATGAAATGTAAGATTTTAAACAAATTCTCATACCTATTATATCTATAAAACTTAAACCAAAGGCCTTATGTCCAGTAAGGCCTCTATTTAGAGTTTTAGAAAGAAGAATAGGAAGTAAAAAAAAATTTAATATTAAACCCCTTGCTCATTTATAACATGAGCCTATTTAGGGACAGTCTTGAGATTAGGTTTTTTCAAAGTTTCTTCTACTAAAATAGGCTCTTCAACAAGATCACAATAAGATTTTTTCTCCAACGTACAGGCCGTTGACAGAAAAACAAAGGATAAAATAATTATTGACTTCATAGCTTATTCTTAAATGCTTTTCTAGTAACTACAAGCCTTAATTTCTAGAAAATAAATACGAAAGGGCGTTCTAATGGTGACAGATCTTTAAACTATGGTAGACATAATAATGTCAGAAAAATTATACGGCGAAATTGCCATAGAAAACAACAAACTAGAGTCCTTTGACAACCGTAACTCTCATAGAGATTATGAAATTGAATTCACATGCCCAGAGTTTACATGTATTTGCCCCAAATCAGGTTTTCCTGACTTTGCCACAATTCATATTTTATATATTCCAAAAAAAAAATGTGTAGAACTTAAATCTTTAAAGCTTTATATTAATCAATTTCGTGATGAAAAAATTTTCCACGAAGATGTAACAAATTTAATCCTAGAGGATTTAATAAAGCTTTTAGATCCTAAATTTATAGAAGTTGTTGCAGATTTTACAATACGAGGTAACATTCATACGTTAGTAACAGCTCGCCATGAGAATTAAACTAATTACCCGCTGTTAGCTCAACTGGATAGAGTACTGGTCTTCGAAACCAGGGGTTGCAGGTTCAAGCCCTGCACGGCGGACCATTATTCAAGTATAGGTTTAGCAAAAATAAAAAACACGAATAACTGCCTGCACTTAGTAGGTTTAATCTGAGGAAGGTTTTAACAATGAATATTTCAAAAAATTTCATGTCATTTCAAATTTTGAAGCCCCTAGGATTTTTGCAAAGCCTCTTAATAGCTACAAAATACTAATTCATATTTGATTCTCTAGAGCTACTCAACTTCAAAAAGGGGCAAAAAATGGAGGAACATAAAAAGGGATTCTGTGTGCAGCAGCATTGCCCTTTAGTTTTAGTTCTTTAAGCCAATCATTAAAGCTCAATAGGCTACCAATAAAAACTTTATCTACGCTAAGCTCATTAAAATACTTCCAATTAAATTGTACTTTTGAAGGTTTTTTTTCAAATGGTAATGGGTCTACGACACCCTTGTGATATAAAACTGCCCATAAAAAGCAATCTATTATTCCTTGAATGTTAACTAGGATTGAATTTAGATGTACTTCAATAGCATTTATTTCTTTACCTTGAAGAGGGTTAGTTTGATTGACTGCAGCTATATTAATGAGTTTTAGAAAACTATGTTCTAGCATCGACAGCCTTCTTATTACTCCATTTACAATATAACTGTAGCTGTTTTCATTTTGAATATTGTTTTGTATAGAGCCAACAGAAATAATACTCTTGCAAATCATTGCATAAGTATGGGTTAAGTTTGTTGGTAATGGAATTAATTATTTTATAAATGAATATGAGGAACTGTGGGTTTTTTTAAAAAGCGGCCGTTATGAAATTGAGTTGAGTTGAACCAATAATAAGAAAGTTTGCCATTGGTGGTAACAACTGGATGTTTAGGGACACTGTTGAAGGCGCACATGGTTTAAGTGTACTTTACATGGGGTAGTTTAGATTTGCACTCACTCTAAAGGTTAACGGCAAAGATCCATTTACAGTGATGACTAAAAATATTTAACAAATTGCCCGCTGCTCAAACCCTTAAAGATTATTAAGCTTTGGCTGATCTACTAACTAAATAGATGTCAACAGTGGGGCTGATGAAGTGCTTACGCTGAAGTTAAAGACTCACAACTTAATAAATATCTTAAGGCATAGCCTGTAATTCTTACATGGTGGCACATTTAGTATCCAGTTTGTTTCTAAAAACTTGTTTCTAGCACATTTCTAAAATATAAGAGCAAAGAATTTTTAAAAACGAAAACCTAACTTTGGATTTTAATTATGGTTAATACTTATATGTTTCTTGAAACCAATAGGCTTCTCTCAGAGAAGTTTAATGAAAAAAAGTCAAGGAATCCTTCTTTTTCAATTAGAGCGTGGGCCTCTCAAATAGGGCTTAGTTCTCATGGAGGATTACAGCAAATTCTGGCCGGAAAAAGAACTGTGCCAAAAAAATATATCCCAGGGATTATTAGGTCTCTTAACTTTTCTACTGGTGAGGCCATGTACTTTGAAACTCTTATTGACTTTGAAAAGGCCAAAACACCTGAAGAACAAGATATTTACTATAAAAGACTAAACCATTTAAGACCTAATAAGAAAGAAGTACAAGTTGTTGAAATTGAAAATTTCAAATATTTCCAAAACCCTCTTCATTCAATAGTTAGAACAATGCTTGAAAGAAAGGACTTTGAAAGTAATCCTGAGTGGATAAGAAAGCAGCTGAGAGTAAAGACAACTAAGCGGGAAATCAAAGAGGTCATTCAAAGGCTAATAACTCTTGGCTTTGTTATGGAAGAGCAGGGGAAACTCAACAAAACTCATAGGCATATCAAGAATAAAATTGATGCCCCCTCAAAGGCTGTTGAGGAATACCACCAGAAAATGAGCTTAATGGCTTCAGAGGAAATAAAAAAACAAGACATAAATCAAAGAGAGTATAACAGCTTTTGTATGAATATCCAAAAAGGAAAAATAAAAGATGCAAAAAAGAAAATAAGGAATTTCGTGGATGAATTTATTACAGAGTTTGAAGCTCCAAATAAAAAATCTAATGAAACTTATCAACTCAATGTTCAACTATTTTCACTAACTAAAACTAATGGAGGTTTATCATGAAACGAACATTTTTAAGTACAATGCTTTTAGCATTGGGGCTTCAGGTAACAACTGGTCTTGCCCAAGAAATTAAGAAGGGTGTAATTAAACCAAGTGCACTCAAAGGAATAAAAAACCTTGAAGGGTTACAGGCAATAGCCGATGGTGCTGGTAACGGTGGGGATACCTGCGAAAATCGCATAAAGGTCATTAGCAATGATATCGAATTTTGGATTTTACGGGAAGGCTCTGAGTCTCTCAAGCTACCTTCAGGTCTTTCCCATAAGGAGTATGACAGTAGAATGTTAAATAAATTGAGGGCAGGCTATCCCATAGTTTGCACTGCTGATAAAGTTTACGTGGGAAGAGCAGAGAAGACTTGTAAAAATTATGAAGGAAGTGATGGAGTAAGTCGAATTAAGTGTAACCTAGAGCGTTTTAATAACCTAAGTGAAGAGAATCAATACAGACTCATTCATCATGAATATGCAGGCTTGGCAGGCTTTGAAGTGAACACAGGTGAGGAGTCAAAGTATTTTATATCAAACCAATTGGCTGCATACCTAGAAAATCAAGTTGTAAAAAGACTTGTTATAAAAAGAGTTGCGGACTTGAATATTGAGCTAGTTCCTATATCTGGAGATACTTTTAATATGGGCTCTCCTAAAGGAGAAGGTGGACGAGATGATGATGAAGAGCTTAGAAACGTCACCATTGATTATAATTTTGAAATGATGACAACTGAGGTGACACAAGATTTATACGTGAAAGTTACGGGTGTTAATCCTTCTCGCTTTAAAAACAAAAGAGACTGTCCAGATACTTACAAAGTTGTAGAAACTGAAAAATGGGGACTAGAGTCTTTATGCCCTAATCATCCAGTGGAAAACGTGTCTTATAATGAGGTTATAAAGTTTATTGCTCTTCTTAATGCCAAGACGGGAATGAACTATAGATTACCAACAGAAGCTGAATGGGAATTAGCAGCGAGGGCAGGGCGACAGGCGGCCTACTTTTTTGGGAATAATCCAAAATTTCTTAGTGAGTATGCGATATTCAATGGGAACTCAGAAAGGCAAACTCAAGCAGTAGGACCTTTAAGAAACTATGCGAACAAGCCTAATAAAAATGGCCTCTATGATATCCATGGAAATGTATGGGAGTTGGTACAAGAAGGAAGCAATCACATTGTAAAAGCTCCGATCTATGTCCGTAGAAATGTATGGGAGTGGGTACAGGATTTGTATACTGAGTCACCATCTGGAGGTGTGAATCCTGTTGGTTCGTTTGCTATTGCGATTCGTGGCGGCAGCTGGGAAAATGCCGCTGGGGGGTTGCGGTCGGCAAGTCGTATTTCCTATGGCTATGGCTACTACGATTTTCGCTCCTTCATAGTTGGGTTCCGCCTTGTGAGTACATTAGACTAAATACTTTTAACCTTTTACATTTAACTTTATCCCCTGAGTTTGACGTGAGCAAAACCCAGGGGACATTTTTTTAGGTAGTGATATTTTGAAACCCCTTTTTCTCATGTGGAAAACAAGAAGAAATGATGTTTTTAAATTTTTTCTTGAAGCAAATATCTAAAATCATTAGCTGTTTCGTAAGCGCTTCATCAGTTCCATTCTTTGTTTAAAATCATAAATTTGTTAAAGTGGGCTCCTTACCTAAAGGAGATTCATTAATGGCAAAATTTAATCCAATACGTGATAAAAATAAAATTTTATAAACTAAACCTTTAAAGATTCTTTTTTCAAAAAAAACACTATGCAAAAAGAAAAGCACAAGCCTTCTTACACAACATACATAAATAAGTATCTTAGATCTACATATAAAATAAAAAAACCATTGATTTTATGAATTTAAAATATTGGCAAAAGTAACAATTTTAATTATACTCTTAATAAAAAAGGAATAAAACGCTAGCACTAAGCAAAAATTTAATAAAAAGGAAAGTTTAAATGTTTAATATTACAGAAACCTCAGGCCTTTGGGCAAAGGAAGAAAATTTTAAGCATATCACTCTCACATCTATTGACAGCACTAACAATTATGCAAAAGAAAACATAGTATCTTTTAACCAAAGCCCGTACCTAATCTTTGCAAGTGAGCAAACAAAGGGACGGGGCCGTAGAGAAAATACATGGGTCTCTCCTAGTAAGAATACTGGACTCCTCTGCTCCTTTGTATTTAAGGTTAACACTCCCCCTCAACCTATTGCTGTCCCCTGCTTTGGCTGGGCTGTTTACAAAGCTTTAAGTGGTGCCTTTAATGTAAACTTTAATGTAAAAGCACCCAATGACATCTACATTCAAGAGTCTAAGGTTGGCGGCCTTCTTCTTGAATCTGTTTCAAAAGGTAATGACCACCACCTTATTCTAGGCTTAGGGCTGAATATTTTTTCTCACCCTAACATAAACAATTCAAATTCTATCTTAAATTTTATAAAAAAACGTGAGATTAAAGAAAGTCAGTGGAAGCAATTTTTATCTCACCTGATTTCATTATCCTCTCAGGCTGCCATTGCAGCGCAAGATTCTAAAATTTCTAAGCCTATCATTGCTCAACTAGAGCCTGCTCTTAAAAAACATGAAAACAATAAAATTAAAAGTCTACTTCCTAACGGAGGCCTTGAATTAAATAATGGAACCACTATACACTGGAGAGATGTTTAATATAATAAAAAAAATTTTTTCAACTTTTTTACTTTTACTTTTTTCAATTCTCATCATCTTATTTTTTAAAACAGGAGCTTATAAGGCTGTAGAAATTATAAAAACCAAGCCCCCACAGCTTCATATGTTTTATATTAAAAACATAGGCCCTTACCACAAAGTTGTTGAAGGTATCCAAAAAGTTGAAAAAATTTTCAAAAACCAAAAACTTCCGTGCACAAAAACTTTTGGCCACTTCCTAAGTGATCCTAAAGTAATTGAACACGATAAACTCATAAGTCATGTTGGTTGTGCTTTTTATAAAGTAGAGACTAAAAAACTTCTTAGGCCCATAAAAGGTGTCAAAGAAAAATTATTTGGATTTAAGTATAAAGAAAAAATTTGCTATAAAGGAACATTCAAAGGCTCTCCTGCACTAAGCGCAATAAAAGTCTACCCTAAACTTTATAAATTAGCACAAAAAAACAGGATTAAGCTTAGACCTGACTCACTTGAAATCTACACTGTTCATGAAGAAAAGGTGACCACAGATGTTTATCTTTGTGAAAAATAGTTTTTTTATGACCATTATTTTATGCAAGCTTTTTTCATAGACTTTATAAAACTTATTAGCTTTAAAAAATGTAAAGGATGTAAAAATCTTTTATAAACTCCAAAGGCCACCAGCTATTTAAACACACCACCCATTGATTAAATAACCCGAGCTCAGACTTTTCCAAAGATCTAAGTATAAATAAAAGATCACCTTAAGCCTTTTGTAAGATGTAGTTTTTTTTATTGATCTGAAAAAAGGAGCTTGGAATGATCAAAGAGAACCAAATTATAGAGATTTTTACTCTTGTTAACGACTTTATTTTAGGACTAAATTACGAACAGCGCAAACTCACACCCAGCAAAAGGAAGAGGGGTTTTTTTCCTGGGTTATCTGAATCTGAAGTCATCACAATCTGTTTGTTGTTCCAGTTTTCTGGTTTTAGAAATTTTAAAGCTTTTTATATAGGCTATGTTTAAAAATTTCTAAAACCTTATTTCCCAAAACTCTTATTCTACAAATAATAGAGAACAGGGCCACTAGATTTTTTCCTCTTAACCATACTCTCAAAGTATTTAGTATGTTTTTCCCTTAGAGTTTTATAATTTTTAATAAAAACGATAATATAAGTTCTAGAGTGATCTTTTTTTTAATTTCAGAAAGGAAAAAGTTCTAAATGCTCTATTTCACCTTTAACGACTTTTTTTATACCTCTTGCAAGGTCCTTAGATCCGAGAGAGCACTTAAGAATCTGTAATGTTTTTGAAGTATCAAAGTTAAATTTTAGAGAGCATGTTTGGTTCATCATTTCTTCATCAATAACTGTACATAAAATTGCAGAGTTATGAAGTGCAGGCGAATCAAATGAAATATGAGTTTTTTTAGAGAACTCGTTTTTATTAGCAGGGCATGTATAACAACTGTTATCTGTTGCACAAAATGTGCTTGCCTTTGGAAACATTAAGCTGCTTCCTGTGCAGTAAAAAAGAACATATAGTTTATCTAAGTTCTTTGTGTAAACTCCACCACAAACAAACCATCTATTTTTAATGTCTCCATCTTTACCAACATGATCTTTTCTATAAATTACTTGTCCAGGCTTTAGAGACATTTATTTAAATTCTTCATACTTTGCACGCAGAAACTCTCTTTTTTTTAGATCAGTTTCTTTTTCAATCTGAAGATGAAATGGTATTTCTAGATTTTCACCCTTTTTATGAACTATATTCCAAAGTTCACCTTTCTCATGGGTTTTTTTAATTAGTTCACTCGCTGTTGATTTCTTATATTGAAAGGAGAGCCTTTCAAGTATTTCTATTTGTCGATCAGAAAAAAGATCTTCATCAAATTCAAATTTTGGTGAAATAGTATATATTTCACTGTCACCACCAGAAGGACTTTCAGAAATATCAACATCAAATGAGTTTAAAAAATCTGTATCATTAAAGCTTATAATTTTGTTTCTAATCTCTGGAGAAACAGGTCCAAGAGCCCATGCTTGATACTTCAGGTTTGTTGCGCTAACTCCAGTTTCTTTGACATGCTCTAGATCAAAAAAATAAAGAAGTTTGAGAAGTTTAGTAAGCTTGCAGTTCTCTGTATTTTGTATGAAGTAAGCAATAATATGGTATACAAAGTGTTTTTCCATAACATTACATTATAACATATAGGTTCAAAGTTGAATACTTTTAAATTTTGTTAGCTATCTTTTTAAATTTTAAAGCGCCTTATATTCGATCTGGTGATTTGTGTTCTGTGTTTTTCTCAAAATCTAATTCAAATTTTAGAGCTTTTAGCTGGTTTAAAGTTGTTATTTTATAAGGCTCTATTCCAAAAGCGCCTTGTTTTTAGAAGTCAAGTTCATGTAAGTACCTAATAATACGAAAGGCTTGGATTTAAATAGGTTTGTGGAACTTAAAAAATATTCAGCACACCTTAACTCTTTATTTTCCTAAACTCACTTATGGAATCAAATTACAGGAATATCTATTCTAGACTCTGAGCCCCATGAGTGTTTGTAACAACAAAAGAATCAGTGGCCATAAAACCTTTAAGGGGCTTTGAAAGCGTAAAAAAATCAACAATGGGTTGGTTCTCTTTGGTTTTAAAGTTCATATTATTATTTCCCATAAAGGAGAGCTCCTAAACTTCACTATGACCCCAGGAAACGTTCATGATACAAAGCCTTTAGAGAATCTTACAGATGGTTTGTTTGGAAAGCGGAGATAAGGGGTATATCTCACAAAAACTCTTTAAAAAACTTATGGCTAAAGGTGTTTAAGTTGATTACTCATTTAAAATCAAATATGAAAAATAAGTTTGCACCACTTTTTCATAAACTTCTACTGAGAAAAAGATATATTGTTGAGACTGTTTTTAGAATTTTAAAGGAAGAGTTTTATATTGAACACTCAAGACACCAAGGTCTTAAAAAACTTTATAGTGAATCTTTTATGAGCATTAGCTCTGCATATTGTCTCCGCCCTTTTAAACCGACAATACGTGCCATGAAAATAGAGTGTTAAGCCAGATTTAAAAAGTCTAAGCTCGGGTTAAATAATGCCCCTAAGCTTCTCTCCTGCTATTTTTAATTTCTTCCAATGCTTTAATTAAAAGAATCAATACTAAAAGTTACACTTAAATTTTCAAAGATATGACAATAGTCTAACCTCTAAAGTCACTACTTATAAGCATTTTTTAGCTAAACCTTAATTTTACAAAAAGCCTATTTAAGCTTAACTAGAAATTTAAAAAAACTAAATATATGATTTGCTCTTAATTTTTCCTAAAATGATTTTCTCAGGCATAAGTGGATCCTTTGGGTTTACTGAAAATAAAGACTGTTGCTCACAACGCACTTTATTCTTAATTAAAAATTTTAAAATATTAGCAAGCTTTTTATTCCTCTTATCTTGAAAAAATGGATCATTTGCTAAAACATCCTTAGCCTTTTTAAGAGCTCTTAGTTCAGAAGCATCTTTATCTTTTACTTCATAATAATGAAGACCGTATTTTTTAATATCTTCTGGAAGAACGCCTAAAAACCTAACATTTGGAGCAGAAAAGTCAGAATTTCTAACTAGACTTGCTGCTGATCCAGCCTTAAGGGTTCTAAAAATATTCTGCATTGTATAAGCATCAAGGTCTCCGAAAAAATATATAGGAATTTTTAATTGATCTTGAATAAGTTTACACCAGCCCCTTACACCATTTGAGGGAACTCCTTGAGCACCTAAAAGCACACATTTATTTCGCTTTGTAAAACCATTTGAGACCAATGTGTTTGCTGTACCCTCTGACTCCACAACTAAACAAAAATCAATTTTTGACTTTGCTTTTAACACTAAAGACTGTGGTTTATTTTTAGGTTGAAAGGGTGTTGTTCCTAGTGAGTCAAGATTAATAACAGCTTTTGTTCCATCTGGTAAAGTCTCTGTCACTTGAAGTTGTTGAGAATATGTCTGACCCCCACGATCATTGGCAAAACAATTCATCTCTTCTCTGTAAGCTTCAAGCATATCAGTGATAAAATCAATAATAGCATCGGATTCAGGTTGATCATCAAAATCAATGGGTTTTAAATTTGGATCAGACTTAACTAAGCCTTTAGCCATATAGTAAAGCTCTCTTTTTGTGTTCACAGCTCCCGTCTTAACGTTGTTTAAAAGAATTTCTAATAAAAAAACTGTCCTCGCTAATTTTTGAACTGAAGACACATTTAGTTCAGACCTTACAATCTTATCTCCAGGAGTTAGGTATCCAACTTTAGGATTATACTTAGCATTGTCTAAAGAGCATTTAACGGCATGAAGAACCGGTCTTTCTGCTATCTCTAAATTCCGCAGCATATTTTCACAAAGCTGTTGAGCTTTTTTAGCAATTTCACCACTTGTTTTAGATTTTCTAGTTTTTACCGCCATTACCTTTTAGCCTTTCTTTTTTTCTTCTTAGCCATTTCCTTTTTTGGCCCAGGATCTTCACTATTTTGAGCTCCTTTTTTCTGTTTAACCTTAAGCTTACCCAAACGGTCTTCAGCCTGCTGCAATTCTTCTTTAGCAAATTCGGTATCTTCACCTAAAATTTTAGCCAATCCTTTAGAGGCTCTTTTTTTTCTAGCTATACTCGCACTTGTAATATTAGCTAGCCCTTGAACTAAAATAGGGCCAAATTTAGCAATATGTTTCTTTTTTCTCTCTAAATCTATGGCTTTAAACTCGCGTTTTATATGACGTGAAAGCTTTTGTCCTGCTTGCATAAGCGCAAGCCTAATTTCTTCAATGAGTTCATCTGAAGAATCAATGGTTTCTTTTGATGCGTTTTTAAATTTAATAAATGGTGATGTAACAGAAACTGCAAAAACATAAGGGCCTTTAGGAAGATTGCTTTTTGACTGCACTAGCCCGTATGATTTCCAATTTATAGACTCTACAGATTTTGTAATGGCACAAGAAGCTTTATCAAATTGTAGAGGAACTCTATTTGCAAACCTTAAAAGTTGAATAAAATCCTCTTCTTTTCCTCTATTTAAAAACCTAGCAATGGCAACCTCAATAACAACAGGCTTAAAATCACAAATTCTTGGCTTTCTAGTCACAACAGACAAGAAATCTACATCTCCAAGTTTTGAAATACTTTTTGCTAAACCGTCCTCACCTACTGTTAAAACCGATTTTGTAGACGGACTTTGAAGTGGAGCACCCTGAATAGCTTGAAAAATAGCTTTATATTCAATGTCTTTAATTTTCTTTAAACCCTGCTTAAGCCATGATTTTTTAAGACCGTGCTTTAAAAGCTCTTTTAGTGCTGTATCTGTAACTCTAGAAAAAGCAGTTTTTAAATACTTTTCTAAAGTGATGTTCCCATACAATAGAGTATGAGTCATAAACTCACCTAACTTCATAGTATGAGGATGGGGTAAGGTTGCTGGTGGAATTTGAGGCACAAAATCAGATACTCTTTCTATTGAAACCCATTCTTGATCATGAACTTTATAATTTAGTGTTAAGTGAGGATTTACTAAAGCCGTTCCCTCTAAATAAGTTAAAAGCCCCCCATCTCCATTTAACTGAAGTCGCCCATCGATTTTAAATTCAACAGCGATACCATGTTTTTTCGTCCAATCCATGGCTTTTTTTTCCTTAATAACACCCCTATTTGCCTTAATATCTACGTCTACTTTAAGCTTTACTGCCTTTTTCATAGTGACTGTTTTACTAATTACAGTAACCCCAGCAGCATTTGTTAACTGCGCCCATGTAGTTGCTGCAGATATGCCAATACCTTGCTGCCCTCTAGAACACTGTCCTCTACCAAATTTTGATGATGCTAAATACTCTCCAAAAACCCGTGGCACATCCTCTGGCCTTAAACCCGGCCCATTGTCCTCTATATAAACACGAATTAAATCTGTGTTTTTACCTCCACCTTTTCCAATTTTTTCAACTTCTATAGTCAGTTCAGGTAAAATCCCATTTTCTTCACAAGCATCTAAAGAATTGTCCACAGACTCTTTTAAAGTGGTTAAAACAGCCTTAGTGGAAGATGAAAAACCTACTTGCTGCAAGTTTTTTGCAAAATACTCTGCTGTACTACTTGATGTGATTCTAGACAATTAAAGCTCCCTCACTCTAAGCCGTTAATTTAACAAAACATTAAGGCAAAGGTAGTATATCTATATCTGTTTTATTTTTCCAAGGTCATATCTACAGGAGTTTTAGATCGCTTTAAAACATTGCAGGTTTTACAGGCAATTACAGTATTTGATTTTGTTGATTTTCCACCTCTACTAATAGGTATTTTGTGGTCCATTGTTAAATCTTTTTTTTCAAATTTTTCCTCACAATAATAGCAGGTACCAACATTTACCCTATTGAGCCACCACTGAGTTTTCCTTAAAAGCCTAGCCTTAGTTCGCTCTTGAGAAGTGTGTTTTTTTAAAGGCACTTTAAACCACATAAATTCTCTCTAACACTCTGCAGCAGTTAAAGCAAGTTTGTAAGACATTTGTTTACAGATTGATCTATTTTAGTTTTATTCATGGTTCATTTACTTTAAGAAAAGAGGTAGGAGATGAAGACCTTAGAGCTTGAGGACAGGCTTACACGTGGCTTTTCAGAGTGCAAGGCGGCTGCCATTGACGTGACTGGAGCTGGAAACAATTTTGAACTAAGGCTATCCACACCAGATCTTTTAAAGATGTCTCGCCTAGAGCAACATCAGGCCGTTATGGCTCTTTTTAAAAAAGAACTTACCTCTGGTGAAATTCATGCATTAACTATTAAATACGTTAAGTAAATAAAAAAAGGATTTTAAAATGAACCTACCTACTAAAGTAAAAGAAAGTATTGAATCTGCGTTAAATAAAAAACCCATTTGTTTATTTATGAAGGGCACACCAGATTTTCCACAGTGTGGTTTTTCCCAACGTGCTGTAGCACTATTAAATGAAGTTAAAGCAGAGTTTCATGCTGTAAACATCTTAGAAAATCAAGAGATTCGTGATGGAATTAAAATTTATGGTAATTGGCCAACAATTCCTCAACTCTATGTAAAAGGAAAACTTGTTGGAGGTTCTGACATTTTAATGGAGATGTATCAAGAGGGTGAATTAACTGAGCTAGTTAAAAAAGCTCAAACTTAGCTTTTACTTCTTCAAACTCTTTAATGAATTTATTAATAATTTCTTTACAGGTAAGAATTTCTTTAACCTCACCTACTGACTGCCCAGCACTCCAAACATTATTCCATGAGTATTTTTTTTTAATTTTTAAACCACCTTTCATAAATTTATACCTAATATATTGAGAAATTTTTCCTTTCAAAGAATTGTCCCATTGATAAAATTTTTCGGATTCTTTAGTCTTTAAAATTGAAGCGTTTACTCCAGATAATGCTTTTGACATAAAAATATCTTCAGGACAGGAGTTCACTATTGAATCTTTATAACTTTCATCAACCTTTGCTTCATGACTTGCAATAAACCTTGTCCCTACACTTACAGCAGATGCACCTAATACCAATGATGCTGCTAACTGTTCACCATTAGAAATTCCCCCAGTAGCTATAATTAAGATGTTAGGAAACATTTTCTTAAAAAACGGTAACGAGCAAAATGGCGACAATGTGCCTCCATGCCCTCCAGCACCTACACTCACAACAATTAAACCATGGACACCAGCATTTACAGCCTTTTTGGCATGTTTTTTATTGATAACATCACAAACAACCTTAATCCCTAAAGGTCTTGCTTTTAACAACAAATCTTGAGGGTTTCCTAAAGAAGAAATGATTAAAGGAACTTTATGCTTAAAAACAACTTTCATATCAGCTTTAAGCCTTTTATTGGATGCATGTAAAATTAAATTTACTCCAAAAGGCAACTGACCAACTCTGTCTTTAATTTTAATAATCCATTGGTCTAGCTCCTCTGTGGTCCTGCAGTTTAGTGCTGGAAAAGTTCCTACCCCTCCTGCTAACGTAGTCTCTATAACTATTTTGGGGTTAGAAACTAAAAACATAGGGGCTGCTATAATTGGATACTTACAACCCATGGTCTGTGTAAAATCTGTATTTATTTCTTTCATGGAAAGTATTATACCTACATAAACTGACAAAAGTCTTATTTATTTTACTTATTAAAAACCATTATTTTCTCGATAAGTTATTAGACAATAAGGGAGTTTAAACTTGAATATACTTCTAGCAGAAGATGACCATAACATAGCCATGATTGCTGTTATGGCTCTTGAAACTTTTGGAGGACACAATGTCACTCATACTGATGATGGTGAAAAAGCTTATAATCTTATAAAAAAGAATGCCTATGATATCATTTTACTTGATGAAATGATGCCTAAAATAAATGGCCTAAAAGTTTGTAAAACTCTAGTTGCAGAAGGCCTTAAAACGCCTATTATTTTTTTAAGTGCAAAATCACAACTAACAGACATTAATCTTTTTAAATCTCTTGGCTCCGGCTTTATTCCAAAACCTTTTAACCCCTCTACTCTTTGTACTGAAATTGAAAAAATACTCGGTGAAATTCCATGAGTATACGAACAAAATTTTTCTTGGTTATTTTTCTCTGCTTTGGAGGAGTTTTAAGTACTGGGTATCTTGGATTCAGCTCTTATAAAAATTTAAAAAAAATCAATGCAAAATTAGAACAATCTACTAAGGTTAAGGGTCTTCTTAGAGAAGTCGCAAACTCCAAATTTCGACCTGTACTTAAAAAACGCTTAGACGGCTATATTAATAGGCTAACTCCTGAATATAGAAACACCTCTATAATGAGCATTATAAATGCATATAAGAAGAAAGACCACGGCCTTTTAAACTCTAAAATTTCAATGTTTAAAAAACAAGAAGGTAACTATATTAAACATTTAAAGAGCAACCTGACCATTCATGAAAGCCGTATACAGTCCTTAACCTTAGCTTTTATTATAACCTTATGCTTATCATTTTTCCTCATTACAAAACTAGTATTAAACTCCACACTTAAACCTTTAAAGGTGCTAAGCAACCGAATGGTTGATTTTTTAAACAATAGGTACACTTATAAATTTAGAACCCCTAAGAGAAATGAGATTGGAGAGCTTGAATTAAATTTTCACTCTCTTGCCCAAAGGGTTTTAAATAACATTGAAGATTTAAAAGCACTTGATTCTGCAAAAAGTGATTTCTTAAATATTGCAAGTCACGAACTAAAAACCCCTTTAACCTCTATAAAGGGCTCTCTTTCTCTACTCCGCACTGGTGTAGATAAACTTTCTTCTAAAAAATCTAAGCACCTTTTTGAAATTGCAGAGAATGAAACTGATAGGCTTATTCGTTTAATTAATGATTTATTAGACCTTGCTAAAATTGAGGCTGGAAAGTTTCCTTTAAAAAAAGATTGGATTCCCATTGATGAGGTTATTGAAACCACTTTGTACAGTCTTGAGGGAATATCTAAAACAGCAAATGTTTCTTTAACCTACACATCAGGTCAATGCAAAATAGTTGAGGTGGACAAAGACCAAATTCAACAAGTCCTCACAAATCTTGTTTCAAATGCCATAAAATACTCTCCTGAAAATGGAACTGTAACCATTACAATAAATATTGATAAAAATAATTATTTAAAAGTTGAAGTAAGAGATGAAGGCCTTGGAATTTCTCCTGATGATCAAAAGCTTATTTTTGAAAAATTCAGACAAGCTTCAGACCCCTCAAACCCAATAGTTAAGGGCACAGGGCTAGGGTTAGCCATTGCAAAAGCTGTAATTAAAGAGCACAGCGGCACAATGGGTGTTCACTCACAAATAGGAAAGGGAAGTTCTTTTTATTTTACTCTACCTAATTGGAAACAAAGTGCTGTGATAATTGATTTTAATGAAAAAAGTAAGGCTGCTTAGGAGTTTTAAAATGAATTTTGATGATATAATAAAACAAATAAAAACTAAGTATATTAATGATCTAGCTATTAAAATTGAAAAACTAACAGTACTTGTAGAGAATAAAGATTTCACTAATTTAGAAAAGTTTTTTCATCAACTTAAAGGCAGTGGTGCGTCTTATGGCTTTCCAGAATTTAGTGAGTTTGGTGCTAAATATGAGCAAAAGATAAAGGAAAAAACCCTCACCAACGGAGAAATCAATGGCCTAAGCCATGAGTTTAGTGCTCTTTATAAGAAGCACCGTATTAACCCATAAAGAAGTGACACCAAGGATCTAGTAAAAAATTTAAGCATTAAGCAAACTCCCTGATATTTGTTTTTCCATAAATTTCAAAAAATTCTTTAAGTTTGAGTTCAAGCCCAGCCTTTAGTTTAAATGGACTTAGCCTTGTTTTCTTTTCCATAAAAACTTTTCTCTCATAGCTATTTAAAACACCACTGTCTAAAACTCTTGGACCATTTCGGTGTCATTAATAATGGATCAATTCGCCAATGAAGATGTGATCGATGCTGATTTTAAGGATGTCGATTGATTAAGCTGATTTGTCTGCGGTTGACTTGTTGAAAATGTGATGATGATTTACTTTCAAAAAGAGGGCTTTACGGCCCTCGTTAGTGCAAGTAATTCTGTGTAAAAACCAAAGGCCTAGCTTTAAGTTTCTCATTTCTAATTTGTGTTAAGGCATATAAACCTCTAGCTTCCTGTTTTTTGTAAGATCAAAAGGGCCTTAACTATCTATGAATTAGAAACATGGCATTATTTACATTAAATGTGTAATCATTACTATACATCCTGTCTTAAGGTGAATATAATTTCACTCATTAAAGGAGAAACCAATGAAACTTATTATATGCATACTCTTAGCATCTTTGTTCACTTACAACGCTCAAGCGCAAAAGCCTATAAGAAAGTTAGCCACTGATGTTTCGAGTTTAATTAAGCAACACATACAAGAGCTTCCTCGTGAAAATAAAAGAGAAATTAGATCTCTTTTAAAAGAGATAAAATATATTTTCAAAACTAATGGTATAGTTCCAGAGAACAAAAGAGGTGATTTAGTATGTAAATCTAAAGGGGACATTGGTTTTGCTGTTTTTGATAAAAGAAATAATCAGTTTGTTGATGGCTACTATAATAAAAATGCTATGCAATGTTCAAAATCAATAGCGAGTGTTAGAAATAATTTGATATGCGTCATTGGGAAGAAAAAACAAAACGGTTTTGCTGTTAGAAATATCAACACGCTAAGTTTTGTAAGTGAATATTATGCAACTTCTTTTCGGCAATGCGTTCAAAGTATTGATATGATGAGAAATAACCACATATGTGTGGGAAGAAAAGTAAACGGAAATGTAAAGTTTGTTCGCTATGATATACTAAATAATGACTTTTTAGATAGTAAATATTCTCTAAGCTTGAGCGAATGCAATATATTGCTCCCATAATGCTTATTAAGACCTAGAAAAAAAATGAGAACTTCTTTGTAAAAGCAATTTAGGAAAAAACCGAGTTCCAGCCTAACCTCCAATTTTCCACAAAGCTTTAGATTCACTTAATGCTCAAAGAATATGCAAAAAAACCTGTATGATTTAAATTTAGGCTAATAAAAAAATAACTTACTGCAATACTTATTGTGTTTCTTTCTTAATTTAACTATTGAGGGGCCATAGAGTCTATTTTTTATGCAACACTCTCAAGAAGGAGAAATCATCATGCTAAAACTCATTACCTTAGCATATTCAATATTTTTATTAGGACTAAGTTTAAATGCTTCTGCTTTAGTAGCAGAAAGAAGCCCTGCTTTAATAGAAAATTGCAGACTCCTTCTAACAGATGCTGTTAAGTATAACAATATAACTGCTCTTGAGTACTTTTTAAACCCTGAGTTTAATTGCCAAAAAGTCTTTAACCTTAACACTTATCTTGACGTTGGTTTTACTAATAACCTGAGTTCGGCGTTACATTCTTTATAAAATAAGTGTTTAAAGTTTTTGACGCCCCTTGCAATCCCAGAAAACAAAAAAAGCCATAAAATCCTTAGTTCAAACAAAAACGCCAATGACGGCAATTTTAAAAAGGAATTTTATGACTCAAGATAAGCTTACCACTGTTTTTTGCGCTGTCGATGATTTTTGTATGCATTATGAAAATGTTTATAAAAAACAAGCCTTAGAAAATCGAAAGCCTTTTAGAGGTACGCCCTCAAATCTAGCAATAAGTGAAGTTATATCAATTTTAATTCTATTTCACCCATGTGGATTTAGAACCTTCAAGCAATTCTATCTACACTTGAGAGCTTATCACAAAGGGGACTTCCCTTATTTGGTAAGCTACACAAGATTTGTAGAGCTTATCCCCTCAGCACTCATACCTCTTTGTTCTTTTTTAAAATCACGGTTTGTAAAGTCAACAGGAATCAATTTTATCGACTCTACACCTCTGAGAGTATGTAGAAATAAACGCATTAAAAGGAATAAAGTTTTCAAAGACATAGCTGCAGTTGGAAAGTCTACAATGGGTTGGTTTTTTGGATTTAAACTTCACATTGTCACCAATGAGTTTGGCCATTTGTTATCTGCACAGATTACAGCTGGCAATGTTGATGACAGAAAACCTGTTCCTAAGTTGGCAGAGGGTTTATGGGGAAAGCTGTTTGCTGATAAAGGTTATATTTCAAAAAAGTTATTTAATGAGCTTTTTGAAAATGGGGTCAAACTGATCACTTCCGTCAGAAAAGGCATGAAGAATAGGTTGATGGAAATGGAGGATAAAATTCTTTTACGAAAGCGCTCAGTTATTGAGACCATAAATGATCAGCTTAAAAATATTTCTCAAGTAGAGCACTCTAGACACCGTAGTCCTACAAACGCCATGGTTAATATAATTGCAGGGCTTGTAGCGTATACATTTCAAGAAAAAAAACCAAGAATCAACTGGAGCGCAGAAGAACAAAAATTGATAAACACCGCTCTGATAGTAGCTTAGATCGCCGAACTCAGGTTAATAAAAAAGAAGAAATTAAAGGCAATATTTTTAAAAGATTAGGTCTTGCCATTTTATCCGGGGGATTAAAGGAATACGCCGTGGTTCCACAAGTATTTATGAAGGGTGTAAACGCTGAACACTACAAATATACGGCTCTTACCCTGGCTGCAATAAACAATTATGCTCAAATTGTGGAAGCATTAGTTAATGCTGGGGCCAATATGGATATGCAAAATAAAAGCGGCAATACAGCTCTCATATTTGCCGCAAAAAAGAACCATCATGAAACTGTAGAAATATTAGTTAATGCTGGGGCTAATCTGGATATACAAAATAACAAAAAAAATACAGCCCTTATTTTAGCAGTAAAAAAAAGGCATATTCAAATTGTAAAAATATTGCTTAGCGCTGGGGCTGATGTAAATATTGAAAACAAGGATAATGGCTGTACAGCTTTGAATTTTTACTCAAGCTATAAAATAAAAAAACTCTTGAAAAAAGCTGGAGCAAAAAGGAGTAAAGGTACTTGTTGGACAAATGGAAGGCTTGGAGCTGATAGTAAATAATAAATATTTAAAATCATAAATAACAACACAAGAGTCAGCTTATGGCTTTTTAAAAAGGTTGTTATTTAAAATATTAAAAATTGTAAAGAAAAACTTATCTCTTAAAAACTCCAATAAATATGATATAATAGCATTTGAGTCATTTCCTTGCTCACTTTAAAGAGCAAATGGTAGAATTTTATATATGTTACATCCTTTTAATTTTCTACCTAAAGAGCAAATTATAACCAAAGACCTTTCTACTATTAAACACTATGCAAAAGACTGGAGTAAACAATTTCTAGTAAATGCGTCTGGCATTCTTTTCCCAAAAAACACAGAAGAGGTCAGTTTAATTATTAAGGCTTGTAATGAAAGCAACCTTAAGCTTGTCCCTAGCGGTGGAAGAACCGGCCTAAGTGGTGGGGCTGTGGCGTTACACGGCGAATGGGTTTTGTCTTTAGAAAAAATGAACAAAATTATTGAAATCTCTCCCATTGATTCCTCAATTACAGCACAAGCAGGAATGATCACAAAAACTCTTCAAGAAAAAGCTTTAGAAAACAACCTATATTTTCCAGTAGAGTTTTCTGCCACAGGATCAAGTCAGCTTGGTGGCAATGTTGCCACCAATGCTGGAGGAGTTCATGTGGTTAAATATGGAAACACTCGTCAATGGGTTAAAGGCCTTACTGTTGTTACTGGCACTGGTGAAATTTTAAAACTTAACCAAGGGCTTTTAAAAAATAATACAGGTTATGATTTTAGACACCTTTTCATAGGCTCTGAAGGCACCTTAGGAGTCATCACTGAGGTTGAAGTTAAGGTTTCTCAAAAACCCTTTGAAAAACAAGTTATCTTACTAGGAGTTAAGTCTTTAAATAAAATTCTAGACTGCTTTCTTTATTCAAAACAAAAATTACCCCTAATGGCTTTTGAAATGTTCACAAGCCTTGCTTTAAAAAAAGTTTTAACAGCTCATAAACTACCAAAGCCCTTAGAAACTGACTGCCCCTATTATGTCCTCATAGAAGTGGAGCTAAGTAAAAACTTTAGCACTCATGAGCTTACTCAAGCCTTAGAACACTATTTTCACCAAGAATGGGCCACAGACGGAACACTCAGCTCTAATTCAACCCAATATGAAAACCTTTGGAAGTACCGAGAACTTATTTCTGAATCTTTAGCGCCACTTACGCCCTATAAAAATGACGTCTCTGTTAAAATATCTAAAATACCAGATTTTATTACAGCAATTTACAATACTGTTATGAAAGAACATGGTGATATTGAAGTTGTTATTTTTGGGCACATTGGAGACGGCAACCTTCATATTAATGCTTTAAAAGCAAAAAACATGTCCATGGATGAGTTTATAAAAAAATGTGAGCTTGTAAATAAAAGTCTTTTCAATGAAATTCAAAAAATAGGTGGAAGCATCTCAGCTGAGCATGGTGTTGGACTTTTAAAAAAACCTTACCTTAAGTTTTCAAGGTCTTTAGAAGAAATTCGCCTTATGAAAGAGGTTAAAAAAGTTTTTGACCCTAATTATATTTTAAACCCAGGAAAGATTTTTTAAATTAAAAACGCCTACAAACAACATAAAAAAAACCCTATAACTTTCCAAAAAAGCCTTTATCATTCCCAACCCTTTTTTTAAAGATCAGTTAAAACCACAGCCCAGCCTTAAAAAAGGTTTAAAGTGATTTTTTATTTTTCCACAATACTTAAGTCTTAAAAAAGTTTAGACTCAGGTTAGTTAGTTTTTTTAGACGTTTTTTGTCACACAAGAATCTCTCTTAAGCAAACTTGATTTCATTTTTGTTCCAAACAGTGACATCAATTTCATTACCTGTGGGATCTTTTACATACCAAGACTGTGAATTTGGGTAAACAATGGGGCTAGAGTAGAAGGTTTTTAAACTGTATTCCTTCATAGTGTTTTCCCATTCTTTTTTATCAGCCAACCTTAAGCCAAAATGATAAGTCTGATGAAACTCTCTACCTTCGTATATTTTTCTATTAGGAAACTCAGTCAGTGCTAGCATAGAGTCACCACTTTTTACAATGGCCCACTTATTACCTTCTTTATCTATTCCCTCTTCTACACATTCAAAATTAAAAACCTTATTGTACCAATCAAGGCTTTCTTTAAGGTTAGTCACTGTAAAATTCACATGATCTAATTGTGAAATTTGTTTTGTCATAATACTAATAACTACCTAGATTTTATATTAACAAAGGGCATGGAGTTTCCAAACATTTGTTTTGGAAGTTTACCATCCCACTTTTGAACAGCCTCATAATCAACTAAGCCTTTATTTTGACTTAGAGCCTTAGAACGAATAGTCATACTCTGAGCTTCAGCTTTAGCCGCAATAATTTTTTGAGTAGCTTCTTCTTGAACTTTCACAGTTCTATTCTTAGCTTCTTTAGCCTGCTCAACTGCAATAACTTTTAACTTTACCGCCTTTTCAAATTGATCATCAAAATCCATATTGTTTAGCTCAATAGACATAAGTTCAATTCTCTTTTTACCTAGCTCAGATGTGAGCTTTAGAGAAACTTCATCTGTAACTTTTTGCCTTTCTTCAATTAACTGAACTGCTGTATACTTTCCAGTAACTTCTTTAATATTTCCTTCTAAAACTTGTTTGACAAGAACTGCCACCCAATAAGGACCAACATCTTTATAAATATTATGAATCTCATGGGCTATGGGTCTAATATTTACAGTATAGATGATCTCAACCACCTGGGCATCTTTAGAGTAGCAGCTTGAGCGCCCTTCAAATTTTACTTCCCTAACACTAAGGACTTTCATTTTTGTGGTAATAGGGTTATAGAAATAAACCCCCTCTTCTAAAGGCCCTCCAACAACCTTACCAAATCTTGTTTTCACACCACGGTTACCTGTATCTACAACCTTAAACCCACAGGATGTTAAAAAAAATGTTAATGTCACAATCAATACTAGCTTCATAGTTCCTCCACTTTCAAAAACCTCATCTTACATAAATTACAACAATTGCAAAGGGCTTGCGCCCCATAAAACATAATTAAGGCTCTAAAACTGCCTTCATATAAAAAAACTCATTCCTATTTTGCTAAATCTTACAGCTATTTTTATAAATGCCTAAAACCATTAAACTCAAAGCTTACCATTACCAAATTTGCGCCCTGTGTTTTTTAGCTAAAAACATCCTATCCCCAGCTTTACAAGAAAACGCTTCTACAAATCCAGGCTGGTGTTTCACCTGCTCATTGACCCTTGCCTTAGGATGTGAGTGAGGATCTGTTTTAATTCTTAATTTTTTAACCCCAGGAGTCATAACACCGCACCATGAGCGCCCATACTGTATAAAAAACTCTTTCTTCTTTTTAATATGACCTTTTCCCTTTGGAAAAGCTGCATTGTATGAAGCTGTTAAGCCAACAAGATCACCAATATTCTCCCCAAGTGTAAGTCTGCCATTGTGGCCTATTTTATTAAATTGAGCCACAAGCTTATCCCCTCTTCTCCTAAATTCTTCTAAATCTTGTTTTGTCATCCATGATCTTAAGCGGCCTTTATGATCAAATTTAGAACCCTGGTCATCCACACCATGACCAAGCTCATGACCTATTACCATTCCAATTCCACCTAAGTTTATATGATCTTCTAAATTTTGATCATAAAAAGGATACTGTAAAATTCCAACAGGCATTACAAATTTATTTTCACTGGGAGAATAATAGGCATTTACTATTAACGGCCCCCACCCCCAGGTTTTATTGCTATTCTTTTTGCTAAAACTTTTTATAGCTTTTTTATTCTCCAAACTAGTTCTAAGTTTTTTATTTGCTATGTAGTTTTTAGAAGAATAGTCACCAGCAGGAACAAGATCCCATTCTTTTTTGTTATTTGGCTTAACCACCTGTAAAAAAGCTTTCTTTATTTTGTATTTAGCATTTTTCTTACCCTTAGGGCTTAACCATGTATTTTGAGTAAGGCTATCTTTTAAAGATTTTCTTATTTTACTAACCAATTTTAAAAATTTCTTTTTAGAGAATTTTCCAAATAATTTTGAATACAGCTCATAATCAAGCTCTTTCCTAAAAGAGCCTTTAACATAGTTAGTGCACACTTCTTTAAGTTCAGGCCTTGTCTTTGGTCCTCCTAAAAATTTATTATTAAATGTAAACTTTTTCTTATAGTATTGAACATAACCATGGTCCATTTCCTTAGATAAAGACTGGTACAAGTAAACTGATTTTAGCTGCTTAAGGCTATACTCAGATAAAGCTTTTTTCATAAAAGCATAGTTTTTAGGAGTCATGTTTCTAATTAAAGTTTTTTTAGGTATTTTCTTTAAAAAAAGCTCTAGCTTAAATTCTGGATATTTAGACAATAAATCTTGTCTAGAAATCTTACTCGGTGTTGTCCAAATAGTTCTCCACTCTTTTGGTGTGGGATAAGTTTGATCAAATTCTTTTTCAAAAAGAATCACTGAACCTGCCCTAACTAAAGGAGTGTCCACTCCAATCTCTTTAAAAAAACTTATTAAAAGTTTTTTATAGTTTTTCATTAACTTTTTATTTTTATAATAACTTCTCTCTGGCAACCCTCTTAGATCTTGTATGAAAAACAAATCATTTACTTTTGGATTTTGCTGATTCCTCCCATGGCCAAAATCTAAAAAAGCAAAATCACTTGTTCCAACCTTTGAACCTAAAAACCTTTGAAACTCATTACGTGTCTTAATCTTTAAAACTTCACCAACAACACGCTTAACTTCGTCTTTTTCAGCCAATGCCCTTGCCTTCGTGTCCATACATGCTGAAAAAACATCACTAAGCTCAACTTCACCTTTTGTTTTCCTTTCTTGATCTAAAAGCCCTGCTAAATATTTTTTTTTGCTCTCTAACAACCGCTCTGCAGAATCAGAAAAAGAAAATATATGAGAGGTTCTATCATCTCTTAATTTAAAAGACTCCCTAACCTTAGAGCAGGTGTATTTATAAAAATCATCACAAGGATTAACCTCTTTATTTACAGGAAACTCTCTACGCTCAGGAATTTTACTTGATGGCACAACCCCAGCATTTGCAAATAAGGACACAAACATAAAAAACACCACTTGGTTCATAAAAACCCTCCTTTTTAATAAAAACACTGCCCCTAACAAGAGTCACTTGAAAAAAGTTTAGCGTAAAAAAACAACTTTAAAAAATCCTTCATTAATGAAACCCTTATGGCAAAGACTTTTTCATTTAACATAAATTTTAAAGCTTTAAAAAAAACCCCTTCTACAATAACCCTAAAGTGTTCTTTGAGCATGTCCCGTATACTCACTCAAAGGTCTAATGATTCTATTGCTCTTAGCCTGCTCCATAATATGTGCAGACCAGCCGGCAATTCTACTCATTACAAAAATGGGAGTAAACATATCAATTTCAAAACCCATCATATAATACGCAGGTCCTGTAGGGAAATCTAAATTCGGGTAAATATTTTTCTTAGAAACCATAACATTTTCTAAAACTTGAGAAATATCCATCCATTTAGAATCTCCCACAAAATCAGCCATTTTCTTAGCATATTTTTTCATTGTAGGAACCCTTGAGTCACCGTTTTTATACACTCTGTGGCCAAAACCCATAATTTTACGCTTTTGAAACAGTGCTTCTTCCATCCACTCTTTAGCACCAGAAATTTCACCCACTTCTTTTAAAACATACATAACCTGTTCATTTGCACCACCATGTAATGGACCCTTAAGAGCACCAATTCCACCCACCACAGCAGAGTAAATATCTGATGTTGTTGATGTTATAACACGTGCTGCAAAGGTTGATGCATTAAAAGAATGTTCAGCATATAAAACCAAAGACACATCAAAAGCTTTAACAACTTCTGGGGCGGGAACTTCACCAAAACACATTTTAAAAAAATTCTCAGACATAGAAAGTGTGGAATCTGGAGCTATGACATTTTTACCATGCTTAAGCCTATAAGATGCTGCAATCATTGTTGGGATTTTTGCAAGAAGCATTGTTGCCTTATCTGTGTTTGTTTCAATAGAATCATCCCAAGTTCTTTTATCTTCAGAACCTAAAATACTCACACCGGTTCTTAAAATATCCATTGGATGAGCATTCATATTCATGGCCTTAAAAGCATTTAAAACTGCATCTGGTACTACTCTGTATGATTTTTCTTTCTCTGTAAAAATTTTTAACTCTTCTTTAGTTGGCAGCTCACCCTTCCAAAGTAAAAAAACCACATCTTCAAAAGCACATTTTTCAGCAAGCTCTTGGACAGGATATCCACGATAAGTTAGCGAATTTGTCTCCGGCATAACCTTTGACACCTTAGTTGTATCAATGACAACCCCTTCTAGTCCTTTTTTCACATTCACTTTGTCTTCAGACATACACTCTCTCCTTAGCCCTAATTATTATTCTTTCAAAGAAAAATTAAAAATTTCTTTATCAAATTTACTATATTCTTCATATTCAACTAACTCATACAACCTTAATCTACCCTGCATTTTATCAAGTAAATGTGCTTGAGTTCCTTTTTCCTTAATTTCTCTTAAAGAATTTTCAACATGATACATAGCAAGCCTTAAGGTTGTAACAGGGTAAATGACCATATTGTAACCTAAGGCTGTAAGCTGTTCTTTGGATAAAATCTTTGATTTTCCAAATTCTGTCATATTAGCTAAAAGAGGAACACTAAGGGCTTTTCTAAATGCTTTAAAATCTGACTCCCCTTCCATGGCTTCTGGGAAAATCATATCAGCACCAGCTTTAACATAAGCTTTAGCCCTTAAAATAGCAGCCTCTAAACCCTCACTGGCTCTAGCATCTGTTCTCGCTATTAAAATGAAATTACGATCACGCTTTGCCTCTGATGCTGCCTTAATTTTTTGACACATTTTTTCAATAGAAATTAAAAGCTTGTTGTCCAAATGACCACAACGCTTAAGATTCACTTGATCTTCAATATGACAACCTGAAACCCCTAAATCTTCTAACTCTTGAATGGTTCTAGCCACGTTCATGGACTCACCAAAACCTGTATCAATATCAATTATGGTTGGAAGATTTGTAACTCTTGAAATCTGACGACCTCTGTTAGAAACCTCAGTTAATGTTGTCATTCCAATATCTGGATAACCTAAATCATTTGATAAAACAGCCCCTGAAATATACAC
Organism: Bdellovibrionales bacterium; assembly: GCA_965205365.1. Classification (GTDB taxonomy): domain Bacteria; phylum Bdellovibrionota; class Bdellovibrionia; order Bdellovibrionales; family UBA1609; genus JALZUR01. The sequence goes on from CBDBGT010000013.1 coordinate 362,892, forward strand.
GCCATCAAAACCAATGTCTTCAATGAGCTTAGCAACTAATGGAGAAAACGCCCCCGGATATCTTAAAAGCTTTCCAGAATCTAAATCTTCTCGCAATTTCTTTCTTTTTTCCCCATGGGACACCCTAGTGTTTAGCATTAAAAAATACCTCTAGTGTCTCTTTCAGAATTTACTAAACTCCGTGGATCAAGCTCTACATTTAGTTCCATGAGCTCGTCTGCACTTAAATTTTCTAAGTTTTGAGCCAAATCTAAAAACCTTTCCTGCTCTTTTAAAGAAACCACACCACTTGTTAAAGTTTTAAACTTACTAATATACTCAATTCTTGTAAAAGGCCTTCCTCCTCCAGGATGGGCATTAGCTAAAGCTTTTTCAGCTTCATAAACACTTCCATCTTCCATGGTGATGACAACCTTGCCACCAAAGGCTTTTTTCTTTGGATCTGGGTTATGGTAACGCTCAGTCCACTTAGGATCTTCAACAGTGCTCACCTTATGCCATAAAGCTATAGTCTCTAAACGCCCTGCTCTTTCACGAGTATAGGAGTCTACATGGTGCCAAACACCATCTTCTAAAGCCACTGCAAAAATATACATAATTGAATGATCTAGTGTTTCACGTGAAGCTTTGGAATCCATTTTTTGTGGATCCCCAGACCCTGTACCAATAACATAATGTGTATGATGACTTGTATGAAGAACAATAGACTTTACTTTTGTAAGGTCTGAAATTTGTTTTCTCATATCAAAAGCCAAATCAATTAGTGCTTGGGATTGATATTCAGCAGAATGTTCTTTAGTATAGGTTTCTAAAATAGCACGTTTAGGCTCGCCTTTTTCTGGCAACACCACCTCATAAAAACCCTCTTTTCCATGAAGCATATAAGCAATAACTGAATCCTCACCTTCATAAATTGGAGAAGGGGCCCCTTCACCCCTCATAGCTCTATCCACTGCCTCAACAGCTAACTTTCCAGAGTGTGCAGGAGCATAAGCTTTCCAGCTAGAGATTTGACCTTTTCTAGATTGACGTGTTGAAAAAGAAACATGAACAGCTTGCTGAATAGCTTGATACACGCTTTCAATAGAAAGCCCCAACATGGCTCCAATCCCTGCAGCAGATGCCGGACAAAGGTGAGCAATATGATCTTTTCTATACTTATGAAGACAAATACCTTTTACTAAATTTACTTGAATTTCATAGGCTGTAGCCAGTCCATGAAGTAAATCTTTACCATTTTTTTTTAATTTTTGAGCTGTTGCTAACAATGGAGGAATATTGTCCCCAGGATGAGAGTAATCTGCAGCTAAAAAAGTATCATGCATATCAAGCTCTCTTACAGCTGTAGCGTTAGCCCAGGTAGCCCACTCAGGTGAAAAACCTTGGTCATTTGCCATACCAAAAACTCTTCCACCACCTTTTACCGGATGACACAAAGCCATGCTTCTTGCGCTGGCAACAGGGCCTCTATTAATTGCAGCCATTGCAACAGCAGCATTATCAATAATTCTATTTATAATCATATCTTTCACAGGATTTTCAACAAGAACACTGTCTGTAGCTACTTTAGATATTTTCCATGCCAGCTCCTCTTCTCTTGGTAAAGTCTCTTTTGAAGAGTAAACGCGCACCTTGTGTGTTTTCATATGAGTAGGCCCCCTTTATTCTTACCCTTTTAACTCCCACCAATAAAAAATGTCACTATGCATAGGGAGATAAACTTTGCTAAAAACACTGGCTCTACTTTTTAAGCTAAAATAGACAGCACAATATACATAAGCTGTTGACTATATTAGTGTTCTTTAAATTTCTTTACCACTACCTCCTAAAAACAAAGCGAATATCTTTTAAATATCGCTCTAGACTTGTGGCACTCATATTCTGTGATTATGATTTTAAATGAGCAGGACAGCCTTTATATTTTAAAAGCCAGTAAAGCCTACCTTCATTTTTTATAAAAATAGAATATGTGAAATAGATCCAACTTTAGAATAACATAAGTAGGCGGTCTAGACTTTTTCTAAGAAAACTCCCATTATTTAAAACCCGCTCTGTTAAATGCTTCATTATGAGAGCACTATATTTACGCCTCATATTAAAACACTCAAATACCATTAATTTCAGATTAATACGCAAAAAAAAATAGTTAACCACTTTACTCCCATAGGTATAAAGTTTTTAAAACACTGTGCCGAAAGGCTAGATATGAATAAAATCATACCACTTTTATTTATATTCACTCTAATTGGCTGCAATGAGAAAGACGGAGTAGAATTTTCTTCTCATGACCTGCCAACTTTAAGAGGGAATACAAGTCTTAATTTTGGTGAAGTTGCTGTTGGAGAAAGTAAAAGCCTTAATTACGAAATCAGAAACGTTTCGCCACTAAAAATTCACTCTAAAAGCTTTAAACTTAGTTCTAAAGAAATCAATACCCAAAACTATTTTCCTTTTAAGTTAGAGCTAGGCACTTGCAAAAAGACTTTAGAAAGTATTCATAAGTGCGCTTTAAAAATAACCTATACACCTACAAAACAAGAAACCCTTAATACTAGTATAAAAATATTGTACAAATATGACTCTGTTTTAGAGTCATATATACTTATTGATAATGTGCAAGCTAAAGGAACTGAAGTAACAATTGATATAACAAGCTCCATAAGCGGAACTTACATTAACCTTAACAACCAAAATGCTTTTAGGGTTTCTGGAACATGTTCTAAAAATGGTGAACTTATTACGTTTTCACATGGGACAAGTTTAATTACTTGTTCTAACACAAGCTTTAGCGGTGATATTGATTTTTCAAGCTTAAATGATGGCACAGTTTCACTCACTGCTACTATAACAAGTTCTAGTGGAAACTCTAAAACCTCAAAACCACTTAATTTAGTTAAAAACACAGGGCTTCCAACAATTAATATTACAAGCCCCGTAGATGGAACTTTCATTAACCTTAGTAATGAAAGTGCTTTTAGGGTTTCTGGAACATGTTCTGAAAATGGTGAACTTATTACGTTTTCACATGGGACAAGCTCAATCACCTGTTCTAACGCAAGCTTTAGCGGTGATATTGATTTTTCAAGCTTAAATGATGGCACAGTTTCACTCACTGCTACTATAACAAGTTCTAGTGGAAACTCTAAAACTTCAAACCCACTTAATTTAGTTAAAAACACAGGGCTTCCAACAATTAACATAACAAGCCCTATAGGTGGAACCTATATTAACCTTAACAACCAAAATGCTTTTAGGGCTTCTGGAACATGTTCTGAAAATGGTGAACTTATTACGTTTTCACATGGGACAAGCTCAATCACCTGTTCTAACGCAAGCTTTAGCGGTGATATTGATTTTTCAAGCTTAAATGATGGTGCTGTTGCACTTACCGCTACTAATGTTACTAATATGAACTCTATGTTTCGATCTGCAACTGCAGCAAACCCTGACACCTCTAACTGGGACACTTCTAATGTTACTCATATGCAATCTATGTTTCATTCTGCAGCTGCAGCAAACCCTGACACCTCTAACTGGGACACTTCTAACGTTACTTATATGGAAAGTATGTTTGTTCATACAGCTGCAGCAAACCCTGACACCTCTAACTGGGACACTTCTAACGTTACTTATATGAGCTCTATGTTTGCTCATACAGCTGCAGCAAACCCTGACACCTCTAACTGGGACACTTCTAACGTTACTTCTATGCAATCTATGTTTCGTTATGCAGATGCAGCAAACCCTGACACCTCTAACTGGGACACTTCTAACGTTACTTCTATGAACTCTATGTTTCATTATACAACTGCAGCAAACCCTGACACCTCTAACTGGGACACTTCTAACGTTACTTCTATGCAATCTATGTTTCGTTATGCAGATGCAGCAAACCCTGACACCTCTAACTGGGACACTTCTAACGTTACTTCTATGAACTCTATGTTTCATTATACAACTGCAGCAAACCCTGACACCTCTAACTGGGACACTTCTAATGTTACTCATATGCAATCTATTTTTTATTCTGCAGCTGCAGCAAACCCTGACACCTCTAACTGGGACACTTCTAACGTTACTGATATGCACTCTATGTTTAAATCTACAGCTGCAGCAAACCCTGACACCTCTAACTGGGACACTTCTAATGTTACTCATATGCAATCTATGTTTCATTCTGCAGCTGCAGCAAACCCTGACACCTCTAACTGGGACACTTCTAATGTTACTCATATGCAATCTATGTTTCATTCTGCAGCTGCAGCAAACCCTGACACCTCTAACTGGGACACTTCTAACGTTACTGATATGCACTCTATGTTTCGTTATGCAGCTTCTTTTGATCAAGACATTAGTTCATGGGATGTTTCTAATGTTACCTCTTGTGATGATTTTTCATATAACACTTTAGCTTCTTGGACTCGTACTGAAAAACCTACTTTTACGCACTGTTCCCCTGGATATTGATCCTATATAATCCATTTTAGTTACTTTTACTAAAGGCCTTATTTCATAAGAAGCAAAAAGTTTTAAAAATTTAAGTGACCTGCCTTATGCACAAAATACTCCCTACCTCATAAACAATAAGTCAAAGTACGTTGGAAGGGGCCAAAGCTCATTAGTAATATTTCTTTCTAAATAACCAATCTCCTGACTTCGACACAACACGGCGCATAAAGCTAATAAAATCAAGTGCTTAGATTTTGCTGGGGTCACTACATTTGCTCTTTAACTAGGCGAATACAGTCCTTTCTCTTAAGGTTTAAAACTTGGTAAATTTTCTTTAAAACAGGAGTAGTCTTAGATACAAGCTCATAAAATCGCCCCGTACTAGAGTCTTTTAAAACACTGTACTCATCTCTATTTAACTCCTCTTTAAGATCTAAAAAACTAAACTCTAATTGGTTTTCCTTAATAAGCTTATTTACTCTACAAACAATTGCATATGCTAGAAAACAAATTCCAATATGAGCCTTAATCCTCTCAGACTTCCAATGAAAAATAGGTCGCATCTTTAAATCTGTCTTACTTATTCTAAACGCTTGTTCTATTTTCCACAGCCCTCTATAACGCTCTAAAACTTCAGCTGCAGACTTGTCTTCAAGATTTGTAATGACACCATGAAAACCATCCCACTGAGCGTCTCTACTAATCTTACACTTATCAACCTCTACATCCCCCTTAAAAGACTTAAGGTACTTTTTCGTTCCATAATTAGTTATAAGGTCACTTGCTTTAAGTTTTCCATCTTTGGCTTTCTTTAAAAGACGAACAATTATCTTTTCCCGGTCAAATGCATCTTTATAAGCTCTTTTATTAGAATACCCAACAACAAGCCTTCTTTTCTTGTGCTCAAACTCTCTAACCCACTGCAGTTCATTGCTCACCACATGGGGTTTAAAGTTTTTATGACAGATTTCTTCTTTTAAATTCTTTGGTAAAGATTTTAACTTAGCCCCCACAATATAATGAATGTTTTCAGCTTCTAGTAAAACTAAGTTTGCCTCATTAAACATACCTCTATCAGCCACAAGGGTAACTTGATTTACATTAAAACGGGTTTTTAAGTTTTTAACTATCTCTATTAATGTGTTGCCCTCATAAGTGTTGCCAGGAAAAAGCTCATAAGTTACTGGGTGTCCCTGTGAGTTTGTAACCAAGGCGAGAACAACTTGAGTTTCTTTAAACTTAGCATCCTTACTAAAACCATTGGCTCTAAGTTCATCTGAAGTAAAGCTTTCAAAATATAGCGTTGTGACATCAAAGAACATAACGTCAACCTGGTCATTAAAAAGGTTTAGAGTGGAATTTAAGACTTTTGATTTTAGTCTTTCTTCGTTTAGAAAAACTCTGTCCATCATACGGTATATCTTATGAAGAGGAAGGGGTTTTGAGAAAACTTTTTTTAAGCTATCTGCTGTTTTTCTTTTACTCTGCGGCCTAGAGATTCTTGCTAAAACACAATCTTGAAGAATAGAGTTCCACTCATCATCTTTTTTTGTGTTTTTTATGATATCGTTAAAGTTCATTTGATTATAAACTTTGCCTAAAACTGTGTGAATGCCTTGGTTAACACGACCTTGCTCAGATAGATTCTTTATATCCACTAGCTCTGGGTTTCTTGTGCTGGCTTTTTTTGTGCAAGTCGTGGAGTGCACAGTTTCTTCCATTCCAGGAAGGGCTGGGTTTCTTGTGTTTTTTAGCTCTATTATTAAGTCCTGTGCTGCTTTCTTAATAATGGCTATTTCTCTTGCATCCTTGTGTTGTCCCAGAGTTCTAATGACTTTTTGAATAACTTTATTTTTTACTCGAGTAGATTCAACTATTCTAATTGAAACACTTCCGTTTGGTTTTTTTACTTCTCGAATAAACATGGCTATTAAAATTACTAGCCTAAAAATACTTGTAAAGAAAAAAAAGGGGTCACTACATTTCGAGTTTTAGACTTTTTAACCTTCTCTGGTGCGTATATTTGAACTCAAGAGGGGCTTTTTAACAGGAGTGTCGAAGTCAGGTATATAATCCATTTTAGTTACTTTTACTAAAGGCCTTATTTCATAAGAAGCAAAAAGTTTTAAAAATTTAAGTGACCTGCCTTATGCACAAAATACTCCCTACCTCATAAACAATAAGTCAAAGTACGTTGGAAGGGGCCAAAGCTCATTAGTAATATTTCTTTCTAAATAACCAATCTCATGAGCAATTTCTTCTGATAAGGGAAGTAAAGTTTGAGCTATTTTATCAGCATCCACAATATCATGACCTAGCCCTAAAACTCCCTGCTCTAAGCTTTGTACTTTTTCATAAAGCTTAGAAATATGAATATCCATATTCTTAAGAAGCACTAAGTCCACTGTGGCCTCAACTCCTACACTTTTTTGATGCTCAATTCCCTTAGCAAGTAAACCTTTATACCTCATTGCCACAGGTAAAATATCTTTATGAATCATGTTTATAAGAGTTTTAAATTCAATTCCTCTATAAAGACAATACCTCTCCACTCTAACGTTAAAACGCATCTTTAACTCAGCTTGGGAATAAATTTTAAGCTTAGTTAAAAACTCATTTGCTTTTGAATCTATTAAAAGTTTTAACGCCTCTGGTGTTGTTCTCATATTTGGCAGGCCTCTTTTTTGTGCTTCATCTTGCCATTCTTGAGAATAGCCATCACCATTGAAAACAACCTTAGAGCAATTATTATAAAGGTCTTTTGTAATTCCTGTTAAAATATCATTAACCTTTTTACCTTTTGTTAGCTCTTCTTTAATACGTAAATTCACATCATTAAAAACATCTGTAACCGCTGCGTTTAAAATCGTTAAAGGAACTCCCGCATTGGCAATTGAACCTACCGCTCTAAATTCAAAACGGTTTCCTGTAAAAGCAAAGGGTGATGTTCTATTGCGATCTGTGTTGTCTCTTTTAAGAGGCGCTAACTGATCTGCTCCTAGATCAAGGGCTGTTATATGTTTTTCTGTATAAGCCTTTCCCGCAGCACAAGCCTCTAAAATTGCTGTTAATGTGTCTCCTAAAAAAACAGAGACAATACTAGGAGGTGCTTCATTTGCTCCAAGACGATGATCATTAGAGTGACTTGCAATAGCTGTTCTTAAAGAGCCCCCTCTCCTATAAATGGCTTCACAAATAATGGCAACCATAGCAAGAAAACGATGGTTATTATGAGGCACTGTAGTTGGTTCTAATAAATTTCTAGTTTTTACTGATCCCATGGACCAATTTAAATGCTTCCCTGAACCGTTAACTCCGGCAAAAGGTCTTTCATGGAGCAAGCAAAAAAACCCGTGTTTATCAGCAACATCCTTTAAAATTGTCATAATCATTTGATTCTGATCAATGGCAATGTTTCCATCATCAAAAATAGGAGCAAGTTCAAACTGACCTGGAGCCACTTCGTTATGCCTTGTTTTAGCCGGAATTCCTAAACGGTAAAGCTCCACCTCAACTTCTTGCATATAGGCTAAAACCCTCTCTGGAACAGCTCCAAAATAATGATCCTCCAATTGCTGATTTTTAGAAGGAGTGGCTCCAAACAATGTTCTCCCCGTCATAACCAAATCAGGCCTTTGTAGATAAAAACCCTTATCAACAAGAAAGTACTCTTGTTCACAACCACAACTCACCGTAACTCTTTCATGGTTTTTTGAACCCGGTGCTTCTAATAAATTAAGAAATTCTGTTACAGATTTAGACAACTGACTTATTGATCGAAGTAAAGGAGTTTTAATGTCTAAGGCTTCTCCAGAATAAGATACAAAAGCGGCTGGAATACATAAAGTTTTTCCGTTAATATGAGTCTTTAAAAAAATAGGCGATGAAAGATCCCATGAGGTGTAGCCTCTTGCTTCAAAAGTTGACCTTGCTCCTCCATTAGGAAACGAGGACGCGTCTGGCTCTCCTTGCATAAGTTGAGAGGCTTTAAGTTTTTCAATGGGTTTTCCCTTTTCAATTGACAAAAAAGCATCATGCTTTTCAGCCGTGGCCTCTGTCATAGGCTGAAAAAGATGGATAAAGTGAGTCGCTCCCTTGCTTACAGCCCAGTTAAGAATAGCAGCAGCAAGTTTTTCAGCACAGACTGTACTCAAATCTCTTTTCTTTTCCAAAATAGCTTTTATTTCTTCCTTATCCCCTTTAGTTAAAAGCTTTGACTCCATAAAGTTAAAAACATTTTCTCCATAGTATTCACTCACTGGAAGTGGATTCTTGTTTATATCAAAGGGAGAATCAAATTTTCTAATTGAAGTCTTAAAAATATTAGCTCGAGCTTGTAAACGTAAATTTTTTGTCATTTGATCTTTCCTTATTTTTTAACTTACTAAAACTATTAAAATAACTACTTTTTTTTACCATAATAATCACTACTTTTTCTTAAGGTTTAAGGCTTTGCAAAAAATTAATCACTCCCTTATGGCCTTCTTTTTTTGCATCATCTAAAGCAGTGCCCCCTCTAAGGTCCTTTACGTCTTTATCTGCACCATTTTCTATTAAAATCTTAACTGCTTTTAAATGACCATGACCCGATGCAATATGTAATGGAGTTCGCCCGTCATAGTCTCCTTTTAAAAGGTCTGCCCCTTGAGCAATTAACTGCTCTAATTTAAAAGTATGGTTTTCAGCTGCAGATATACAAAGGGCAGCTGTAGTATGAGAAACCTCTTCACTCTTTCTAAGCCTTGGATCAACTTTCTCACTACCCATTGCACTAAGATCACTATAGGGGTGAAAATTAAAAATTTCCACTAACCATTTGCAAAACTCAATTCCTCGAACAGAGTTTCCATTCTTATCCAAAGGAGGAGACCAAATACAAACTCCCATAACATTAGGAATAACAAGAACAAGTCCCCCTCCAACTCCAGATTTAGCTGGCAATCCCACAGTAAAGGCAAACTCTCCTGAGTAGTCATACATTCCTGATGAGTGCATAAGAGACAAACAATTCTTAATATTCTCAGACTCAAAAACCCTTTCCCCAGAAAAAGGGTTTTCACCTGATTTTGCCAATGTTGCTGCTGCAATGGCACAATAATCTGTAGTCAGTTCTACTGAACAACATCTCATATAAAAATCCAATGTATTTAAAAGATTTGTATTCTTAGGAAAAGCACCATGCTCGTTCATAAAATAAGCAAGGGCAAAATTACGATCTGCTGTTTCCTTCTCTGAAAGATAAACTGCATCATTAAAGTGAGGCTTAATTCCCCCTGTGGCCTTTTCCCACACATTAAGAATATAATCAAACCTCTCTAGCATACTCATCTTAGATTTAACAAGAGAAGCGGACACAATAGCTCCGGCATTGATCATTGGGTTATGAGGTCTTTTCATATAATCTAGAGTGATCTCATTAAAACTATGCCCACTAGGTTCTCTACCAATGTACTTATGAACAGTATCTTCTCCATGCTCTTCTAAAGCGAGCAAGTAATTAAACGGCTTAAAACAAGATTGAATGCTAAAATGCTCACTACAGTCCCCAAGAGAAAAGCGCTGACCATCAACGGTACAAATAGAAATTCCAAATTTATCAGGAGTGATTTTTTTAAGTTGAGGAATATAGCTTGCAACATCTCCTTCTTTAATTTTTCTTACCTCATTATAAATAGGAGTGATTAAGTTAGTGAAATCTTCAAAATGGGGAATAACAAGTTTCCCCATTATGGCACGATCAATTAACGTTTTCACATTTACGTGAGTATTTAGACAGTCTAAAAAATATCTTTTCTCAACCCTACCTTTCACACTAGCTTTATAAACGCAGCTAAGAAAGTCTTTTAAACGAAGGTCATCTTTCTTTAAACCTCTTTTACCCAACTCTCCTTCTATAACTTTAACACTAATAAAATTTAAATCCTTTTGCCCCCTTCCTTTAAGGGCAAAAAACCTCTCACTGGGAGAAAGTGGTTGAGCTATATTTTCATGTTCCACACTCCCTCCTTATCTAAGCACTAATAAACCAAAAAAAATATCTAAAGGCTTTAAAAGAGTCAAGTTTAAGGCCTTTTCTTATAAATACTTAAAACTCATAATTGTAATGTCATCAAACTGATTTGCTCCCTGGATAAAGGCATCAATATCACTTACAATAGTGTCAATTATTTTCTCATTAGAGCTCACACTATTTTGCAGTAAATTGTGCAAACGAGGAGTTCCATAAAAGTCTTTATTCTTATTTTGAGACTCAACAACCCCATCGGTATAAAACACCAGTGTGTCTCCTGAATCTATTTTAATTTCTTGTTGAGAAAATTTTGCATCATTAAAAGTTCCAACCAGTGGTCCATGAATCTTTGACAACTCTGTAAGAGAACCATCTTTACGTTTAAGGTATGGAGGATTGTGTCCTGCATTAGTAATCTGCACAGTTCCTGTTTTTAAATCCACAATACAAACAATTAAAGTTAAAAACATACAGCTATCATTATTAGAAGAGAGCTCCTTATTTACGCTAGCTACCAATTCACTCACTTGAATTTTAGTGTTAAGCCCTTTACTTAAATGAATTTTAGCCATTGACATGAAAAGAGCTGCCGCCACACCTTTTCCAGAAACATCACCAATACAAAAGTAAACCGTATCTTTTGTTATAAAAAAATGGTCATAAAAATCTCCAGAAACAATCATTGCTGGTTGCAAATAAGCCTGTAGATCAAAGTAATCACTGGTCAAAGGAGCCGGTAACATTTCTATTTGTACCTTTTGCCCAAGGACTAAATCATTTTCCATTTGTTCTTTTTGCTTCTTAATAGTTTCATAAGTTAAATTAAGCTCTTCATTAATGGTAAGAATTTTTAAACGATTCCAAATAAAAACAATGGTTAAAGCAATAATTAATAAAAGGGTTAACAAAACTCCAATTAAATTTTGCCTCTCATAGAATTTAATAAAACTAAGGGCTTGTTTTTCATGTGACTCTACAACAATTCCAAAACCATACGTGTTATCCCACCTCCAAACCCCTAGAACATGCTCACCTAAGTGATTTTTATATGGCATCAACTTTTCACTAGATTTTGCTTGTCTAACCGCAAGAGCAGGTTTTGTAAGTTTTCCCTGAAACTCAACCCTACTTCCTAAAGTTATTTTCTTCCCTTCACCTGTTTTTCTTAAAACTTGTTCTTCCCACCTTCCTTTAGTAACAAACTCTCCAAAAACATTGATCATATACCCATGACCACTTGTTCCAAAAAAATTTCTTTTAAAAATCTGATCTAATCTTTTTTTAGGTGAAATTAAAAAATAAACAGCTCCATTTCCTTTTGACAAGGCAGAGCGAAATACAATTTTATTTAAAAAAATACTTTTTTTAAATATCTTACTATTTGGGATATGAGTGTCTTTAAGTAAAAAAGCACCCTCTTCCTTAACCATACTAAGTGAATTAATATTTTTACCAATAAGACTAGTCAAATTGCTAGAAGAAACCACGCCTTTAGAGTTGGTTAATAGATAGTCTGTAAAAAGATCTTTTTTCAACAGCTTACTACTTTGTAATTTTTGGTGGAAAGGAGTGAAGATATTTTTTTCAATTTGAGTAAAATATTTAGGAGCAATGTGCAGCTCCACCACTTTAGAAAAATGCCTTATTTCAAAGCGCACCTCTTCTAACCAATCCTGAACACCATGATAAACTTTATTTAATGTTGACTCATGAACAAGTTCAACATTTTGATTTGCTACTGCTTTTATGTCTTTTAAGAAATACCAAGAAGAACCTGTTATCATAAAAATGATCACAAAAGAAGACATCATAAATGGCCACTCTCTCCACACTCGACTTGTAAAAAAATGTGAAAATTGTTGATCTTTTGTTTTTTTTGATCCAAAGGAAATAAGAAAAAAAGAAAGTAAAATAAGAACAATGGACACAACCATGGTCACTAATAAAACAGCACTCAATCTTTTTCGTTTTTCATAGTGAAAAAGAATATCCTTCTTTGTTCTTTTTTCAATGGACTCAAAAAACTCACTTAAAGGCTGCATAATTTTTTCTTTAGCAACATGGTAGCCTGGGCTGTGCAAAATCTTTCTTGCATGGGACTGATCTGCTTCTTTTTTTACATCATACTCTCCAGACACTCCCTTATAAAGCCCAACCATAGCATTCATTGCCTCTGTCTCAAGAGACACAAGTTCATTAGACAGCCGCTCTGCATTTTCAAGTAAAAGAAACTCTTGTGTTGTAAACCCTGCTTTTTTCATCAAGGTTTTTAGTGACACAAACTCCTCTCCTTTAACGCTCTCCTTTCCCCTTACGAGAACAAAATCCCAATAAATACGATGATAGTTTTTAGGCCTGGCTTTTTTTCCATCTCTAATGTCTAAAATTTCTTGAAAATAGTCTTTAAAAAGCTCATTCCCTGTTACAACATAAGTTCTTGCCATACGAGTTAACTCATCAGAGCTTTGCTTTAGCTCACTGGCTAGTAAATAAGACTCATATCTTTGAGATTCTTTTTTTACTGTCTCTTGTTCATTTTTAAGAATTTGATAAAACAACCCTAAATTAAATAAGGTCAGTAGTATTAAAGAAATAAAAATAGCGTAAAGACTTTTTTTAGAAAACACGCTATTCATATTTTAACTTCTTTTTTGTTAGAAAATATCCACTTTTGTTTCACACTCAAAAACCTTGAACTTTTCTTATAATAATATTTTATAAGTATCTTTATAAATAACATGGGCTTTTTTTTCGCTCTTTCCTCAAAATATAAACTTTTAAACACTATTTAAAGTTTTTCCTATGTAGTTTATAAAAAAACTATAGTGACTTTATAATAATTAAAAACTTTAATGGATTTAAACTCCATAAGAAAAAATTAATTTTTAAACCTGCACAATAAATAGTGTGACTTTAATATAAAGCCAAGGGCAGTGTTTTTTAAGCAAAGCCTGCCCCTAATAAACGAGCTCTTTTATTTTTTAAAAAAGCTTCACTCATAAAGACAATCCCGTAAGTGCGGCCTCTTTGTTATCATAAATTTGCAATACGTTAGCCAAGGAGGCAAGGTCTAGTATTCTTTTAACGTTCTGACTTGGAGAACAAAGCCCTACTTTTCCATTTTTTGATTTCATTTTCTTTGCTGAAAACAAAAAAATCCTTAAACCCGCACTAGAAATATAAGAAAGTTTGCCTAAATCAAAAACCAACTTCTTACTACTGCCCTCTAAGACAGATCCTATTTGACCATTAAGATTACTCACCATACTTGCATCAAGGTGTCCTGTGAGATAACAAATGGTGACTCCATCTACCTCTTCTATCCTTAGCGCTTTATCTTCTGACATATTTCCCACTCTCGTTTATTGTTTATTTCTAGTTAATAGCTTTTGTGTAATATAATTTTATTGCCATTTTCCATTGGATAATAGTTAAACTCATCAGATAAATTCTTTATTAAATGAATTCCAATTCCTCCTATTTTACAGCTTTCTAAGTTTGCTGCTAAAACTGGATCATAGGTTTGTGTTAACGGGTTAAATGGAGTTGCGTTGTCTGTAACTGTAGCCACATAACCCTCACTATTTTTCTCAATAAGAACAGTCACATGAGGAACTCTGTTAATTCCTTTAAAACCATAATCAAATATATTAATAATTAACTCCTCTAAACAAACATTTAAATCAAAATGTTTGTCGTCTAAATTGCCTCGATCACTCTTATAATAGTCTTTAAACGCGTTAGAAAATACTGTAAAATCTTCTTTTTTTTCAAGAGTTTGGGTTAAATTATCTTTTTCCATAAAATCTCCTTTATTTATCCTGCATATTATCTAAATTAAGAAATTCAGGATAAGCTTCTACTCCTAACTCAACTAAATCCTGGCCTAAAAACTCTTCATCTTCAGAAATTCTAATTCCAAAAAGCCTTTCTAGTATCCACCATAATAAAGCAGAGGTTATGAAAACAAAAGCTCCAATACTTAAAACCCCTATGAGCTGAGTTTGAAAAGAAGCTTTAGTAAAAATTCCAACAGCTAATGTTCCCCAAATTCCCCCAACTAAATGCACCGGAATGGCACCAACAACATCATCTATTTTAAACTTTTCTAACAAAGGAATTGAAAGTGTTGCAAGTAACCCTCCAATAGCTCCAATTAAAACCGCTAACCCAGGGTTTGCAATATCCGGCCCTGCAGTGATTGAAACAAGACCTGCAAGTGCTCCGTTTAACACAGTCATAATCTTCATCTTCTTGTAGTAAAAAAAACAAAATGCAATGGTGCTAAAAATTCCTGCCGCTGCTGCAAGGTTTGTGTTAAAAAAAACAATTCCCATATTCACTGCATCTAAACCACTAGAATAACTTAAAACCGAGCCACCGTTAAAACCAAGCCAACCAAACCACAAAACAAAAACCCCTAAAGTAACCAAAGGAACATTAGATGGCGGAGTTGGTGTGACTACACCATTTTTTTTAAACTTTCCTGTTCTTGCTCCTAAAAAAATAGCTCCAGTAAGTGAAGCCCATCCTCCAAGAGAGTGAACAATGGTGGATCCAGCAAAATCTTTAAACCCTAACTGCCCAAGCCATCCATTCCCCCAAGTCCATGCACCTACAGTTGGATAAATAACGGAAGCAAGAATGGCAACGAAAATAAGAAACGACCATAGCTTTACTCTTTCAGCTAAAGCCCCTGAGATAACTGAAGCCGTTGTTGCTACAAAAACACTTTGAAAAAGAACTCCTGCTAGAGAAAAGTAGCCCCCCCCTTTAAGTAAATCCACAGTCCCGGTTTCCTTTAAACCCCCTAAGAACTGTAGTTCTTCTGGTTTTAAATAAACCAAAAATTTAAAAGTTCCTATCCATGTTCCCACATCTTCAAACATAAGGTTGTAACCCACCAAATAGTAACAAAGACAAGCAAGAGCATAAATAGCAACGTTTTTAAGACAAATAATGCTCACACTTTTTGAACGAACAAGGCCACTTTCTAGCATACAAAAGCCTGCCGCCATAAACATAACCAAAGCACTGGCCAATAAAAGAAGAAGAGTTGTAAGCATATAGGAAAACTCTTGCTGCTGTATTTGAGCAAGGTCTTGACTTGCTAAAGCAGGGCTTAAACAGCACAAGAAAAAAGCACTTAAAGCAATCTTAACACAGCTCACTTTCATAATATTTCCCCTTTTAGACATCAACAAGTAACAGCTTTAATTTAGTTGATCAATTGATTAAGGCTCTTGAAGAGGGTCTGTGGGTAAAAAAGAGTAAAATATCCTATCTTTACTCAAGCTCCTGCCCTCAGCTCTTCTTCAAAGACTTGCTCTCAAATGTCTGAATTTTTAGTTTAAAAAAGATTTATGCTCGCCGCATAAAAAAGCACCTTAAGTTATTTCTTGTTAGAAGTTTAATTGCGAAAAAAACTCAAACAAAAAAGAATCAAAAAATGCCCATAAAAACTATCCTCAATGGTTTTCATAGGTTTAAGTCTTTACCACAGGGAAAAACAAAAACTATTAGATAACGAAGAGTTTAAAGCAAAAAATGACTGGATATCTTTACCAAGGCATTTTAAAAATTTGAGATTTGTTATTCTTAATTTAAATAAGAACTTAGAGCTTGATGTTTTAAATTTCTTCCAAGGCCATAAACATTCCTTCAGCATTCATAGGTTTTGCCTTAATTATTTTTCTGCCTAGTGTAAAAGGTTTTAAATACACAGGCCCAACTTTCATATGATTTTTAACACCTTCAACCAAAGGGTTATAAAAGTAGCAACGTCCATTTTCTCTTACCTTAAGCTTCATTTCAGTGCTTGCAGCTATAAGGTTACCTTTTAAATCTTTGGTAGTGACGTTGAATCTATAATGAGCAATCTTTTTAATTTCATAAATAATTATATCTCCATTATCATCTAGTTCAACTTTTTGCGTGCCTGAAAGTGATTTGTTCACCTCGTTTCAACGACGCTGTCCACCTGTAAATGAAGAAGCACAAGCCAACAGAGTCCATGGCAAAATAATAGTTTTCATGGTTTATCCCCTTCTAAGTTATCATTATTCATTTGAGTAATGGTTTTTTTTATAAGCATTATTTATTGCTCCTTTGTCTCTATGATTGTATGTGGACTAATATTAAGTTTTTCGCTACAATGCATCATTCCAGAGCCTTTATAAAATTATTTTAAAAAGTGCAAAAAAATAGATGATTAAAAATCTTTAAAAACCTATGGGTCAATGTACTCTCCTAAAGCCCTAAAAAAAGCTTAGCTCCATGGGGTCATGAAAATAAGCCTTAGATTTTTATTCGTAAAAACCCTAAATATACAAAATAATTTAAGCTTTGTTTAAAACAATATTAAAGAAATCACTTACACTACGTTAATGAAATACACACTGTCTTTGACTCTGTAAAAAACTTAATGGAGTCCTCTCCTCCTTCTCGTCCAAGGCCTGAGTCTTTCATTCCACCAAAAGGCATTCTTAAGTCTCTTTTTAACCATGTGTTCACCCACACAGTTCCAACATCTAACTGAGCTGCCACCTTATGAGCCCACCTAAGGTTATTAGTCCAAATAGATGCTGATAAACCATAAGGCGTGGTGTTTGCCCATTTCACAGCCTCTCTTAAATGTTTAAAAGATGATATGGCCACCACAGGTCCAAAAACCTCAGTCTGCTGTATGTTTGAACAATCTGAAAGCTCACTAATAATGGTAGGTCTTATAAAATATCCATTTTTAAAATCATTAGAAAGATTTAAATCTTCATCCCCTGCAAGGAGCACACCTTTATCTTTTCTAGCCATTTGAATATGTGATTTAACTTTTTCATAATGTTCTTTTGAAATCACTGGGCCACAAAAAGTGTCCTTTTTCATAGGATCGCCAAGAACTAAAGCCTTTGTACGCTTTACAAACTCCACCTTAAACTCTTCAAATATCGGCTCTTGAACAAAAATCCTAGAGCCACAAAGACATATTTCACCTTGATTTAAAAATGAGGATTTAATTGTATTGGTTAAGGCTTTTTCTAAATTAGCATCTTTAAAAATAATGTTTGCGTTCTTGCCCCCTAGCTCTAAGCTTAGCTTCTTAAAGTGTGCAGCTGCTTTTGACGCAATAACAGATCCTGTTTTAGTTCCCCCAGTAAATGAAACAACACTTACCCCAGGGTGAGTTATAAGTGCATCTCCCACAACAACACCCTGGCCAAAAACCATATTGCAAACAGCTTTTGGTAAACCCACCTCGTCCATAACCTGAGAAAGCATAAATGCTGTCATAGGTGTTATTTCTGAAGGCTTACACACAACTGTATTGCCAGTAGCTAAAGCAGGAGCAATCTTCCAAGTTAAAAGATACAAAGGTAAATTCCAAGGCGTAATCAGTGCAGCTACACCAATGGGCTGTCTAAGCTCATAGTTTAAAGAACCATCAGCCATTGTTGTTGATCTTTCTTTTTTATGGAGAATCTCTGTGGCAAAAAACTTAAAGTTGTGAATAGCCCTATTTATATCCATTTTTTTTGATAGCCATAAAGGTTTTCCAACATCTTTAGTCTCTGCCTTAGCAAAAGAGTCAGCTTTTTCCTCTAACTTACTGGCAATTTCAAAAAGCCAATGAGAGCGTTCTTCAACACAAGTTTGACTCCATTTTACAAAAGCTTTTTTAGCTGAAACCACTGCTGGAATAACATCCATAGCACCTGAGTCTGGTTGCACAGCATAGGCTTGAGCTGTTGCAGGGTTATAAATATTTAAAGTCTTACCTGAAACTGCTTCTTTAAACTCACCATTTATATAATTTTTAATTTCATCCATTTTAAACCCACTTCTACGACTCAATGAGAGGAATAACTTTTTCTCTAAATAGCGTCATAGAGTTTTTAATATCCTTATTCTCATGATTATTAAAATCAAACCACAGCATGAGTCTATCCTGGGGGTGATACTTAGAACATATTTTTTGAGCAACTTCTTCAGGGCACCCAAAAATAGTATTGTCCACAGCCTCCTTAA
Organism: Bdellovibrionales bacterium; assembly: GCA_965205365.1. Taxonomy (GTDB): domain Bacteria; phylum Bdellovibrionota; class Bdellovibrionia; order Bdellovibrionales; family UBA1609; genus JALZUR01. The sequence goes on from CBDBGT010000013.1 coordinate 381,373, forward strand.
CCTTCTTCTCATCTACTGTTCCAGCCATAGCTTTCCAATAATTTTCCCAAGCAGAACAAGCTTTAAGTTTAGCTCTCTCACTCTTCTTCTCCGCACTTAGCCCCCTAGCATCATCCATAAAAATCATAGCCGTTCGTGGCATAAAACACCTTTGCCATAAGCCTCCATCTTGATGATAGATTTTTTTCATCCTAACATGGGTTTCTTCTATAACATGAGGAGGTGTTATGGATAAGTTAAACACTCTAGTTGGAAAAAATTTATTACAAGACTCTTGCACCTTTAAATCATGTGTTCCAACTGTCAACTGTAACTTTGACATATCCCCATCCATGGGGATCAAGGATAAAACTTCAAAATCATAAAACTTTTTAATCTTAATTCTAGAAAAATCCAAACTCCCCTCACCTCTTGCAAGGTTTAAAGCTTTTTCCCAATCTTTTTTAGTTCTAAAATCTAACTCCGTTAAGTATTTTTGAGAAACCATTGATGAACTTAATTCTTCACCAGCTAAAAGCCTCATAAAAATCTCACAAGCTTCTTCTAACACTGATGATTTAACCAAATGCCAAAACACCACCTCAAATTCACTTCTAGGCCTTACTCCATATGGGGCGTTGGTAAAATCAAATCTTCCTGCCGCAAAACCTAATTCTAGCTCTCGATCTTTATGTTTAGTAAACTGTTTAAGGGTAAGAAAAGTTTTTAAAGCTTCCCCATGAGCTATGGGACCTCCATTACAAAGAATATTCCTAATGGCAGATCCAACTTTTATTTTTTTAGTTTTATCATAAACAGCGTTTGCAATTTGTAAAATATCAGTATTTAAACCAACCTCACCTTTAAAATCAGGAACTACTTTTAATGAAGTTTTTTTCTGCGTCTGACAAGAAAGATGGGTTTCAGCAACCCAAGCCGTTCCAAACTCCAGCTCATCTGCTAATTTTACTTGATCAAAAAAATTAGAAAACATCTGGTCTGTTGTTGGCATAAAGCCGTCTACTTGAGTCTGTGATATAGAAAAGAAAATATCATATTTCACTAAAAACCACCCTTTAAATTGAGCCTGTTCGGCCACCATCAACAGGCACGCTTACTCCATTAACATATGAAGCCTCATTGCTAGCTAAAAAACAAACAACATTTGCAACCTCTAAAGGTTTAGCAAATCTACCCATGGGAACTCTTCCCTTCCAAAGCCTATGAATCTCCTCAACACTGACTTCTTGTTTCTTACTTGAAGCAGCAACGAGCTCTTTAAGCCTGTCTGTTTGAGTGTAGCCCGGTAAAACATTATTAACTGTAATATTGTCCCTACCCAGCTCCATGGACAATGTTTTTGCCCAGGAAGCCACAGCCCCTCTTATGGTGTTTGACACACCTAAATTAGGAATGGAGATTTTAACAGATGTTGAAATTATATTCACCAAGCGCCCTCTTCCCTCAAGTTTCATCTGTGGAACTAAAATCTTTAAGATCTCTTGAGCTGAAAGAACATGAGCCTTAAAACTGTCTTTAAAAGCTTTAGCTTCAGCACTTAATAAAGCCCCCCCCTTAGGTCCCCCTGAATTGTTAATAAAAACTGTATAAGGACCTGTGCTCTTTAAATGAGCGCATAAGCTTTGAACAGACTCCGTACTCGTGGTATCAACACAAAAATATGAGTGCCCTTCACCCTCTAAAGAACTTAAAACATTTTTAAGCTTAGCCTCAGTTCTTGCTGCCAATGTCACATTAACACCACTTGTTGCCATCTTTTTAGCAACAGCCTCACCTATTCCTCCAGAAGCTCCGAGTACAAGAGCTTTAGTGTTTTTAAAAAATTTCATGGACTAAGTGTACCACGGAGAATTCCATGTTTTACGACAAGGCGCGTCCTAATAAGGCCACCTATAAAGGCCCTTTAAACTGGCATTGCACATAAAGCCACTGGTGATTTAAATGTTAAAGAATAAAGGAACATGAAAATTTGTTCAAAATCTTACATTTAATGGCAGCTTCATTAAACTCAGTCTCAAATTCCCCAAAGCTTAAAGCTCCTCCAAAAAAAACCATACATGGCTGTTTCAAAAATTAATCTTCTTGAGTAGCCAGGCTCAATCCTCTAGCACGTTGCAATATTTATTTTTTAAACTCGCCTAATCAATAACACTATGAATTTTCTTGCCTTTTGATTTTACTTTTCTAAGTTGAATTTCTAGTTTTTTACAACGCCGTGACAACGTTGAATAATCTGGTGTTGGCATATGTTAACGAATTTATTTTAGGATGGGTGGGTGAAGATTTTTAAGTTGTTGGTCTAGGTTGAGTGCTCATGTGCAACAACGCCCTTTAAACCAGGTTTATTTAATGTTAAAAAAAACCCTGCTGTCTTAAAATCTAGAAATCTTCATTTTTACACTGCACTTAAAAAAAACTAAGTGCACAATAAAGCCATAATCAAGAAGGAGCCTTATTGAGTAAAATACACACCAAATACTTATGGATTGACCTAGAAATGACAGGGCTTGATGTTGAAAAAGAGCGTATTATTGAAGTTGGAGCCATCATCACAGATACTAATCTTAGCGAAATCTCTGTCTATGAGACCGCTGTAAAACAGCCTTTAAAACTCCTTAAAAATATGGATGAATGGAACGCTAAACACCATAAAGAATCTGGCTTAATGGCTAAAATACCTTATGGCAAAACCGAAGAGCAAACTGAACAAGAGCTTAGCACGTGGTGTAAGGAATACTTCAATGAACCTATTATCATTGCTGGAAACTCCATTGCCCAAGATCGCTTATTTTTAGAGAAATACTTTAAAAACTTTTCTAAACTTTTACACTACAGGCAACTTGATGTTACAGCGTTTAAACTCGCCTTTGCCCCTAAAGGCATGGAGTTTAAAAAGCAGAACTCACATCGCGCAATTGATGATATAAAAGAAAGCATTGCTGAATTTAAGTTTTTTATGAGCCATTTTAATAAATAACCCGAGTTCAGACTTTTTAAATCTAGTTTAACATTCTATTTTCATGGCACGTATTACCGGTTTAAAAGGACGCAAACAATACCCAGTTAATGCTGACAAAAGATTCACTATAAAGTTTTTAAGGCCTTGATGCCTTAAATGTTTAAGATGAAACTCTTCTTTTAAAATACTAAAAACAGTGTCAACAATATATCTTTTCCTTAGAAGCAGCTTATAAAAGAGAGGAATAAATTTATTTTTCATATTGAATTTAAGATTTGTTATAATCTAAACCCCTCTAACCATGAATTTTTCAAATAACTTTTAAAAGGTATAACCTTTGTCTCCAAATAACTTTTCAAAAAGATTTTCAGCTAAGACCTTCTAAAGGCTTTGTATTATGGACGTTTTCTGGGGTTATAGTAAAACTTAAAAGCTTTCCTTTATGAGAAATAATGATATGAACTTTAAAACTAAAGAACCATTCCATTGTTGACCTGAGGTGATTTTTTATTTATTCAAAAAAAAATCTGAACTGGGGTTACTTAAAGCGTGTTCTCTAAAATTAAATAATTTTATCTTAAGGAGGCTTAAAGCCTCCTTAAGATAAAAGAACTAAAGGGCTAAAGAGCTAATGAGCCCTTTCAGGCCTCAAAACCTCCGTACACAACGAACACGTCGAGAATTGTTCTTACTGACGTTATTCTGATAGCCATCAGAAAACCGCTGGATCCACGCACTGTCATACTTGTACTCCGTAGACGACCAATAATAACCACTACTACTCTGAACTAAACCTGGAAGAGCAGAGCGATTTGTGTACATTAAATTAAGCTCATAGCGGTTAGGTAAATGCCAATCATCATAACCACCATAAACAAGCTTATGACAATACCTTGCTGCGGCATGATAGCCCCCTTGAGACTCTAAAGTAATGGCAACAATTACATCTGTATTCGCTGAACCGTAATTTAAATCTTTATTAGTTTCACCATGACCAGTTCCACGAGTTAATGTGTAGTTTTGTAATCCTGGAATATTATACCAATTACTTGTATTATTATTCCAACCTTTAAATAAACTATCCGTACCAGAACAAGTCACTGTAAAATCATTTAATGCATAAGAATTTGACCCTGAGCCCCCTGAAACACTTCCTGATGGAATGTCCCCACAACCCCCAGGGGTGGTCATGTAGTGATCTGTTCCACTACCACTGGTAGCACCTGGGCTAAGACTTCCAAGATAAATTGCTCCACCTTTACACACAGCACCTGGCAAGGGGGAAGAACTAAGACATGGATCATCAACACCTAAAACACTCCACACACTTCCGTTACAAAACTCCATTTTCTTTTCTACACTGCTATACCTTAAAGTCCCCTCGTTTAAAGTATTGCAAGTTGTTTCCTCTGTTCCTATTTTTATTCCATTTGAAAGTACAACACTAGATCCACTAATAGACCCCACAGCAGCAATATTTCTAGAAGCAAAAACATCACCATCACTGTTTACACTAATTCCCTCATTATCACCATCTCCACTTAAATAATTTCCATTAAGATGTATATTCTCTTGAGCCTCACCATTTCCCATATTGTCAGCACTACTTGGTAAGTTTATAAGCTGACTCCCATCTATCCTTGGTAACTTTGCTGATCTATTAAGCTTAACAAGCTGGTTGCTCCCTCTTCCTACGTCTAACCTATCTATACTAATTGTTCCTGAAGTGATTTTACTTCCACTTAAATTTGGTATATCACTTTCTGATAAACTTAAACCCTCTGTTACCCTTCCCTTAGTGTCCACTCTAACTTTTAAGTAGATTCCTTCACTCACCCCTGTTAATTTTAAACTCGGGTTTGGATAAGTTCCACTAAGATCTCCTCCTGCTGATTTTCCTAAAAGACTTGTGTCTTCATCCACCACACATGACCATACATAAACAGGGCCTTCACTCATTTTAAGCTTCTCATCCACTCCACAACTAGGCACACCTCCAGCATCCATTGCATCACCTAAATTCGTTCCTAAAGATCCTTTAAAATAATCATTTAAAAAATTTGACTGTGTTATTTTTTTTAAACTATTTTGGGATACATCGTGAATTAAAACACTGTCTAAACCACTCACTATACTTTCTTCTACAGTTCCATGAATATCCACACTTAAATTCTTGTTGGTGGATAAGTCTCCCCCTCCACTTAATCCACTGTTTAAAACTGTTGCAATTTCTCTAGTTATTGGAACTTTTTTAGAATCAAGCTCATTAATTGCAGTCTGAACATCTGTGCCTAAAACATTTCCAAAAGGAACGTTGGTCACTTGGTTTGCTCCTACACTCCCTCTATCCCAACCTGTTGACACATCCTTACAGTTTCCACCTCTTTCATCACAAATCTCTGTTGCCCTTACTTTTCCAGCAACATCTAATAATGCTTGAGGATTCCTTTTCCCCACTCCAACCCTTCCTAATGCATCTACACTAATTCCCTCATTATCACCGTCTCCACTTAAATAATTTCCATTAAGATGTATATTCTCTTGAGCCTCACCATTTCCCATATTGTCAGCACTACTTGGTAAATTTATAAGCTGACTTCCATCTACACTTGGTAACCTTGATAAACCATCAAGCTTAACAAGGTCATTGCTCCCTGTTCCTGTGTTTAATCTATTTGTATTAATGGTTCCTGAAGTGATTTTACTTCCACTTAAATTTGGTATATCACTTTCTACTAAACTTAAACCCTCTCTTACCCTTCCCTTAGTGTCCACTCTAACTTTTGAATAAATTCCCTCACTCACCCCTGTTGATGTTAAAATGGGGTTTGGATAAGTTCCACTAAGGTCTCCTCCTGCTGATTTTCCTAAAAGACTTGTGTCTTCATCTACATCAGCCACACAAGAATAAGTCACTGTGGCTCCAGAGTTTCTTTGAATCTTTTCCCCACTTGTGCACACAGGAAGACTGTCTACTCTCATTAACTGACCTAAACTCGTTCCCGTATCTGCCTCTATACCACTTCCTGTTAGTCTTATACCACTTCCTGCTTTTACTCTTAACCTATTTCCATTAAAGTCTAAACCACTAAGAGAGTCTAAATCTATCTCCACACTTCCACTCTTGTTGTATAAACCCCTACCAAGGCTTATGCCTATTCTTGGATCATTACCACCTGAAGAAGTTAACGGGGGACTCACTAAAACACTTGATACACCTACACTCACTGTGGTTAACACTTCTACACCACTACCGTCCCAGTACTTAAGCACCCTAGAATCACTATTGTACCAAGTGGCTCCAGCATTCCCCGCACTCAAAGAACCTAAAAGACTAGCCTCTTCTAAATTCCCATAAGAACCTAGGGTCATTGTACTCCTCGGGTTTTGCATAATATGACCTGTGTTTAAAACCTCATTTCCATTAAGGTTAAGATCACCTAATAAACTTCCCCCTTGAAGAGAAAGCTTTGTATCATCAGTTCCTGTTGGAACCACTGAGGCTGGTAAAACTCCTCCTGTGATTTTACTTCCATGGATACCACCTTGAAGGTGACTGTTTAATACACCCCCTGTGGCAATTGAAATTGTACCGCTATTTGTAATGGTTCCACCACTTAGACCACTTCCTGTGGTGATACTGGTCACAGTTCCACTCCCTTGGCCAACAACGGTGTTTACTGATCCATTGTGGTACATGATTTCATTGGTTGTAGAGTTGTACCAAACATCTCCTGCCTTAGAGTTAAGGGGAGGATTTGAAAAGCTAGGTAAAGAACTAGCTCCACTAGTACACTGACCATTTAATCTTTTCCCCTGTAACCCATTTTTTCACGAGCCTCATTTTTTGTAAAAAACCATCCTATGGTAACAGCTTTGTTATTAATGTAATCAACCCATGCCTCAGTTTTTTTTGTTAAAAGTTTTATTGATGGAATTCTTGTTTTTCCTAAACACTGTCGAGAATACATACCAATAGCAATCTCTGCTTGATTTAGCCAACTTCCATGCTTTGGAGTGTAGTATATTTCAAACCGACTCCATATCCTATGAGCTTCTGTTTCCCCATACTCTCTTACAAGTGATGTTTTAGTGTGAATATTTAAATTGTCCATAACTAAACTAATTTTTTTTGCTTTTTTATATTTAATAGATAGTTTCTTTAAAATTTGTGCAAACAAAACACTTTTTCTATTAGGAGTAATCTCAACAACATATTTGCCACCGAAGGGCTCAACTGCCACAAAGGCATTGGCTGTACCATTTCTCTTGTATTCATAGTCTACCTTTTTAGAACTGCTGGCTTCCATTAAAACAGGAGCACGACTGTCTTCAAATAAAACTATAGGCTTTTCATCAAGGCAAACTAAAGGGTAGTCTTCACTATCGCCTCTTTCATACAGATCTAATATAGACTCCATTCTTTGGATATACTCGTCTGTAAGCTCAGGAACACACCACATTCTTTGCTGCCAGGGTTTTACATCGTGTTCACGTAAGATTATTCTGATTTTTTCTTTTGAAATTGACCCTACAATACCGCTGCCCTCAGCTTGTGCTTTAACAAGTTCTAGAGTCCAACGATCAAACCCTTCTGGAGGATTACTGCATACAAGAGCTACAATGTTTGATTTAACCCTTTCATCAAACACCTTTGGTTGCCCAGGTCTTGGGTCATCTTTTAAACTACGATCTAAACCTAAATTAGCGTAGTTACTGCACGTATTTGTTACTGTTCTTGTCGTAATGTTGAGCACGTTTGCCACGTCACTTCGAGTCTGCCCATTGTTGCGTAAAATAAGCGTCATAGCTCTAATAACTTCGTGTCCTGGGGCGCCTGATCGAACATGTTTTTTTAACTTAAGTAGATCCTCATCCTTGAGAAAAAATATTTCCATGTTGACAGTATATGCTTAAAATACTTTTTTTCTATGACTCATGGGGGAAAAGATTAAATGGTCAGTGTACTAGTGCTTAATGGAGAGTATTGGTTAGAACGGCCCTCAATTAAAGCCATAAGCTCTCTTTGGTTTACACCGTTATCAAACACAGTTTCTAAATTACTTTGTGTCACACCACTGTTGACTTGAATAAAGTCATGAAGTGTTTTTCCGCCAAGTTTATGAGCATACTGAGCATAGGGCACACTTTGAATTGTGTGGTCATTTGTTAGAGTAAGGGGACCACCACCGTCATCAAAAGTCATTCTAAGTTTTCTTGTGTCAGTGAGGTTTGGACTGTATGAAGAACCAGAGTCACAGTTAAGCCCTGTGATGTTGTTTAAGGAATTGTCTAGGGCTTTAGATAAACTTGTTAAGCCACCATTTCCTGTGGTTGTGCCAGACCCAACACTTAGGTTAAACACTCCCTTTGAGTCTGTCATATTAAGGGTGAAGGTTTCTTCATAGAGGAGGCAGTGGTTTAGGGGAGATAGGATTTTAAGAATAAAGTTAACATTATTGTCTTCTAGGGCTTCTCCATTGGGCTTTATAATTTGACCTTGAAAGACAAAAGACCTTGGCACAGCCAAGGAAGAAAACGTCCATAATAAAACTGTAAATAAAGTTAAAGCCCTCATATTATATCCTATATAAATTCTTATATTTTATACTCTATGTATCGGATAAAGGGCTTAAAAACTTGAGTAAATTAAGTGATTTTCTTAATTTAATATTAAGGCGTAATAAGTGTGGGTTTTTAGCTTTATTTTTAACTTAGTGTTTTTAAAGAAATGTTTTTTTCTTATTTTGATACAAAAACAGTAGGAAAATTAAGGTCTAAACTCTTTAATTAACCCGAGTTCGAACTTTCTAAACCTACTAAAGCAACCTTTCTTCAAGTACTTCAAAGTCTAATAGAGGGTTTTCTTGGACGCAAACAGTACGCCGTTAGTGCCGAATGGACTTCCCCAAAGGAATAGGATACTTTTTCCTATGGGAGGTTGTGTTTAATTGCATACCCTTTAGGGCTTTGATAATCAAGAGAAGAATGCCTTCTTTTCTTGTTATACCAAACTTCAATATATTCAAATACTAACGATCTTAATTCTCTTTCTCCAGTATAGCTTTTTCTATATAAAAATTCTTTTTTTAAACTTGAAAACCAACTTTCAGTATATGCATTATCATAGCAATTTCCTTTTCTACTCATACTTGGTCTTATCTTTTTGTTTTTTAAAAACTGTCTATAAGCATCACTAGCGTATTGAGACCCACGATCTGAATGAAAAATCACTTCAGCACTTGGGCCAACTTTTTTTATGGCCATTTGAAGTGCTTTTAACACCAATCTTGTCTCTAAGCTTTTACCTATACTCCAACCAACAACTTCACGGTTAAATAAATCAATTACTACGGCTAAGTATAAAAAATTCCTGCCTGTTCCTAATCTTAAATAAGTGATATCTCCTGCTAAAACTCTTCCTGGCCCTGTTGGTAAGGAGTGCTCTTCTTCAACTTTAAAAAGCCTTGGTACCACTTTAAACTTATCATTGGAGTCAGTGGTTAAAACTTTAAAAGTCTTCTTATGACGGGCATCTAAGCCCAACTCCTTCATGTATTTTGCAACTGTATTCTCACTCACGAAAATCTCTTTATCTTTTAACTCCTCATAAATACGTGGTGAACCATAAGTTTTATACGATGATTCAAAAATGCTCTTAATTCTTTCCTTTATTTTTGTTTTCCTTTGAAACGACTTTGAGCTTTTTTTATTATTCCTGACTTCGACACTCCTGTTAAAAAGCCCCTCTTGAGTTCAAATATACGCACCAGAGAAGGTTAAAAAGTCTAAAACTCGAAATGTAGTGACCCCTTTTTTTTCTTTACAAGTATTTTTAGGCTAGTAATTTTAATAGCCATGTTTATTCGAGAAGTAAAAAAACCAAACGGAAGTGTTTCAATTAGAATAGTTGAATCTACTCGAGTAAAAAATAAAGTTATTCAAAAAGTCATTAGAACTCTGGGACAACACAAGGATGCAAGAGAAATAGCCATTATTAAGAAAGCAGCACAGGACTTAATAATAGAGCTAAAAAACACAAGAAACCCAGCCCTTCCTGGAATGGAAGAAACTGTGCACTCCACGACTTGCACAAAAAAAGCCAGCACAAGAAACCCAGAGCTAGTGGATATAAAGAATCTATCTGAGCAAGGTCGTGTTAACCAAGGCATTCACACAGTTTTAGGCAAAGTTTATAATCAAATGAACTTTAACGATATCATAAAAAACACAAAAAAAGATGATGAGTGGAACTCTATTCTTCAAGATTGTGTTTTAGCAAGAATCTCTAGGCCGCAGAGTAAAAGAAAAACAGCAGATAGCTTAAAAAAAGTTTTCTCAAAACCCCTTCCTCTTCATAAGATATACCGTATGATGGACAGAGTTTTTCTAAACGAAGAAAGACTAAAATCAAAAGTCTTAAATTCCACTCTAAACCTTTTTAATGACCAGGTTGACGTTATGTTCTTTGATGTCACAACGCTATATTTTGAAAGCTTTACTTCAGATGAACTTAGAGCCAATGGTTTTAGTAAGGATGCTAAGTTTAAAGAAACTCAAGTTGTTCTCGCCTTGGTTACAAACTCACAGGGACACCCAGTAACTTATGAGCTTTTTCCTGGCAACACTTATGAGGGCAACACATTAATAGAGATAGTTAAAAACTTAAAAACCCGTTTTAATGTAAATCAAGTTACCCTTGTGGCTGATAGAGGTATGTTTAATGAGGCAAACTTAGTTTTACTAGAAGCTGAAAACATTCATTATATTGTGGGGGCTAAGTTAAAATCTTTACCAAAGAATTTAAAAGAAGAAATCTGTCATAAAAACTTTAAACCCCATGTGGTGAGCAATGAACTGCAGTGGGTTAGAGAGTTTGAGCACAAGAAAAGAAGGCTTGTTGTTGGGTATTCTAATAAAAGAGCTTATAAAGATGCATTTGACCGGGAAAAGATAATTGTTCGTCTTTTAAAGAAAGCCAAAGATGGAAAACTTAAAGCAAGTGACCTTATAACTAATTATGGAACGAAAAAGTACCTTAAGTCTTTTAAGGGGGATGTAGAGGTTGATAAGTGTAAGATTAGTAGAGACGCTCAGTGGGATGGTTTTCATGGTGTCATTACAAATCTTGAAGACAAGTCTGCAGCTGAAGTTTTAGAGCGTTATAGAGGGCTGTGGAAAATAGAACAAGCGTTTAGAATAAGTAAGACAGATTTAAAGATGCGACCTATTTTTCATTGGAAGTCTGAGAGGATTAAGGCTCATATTGGAATTTGTTTTCTAGCATATGCAATTGTTTGTAGAGTAAATAAGCTTATTAAGGAAAACCAATTAGAGTTTAGTTTTTTAGATCTTAAAGAGGAGTTAAATAGAGATGAGTACAGTGTTTTAAAAGACTCTAGTACGGGGCGATTTTATGAGCTTGTATCTAAGACTACTCCTGTTTTAAAGAAAATTTACCAAGTTTTAAACCTTAAGAGAAAGGACTGTATTCGCCTAGTTAAAGAGCAAATGTAGTGACCCCAGCAAAATCTAAGCGCTTGATTTTATTAGCTTTATGCGCCGTGTTGTGTCGAAGTCAGGAGTCTTCTTATGACGGGCATCTAAGCCCAACTCCTTCATGTATTTTGCAACTGTATTCTCACTCACGAAAATCTCTTTATCTTTTAACTCCTCATAAATACGTGGTGAACCATAAGTTTTATACCATGATTCAAAAATGCTCTTAATTCTTTCCTTTATTTTTGTTTTCCTTTGAAACGACTTTGAGCTTTTTTTATTATTTAAATAATAAAAAGTACTCTTACTTACTCCAAAAAAAATGCATAAAAAATAGACGGGAATTGTTAAACTTAGCTCTTTCATGATTTTGACTTTTTGATCTCATCTGAGGAGAAAATCGCTGTGCTTTTTTTTAACACTGTATTAATTTCTTGCATCCAGCCAAGCTCTTTTTTTAAACGCTTATTTTCTTTCTCAAGCTCTCTATATGACTTCTTATTTTCCTCTTTTAATAAGCTTTCAGGAGTTGGATTTAGCTTTTTTCTCCAATTTCTAATGCTGGTTTCAGTAGTTCCTAGATCTCTTGATGCCTGACTGTTTCCAACTCTCTTTGCCAATTCAACAGCTTCTTCTTTAAATTCTTCTGAAAAAGTATTGTACTTTTTTTTAGACTCTGTAGCCTCTTTCTTCTTCTCCATGCCTTTTTACCTCTCCTTTTAGGTTTAGTTCGCACTTAGAAAACTGTCCAGTATTTTTGGGGAGGCCCAAAAAGTAAATTTACCACAAAGTTTTTTGGGCTTCGGTGTCTTGAGTGTTCAAGATGAAATTCCTCCTTTAAAATCCCAAAAGCAGTTTCAACAATGTACCTTTTCCTCAGGAGTAGTTTATCAAAAAGAGGAACAAACTTATTTTTCATATTGGATTTAAGATTTGTTATGACTTGAACCCCTTTACTCATCAATTTTTCAAATAGCTTTTGGGATATATATCCTTTGTCTCCAAACAATTTTCCAAAAATATTCTCAGCTAAACCCTCTACAGGCTTTGTATCATGAACATTTCCTGGGGTTATGGTAAAACTTAAGAGCTCCCCTTTGTGAGAAATTACTATGTGAACTTTAAAACCAAAGAGAACCAGCCCATTGTTGATTTCCCACGTTTTCAAAGTCCTTTAAAGGTTTTGTGACGACCGATTCTTTTGTTATTACAAACAACAATGGGACTGGAGTCTACAACAGATATTCCTGTGCAAATATTTGATTGCATAAGTGAGTGTAAAAAAATAAGAATTTGAGGTGCTAAAGATTTTTTAAGTTCCACAAACCTATTGTAGGAGAAGAGTTTTGGGAAATAAGGTTTTAGAAATTTTTGAACATAACCTGTATAGAAAGTTTTAAAATTTCTGAAGCCGGAAAATTGGAATAATAAACAGATGGTGATGACTTCAGACTCAGATAACCCAGGAGGAAAACCTCTCTTTCTTTTGCTGGGTATGAGTTTGGACTGTTCTTTGTTTAACCCTAAAATAAAGTCGTCAACAAGAGTAAAAATTTCTACAATTTGATTCTCTTCGATGATTCCCGGCTCCTTTTTGCAGATCAGTAAAAAACAACTAAATCTTACAAAAGGCTTAAGATGATCTTTTATTTATCCAGCACTTAAGTCCTGAAAAAAGTTCGAACTCGGGTTAATTATTTAAAAAAATGATAAAATATTTTCTAAGCTCCACCACTTACTCTTTATCTTTATCTTCGTCTTTTTTTCTTTTATGAGAAAACTATAGTCAAAGCTAAACGCTATATCAGGCAACGTCTTTTGATACCTTAAATTTACTAACCTAAAAATTAATGCCACGGTGTACTTAATCTGTCCAGTACTTAGGTCCTTGGAAAAGTTTGAACTGGGGTTATTATAACCTTAAAGCAATCCCTAAATTTACATAATACCCTGCTGCTTTTCTTTAATGTAATTAGAAATTTGGTGTTCTAATTCATATAGTGGAATAGCCCCGTTTCCTAAAATAGCTTCATGAAATTCTCTAATATCAAATTTATCCTTAAGTTCATTTTCAGCTTTTTTACGAAGTGATAGTATTTTTAACTGCCCAATTTTATATGCTGTTGCCTGCCCTGGCATTACAAAATACCTCTCCACTCCTTTTACAATTTCATCCTGAGAGGATGGTGTGTTTTCCTGAAGATAGGCAATACTCTTTTCACGACTCCACTTATAATAATGAATTCCAGCATCTACAACAAGCCTTGCAGCTCTCCAAAGCTCCATACTAAGTCTTCCAAAGTCAGAATATGGATCTTTGTAAAACCCTATCTCTTTAGGAATATACTCAGCATAAAGACCCCAGCCCTCACCAAAAGAAGTGTAATGAGAAAACTTTCTAAACATAGGAATGTCTTTAATTTCCTGATTAATGGAATTGTCCATATGGTGACCAGGAAGTCCTTCATGGTAAGCTAAAGCCTCCATATCATATTTTGCTACGGAACTCATATCAGATAAGTTTATGTAATATATACCTGGTCTAGATCCGTCTAATGCTGGAGGTTGGTAAAACGCAATACCTGTGGATTTTTCTCTAAACGCTTCAATGGGTTTTACAACAAGTTTAGCTTGCGGCATTGTAATAAAGAGTTTATCAAGTTTAGCCCTCATCTTTTTAATGATTTTATTGACATCTTTTACGTACTGAGCTTTTCCCTTTTTAGTTGAAGGGTAGAAGAAATTTTTATTCTTTTTTATAGATTCAAAAAAACTTTTTAAATCTCCATTAAAATTTACAGCCTTCATAATTCCACGCATTTCATTTTGAATACGCTCTACCTCAGACAAACCAAGTTTATAAATTTCTTCAGCCTTCATATCAGTAGCTGTAATTACTTTAAGTCTGTAATTATAATATTTTTTTCCATTTGGCAGAGCCCAAGCACCCTTAGCATGAGAAGATCTTTTTTTAAGCTCCATCATATAGGAAATAAATTTCTCATAGGCAGGACCAAAACTTGTAATCAAAGCAATTTCTAATTCTCTAGTTAGAATTTTCTTTTTTACTGATGAAATTTTTGTTTTTATAATTTTTTCTTCAAAATCTGCATATAATGGAGCTTTCTTTGCCTTACTAAAAGGGTGCCCTGTAATGATCTTTTTAGAATCCATAATCACTTTGTCAAAAACAAAATTAGGATATTTAATCCCTTTTTTCTCTTGTCTTCTTAAATTATCTAATAGGTCTGAAAAAAACTTACTCGTAGCTTTCACTCTTTTAATATATGCTTTTGCATCTGATTCATCATCAATTCTATGCATGCTGATTAAAAAAGCTGGGATTCGTGTTTGTGCTCCATGCATCTGATTTACAAAATAATTATGAAAAGTATATTTAAAACCTTTTATTTGAGACTCTAGGTTTTGTTTATATAATCTGTAGCTAAGCTTTGTTTTTTCATCTAAAGCGTTATAATCAAATTTCTTTATTTTTTTTAACAACTCTTTTTTTAGTTTATAGTTTTTTAAAGCAAAATCATATGAAATATCATTAAGCTCATGGTATCTTTTCTTCTGCCCCATATATGTATACATTGTAGGAAAGCGCTCAAGCTTTGCTGCAAATTCTTGTGCAAAAAACTCATTAACCTTTCCCGATTCTTTTTGTATTCTTTCAACTGAGTATTTTTTTACCGAAGAGCAAGCATTAAGAAACAACGCCAACCCTAAAACTACAATAAATAAAAATTTCACCCCTGCCCCCTCTTTAAAATAATAAAAGAGACTAACTAGAGTTTGTGAACTAATCACCCTCTAAAAAATTCCAATGCCACACCATATCTTAATGCTGTGCATCTATAAAATACAAAACTTTAACTCTAAGTAAATTGGTTAAACATGGAGCAAAGGTTGAGTTTTTGAGCACTGTCTAAACATTAACTGTGATATAAATAGTTTAGGTACAGTGATTAAAAGGGAATCAAAATAAAGTTAAAATTAATTGTTATGGTGTATAGCATCTAAGTTTTTTTACTTTTATACTTCCTGCTTTAAATCCACATTTTACAAATTTACTTTCCTAGTACACCGTGTCACTAATTTTTAAAAGGTCAACAATTTTTGCAATCTTTTGATTTTATAATTTTAATAGCCATGGAGGGCGGTATGGGAAGAAAAAAAGAAGTGAAAATTAAGCTTAAGAAAAAAGAGAGAGCTCATCTTTTCAAATTTGTTAAAAGCGGAGTTGCCAAAGCCAGAGAAGTAACAAGGGCACGAGTTCTTCTTTTAAGTGATTCTAGCAAATCGCCAATGTTTATTTCTGAAACTCTAGGTTCAACAAAAAAGACCATTCAAAACATTAAAGAACGATATTTGAAAAACGGCCTTAACCGAGCTCTTCACCATGCTCCTAGGCCAGGGCAACCAACAAAATTTGAGGGTAAACATCGGGCAAAAATTACAGCTCTTGCTTGTACTCAAGCTCCCGAGGGTTATGCAAAATGGAGCCTGTCATTACTTGCAGAAAAAGCTGTCGAGATTGGAATTGTTGACGAAATATCTAAAGCCCATATTGGGAGGATTTTAAAAAAAACGACTTAAAACCTCACTTAAAGGCACAGTGGTGTCTTACAAAAATAGATTCAAATTTTATATGGCAGATGGAGCAAGTTTTAGATACCTACCAAAGGCCTTATGATGAAAAATATCCAGTTTTATCATTTGATGAGCGCCCTTGCCAGCTGTTAGAAGACGTACTGGTTGCGACTTTGCCGCAGGTAGGAAAAACCAAAAGAGAGGATTACCATTATAAAAGAAATGGAACCTGTTGTGTTTTAATGGCTATAGAGCCATTGACGGGGAAAAGAATAATTGAAGTTAAAAAAAGGAGAACCAAAAAAGAATATAAAGAGTTTTTTGAAAAGATATCTAAGGCGTATCCCAAAGCAAAGAAAATTAAAGTGATTCAAGATAATCTCAACATTCATAATCCATCTTCATTTTACGAGAACATGGAGGCAACGGATGCCTTCAGGCTAACTGAGAGATTTGAAATGGTTTACACTCCCAAGAAAGCGAGCTCTGGTTAAATGTGATTGAAATTGAATTTTCAGCTTTATCAAAACAATGTCTAGACCGTCGAATTGGTGAACTTTCCAAGTTGAAAAAAGAAACCTTAAAGTGGGCAAAAAAGCGATCTAGCGATAGAGTTAAAATAAAATGGCAATTCACGAAAGATAAAGCACGCAAAAAGTTTGACCGACTTTATTGCGATATTAAGAATACATGAGACGGTCTACTAAGGTTTTTAATTTATAGATTTTTTCTATAAATTAAATCTTAGATATTTTTAAAAACTTATAAAGAATGTAGAGAATAATTAGGTTTTAACTTTTTAAAAGCCTTTCCTAATTGTTTGTATTGCACTTGAAATTGCCGAGCTTGGTTTTTTGAAGCTTTGTTTTTTAATGCCAAACCTTGGGTTTGAATTTTAAGTAACGCCGCATTGGTGCGTAAAATTTGGTTAAGGGTGTGTATCATAACCACTTGCCCTTCAAGCAAGGTTTTTGTAGCTCCAGATTGAGGGGCACGATGAGCATAGCGTTTCATCTTAGAGGCTTCTTTATCCACCACTTTTGCGTATTTAAAAGCTTCGTTATGGAGTTTAAAACTTTCAGCCACTGTTAGGTCGGTTTTTTTTTGTAATTTACTTTGTGAGGTTTTAGGAATAGAGCCATAAAGGTTTTTTACAGTTAGTATCATTTCTTTCATATTTCTAATGTCAGAAAAAGTTCCTGCTTTTAAATTGCGATTTATAGTTTGCTGTAAATAAAGGGCTTGATTTACTCCACGATTAGCTTCTCTTAAAATATTAGTGGTTTCTTTTCCTGCACTAGTAATACTTCTTAGTTGTTCTAGTTGATAAATAGAGTTTTGAAATATTTTAGCAAGGTAGAGTAAATCTCCTCCCCAAAAGTCAGCTTTAGCTTGAGTAGCTTGGAGTAGAAATAGTAGTACAAAAATATGCTTTGCCATATTTACTCCTATATTAAATAATATTTTTATAGAGTCTATAAATTAAAGTAGGATAGCTTGTCTAACTTTTTGCAAATCTAAGTAATCTGGAAAGATCTTTTGTTTTATCAGCTTCTTTTAATGAAGCTATATACTCGTCTCTTATAATACTTTGAACATCAATAGCTGCAGTTATAGATTTTGAACCTCACGAAAAAGCTTCCTGGTTATTTGAAGTTAATAATAAATCAGTTACTAAGCGAGCATGCCTTCCGTTGCCATTAGAGAAAGGGTGAATAGATATTAATCGATGATGAAACCTTATTGCCAGTTCATCCCAGTTATATATAGATTCATTAATCCAGTATTGGGTATCATCTAATAGCTTAGAGAGTTCTACAGTAATGTTTTGCCAAAAAATACCAATAGATTTATCTGAGGTTCGTATTTTTCCTGCCCAAGTCCAAACATTCTCAAACATTTTTTTATGCACATTTAAAATAAAACTAACATTTAAAGAAACTGTCTTCTTTTTACTAAGCCACTTTTCGGCTTCTATAATATTTTTTCTTTCTAATTTATTTAACTCTTCTTGGGTAGAAATATAATCAGGAATTAAACCTGCTAGCTCGTCCGGGTTAAGGGGCGTAGCTCCTTGCTCATACTTAATTTTAAATTCATGCATAATAATTTACTTTTTTTTCCATAAGCGTGGGTCTAAATTTACTTTTAACTCATTAGATAGTTTTTCTACATCAGACAAACTAACACCAGAGCTTTGTTTTTCAAGCTCCATGCTGTGCTCTAACTTTTTTAAAGTTGTTTGTGCTAGGTTATTAGATTTTTCTGTAATTACCTCTTCAAGACTTTGATAGTTATCATCAGGAACAATGGCGTAAATAACTTTACAATTCATGGCTCTTGCTGCTTGATTTACAGATTCAAAACTTGCGGTGCCTTTTGCCTCACGCTTTTCAAGCCTTGTTACATTAGCCTGATTAATTCCCATAAGCTTAGCTAGTTGGGAGCTACTAATTCCTAACGAGCCTCTTATGGCCTTTAACCAGCCAGAGCGAGGAGCAGGTTCGGTTCGTAAACCTAGCCACTTCATTAGCTTCTTATCAACGACCCCTCTTTGATTTAAAGTTTTTTGCTTTTTATTAATCATGCCTAATAATATGCTATAAAAAGCATTGTAAATCAACTATAACATGCTACTTAAAGCATATTTATGCATTTTTTGTATCATTTTGAGACTCTAGGATTAGGTTGTTTGGCCTTGGAGAGCTAATTACCTCTGCCTCACTATTAGCAATCTTGTACTCCATGTCTGAGGGATAAATTCTAACCACCGCTTTATCATCGCCAACCACCATAAAGCTTCCTGAATATTCTCCCTTCTTGCTTTGCAAAGAAGAAACTAAGTTCATTTCTTGGCTATTAAGTTTTAAGTTCTTTTGTAAAATACCTAAATCTCCTTTCTGCATTAACACAAACTTAGTAGCAGTGTTCCCTAAAATAGCTGAACCTATAGGGTGACTTGCAATTTCCTCTACACCCTGAGTAATAAAAGTAATCCCACTTCCTGTTTTTCTTAAAGTTCTTACACAATACTCCATAAAGTGAGAACTGCTTTTGCTTTTTAGTAATTCCCAACATTCATCTAATAAAATTCGTTTTTTTCTTTTTTTAATTTCATCACTTCCTGATTCTATTTTCTCTAAAATAAAATCAGTGATTATTAAAATCATTACTGCTTGCAAATCTGGATAACTGGACAAACCTTTTAAATCAAAAACTACAAAATTACTTTCCATATTAAAACTATCTTTTTTATCAAGTAGCTGTCCATAAGGAGAATCTCCAGTCCAAGAGTAAAGCATTTTAGAAAACTGGTTTAAAGAGTCGTTACCCGCCCCCTTTAAAAGTTTTTTAAAATCAGATAAGGTAGGATTATTTACAGTGCTGTATAAAATATTTATCTGCTCCTCAAGTAGTGCCTTTTCAAGTTTAGGAAGCTTATCGCCTTCCTCGTCTACCAAAATACTTTCTAAAAGTGCCAGTAAAAATTTAATCTTTCTCGGACTGGGTTTTGTCTTCTTTTCTTCCTTGGAGTCTCCCTTAAGGGGGGTTCCTCCAATAAAAAATGGGTTAATTGTAACTGGACTACATTCCTCACTACTGGGTGGAGATACATCCACATACTGACCCCCTAAGGTTTTACAAAGTTTTCTGTAACTGCCGCCAATATCTATAATAAAAGTCATAGGGTTTTCTTTTAAACTTTGTAGTAATATTAAATTATTTAAAAAACTTTTTCCTGAGCCACTACTTCCTGTAACAAGAGTATTAAAGTTTAATAGCTTTGGGTAAAAGGGGTCATAATTCACTAAGGCTTTATCTCTATTTCTAAAAATACATAGTGGTTTATGACTTCCTCCTTCATAGTTTGCATAAATGGGTAAAAAATCTGCTAAGTTATCCGTTTTCATTCTCTTAGGCCTTGCTAAAGTGGTATTTGCCATAGGAATACAGGTTTTAAAAACTTTAAACGCTCCAAGGCTTTCCTCTAATCCTTCAGATGAGTTTAGGTTTCTAAAATAACTTAAAGCTTTTTTAGATTTTAAATTCAAGGCCTCTGGATTTTTGTCTTTTATCTTAAGGCTTACTTGAGTTAAAAAAATCTTTTGTCCTGAGCTAATAACTTCTTTTAAAAGTTCCTCTGTACTATCTACCTGAGACTGGCTTTCTAAGAAGCTGTTTGAAAAGTCTAATTTGACTTGATTTAATAAGGCAAGAACTTCAAGGAAGAGGTAAAAATGTCTATTAAAAAAGGTTACGGAAGCGATTTAACAGATACTCAGTGGGAACAGCTTAAAAAAATATTTACCAAAAGCAAAATCTGGAGGTCGACCAAGAGAAGTTGATCTTAGAGAAATAATGAACGCAATATTTTACATCAACAAAACAAGCTGTCCGTGGAGGTGGCTGCCAAAGGACTACCCACCGTGGCAAACAGTATATTCGTATTTTAGAAGTTGGCGTCTTTCAGGGGCCTGGGAAAAAAATCAACTCCCAATTGAGCAAGTACTTGAGGAAAAAAGAGGGAAGAAATTCAACACCCTAAGGGGCCTGGCATGGACTTTCAGTCTGTGAAGACTACTTCTGTGGGAGGAATAAAGGGCTACGATGGTGGGAAAAAGGTGGTTGGCCGCAAACGCCACATTCTAGTGGATACTTTGGGGTTCATAATGACAGTGGTTGTACATGTAGCTGACATTCAAGATAGAGATGGTGGATTTTAGTTTTACAAAATATCATTTCAAGGTTTTCAAGTTTAAAATTGATTTAGGTAGATGGCGGTTACCGTGGGGACTTCATTCACTTTGCTAAAACTCTTTTCAGCCGTACCCTTGAGGTGGTTTTACGAACCGACAAGGATCCAGGATTTAAGGTTGTTAAAAAACGTTGGATTGTTGAACGAACTTTTGCATGGCTAGGAAATTATAGAAGGCATTCTAAAGATTATGAAAGGCTGGCAGAATCAAGTGAAGCTATGATTTATATTTCTATGATTCATCTCATGGTCAGGAGAATTTAGACTTTTCAAACAGCTTCTAAGAAATAGGGGGAGAAAGTAATGTTAAAAATTAGTGACACGGTGTACTAGGTTCATTAAAGAATTTACCCCTCTCCTTAATACCTATAGTGTTCAGGTTTATATGGACCTTCTGGCTTAAGACCTAAGTAAGAAGACTGTCTATAAGAAAGTTTTGTAAGCTTAGCTCCCACTTTTTTTAAATGAAGATTTGCCACCTTTTCATCTAAGTCTTTAGGAAGTCTATGGACACCGATTTTATATTTGTCTGAATTGGTATAAAACTCAATCTGTGCCATAACCTGATTTGTAAACGACGCGCTCATTACAAAAGATGGATGGCCTGTGGCACAACCAAGGTTTACCAATCGACCCTTGGCTAAAACAATGACTCTATTGCCATTTTTAAGGCGGTGAAGGTCAACCTGAGGCTTAATCTCAATAATTTCAGAATTCTTACTAAGCCAAGCCATATCAATTTCAATATCAAAATGACCAATATTACAAACAATTGCGCCATCTTTCATTTTTTCAAAGTGCTCCTTTGTAATGATGTCACAACAGCCTGTAGCTGTAACAAAAATATCTGCACAAGATGCAGCCTCCTCCATTGTCACAACCTCATAGCCTTCCATTGAGGCCTGAAGTGCACAAATTGGATCAATTTCTGTAACTAAAATTTTAGCTCCAAACCCTTTTAACGATTGAACTGAGCCCTTACCCACATCACCATAACCAGCAACACAAACAACTTTTCCTGCAATCATCACATCTGTTGCACGTTTAATAGCGTCTACAAGTGATTCTCTACAACCATACATATTATCAAATTTAGATTTTGTTACCGAATCATTTACGTTAATTGCTGGAATTTTTAATTTTCCCTCTTTAAACATTTTTTCTAAATTATGAACCCCTGTTGTGGTCTCTTCTGTAACACCAATTACGTTCTTAAGAAGGGGAGCAAAGCGGTCTTCATGCATCATACATGTTAAGTCTCCACCATCATCTAAGATCATATTGTAGCCTCCATGACCCCAACCTATAATAGTCTGCTCTAAACACCACTCATACTCTTCTTGAGTTTCACCTTTCCAGGCAAACACTGGAACTCCAGCAGCAGCAATTGCACAAGCTGCATGATCTTGAGTTGAATAAATATTACAAGAGCTCCACCTCACATGGGCTCCAAGTTGAACTAAGGTTTCAATTAAAACTGCTGTCTGAATTGTCATATGAATACAACCTGTAATTTTAGCACCTTTTAAAGGAAGTTTACCTTTGTACTCTAAGCGTAAAGCCATAAGACCAGGCATTTCAGTTTCAGCAATGTGAATTTCTTCTCTTCCCCATTTAGCTAAGCGAGCAAATTCTTCTTTTGAATTCATTGCTGGTGCACATACTTTATAATCTGTAAATCCCATACCTTTCCCCGGTTGACTGGTTGTTTCTAACTCCATAGCCCTCTCTCCTAATTAGCCCTCAAAAAGAACCATACTAAGGAATAAGAGTTTGAGAGTCCAGCTATAGACTTATTTTTTCTTTATTTAGACATGATTTTTCAAAAAAAATTTTATAAAAAACCTTATCTTTGGTAAGATTTCAACCAGCTTTATAAAAAATCTTATAGCTATTCAGGGCGTTGTTCCACATGAGGGCTCAACCTAGACCAACAACTTAAAAATCTTTACCCACCCATTCTAAAATAAATTTATTTTAATATACTAAGAACGGTTAGAGTTGAGTCCATTCGCCTTTTGAATGACTTTATTTTTTACTCTAACAGATTCAACTATTTCAATTGAAATACTTCCCTTTGGCCTTTTTACTTCTCAAATAAACATAAGTGTTAAAATGACTAGCTTACAAATTCTTGTAAAGAAAAAAAATGAGTCACTACATTTTAGGTTTTAAGTCTTTTAACTTTGTCTGGCCATTATATTTGAACTCAGCTGGGATTTTTTTTAAAAGGGGTGTCAAAGTCAGGAGAAAATGTAAGTTACCCGAGTTCGAACTTTTTTCAGGACCTAAGTGCTGGATAAATAAAAGATCATCCCAGCCTTTTGTAAGATTTAGTTGTTTTTTACTGATCTGCAAAAAGGAGCCGGGAATGATCGAAGAGAATCAAATTATAGAAGTTTTTACTCTTGTTGACGACTTTATTTTAGGGTTAAACAAAGAACAGTCCAAACTCATACCCAGCAAAAGAAAGAGAGGTTTTCCATCTGCGTTATCTGAGTCTGAAGTCATCACCATCTGTTTATTATTCCAATTTTCCGGCTTCAGAAATTTTAAAGCTTTCTATACAGGTTATGTTCAAAAATTTCTAAAACCTTATTTCCCAAAACTCTTGTCCTACAATAGGTTTGTAGAACTTAAAAAATCTTCAGCACCTCAAATTCTTATTTTTTTACACTCACTTATGCAATCAAATATTTGCACAGGAATATCTGTTGTAGACTCCAGTCCCATTGTTGTTTGTAATAACAAAAGAATCGGTCGTCACAAAACCTTTAAAGGACTTGCAAAACGTGGGAAATCAACAATGGGCTGGTTCTTTGGTTTTAAAGTTCACATAGTAATTTCTCACAAAGGGGAGCTCTTAAGTTTTACCATAACCCCAGGAAATGTTCATGATACAAAGCCTGTAGAGGGTTTAGCTGAGAATATTTTTGGAAAATTGTTTGGAGACAAAGGATATATATCCCAAAAGCTATTTGAAAAATTGATGAGTAAAGGGGTTCAAGTCATAACAAATCTTAAATCCAATATGAAAAATAAGTTTGTTCCTCTTTTTGATAAACTACTCCTGAGGAAAAGGTACATTGTTGAAACTGCTTTTGGGATTTTAAAGGAGGAATTTCATCTTGAACACTCAAGACACCGAAGCCCAAAAAACTTTGTGGTAAATTTACTTTCGGCACTAACGGCGTACTGTTTGCGTCTAAGAAAACCCTCTATTAGACTTCAAGTACTTGAAGAAAGGCTGCTTCAGTAGGTTTAGAAAGTTCGAACTCGGGTTAAGTTATGTGTCAGGACGGACATAGGCATGAGACATAAAATTTTTTAACAGTGTTAACCTTAGACTTTAGACTCTGTGTATAGCATCAGTTACTAAAGTCTAAATTCAGGTTGAATATTAAAAAACTATTTTTTTAATTCATAGGGTTAGATAGAGTATTAGAGTTTATACGATATAAAATAAATGAGGTATTCATATGAATAAAATCATTCAATTACTATTGATTACAACTACCCTATTGAGTTTAGCTGCCTGTGGATCTAGTAAGCCAGATCCTGATTTATGTGTTGGTTCTTCTTGTGGAGCTAGTAAGCCAGATCCTAATCCTGATCCTGACCCTAATCCAGATCCAGATCCAGATCCAGATCCAGATCCTGATCCTGATCCTGATCCTGATTTATGTCTTGATTCTTCTCCCACCCCAGGAACCGTGTGTGAGGGTGGAGCAATTTATCTTGGAAGCCTTAGCCCAGGTGCTACTAGTGGAAGTGGAACAGATCACTATATGACCACCCCTGGGGGTTGTGGAGATATTCCATCAGAAAGTGTTTCAGGAGGTTCGGGGACAAACTCTTATGCGGAAAACGATTTTACAGTGACTTGTTCTGGTACTGATAGCTTACGTAAAGATTGGAATAATAATTCGAGTAGTTGGTACAATATTCCAGAAGTAGTAAATTATGCATCAACTATTGGAATTGGTCATGGTGGAATTAATATAGATTCAAATTATGGCTCGGCTAATACAGATGTAATTGTTGCCATAACTTCACCGTCTCAAGGGGGCTATCATGCCGCAGCAAGGTATTGTCATAAACTTGTTTATGGTGGTTATAATGATTGGCATTTACCTAATCGCTATGAGCTTAATTTAATGTACACAAATCGCTCTTTTCTTCCAGGTTTAGTTCAGAGTAATAGTGATTACTATTGGTCTTCTACGGAGGGCGACAGCGATAGTGTTGCGTGGAACCAGAGGCTCTCTGATGGCAATCAGAGTTATAATGATAAGAACGTCCACTATTTAGTTCGCTGTGTGCGGAGGTTTTGAGGTCTGAAGGGCTCATGAGCTCTTTAAATTTATTCTGATTCTGCAATAGAAGCCGCCTTAACAGTACGCTCATTTTTTAAGCTTACACTTAGAACTACTCAAGGGTTTACCCAAAGTCTTTTAAAGCTTTTAAAGTTTAATTTACCAATACCAGACTATTCAGCTCTTTTAAGACGCCTTAAGAAGCTAGCAATTAAACTTAGAAAAGTACAATCAAAAGGCAAGAAAATTCATATTGTTATGAATTAGGCGGGTTTAAAAGTTTTTAGTGAGGGTGAGTGGAAAGTAGGGCAGCATGGCTATTCAAAGGGCAGGACTTAGATGAAAATTACATTTAGCTCTGGATGAAGGAGGTGGAGAAATTTTATCAATGTGTTTGAGTGAAAATTCTTTTAAAGACAACCAATCTTAGAGACAGCTATGTATCGTTTTAAGAGTATTTTTAGAGGAGCTTTAAGTTCTAAGGAGTTTAAGAGTCAGTTTAATGGAGCTGCCATTAAATGTAAGATTTTAAACAAATTCTTATGCCCATCTTTAAAATTTAAATTACAGAAACAGTGACTTCATGTGCAACAACGCCACTATTCAGGGTAATTAAACTATAAAAGAGATTGCTAAGGACAGCAAAAGGAGCACATCCTCTTTTTCTATTTGTAAAAAGGCAGCCTCTAGTTCTGCAAAAATACTTAGCTTTATTCATGGACCTACTTCTTCTGCTAAAAACCCTCTATTGCCCAAAAGATTTAATTCTTTTATATTAAAGGCCGCATAAAGGAATTTAAAGTCTTTTTTAAGTTAGAATTTAAAACCTCATGGTATTCATACAGATTCACTTAAAATCTTATAAGCTCATTAAAAACAAAACACCATTTAAATCTTGCCCATAAAGCCTTTAAGGGCTACCTTCTTTTAAAGGAAAACTTATGAACTACTGGTTAATGAAATCTGAGCCTAGTACTTATTCCATTGATACTTTAAAAAAAGACAAGTTTACTCTCTGGGATGGGGTAAGAAACTATCAAGCTAGAAATTTTATGATGAAAGATATGAGAGTTGATGATAAAATTCTTTTTTATCATTCAAATACTAAGCCCCCTGGAGTTGCAGGCCTTGCTACTGTATCAAAAACTGCAACCCCTGACCCTACAGCTTTTGATAAAAAATCAAAATACTTTTGTGAAAAATCGGATAAAAAAAACCCAAGGTGGTTTTGTGTAGAAATAATGTATAAAAAAAAATTTAAAACATATATTTCCTTAGAAGAAATAAAAAACACCAAAGGCCTTAAAAACATCATGGTCATTGAAAAAGGTTCTAGGCTGTCCATTCAACCAGTGACTAAAGTAGAATATGATATAATCCATAAAATGGGCTTCACATGATCATTGGGTTAGCTCCCATGGAGGGGGTTTTAGACCCTCTTATGAGAAAATTTATTACTCAAGTAAGCTGTGTAAACTACTGTTCAACAGAGTTTGTTAGGGTCACTGATAAAGTGCTCCCTAAAAATACCTTTTTGCGTTATGCTCCTGAGTTAAATAATGGGTCTAAAACTGAATCCGGAACCCCTGTGCTTGTGCAGCTCCTAGGGGGGCAGCCTCAATGGATGGCTGAAAATGCTTCCTTAGCACTTTCTCTTGGAGCATCTGGTATTGATATAAACTTTGGATGCCCTGCTAAAACGGTGAACCGTCATGATGGAGGGGCCTCTTTGCTTAAATCTCCACAAAGGCTCTTTAACACTATTTCTGTTATAAGAAAAAAAATTGGTAGTGACATACACCTTTCAGCAAAGGTTCGCCTAGGGTTTTCTGACAAGAGTAAGATTCTAGACATTTCAAGAGCCTGTTCTGATGCTGGAGCGAGTTGGCTTACTGTTCATGCTAGAACAAAAGATGAGGCTTATAAGCCCCCTGCTCATTGGCATTTAATAAAGAAAATGAAAGAGGTCTCAAGTATACCTGTTCTTGCAAATGGTGACATTTGGGATCTTAAAGCTTATAAAAAATGTGTCCAGGAATCAGGCTGCACAGATGTAATGATTGGACGAGGCCTTATAAGGAATCCGTTTCTTGCATCTGAAATAAAAAAAAATACTGAACTTAACGGTGATTTTAAAAATCAAAGCACTCTTAAACTCATCATTGCTTATTTAAATGAAGCTCAATTTGTATACGGTGAAAAAACCGCGTTAGGCCGCATTAAACAATGGGTGAAAATATGCTCTCACCCTAAAAACTTGTTTTTTAAAAATCTATTTGAAGAAATAAAAAAAATCCAAACTGCAAAAAAAGTTGTTAAGCTTATGATGAAGAAATTTGTTTAAAGAAAAAAACCTACACCTAAAGTTAAATCCATTGAAGAATACGTTTCTCCACCTAAAAGATATTTAAAATTTCCTGAAAAAAACATTCTAGAATTCCAAATATAACGGCCACCAAATCTTACAAAAGGGCCACCACGAATTTCACTATCAAGCTGTGAAGATTTTAAAAACCTTTCTTCAACTCCAAACCCATAAAAATACGCTACTTGATCCATAACATTAATATACACATCACCAGTTTTAAACTCTGACTTAATAGGATTCCCTTTAAAATAAATATTTACAAAACCCCCTAAACCAAAACTTAAATTCTCTTGGCTAATTACACTGGTTTGGGCTCCACCAAAAATCCCCACAGCGACTTTAGAAGAAAGGTTCATCTCATATTCTGCACCAACAGCGCCCAATGCGATTCTTCTTATATCCTTACCACTATCAGCTTGGAACACTTCATTTTGTAAAGCCATTGAAAACCCTAGTGAATCCCCATGGGATTCACTAATGACCATAAAAAAAGCTATGAACACTAATAAAAATTTATTAGCTTGCTTTAGCAACTGTCTTTTCATTATTCTGCATACTTTCATAACTGTATATTTTTTTAATTTTATTTCTAAAAACTCTCCAATTAATATTTGCCTGTTTATCTTTAGACACTTTTTCTTGAATTCTAAACTGTGTTCTTTCATCTAAAAGATTTATAGCCTCTTTATGATCAACGTTATACTCTTTAAAGCATTTTATCTCAGACCCTGACAAATTAGTAACAAACGCTTTAAGTTTAACTGTATCTGTTAGATCAACCCAAGACATACACGGTATCTTAGCTTTTAAAACATCATTATTTTTCATAGCATCAACTTTAAAAAGTTCATCTTCTGACAAACCATAAATCATGTGCACTACCTTAGCATTAACAGGTTTTTTCTCCGCACTTAAGGTTTTAAAAGACTCAGTATTAAGGAAATTTATAAAGCCTTTATACTGTTCATGGGTTCCATGATCTGTTAATGGGTCAAACATCAACAAATCATTGATCTTACTTAAAACATTTGAATCTCTAGATTCTGAAACAAAGTGCATAAATTGATCTTTAAATAATTTATACAAAACAATATAATGCTCATTTAAACCATGTTTAAAAACCTCACTTAAGTAATCGGCTTTAGTGGGATAAATTGCACCAAAAGCATCTTCAACTAATGAGTGAGGTTTAGCATATCTAAGCCTTGCAAGGGCTACAGAAATAACAGAAAGAGTATTTTTGTTAAACCCTTTAGGTCTTTGATTGTGCAAAACACTAGAAGCTCTTTTCTCAAAGTTATAGACTTCATGAATAATCTTATAGGTTTCATTTAAAATGGTTTCAGAAATTTGATTCTGAATTCGAATGATCTCAAAAAATTGAATTTGTGTTTGAATATCTGGCAGATGTACCCATAAAATATGAGCTGTGGACCCTGGAGCTTTCTTATAGGCATCATTTATATTCTGACACAAGGATTTAAAATTAAATGTTTCAAATTCATGACCATTTAACGAAAGACCTGCACTAGCCTCCAGTTCGCTATTTTCTCCATCCATTTGAACAGATTGTCCACCGCTGCCACCGTTAGACATGGTGACTTCACCATCACTTTCAGATCTAGATTTCCAAACCCTTGCTAAAAACCACAGTGCTACGACAAAACCAATGGAGAAAATTAAAATCCATAAAAATTGACCGTTTTTTACTAAAGTTTTATATGCACCAAAAATAAAATCAGATTTAATATTGTTAACAGCATCGCCAAGTTTTGGAGTGTCGTCTAAAACTGTAAACACCGTCTCTTCTGGAAGAAACAGCCTCTCTTTAAGAGAAGACTTTACAAGAGCCATCTCTTTTTTAGAAATTTCTCTTTTTTGAATAAAAACAACTTTTCTTTCATAAAGGTTTAAAACATTTTCTATTTTGGAATCATGGACATCACCAGTTTTTTGGTACAAGCCAGGAAGGCTGACCACCAGCTCTTCATCTAACTTAGAATCTTGCCTTTTCAATTCAACACGAATTGTCAGACTGTCTTCTAATGTATAATCTTTTAAAAGCTGCTCGATTTCAACTTTATGATACTTACTAATAGTTTCATAATCTGACTTCATGGCAAAAGCACTAGACAGCATAAAAAACAATGGCACAAACACTAGTACCAACTTTTTAATTAAGTTTTTAACTAAACCCACAATATTCCCCTCCTACTATTATAATACTAAATCCACAAAACTATCTGCTTTATCATCTGTAATCTGTACTCTCACTTCTATACGTCTGTTTTTTAAACCTTTAGTTGGAATATACTCACCACCCTCACTTGAAGGGCTTCTATCCTTGACTAATGGCAAAGCTGAGCCATACCCAACAACCCTAATCCTAGACTCTAGCAATTGGTTAGAGATTAAAACATTTGCTGCCTGAGATGCCCTTAAAGAACTTAAATTTAAATTTGTTTTATAAGAAGACATTGGATTCACCGCCAAACTGTCTGAGTGCCCTTCCACCTTAATTAAAATCTTATCTTGATAAGGTTTTAACAAGCCTGCAACTTCCTTTAAAACCTTATGACCATTGGACTTTAAAGCAAAACTTCCTATATGAAAAAAATCCCTTTCATATAATCTTAAAAGAATTTCTCTTCTCCTTCTACTAATGCCCATATTGATTTTTTTAATTTCAAATTGAGCCAACTCAGACCTTACCTCTGATTCAATTTTTGATAACATTTTAGCTTGCATCCTACTCTTACCCTCATCTTCTGTATTCTCTCCTTGTGACTTCTGCATATCTCTTCCAACATCATAAAGCGCATCCTGCTCAGCTCTTTTACTATGTTCATTAAAAAAAGTAATAAAAAAACATAGTAGTAATGTAACTGTATCCGCATAAGAAATAATCCATGTACCGCCACTACTGTCCTCTTCTTGACTTTGAGAAATTGATTCCTTACCTCTACTTAAATTACGCCGCACTCTTAACCCCTAAACCACCACCACCAATGTAATTAACAGCTTCTCTTGGTGGTACTAATGAGTTTATTGTGTCCTGAATAACTATTAAAGAGGCCTGGTTTTTAATTAAAAGAGCCGCCTCCATAATCAATTGACGAGTTTTAAGGCTTTTCTTAGTACTGATTTCTAGATTGTCTGAAATCGGACTAAAAATAAAATTTGAAATCATTAAGCCATAAAGTGTTGTGGTTAAAGCAATGGCCATATACTGACCCATTTCACCCATATTAACAGACTGACCCCCTATTGATGACATTAAGGCAATCAAACCAACAACAGTACCCACCATTCCAAAAGCAGGAGGGTACTTTGACATTGATTTAATAATTCCAACTTCATACTTTTCATTGTCAAAGGTAGACATAATTCTTTGCTCAAGCATTTCCCTTATCTCTTGATCGCTATAACCATCACCAATAAGAACCAAGCAATCATTTAAAAACGGGTGTACGGTACCTGTTGCCCCTGAAGGAATCCCTTTAAGTGAGCACTCCTCTGCAAACTTCATAAGATCCACACCTGTTTTATTAAAGCCCTTACTCCTTCTTAAAAAGATTTTTCCTACTACTGATAAAACTCTAGTAACATCTGTCATGGAGTAAGAAAGAAGTATTGCTGAAATAGTCCCTCCAAAAACAATTCCTAAACCTAATATATTAATAAAAAACTTTACATCCACACCAGATGTTAAAAATGTCATTGTTGCCACGAACAAAGCTAAACTTGCACCTATAATTGCGGATACTGCTCTCATTTCCTATCTCCCTATTTCTTTTTCCAACTGCTCAATAACTGATTTAATTTCATAATTTTTAGAATATAAACTAAAAGACCTTCTATAAGAATTTAAAGCCCTTCTTTTATTGCCCTTTAAATAACTTAAATTTCCTTCTAAAAGACTCACCACAGCTCCTGGTGTTTTTAGTCTTTTTAAGTTTACAACTTCTGCCCCTGCTTTACTAAGTTCACCTTGTAAGAGCTGCTTTTGAAAAGCCAACACACTTAAAATTTGAGCAGTGCTTAAATTCTGTATTCTTTCAACCATTTTCTCTTCAACTTCTAAAGGAAGGAGTTTCTCTTTTTTTTTAAGTTTTACATTTAGCTCCCCTTGCTTCCAGTGAGAAGGAAGAACCACCTGATAGTCCTCATGTCTATCCGAAACAAATTTTAAATAGATAAAATCACCTTTTGCAACTTGTGCAAAGTTCATTTCTAAGGGAGTTCTTCCCATTGAATTGCCCAAGTCATGACCCCCATATCCAAGAATCACCTCAGCTTGAGGGTTAGAATTTATTTTAATAACTTTACCTTTTTTAGGTAAAACTCCACACCCCACAACATTGAATATAAATACAATACTTAAAGTTTGAAGCCATATTTTCTTATCTATACACATTTCTTAAAACCCCATTAATAAACTTATCGTCTCAATACGTAGTCACCTTTATAAAACTCATGTTAAACTGGATTAAAGAATAGCCTTTAATTAAAATTAATTCTCAATTTTTAGCCTTCAATAAAGCTCTATTAAACAATATCAGGTCATTAAAAAATCCCATAAAACCCCACACAAGCCCCCTATATTTTCACTTAGAAAGTGATCCACTCCATAAAACTTATTTTATAACAAGTCTGTGTAATTAGTTTGCAAACCTTAACTGAGGGTACCCATTAACAGGAACAACCCAAATTGTTGTAAAATCCCAGCCTACATAAATTGAATTTTCATAATCTTGCATTTGTGCAGTTGTGTGGCCTGAAATACTACTGCCTACTCCAATAGCGCCACTGCCACTTGGAAATGCTTTAGTTGAAACCTCTTTATCCCAAAAAGAATTAGTAATTGTATGTAAACTCGCATTAGATTTACCTAAAGCACCACCACGATCAGTTGGGCCACCTAAAATAGCTGAAGCCGAGTAACAGTAATCAATAGTAATCAGGCCCCCTGTAAAGTCATAACCACCTATAAAACCACCGGCTTGAGACCCTGCATAAACAGCTCCCAATGAATAACAGTTTGAGATGTTCACATTAGAACCAAGGCGTGTATTGATTTTACCCACTAACCCACCGTACTGTTGATTTTGAGCGGCAAAGTTTGTTCCTACCTGTGAAGTTGAAAACACTTCAGAAATATTAAGTGTGGAATCAGATAGTGTATTAATGGAACCAATGAATCCACCAACACCACTAGATAAAGTATCCACTAAGCCTTTAGAGTATGATTTTGAAATTGAGGACACCTCTAATTCACCAACAGAGACTCTGCCTATAAGCCCACCAACATCATTACCTAGAGAAACTAAACCTCCAGTAGCATAAGAGTTGCTAAGTGTAGAGCTTAACATTTCACCAATTAATCCTCCTGATAAGTCCATAACATTATGATTCGCTATGGAGTACACATTTAAAATACTTGAATTGGTTGCATAACCCACAACCCCTCCTGCTCTTCTTCCTGTAGAAGTCACTGGTACTTTTGAATATACATTTTCCAATGTACCCTCTAAAGTTCCAACAATACCACCAACATTATCTACTCCTAAAACAGCTCCACTTTCTGTATATGAATTTGCAATGGATGCTCCAGATCTAACTTCACCAGCCAATCCACCTGCAGTACTCTGACTGGCCTCAACCACAGCTCTTGAAAAAGAATTCTTAAGTTGTTTGTTCTCTCCTAGATTTCCAAACAGCCCACCAAGAATCTTCGTACCTGTGACTCTTCCTTCAGAATAAACTGAACTAAAAACTCCCCCTAAATCAGGCCCTGATAGCCCCACAATACCTCCACCGTAGCCAGTAAGACCATTTACAACAACTGTTCCAATAAAGTAAGATTCTGTAACTTCAAAATTTAAATGCTCACCTGATTTTCTTCCAATCAAACCACCAACATAATCATCTGCCGTGATATTGCCTGTAACAAAAACATTTGAAACAAGACCTGTTTTATTATTTCCACCTTCAGCAACACCAATAATACCACCAACTGATTGGTTAGCTGTAATGTCGACATTGACAAGCCCTAAATTAAAAACTTGAAAATCTCCAGCCACATGACCCAAAAATCCAACATTATGTTGAGCACTATTGTTATAGGTCCAATTTAAAATAATATGCCCGTCTCCATCAAAATGTCCTGAAAACTTCTTAGTAGCATCCCCTAAAGGATCAAAACTAATATTAGCTAGATCAATATTTTTACCAAGTTTATAGTACTTTCCTGACTCTGAGCCCTGCCTAACACTAGCTAGGTGCGTTTCATTACAAATAATATAAGGATCTGCTATACTTTCTCCTGTACCTGCTGCAAAATCTGCATTCCAAGAACCTATATCTTCACACAATATAGGAGTAAGACTATAAGTGTAGCCGTTTGCTAAGGCGTCTTCTGAGTTAACTATATTTCCTAAGGAAGCTGGATGGTTAACCTGAGTTCTAAGCCTAACCTCAACACCACCTGAAGCTCCCGCCTGAGGTGTTATACAAGTTAATGCTTGTTCACTAAGTATACTGACATTAGTACAAACTCTACCAGAAATAAGGACCTCAGTATCCTGCCCTACTCCATTATCAGTATGTGAACTAAACCCTGTTCCATAAACAACAATAAGCTGGTTACCTTGAACAGGTCCAACCCTTCCTTTAACACTTGTAATAGTTAAAATATTATTAATATCTACGGTAACATCTGCTCTAGACTCATTTCCTTGGCCATCTCTTACTATAAGTAGATAGTTAATCTTTCTGTTTAAATTTGGAGGGCCACTTAATGGATCCAAACTTAAAGCTTGAGCTGTTGAGGCACTATCGCCTTGAACAATTAGCGTTGATCCTAACCCTCTATAAACAACTTCATCTGTATCTGTTGCAAGATCTCCTGCCACTGAAACCCTTCTTCTAATTTCAACTTGTAAATTTGCATTATCTGAAATGTTGTCACTCATCTCCCACTCTAATTCCCAAACCTTTGATTTAATAGTTTTTGTAGAAACTAAGTTTATAACACTAGGAGGTGTCACGTCAGGAACATTAAGGTTTCTAGTTAGTTGATCACATGTGGTATTGTTTGAAGCATCTTTTGCACAAACAGTATAATAATATGTTTGCGATTCAATAAGACCACTGTCTTGAAAATTTAAATTTGTAGTTGCTGTTTTTAAATTCCCGTCTGGCTGAAGAGGATTTGAAAAATCAAAAGGAACATTGTTACTATAAACCTCATACCTAATTTCAGCTCCAGGCTCTAATGCATATTGATTGTCTATACCAGGGCCCCAAGATAAAACAAAATTTGGTGCAGCCCCGATAGTTAATTTAGAATCAAATACAGGCGCTGTCTTATCAATAGTTCTTTTATCTGAATAGTTACTTGCAGGATCTAGGTACAATGTTTCATTGTTAACATTATCGTATGCTCTTACATGAAGTCTATATGTTTTATAAGCATCTAATCCACTTACTGTACATTGAGTAATTCTATCCGAGCAACCATAATCAACACAAGGACATGTTCTCATTAAGGTTAACACATTGGTTAAAGGCTCCACTTCATAGACTCTAAACCCTCTATAGTCTGTCCAATCTACTGGTGCATTCCATGTCACTGTAAATTCACCTTCTCCAGGTGTTAAGATTTCTGAAGGTCCCTTAATACCAATAAAATTAGGCGGAGGTGTCACATCAAGAACCGTTGTAGATCTAAACACCCCTGTTGCTGAGCAGTTCTGTGAACCAAATGGAGGCTCTGTCATATCACATGCTTCTACCAAAGCGTAAACATCATCACCATCTGAAATTAAAAATTCAACACTTGAAATCGATGCACCTGTTGACGACAATCCATGGTTTTTTAATAAAACAATAGGGTTTTGAGGAGGTGTTGGTTGATTTACCCACAGTGTTATTTTGTACTCTTTAATATCAGAGGCCGTACTTGCATTCCATGAAAGGTTTAAAAGCTGACTCTGGTTATCAAAAGCCACTCCTTGGACACCGATGAAGTCCGGAGGAGTAGTGTCTAATGTATTTATTTGTAATGAATTGTTATTTGTTGAAACATTCCCTGCTAAATCAACAACCTTAATACATACAGAATAATAGGCCCTTTCACTTAGGCCTACTAAGTCAAAAGTTGCAACTCCCTGAGCAGGATAACTTGAAACATTAAGTTCTGCTTGTTGTACTCCAACCAAACATGGATTACTTGTCACCGGAGACGGACTAGACAATACAAAAATTCTATACTTATCTCCACCATTTATAGGGTCTACAAGTTCTGTAGCAATTCCTATCCATGATAAAGACACAACAGAGTCGGCAGGAACGCCCCTAACCATATTTGAAATCCCACCAAAACTTGGAGGTGTAATATCTACTACATTAATTGTTTGAAAACTAGAAACTACAGACCTGTTCCCTGTAGGATCTTCGTCTTGAACAATAATATTGTATATTTGACCTTCTTGAAGAGAACTAAGATCTAGTTCTTGAGGGGGAGAGTGTAGATCATCACCTGATAAAAGGTATGTTTTTTCTAGTGTATAGTCTCCAATATTTGTTCCCCCTGTAACACCTTTACGTACATATATATACCTTCTAGAAATTCCACCTTGAGTTTCTGTCCAAGGCGCTGTTATTTTTAAAATTCCATTTTCAAGGGCCAATGCAAAAGCTCCTGTTGTAAGAGGAGCCCCACCATCAGGAGTAAACACTGTTTGCTTAACTGTATTGGTTTCACAAGTATCCCCCTCTGAACAAGCCCTCACACCAAAAACATAATTAAGCTCATCACCAAGGCCACTAAGGACCACCTCTGGAGGACTACCTTGTAAAACAATAGCCTTTGGAGGAATTGTCCAATCCACATCACTACCAACATTTGCAAAAATTTTATATGAATAAGCCGACACTGGATCATCGGAAATAGATGGCTGCCACGTCACTTTTACTGAATGTGCATCAACCTCTAAAGCTGTTGCAATTCCTGTAAACACTGGAGCATTAATTGCAAGAGTAGACAGTTGAAGGTTATTTGTTCCTTCAGACCACACACCATCAATTAAAGCCTCGCATGTATATAAATATGTAGCCCCTTCTCTAAGCCCATCATCATCTATATGAGAAGTTATAGCGTTTGCTCTAGAAAACTCTGCAATTTGATTCCCATTTCTTCTAAGTCTAACTCTTAAAGCTGCTTCTGGAAAAAGAAAGTTTACCTCTATGCGTTTTGTCCCCACACCCTGTCCATCTACACAGCCAGCATAATCAAACTTACCTTGGTCCGTACCACCAGAACCCCCTCCAACCCCACTACCACTTGTAGCCTCGCCTGAGATGCTCTCTATAACACAGCCTGTTTGCACTACTAAGACCAGAGTAAAACCAAATAAGTATATATATTTTACTAAAGATTTAAGACTCATCTTTTCCCCTTAAAATTAACAAATACTCCTGCCTACACACTTCGGTAAAAAATTCCATTGAGTTTAAATACTTTAATAATTTTAATTGTTTATTTGGTCATAGGTCATACTCATCCGAAGTTAATGACGCCAAAATGTTTCAATATGAGATAAAAACACAGTGTCATAACATTATGATGTTTAAAAATTGATTAAAATAAGACCACTCATTTTAATCAAAGGTTTTACACCTGATATTTCAGCTAATGGTGTTGAGCTCTACCCTAGACATCAATAGTAAATGGTAGCTCTAAATCCTCAATAAGATGCAAGACAACCTTAAATATAGGTTTTTTTTGACTAGTAATTTTTGTTTTTTTAGGCCTGCCCAAAGCTTACTTTTTTGAAAAATCGTAATCAACTCTATGACTATCTATTATTTTCTCCATTTAATTTGCTTTAACCTCTGTCTTTTTGACATAGCAGGACTAACCTTTTACAACTTTTGTTGTTTCTTTCATTGTGCCCTTCCAGTTATAAACCTCAATGGATTCAACAGCCTTTTTAAAATCTTTTTCTAAAAACTTTTAGAAAAAATTAAAATGCCCAGCCCTTGGCTGTTGTAAACAAAATTCTAGAACCTAAAAGGTCTTAACAATGACTATTTGTGCGCTTAGTCATAAAGTATCCCCCCGAGATTACGGAGATTTCACCTACTTTTTATAAAAAATTCAAAAGTGAAAATAAGCTTGCTCTAATTGCAAAACACGCCTATTCCAAATTTTAATGAAGCACATAACATATATTATCTTATTCATAAGTTCATTTTCCTTTGCTGAGTTTCATAATCCAGCTCTCGTTGACTTTGCAAATTCAGGAGACAATCAATCAAAATTTACCATTGAAGATTGTAAAGAGGCAGATAAAAAACCTCCTTTAGGTTTTGTATATGGGCGTGTAAATAGCTCTTCTGAAAAAATTAAAGTTTATTATCAACATATTATATCAAACCCCCAAAACCCCACCTTGATTTATCTAGAGGGAGGACCTGGCGGTCACTCTATTGGGGAAAGTGAATATTTTAAAGAGTTATCGAGTATATTTAATATACTCTATTTGGATCCAAGAGGTTTTGGGTGCGGCTTTCTTGGTGAAAGTTATGCAAATTATGCTAGCTCTCCTAGAACTCCATGATTTGTCATTTCATAATATTCCATAACTTATGTGAAATAACTGTCAAAAACTTTAATACCCCTTAAAGAAATTTCAATTGCTTTTATTAAAACAACTTAAACTTGACCCCAATCTGCTTAAATTTTAGACATATATTATGAAAGAATTAAAATGGATTATAGTAAAATCAGCTATTTACGCTTGTGTAATCGGCGCCATGGGAGCTGTCCTCTTATACGTACCCTCTACTTGGTTTTTTAATGCCAAGAACAAACAAACCCTTATTCAGTCCATTAGTTTAGAAAAAACTTCAGATAATAAAATCTTTCCCATTGGAGTAAAGCTTCCCACCTTTAGTTTTACAGACTTATCATCTAAAAAGGTTTATTTTTTAGAAAAAGACTTAAAACCCATTAAAATTATAAATTTTTGGGCAAGTTGGTGTAAACCTTGTGTAGAAGAATTCTCATCCTTTGCTCGGCTAATTAAACAATTAAACGGTGAAGTTTCTTTTGTAGGAATAAATGAAGACAACACTGTTGATACTGCAAAAGAGTTTTTAAAGGCCTTTAATACGGATTTTAAAAACCTTACAGGAACTTACTTTGGATTTGATAAAGACAAGATCATATCAAGTAAATATGGAGTTTTATCTCTCCCTGAAACTTTTTTAGTAGATCCCCATGGAAAACTCATTCAAAGAATCTCAGGTTTTGAAAACTGGGATACTCCAGAAGCTATAAAATATTTTAAAAGTTTACTGAAAAAATATAAAGGAAAATAATGATGAATTATTCTAAAATTTATTCTAAATTCAATAAATTTTCTCTACAAAACATGAGTGGAATGGTGTTTCTTATAAATTCAAGCGTTGGAGTAATTAAGAGTGATTACTCTAGCTTCATAGACAAAAGCATAATTCAACGCCCTTTTGAAATGAACAGTGAATACTTTAAAGCCCCAGAAGAAATTGATAGGTTTTTTTTATTAACTAATGGAGTTAATACTAAAAATGTTAATAAATATATTACAACCTATAAACCATTAATTTTAAATGCCTCTTATATTTTCAAAATACCCTTTTCATTTCAATCCTGTCTTATTTTTAAAGAATCAAGGTTTGATAAAAACGCCTTAAGTCCTGTCGGTGCCATGGGAATAGCTCAGTTTACAAAAGATACTTACCACTTCTTATCTAGAGCCTTACGCATAGGGCAAATTTCTTTAGAAAAGGAAGGAAAAAAAATACTAGATACAGGAGAATTTTCTTTTGTTGAATCTAACAGCAGTGAGCTTTCATACCCCAAGTATAACACAAAAATTTTCACTAAAATGCACAAAATGTGGCAGACATATTTAATAAACAATGACTTAAAGGAAATAAACTTAAACCCTAGGTCATTTAAAAATGTATTATACAAACCCGAGTATTCAATAGGGCTCTCCTCAATGTACTTATATTACTTAAAACATCGTATAAAATATGGAATGGGTAAATATATTAATAATAATGATCTTAATAATCCAGATTTTATCCTTAGTATTGCAGGAGCTTATAATCAAGGCCCTAGACGGGTTCTTAGAGCTATAAGAAAAAATAACGCACCAAAGTTTTTAACATTAATTGCATACCAGTCTAAAATTAAAGAAACAAAAGATTATATCAGTTCAATTAGAAGTTGTATGAGAAAAACTAAAAAAAATTCAAATGCAAATTATACATCAAAAAAACACCTAAGCACTAAAAAATAGTTTTAATTAATCTTTAAGGTTGAATATTAAAACAAGTTAGTCTAATTTCGTTTTTTCTTAAATGGTGGCATAGCTCAGCTGGATAGAGCAACAGCCTTCTAAGCTGTGGGTCCCAGGTTCGAATCCTGGTGCCATCACCATTGGTTTTTCAGATCATCTCCCAAATCGGTCCGGAGACATAGTTTACAAAATATACCGGCATAAAGGCTCAGACTTTTTATACTCTTCTTTATGAAAGCAGGTTGATTTTGAATAAAGTTTTTCAGCACTGTGTTTTTGCACAGTTTTCCGGGCTTTAGCAACTTGCATCACCAGTTTTCTTTACTAACAACCAATTTTGTTTGAATAAAAATTTTAGAAAAAGTTTTTTAACATAAACCTGAAAAACACAACAATCCAATTGGTAGAAAAGTTATTCAAAATATCAAGTCATCTAAGTTTTAAAAACAATTGGAAAGTGAAATTTATATCAATTTTAGTCCCATCTATTAATAGTTATGCAGGCCACAGGAAGACTTACCCTCCCCCTAAAATAATCTGCAAAGTTCTTACCCAAGAAACAACATACAAAAAAGCAACCCACCTATGCAAGACTTCTGCTAGCTCTATTTGCCTTAAAATTAAAGAGGGGTGAGAAAGAACTTTTAAGAGGAGGATCCTATTATTTGCCCAGGGTCTTGTCCAGGATCCTCTCCAGGATCTTGTCCAGGATCCTCTCCAGGATCTTGCCCAGGGTCTTGTCCAGGATCCTCTCCAGGATCTTGTCCAGGATCTTGCCCAGGGTCTTGTCCAGGATTTTGTTCAAGGTCTTCTTCAAAGGCGGTTGAGCAAACAAAATACCCATTTTCTGTTATTAATAATACTTTATTGAACACACCTACACCTACTACATCATCAATAAGTTCACATTCTTGTAAAATAATAGAGGCAGAGTTTTGCTGAGCCATACTAAAACTCGCTCCAACTACTATAGCTAATATTACTGTCAACTTTAATTTCATTTTCCCTCCTTGATTAAACTTAATTATTTTTAATAATATTTAAAAATTGTTTTATATTAATTCTTGGATTTTCACGACCACAGTTCTTTTGTACAACGGGAAACCACATAAAGTCAGGGTGTTCCCTTGAAAGCCATTCTCCATCTACAATGTTACCTGACTCATTTATTTTTAACGTATAAGTATAATTTTGAATAATATCTTTTGAGGGTCCAGACACATATACATAAAGCGCTGCTTTATGTATTCTAAGTGATGTTTTCACATGAAACCACCCTCTTCTACCTTCTATCGGTGTAAAAATTGAGCTATAACCAGTTATAATACGGTTTCTCACAGGTGCATCATATATTAAATCCATAACAATAGGTAAATTAAGATGTTTTAAGTAATACTGTAAAACTTTATGAAAGCGGTGAGGAACAATATCACTATCGTTATCATTATCACGCCCTCGGTGTCTTTTTCCGTAAAATCGGTAAGAAACACAAAAACTAGCCTCATTTAATATAGCTTTAATATCTGTTGTAGTAAAAATTATTCTGGAAGCTTTATCGTAATAGCTCTTAGTTGGCTCTTCATATAAAATAGCAGATGATGCCCATCCATTACAATGACCAGCCCAAGGCTCAGTGTAGTCATGATGCTCTCTTTCCCATACTGCACTCTCAGGAGACTGCCCTGTTCTAGATAAAATTAACTTATCATATTTTTCAAGAGGAGAGTTCCCACCTGTAGCTATGTCCACAGCATTTTGAGGCCACCAGTATCCTTTAAAAGGAATATAATCTAAATAGACAGATTCATTATTAGTGAGATTTTCAGATAACATTATCATAGATCGAGATTTTTCGTTCAAATTTTTTAAGAATTCTTTAAGCATTTCATGAGAGTTATTATTCATTGTTTGGGGGATAAGAGTTCCCGTAGACTTTAATATTTTTAAATTTAAATCAAAAGGTACATTAGAAGGGATTAATGATAAATCAGAAGTAACATGAAATATTGAGTTTTTACTTAACGATGTTGCTAAAACAATAGCATTATCACTTTTACGTAACAAAATGGCTTGATCCAAAGGTATATTTTTATTACTAGCTTCATACAAAAAAACAAAATTTTCTCCTGATTTTTTAAATTCCTTATAACACCAACTTTCAGTGGTTTGAGCCTGAGGGAAGAAATCAAAAAGGGGAGTTGCATGAGGAGAGTTCGTGTTGGCAGGTAAATTATAGCATTTTGTAGTAGCTAAAGAAGCCGCTGAATAAAAGCTAGCAACAACAAACAAAACAAACATTGCCTTCATAAAAGACCCTCCAAATTGATTCAAAGATAATATAATAAAGTTCATTAATATAAAAAGCCATTACTCTTAAAACTGGTCACACATCTTAGCAATGCAAATTTATTGATCTTTAGGTGTAGTTTTAATCATCAGTTAACTAAGAAGTCTTAGTAACAATTATGGACTTAAGGAACGTTACTGCACATAAGCACAGTTTTCAAATATACATTGTCTAAAAAAATGTTTATCATTATTGCTAATAATTGTAAGCGCTTCATCAGCCTCTATTAGTAAAAGTCCATTCTGGCCCAAAAAGCCTTTAAGCCCAAGTTGTCTCAAAAAAACAAAAGCTAAGTAATAAGATAAGTAAATTATTTTTTATCATAAAATCTTTCCAGTAGTTTTTTTAAAACTACTGTCTCTTGTTGATATATAACAACGTCAAATAGATACCGCTCAAAGAAATCCTTTGTCATTAAGTAGGTACCATTCTCACCAACACTATTGCCATAAGAATTTAAAATTTTTAAACCAATAACATCTGAATTATTCGTAAGCGCTTAATTTCATTCACACCATTTGGGTGTTTATTACGAATTATAACAAAGCGGTTTTTCTTTTAAGAGAAAAGTGGAGTTTCCCAAAAAAGAG
Source organism: Bdellovibrionales bacterium (assembly GCA_965205365.1). Taxonomy (GTDB): domain Bacteria; phylum Bdellovibrionota; class Bdellovibrionia; order Bdellovibrionales; family UBA1609; genus JALZUR01. The sequence continues at coordinate 424,160 of CBDBGT010000013.1, forward strand.
ACACAGTTTTCTCTATGCGAGTTGATGTTTAATTCTATAACCTCTAGGGAAACTGAGGCCAAAGAAATAGTTAAGGCAGTTAGGCTTTCTAAAGAATTAAATAGCGTTAGCAAAGCCTCACAAATAACAAAAATTTCTAGGCAAAAAATATATCGAGTAAAAAAAGTTATAGAGACTAAGGGAGAGTTTTATTTTATTAAAACGTTTAAAGCTGAGTTTTATTCTAAAAATAAAAAGATGATGACAGATGAAAAACTTGTTGTTAATTTTTCTATACAGAATCCTCATCTTGGAGAAGCTCAAGTTTCAAAATTTATAAAAAAATATTTCTCCCTAAACTTAAGTAGGGGAAAGATTAGATATATATGGGTGAGGAACAACCTTGAAACTATTGCATTAAGAACCAGGGAAAAGGATGGGCCCACAAAAGGCAGTTTAAAGGCTGCATAGATTGCTGGTTAAGTTAAGTGTTTTTTTTAACCCACCGATACTGACATAATCCCTTGGTAATTAAGGTGACAGTTTCCCTTGGTAATGACAGGAATCTCAAAGGGCTGGTTTAGACCGCTTACGAAAGAACTGAGTTTAGATTGAAAACACTTCAAAAAATTGCAAAGGCCTTAGGTAAAAAGTTAGTTATAAAATTGGAGTAACTGTAATAGGAACATTTTTTATTTTTACAGATAGTCTGGTCCGTCATTTATTCTGCTTTATAACTCGAATGTAAATCTTCATTTAATGGTTCCTTTTAAGCGATACCTCAAAACTTAGATGTTCTAATACTTTGAATTATTTTTTTGCTAACGGAGTTATTGTGTTTCTCAGGCCGATATATCAAACAAATTTCATCTTTAAAAATTGGCGAGCCAGCTAGTCTGACAAGATTAGTGTACTGAGATGCGATTGTCGCTGGCAGAAGACCATACCCAAGGCCAAGAGCTGTTAATTTGGCGACCAGCTCAAGATTTCCCGAGTTGAATTCTCCTGAAAATTTTTTCTTTTTCCCAAGCTTTTTGAGTATATAACCCGAGTTCGAACTTTTTTCAGGACCTAAGTGCTGGATAAATAAAAGATCATCCCCCCCCGGTTTTTGGATAGTTGGGACCTGAGAGAAAAATTAATTATTTAAAATTCAGTTTAACTTTTGAAATCCACTTTATTTAAACAATATCAGGGGCTTAAAAAGGAAAACACATGAAAAACAATAACCTCAATAAAACTTATAATGAAAACTTTAAACTCAACGCTGTGAAAAAATTACTCGCTGACAAAAAAGGACTCACTTACACCGCTAGTAAACTTAACATTGCCTCTTCAACCCTCTATGGATGGAAGAAAAAATATGCTAATTTAAATTCTATGACCCACAGCAACAGCAATAAAAAACTCTCTCTTGAAGACAAACTTAACTTTATTAAAAAAACTCAATCTTTAAATGAAAACGAACTTGGAAAATTTCTTAGAGAAAATGGACTTAACTCTTCAGACCTTATTAATTTTGAAAAAGAATTACTTGGACAAAATCCTGTTGGAAGACCTTCACTTGATCCTGAAATTAAAACTTTAAGGAAAGATAAAATAAACTTAGAAAGATCTTTAAATCGAGCTGAAAAAGCTCTAGCTGAACAGTCTGCTAGAATCATCTTGTTAAAAAAAAGCCACGAGATCTGGGGGGTCAAAGAGGACGAAGATTAAGTCCTGATGACAAAGAAGTTTGTCTTGAATTAATTAACACCTCTTCTAAAAATGGCTGTAGACTTAAACTTGCCTGCAGCGATTTAGAAATTGATATTAAAACTTTCAACCGCTGGAAACTTTCTTTAACTGATAAAAGAAAAGGACCCTTATCGCCTCCAAAAAATAAATTAAGTGATAAAGAAAAAGATGAGATCATTAACACCTGTACTTTAAAAAAGTATGTTGATGACTCTCCTCATGTGATAGTTTCAAAACTTGCAGATGATGGAGTTTATTTAGCAAGTGAATCAAGTTTTTATAAAGTTTTAAAAGAGAATAAACTTTTAGTTCATAGAGGAAGAACAAAACCAAAAACTAAACAAAAGCCAAAAGGAATGACTGCAACGGAAGTGAATCAAGTTTATTCTTGGGATATTACTTATTTAAAAACTTCGGTGCGGGGTCGGTTTTATTATTTATATATGTTTATGGATGTGTTTAGTAGAAAGATTGTAGGTTATAAAGTACACGTAGAGAAAGTATGGATTTATCATCAGAGTTAATTAAAAAGATTTGTGAGAGAGAAAAAATAAAAAGAAATGAGCTAGTATTACATTCAGATAATGGCGGCTCAATGAAGGGAGCAACGATGCTAGCAACACTTGATTGGTTGGGAGTTTCAAGTTCATTTAGTAGGCCGAGTGTAAGTAATGACAATGCCTATTCAGAAAGTTTATTTAAGACGTTAAAGTATGTGCCGGATTATCCAGAGTTTTTTAAAAGCATAGGTGATGCAAGAGACTGGGTTGATAGTTTTGTTAATTGGTACAATGAAGAGCATCGTCACAGTGGAATAAAGTTTGTGACGCCATCAGAGCGTCATTTAGGAAAAGATAAAGAGATATTAGAAAAGCGTAAGGAAGTTTATGAAGCAGCAAGAAGGTTAAAGCCAGAGCGCTGGAGTGGCAGAGGAATTAGGAATTGGGAGCGAGAGAATGTGGTGTATTTAAATTGTTTGCCAAGTGAAAAAGTAGTTGTTATGAAGAATGTGGTTTAACTGAATTAAATTTCCCTTCAGGTCCCAACTATCCAAAAATTTTCCGTCCCAGCCTTTTGTAAGATTTAGTTGTTTTTTACTGATCTGCAAAAAGGAGCCGGGAATGATCGAAGAGAATCAAATTATAGAAGTTTTTACTCTTGTTGACGACTTTATTTTAGGGTTAAACAAAGAACAGTCCAAACTCATACCCAGCAAAAGAAAGAGAGGTTTTCCATCTGCGTTATCTGAGTCTGAAGTCATCACCATCTGTTTATTATTCCAATTTTCCGGCTTCAGAAATTTTAAAGCTTTCTATACAGGTTATGTTCAAAAATTTCTAAAACCTTATTTCCCAAAACTCTTGTCCTACAATAGGTTTGTAGAACTTAAAAAATCTTCAGCACCTCAAATTCTTATTTTTTTACACTCACTTATGCAATCAAATATTTGCACAGGAATATCTGTTGTAGACTCCAGTCCCATTGTTGTTTGTAATAACAAAAGAATCGGTCGTCACAAAACCTTTAAAGGACTTGCAAAACGTGGGAAATCAACAATGGGCTGGTTCTTTGGTTTTAAAGTTCACATAGTAATTTCTCACAAAGGGGAGCTCTTAAGTTTTACCATAACCCCAGGAAATGTTCATGATACAAAGCCTGTAGAGGGTTTAGCTGAGAATATTTTTGGAAAATTGTTTGGAGACAAAGGATATATATCCCAAAAGCTATTTGAAAAATTGATGAGTAAAGGGGTTCAAGTCATAACAAATCTTAAATCCAATATGAAAAATAAGTTTGTTCCTCTTTTTGATAAACTACTCCTGAGGAAAAGGTACATTGTTGAAACTGCTTTTGGGATTTTAAAGGAGGAATTTCATCTTGAACACTCAAGACACCGAAGCCCAAAAAACTTTGTGGTAAATTTACTTTCGGCACTAACGGCGTACTGTTTGCGTCCAAGAAAACCCTCTATTAGACTTCAAGTACTTGAAGAAAGGCTGCTTCAGTAGGTTTAGAAAGTTCGAACTCGGGTTATATATTGTGACTGGGCAAGATTTTGATCATAAATGAGTTTATCTTGAGAATCTTTGGTATAAAAAATGGTTACCTCATCATTGTATAGCTTTCTGATTACAAGATCAGGATGCTTGATGGGATTTACAACAATCCCAAAATCTGCCTCCCAGCTTATTACCTTTTCAGTCATTTCTCTTGAGAGACCGTGGATAAACTTAAAATCTAGGCTGAAAAAATCAGCCTGAAGTTTTGGTATAAAAAACTCTAAAGCATAAAGTGCGACTGATGGGTGGATAGCAAAAGTGTAACTTCCCTGAACAAGGCCAGTTTCGGGGTTTGCTAAGTTTTGAGCTTGCTCCCATTCATATAATAGGCGGCGTGAACGCCCTTTAAATTCTTTACCTAATTTAGTTAGCTGTATTCCATTTTTTAATCTAATAAGAAGCTGACCACCAAGCTCACTTTCTAGTCTTTTTATGACATAGCTAAGGGCCGGTTGGGAGATGCCAACGATCTCAGAAGCCCTTGTAATATTTAGGGTTTCACAGACAGTAATATAATATTTCACATCATCTATCGTTAAAGACATAAGTAAAGCATATTACAATCATATAAATAAGTCATTTTATTTATTCCTCTGAATTTTATATCTATATGTCAGAGAGGAGAAAAAATGGAAACGCTTGGAGACAGATTAAAAAAATTAAGAACTAGGAAAGGATTATCAATCTCTGATGTTTCAAGTTATATTTCTGTAAGCCCTAGTACCTTTAGAGACTGGGAAAATGGCAGAGAAATTAAAGGTGAACCTTATGTCAAAATTGCTGATTATTTTAATGTTTCACTGAATTATCTTTTAACTGGCCAAGAGCTTAAAATTGAGACTTCTCTGAATGAAGTTGAAAAGCATGTAAGAATTATACGATCTTTTCTGTAGGTCAATGGTTATGAACGATGAACAGATTTAGTATATCAATAAAATATTTTAGAGAGTAGAAGGTTTTTAATTAAATTTATAAGGAGGAGATATGAAGAAAATTCTATTAAGCCTAGTGCTAACAGTAAGCTTGCTAGGAGCACAGGCATCATTTGGTATTCATTCAGGGTGTAGAGGTCGAACTTTTGCTTACAACGCAATGGATGTATTAGAGAATGGGGGAAGTATCAACTTTATCCTATCTGGTGCTACGGTTTTTAATCTTACTGGAAAGTGGGAAGGGGGTGCAATTAGTAGCTTTGAACTAGACAGATCGAGATGTCAATTTAGTGATGATAAGCTTTTGTTTTCTTGCACTAACATTTCTGAGGCAACTATTACTCGAAGTCTGATGAAGCTGAACTCATTTTCCACTCAAGATCAAGAAGAAATAAAACATATTGTCGTTAAAGATTTAACTTTAGAGGTTAGATATGTTGAATCAGTAGACTTTCGATCAAGCTTTGAGCTAGTGACAAGATATAAAGTTGAAGATTCTGATGACTATACATCAAATAGAGTTTTATTTCGCGGTGATCGTACAAGTGGCTGTACAGAAAGGGGATGATATGAAGCAATTATCAATTTTAGTACTACTTTTTTTCTCTATTCAATCTTTTGCATATGAATTGGGTAAGTTAAATCTCTCAAGTCAAAGCTCACCTCAAGGAGGTTGGCAATGCTATAAAAGTGTTAAGGTATTAACAATAGACTCATCAAGTAAAACTTTTTTTTATAGTGACCATTCAGGAGGCTGCTATGGGCCATTTGCTTCGTATAGAGGTTACTATGTAGAATCGTATACTGAGTATAATAGATTATTAAAAATTTCGTTTATTGCTGAAAAATCTGGAATACCTATTATTAATAGTACTCCTAGAAAAATTTTTGAAGCGCATATAGATTTAAAGAAAAGCAAATTTCAAATATATGGGCTGGGTAACATATATAACCTATACGACTTTAAAATCCTTGCTGAGACAGAAGAAAAAATTCAGTTTAAAGAATATAAGTTTGATCAAGTTGAATACGATGTAGCTCCAAATTTACCATGACTAAGATATAAACCTCTTCTTCATTCAAACCAAAGAGGAGGTTTATTGAATTGTTTTACTAAACACAGCTAAAAAGATGCCTATTTTCACGTTATATTTATTTTTTAGCAAGTTTCTTTGTGAAGTTTTCAAGAGAGCCAAGGCCACCAGAGATTTTTATAATTGTTTCTTTTTTGATTGTTGCAGATATAATTTTGGCTCCACTTGAGCCGATTACTACTGAAAAAATCATTGCAAGAAATATTTCAATTATTTCACGCATGATTATACCTTCCTTTTTTGTTCACGTTTTATGATTTCTTTAACAGTGGACTTATTCCACTGGCCTCTAGATTTACTGGGGATATTATCTTTATTTAATTTATTGGCAATCGTATCAAAAGAAAGACCCGAATCCCTCAGAGATAGCATTTGCCCAATGACTTTTTGTTCGCCCTTATAGATTACATGCATAGTCCCTTTTTTTTCATACCATACTGGGGCAGAGTCCTTTTTCTGACTTCCTTCTTAATATTCAATTGTCTTAAAGCACCGCTGATACTTGTTCTTGACCATTGACCACGCGTTTACCATATGTGAAACTCCCATAGACTTTGACTTGTCCATAGAGAATCAAAGAAAAATTATTTTGATTGGTTAGCGGAAAGCCTAAAAGGCAAAATTGATGGTATCACCGATGTCATTCGTGATGAATATTTTGATGATAAAAAATATAGAAATGGTGGTATTCCTGTCATTACCAAGGGAAACTGTCACCTTAATTACCAAGGGATTATGTCAGTATCGGTGGGTTAAAAAAACACTTAACTTAACCAGCAATCTATACAAGCCTTTAAACTACCTTTTGTGCGCCGATGCTTTTCCCTGGTTCTTAATGCAATAGTTTCAAGGCTGTTCCTCACCCATATATATCTAATCTTTCCCCTACTTAAGTTTAGGGAGAAATATTTTTTTATAAATTTTGAAACTTGAGCTTCTCCAAGGTGAGGATTCTGTATAGAAAAATTAACAACAAGTTTTTCATCTGTCATCATCTTTTTATTTTTAGAATAAAACTCAGCTTTAAACGTTTTAATAAAATAAAACTCTCCCTTAGTCTCTATAACTTTTTTTACTCGATATATTTTTTGCCTAGAAATTTTTGTTATTTGTGAGGCTTTACTAACACTATTTAATTCTTTAGAAAGCCTAACTGCCTTAACTATTTCTTTGGCCTCAGTTTCCCTAGAGGTTACAACTTTTGATCTTTTATTTTCAGATACATTTAAAATTTTATCTGCAAAATAAAAACCTACTTCTCCATTTAAATTTGTTCTAATTTTTACTCTGTAATTAACAAGAGAATTTTTTAATTTTGAAACTATAGAGTAGTCCTCTCCTTTATAACTAAAAGTATGGTCTTTATTTATTTTTCTATACTCTTTAATGTTAAATACGCTGGTTAGTTTCTTCTTATCTCTAACTTTAGTGTATTCACAGGTTGTTTCTACAGGCATAACAGTTATTTTTTTATTCCAATATAAAACCCTGACTTTTACCCACAAATAGGTCTAGGTTTTATAATTTTAAAATCAAAATAATATTAAACTCCAAATTGATTTTAAGAATTGGAGTTTTTGTGAATATTAAAAATGAATTTAAAAATCCTCAACTTGGTGATAAAGGACTTAACCACAGACTTGAATACCTTGCTGAGGCTTTCAGTAAAAATAATGGTGAGTCTATCTCTTTTTCATGCCAAGATTGGAAATCTTCTAAGGGGCTTATAGATTCTTTGATAATGACAACTTTCAGGCTGAAGAAATTCTCAAACCTCACATAAAACAAACGCTCAACAGAATGAATGCTCTAGATGAAAATGATATGTCTTTAATTTTACATGACTCAAGTGAAATAACTTTCTCAAAAAATAAAGTCTTTCAAGGCAACGCAGGATACTTAGGGTCCTACATAGATCATCGAAATGGTAAAGAGTACGATACACCAGGTTTAATGATATATTCATCTCTTGCTCTATGAAGTAAAAGGGGAGTTCCTTTAGGTTTAGTGAATGAAAAAATGTGGTCTCGTGATTCTAAAAACAGAAGAAAAATAAGAAAAGCTGGAAAGAACTTTACCAGAGTCCCTGTTCAAGAAAAAGAAAGTTTTAGTTGGATTGAGGGGGTGAACTCAGTTGTTGCTGAATTTCAAGCTGAAAAGCAAGTGCACATTTGTGACCGAGGTGCGGATATGTATGAGTTATTTTTTAATTGTATCAGTTTTGGTACAAACTTTTTAATTCGTGGAGTTCATGATAGGTGTACATTAAGGAAGAGAAAGTGAACTGGTATAAACTTCGTTGGAATATAGAAGTGTATTTTAAGACGTTAAAATCAGGTTTTAGTGTAGAGAAAAGTCGTTTAAGGAGTTTAGAGAGGGTCAAAAAGTATGTAGCGTTTACGAGTGTTTTAGCTTGGCGAATATTTTGGATTTCAAAGATTTCTAGAGTTGATTGCGAAGTAAATGCAGATCACTGTTTTACAAAAGAGGAACAAGTTTTGTTATCAAAATTAGAAGAGCAGTCAGGCAGGTTATTAGGAGCAAATGGTAGCTTGGCAAAATTTGTAAAATCGTTTGCAAGACTAGGAGGTTATTTAGCAAGGAACTCTGACCCACCTCCAGGCCAACAAGTTCTGTGGAGGGCGATGATAAAATTTAATGATATTAAAACAGGTAATAACTTATGATTTGTGGGTAAAAGTCAGCCTAAAACACCCCTATGAATGCAAAATCAAATCTTTTAGAGCCTCCCAGTCTTTTGGGGTCTTGATTTTTAAGAGTTGGTATAAAATCTTAACCAAAGTTTTATTTTTTTTAAAATAAAACTCACTATATTTACGCCTCATATTAAAACACTCAAATACCATTAATCTCAGATTAATACGCAAAAAAAATAGTTAACCACTTTACTCCCATAGGTATAAAGTTTTTAAAGCACTGTGCCGAAAGGCTAGGTATGAATAAAATCATACGGCTTTTATTTATACTCACTCTAATTGGCTGCAATGAGAAAGACGGAGTAGAGTTTTCTTCTCATGACCTGCCAACTTTAAGAGGGAATACAAGTCTTAATTTTGGTGAAGTTGCTGTTGGAGAAAGTAAAAGCCTTAATTACGAAATCAGAAACGTTTCGCCACTAAAAATTCACTCTAAAAGCTTTAAACTTAGTTCTAAAGAAATCAATACCCAAAACTATTTTCCTTTTAAGTTAGAGCTAGGCACTTGCAAAAAGACTTTAGAAAGTATTCATAAGTGCGCTTTAAAAATAACCTATACACCTACAAAACAAGAAACCCTTAATACTAGTACACTGACCATTTAATCTTTTCCCCTGTAACCCATTTTTTCACGAGCCTCATTTTTTGTAAAAAACCATCCTATGGTAACAGCTTTGTTATTAATGTAATCAACCCATGCCTCAGTTTTTTTTGTTAAAAGTTTTATTGATGGAATTCTTGTTTTTCCTAAACACTGTCGAGAATACATACCAATAGCAATCTCTGCTTGATTTAGCCAACTTCCATGCTTTGGAGTGTAGTATATTTCAAACCGACTCCATATCCTATGAGCTTCTGTTTCCCCATACTCTCTTACAAGTGATGTTTTAGTGTGAATATTTAAATTGTCCATAACTAAACTAATTTTTTTTGCTTTTTTATATTTAATAGATAGTTTCTTTAAAAATTGTGCAAACAAAACACTTTTTCTATTAGGAGTAATCTCAACAACATATTTGCCACCGAAGGGCTCAACTGCCACAAAGGCATTGGCTGTACCATTTCTCTTGTATTCATAGTCTACCTTTTTAGAACTGCTGGCTTCCATTAAAACAGGAGCACGACTGTCTTCAAATAAAACTATAGGCTTTTCATCAAGGCAAACTAAAGGGTAGTCTTCACTATCGCCTCTTTCATACAGATCTAATATAGACTCCATTCTTTGGATATACTCGTCTGTAAGCTCAGGAACACACCACATTCTTTGCTGCCAGGGTTTTACATCGTGTTCACGTAAGATTATTCTGATTTTTTCTTTTGAAATTGACCCTACAATACCGCTGCCCTCAGCTTGTGCTTTAACAAGTTCTAGAGTCCAACGATCAAACCCTTCTGGAGGATTACTGCATACAAGAGCTACAATGTTTGATTTAACCCTTTCATCAAACACCTTTGGTTGCCCAGGTCTTGGGTCATCTTTTAAACTACGATCTAAACCTAAATTAGCGTAGTTACTGCACGTATTTGTTACTGTTCTTGTCGTAATGTTGAGCACGTTTGCCACGTCACTTCGAGTCTGCCCATTGTTGCGTAAAATAAGCGTCATAGCTCTAATAACTTCGTGTCCTGGGGCGCCTGATCGAACATGTTTTTTTAACTTAAGTAGATCCTCATCCTTGAGAAAAAATATTTCCATGTTGACAGTATATGCTTAAAATACTTTTTTTCTATGACTCATGGGGGAAAAGATTAAATGGTCAGTGTACTAGTATAAAAATATTGTACAAATATGACTCTGTTTTAGAGTCATATATGCTTATTGATAATGTGCAAGCTAAAGGAACTGAAGTAAAAATTTCTATTACAAGCCCTATGGATGGAACCTATATTAACCTTAGTAACCAAAGTGCTTTTAGAGTTTCTGGAACATGTTCTGGGGGGGGGGGGGGCTGACTTTTACCCACAAATATTTGGTCTAGTCTAGTAAATTTTTGGATCTAAATACCCTAGACTTTAGGTTTAACAATTTAACCTAAGGCATATTAGTGGATATCTCATCAGAATTTAAAAATGCACAGCTAGGAGACAAGAGACTTAACTCTCGACTAGAGACTCTAGCAAGAACTTTCGAAAAAAATCATGGTCAATCTATAAACTTCTCCTGCCAAGATTGGAAGTCTTCAAAGGCTGCTTATAGATTTTTTGATAATGATCGCTTTGATGAGACTGATATAATTAAACCACATATCTCACAAACATTTCAAAGAATGGAAGCTATTAATGATAAAGAAAAGGTTTTAATTTCTCATGATTCAAGTGAGGTAGTTCTTCCAGGAACAAAACTTATCCAAGGTGGCGGTTTTATAGGTTCCTTTAAACACCCAGCTAGCGGCAAAGAGCTGACAACAAAAGGCATGATGATGCATTCCTCCTTAGCCCTTTCTAGTACTGGAGTACCATTGGGATTAGTGGCACAAAAAGTCTGGACAAGGGATATTAAAAATAAACGAACGATTAGAAATGCCGGTAAAAACTTTTCACGCGTCCCTGTGGAAGAAAAAGAAAGTTTTAAGTGGATTGAAGGCGTTAACAGCGTAGCTGCTGAATTTCCACCAGAACGGTTAGTTCATCTCTGTGACAGGGATGCTGACATGTATGAATTATTTTTCAATTGCATTAGTTTAAGTACTAATTTTGTAATTAGAGCAGTTCATCAAAGGTCGACGGTGAGAGGAAAGGTAAAAGTTTTTGATCGCGTTTCAAGAACAGCTCCATGTGGAGAATATAAGTTACATTTGCCAAAAACTCATAAAAGAAAATCCAGAATCACAAAAATAAAAGTTCGATACTATAAAGTAAAGATTTTGCCACCAATAGATAAGAGAAAAGAATACCCTCCAATTGAATTATACGTTGTTTCAGCAAAAGAGCATAGCTCGATGACCGATAGAGTGGATTGGAAACTCTTAACTAACCTGCCTGTTGATTGTTTTGAGGAAGCTTTGGAAAAAATTAACTGGTATAAAGAAAGATGGAATATTGAAGTTTTTTTTAAAACATTAAAATCAGGATTTAGCATTGAGAGAAGTCGGCTACAGCATATTGATAGATTAAAAAAATTTGTAAGCTTCACAAGTGTATTAGCATGGAAAGTATTTTGGCTATCAAAAGTTTCAAGAGAAGCCCCCAATAGTAAGTCTGACCTTTGCTTTACAAAAGAACAGCGAGCCATACTTATAAAATTTGAAAGAAATGCAGGACGGTTAAAATTGAAAATGAGGAGCAATAGTAATGATTTTGTTATTGCCTTTGCTCGGCTCGGTGGCTATTTGGCGAGAAATTCTGATCCACCACCAGGCCCACTGGTGCTTTGGAGGGCCATGGCGAGGCTTAGTGATATTCAGATTGGAGTGACTATGTAATTTGTGGGTAAAAGTCAGGGGGGGGGGGGGGGGGGGGGGGGGGGTAGTTATATTCTCACATGGGACAAGTTTAATTACTTGTTCTAACACAAGCTTTAGCGGTGATATTGATTTTTCAAGCTTAAATGATGGCACAGTTTCACTCACTGCTACTATAACAAGTGCTAGTGGAAATTCTAAAACTTCAAACCCACTTAATTTAGTTAAAAACACAGGGCTTCCAGCAATTAACATAACAAGCCCCATAAGTGGAACTTACATTAACCTTAGTAATGAAAGTGCTTTTAGTGTATCTGGAACATGTTCTGAAAATGGTGAACTTATTACGTTTTCACATGGTGCAAGCTCAATCACCTGTTCTAACACAAGCTTTAGCGGTGATATTGATTTTTCAAGCTTAACTCATGGCACAGTTGCACTTACCGCTACTATAACAAGTGCTAGTGGAAATTCTAAAACTTCAAACCCACTTAACTTAGTTAAAAACACAGAGCTTCCAACAATTAACATAACAAGCCCTATAGGTGGAACCTATATTAACCTTAACAACCAAAATGCTTTTAGGGTTTCTGGAACATGTTCTGAAAATGGTGAAACCATTATGTTCTCACAGGGCACAGGCTCAACCACCTGTTTAAACCAAAGCTTTAGTGGTGATATTGATTTTTCAAGCTTAAATGATGGCACAGTTTCACTCACTGCTACTATAACAAGTTCTAGTGGAAACTCTAAAACTTCAAACCCACTTAATTTAGTTAAAAACACAGAGCTTCCAACAATTTCTATTACAAACCCTACAAGCGGAACTTACATTAACCTTAACAACCAAAATGCTTTTAGGGTTTCTGGAACATGTTCTGAAAATGGTGAAACCATTATGTTCTCACAGGGCACAGGCTCAACCACCTGTTTAAACCAAAGCTTTAGTGGTGATATTGATTTTTCAAGCTTAAATGATGGTACAATTTCACTCACTGCTACTATAACAAGTTCTAGTGGAAACTCTAAAACCTCAAGTGGTTTAAATCTAATAAAAGACATTAAACCACCTACTATTAGTATTGGAGACCCTTCCATTACAACAATAAGTAGTTCAAACCCTGTGGACTTTCCTATAACTGTAAGCCAAAGTCCTAGTAGTATAAATCTACAAAACAGTAGTGTCAGCCTTATTGGAACTATTACAAACTGTATAGTTTCAGTAACAAACGGAACAACTATTAATCCAAGTGTTAGAGTTTCAAACTGCAGTGCTGAAACTGGAAATATTCAAATTAGAATTGCTTCTGGTGTTGCACAAGATGTAGCTGGAAATTTCTCTAATGTATCTAATTTAAGCACTGCTGTTGCTGTGCAAAATTTTTCAGGAACTCCTTTTAAAGCTAAATTTAGCATTAATAGCAGTGATTTAAATTTAAACCTTAATTTAAGTTCTTCTTATACATATAATTTTATAGTTCATTGGGGTGATGGGAATTCAGGAATTGTTACTTCATCAAGTGACTCAGATAAAAATCATACTTACTCATCTGAAGGAGTTTATACAGTTACAGTCACTGGACGCTGCCCATATCTTAATTTTAAAGGCAACCTTCAAATAATTGAAGTGACAGAACTAGGAGACACAGGGTGGAAAAGCTTTAATCAAATGTTTTATGACGCAAACAACTTAATCCTTGTTAATGGTGGTGTAACTACTCATGTTACTAATATGGACTCTATGTTTCGATCTGCAACTGCAGCAAACCCTGACACCTCTAACTGGGACACTTCTAACGTTACTTATATGCACTATATGTTTCGATCTGCAACTGCAGCAAACCCTGACACCTCTAACTGGGACACTTCTAATGTTACTCATATGCAATCTATGTTTCATTCTGCAGCTGCAGCAAACCCTGACACCTCTAACTGGGACACTTCTAACGTTACTTCTATGAACTCTATGTTTTCTTCTGCAACTGCAGCAAACCCTGACACCTCTAACTGGGACACTTCTAACGTTACTTCTATGAACTCTATGTTTTCTTCTGCAACTGCAGCAAACCCTGACACCTCTAACTGGGACACTTCTAACGTTACTTCTATGGACTCTATGTTTTCTTCTGCAGCTTCTTTTGATCAAGACATTAGTTCATGGGACACTTCTAACGTTATCGTTTGTAATAGTTTTTCAGCTAATACTTTAGCTTCTTGGACTCGTGCTGAAAAACCTACTTTTACACACTGTTCCCCTGGATATTAATCCTATAAAATAAACTATGCTCTTAAGAGATTGGAAACCTGCTATGAACAGGTTTGCCATTGAATAGTAAGGGCTTACGTTTAGGGAGGCCCCTTATAAACTTTCTACACAAGAATTCATAGGGGTCTGTTTTAGCCTGACTTTTACCCACAAATAGGTCTAGGTTTTATAATTTTAAAATCAAAATAATATTAAACTCCAAATTGATTTTAAGAATTGGAGTTTTTGTGAATATTAAAAATGAATTTAAAAATCCTCAACTTGGTGATAAAGGACTTAACCACAGACTTGAATACCTTGCTGAGGCTTTCAGTAAAAATAATGGTGAGTCTATCTCTTTTTCATGCCAAGATTGGAAATCTTCTAAGGCGGCTTATAGATTCTTTGATAATGACAACTTTCAGGCTGAAGAAATTCTCAAACCTCACATAAAACAAACGCTCAACAGAATGAATGCTCTAGATGAAAATGATATGTCTTTAATTTTACATGACTCAAGTGAAATAACTTTCTCAAAAAATAAAGTCTTTCAAGGCAACGCAGGATACTTAGGGTCCTACATAGATCATCGAAATGGTAAAGAGTACGATACACCAGGTTTAATGATACATTCATCTCTTGCTCTATGAAGTAAAAGGGGAGTTCCTTTAGGTTTAGTGAATGAAAAAATGTGGTCTCGTGATTCTAAAAACAGAAGAAAAATAAGAAAAGCTGAAAAGCAAGTGCACATTTGTGACCGAGGTGCGGATATGTATGAGTTATTTTTTAATTGTATCAGTTTTGGTACAAACTTTTTAATTCGTGGAGTTCATGATAGGTGTACATCAAGGAAGAGAAAGTGAACTGGTATAAACTTCGTTGGAATATAGAAGTGTATTTTAAGACGTTAAAATCAGGTTTTAGTGTAGAGAAAAGTCGTTTAAGGAGTTTAGAGAGGATCAAAAAGTATGTAGCGTTTACGAGTGTTTTAGCTTGGCGAATATTTTGGATTTCAAAGATTTCTAGAGTTGATTGCGAAGTAAATGCAGATCACTGTTTTACAAAAGAGGAACAAGTTTTGTTATCAAAATTAGAAGAGCAGTCAGGCAGGTTATTAGGAGCAAATGATAGCTTGGCAAAATTTGTAAAATCGTTTGCAAGACTAGGAGGTTATTTAGCAAGGAACTCTGACCCACCTCCAGGCCAACAAGTTCTGTGGAGGGCGATGATAAAATTTAATGATATTAAAACAGGTAATAACTTATGATTTGTGGGTAAAAGTCAGGGCTGATGAAGCGCTTACGGTAATGACAGGAGGTCCACAAATAAAAACCTCAAAAGTGAGGCTCTCTGCTGGGTTAATAAGTATTTTTAGGTGCGGACTGCGGACCCAAATTTTAGAGGTGTGACTAAAGAAACACTGCGCCTAAGCCCGCCGCATAGGGAAAGATCGCCGGAAGTACCTTTTTGCATATCAGGGAAGGGAAAAGCAAAAAGCCACGCCCATAGTTAAATGAGTGCGTGGCTTATGGGTCAATTCCTGCGATCTTATATAAAAGACTAAGAGATTTTGTTCGCCGTGTCCGCAACAATTATGTTCGCGAACATTTTTTATGTTTGAAACACTTCTGCAAACTTGTTTTCGAACACCTGAACCTCATCGTCAGTCAGGGCAGCAAACTCTTTATCAAGCGCACGCTTGGAAAGCTTACCATCGTTTTGATGTAAGAAGCGTATCAAGAGATCTGCAGTGCGGTCAGGCATATCAATATAATTATTAACAAAGGCCTTCATTTCATCATAGCGTTGCAGATACTTTACCTCATCAGGCAGTGCTTTGGTGATGGTCTCATGCACACATTCATAGAAGAACTCCGCTTGTGCTGTCGCGTCAAAGAAGCGGTAGAGATCAATCGTTTCATTAAGGACTTCGACATTGCCTTTATCAGTCGCACGCCATTCAACAAAAGAGAGGCGTGGTTTTGAGTACGCCTCCAGTGCCGTTACATAGTCGGTGATGCGCTTTAAGATTACGGATGACACGGGGAACACCAATCCTTTGGGTGTAAAGCCTGTCTCAATGAGTACATGGTGTAGAAAATATCTGTGCAAACGACCATTACCATCTTCAAACGGATGGATGAAAACAAAGCCAAATGCAATGAGTGTTGCTGCTAATACAGGAGGGAAATCACTATCTTTTAAAAGTGCCGCTGTTTCAATTAACCCCTCCATCAGCGCATCGAGGTCTTCATGTTTTGCAGAAATGTGGCTAGGGATCGGCATGTTAGTAGAGCGATCATGACTGCCGATAAACCCGCCTTCATCACGGTATCCCATATGAATAAAACGACTATCAACGATCACTTCTTTTTGCAATCGCTCCAGCTCAGCTTTAGACAAGGGAGTTTTACCTGCTTGCCCAATAATCCGCCCCCAACGCTCTGCACGGTTGTGTGGCGGTGTTTCGCCCTCAATAGCATAAGATGCCTTGGAATCCTCTAGCAATAGGAACGAGGCAGCACGCATCAGTACATCTGGGTGGATTGCACCAACACTTTCCAACGCTTCTTTAGAAAGGTCTTGGTCGATTAATGCATCAAGTTTTTCTGTGCGCCTGATAAGTGGGCAGAAGTTTTTAACGCCTGGAAGATTGTTATTTATACGATGTCTTTTGGATGGGCGAACTGGTCCAGCGTATTGGATTTTTGGATCAACAAGATCAACATAGCCACGCTGGCTTATATCAGAGACGTCCAGCGTATAATCGGTCAAGTATTCAAACAAAAACCATATTCGCCTTGCGTAGCTACCAGCAGGTTCATTTTGGATAATTTTTTCAATTTCAGCTTTTGATGTTTCTTGAAACAGCACACTTAAAATGGAAAGATCAATACCTTCATAGCGAAGCGCAAATATTAAGTGACCATACAAGCTATTTTCTGGTGCATGTCGTGGTGTAAAAACCCGCCAGTTATCTGTTTCATATTTAGTATGTTTTTTACCGATTGCTGATAGTACGGCAGGCACAGGAACGCCAAGCTCATAATTATTAATGAGGTAGGCATAGCCCGCTAAACGAGCATCAGTTTCCGGTAAAGCTCTTGTTATCATGTGAACAGTATTCCATGAAAAACGTGCGCAGTCCATGAAAAACGTGCGCAAATCACCTCGTTTTGTGAAAAATATGCGCAAGTTGTTATTTTTTAGCTACACGTTGTTTGGGGATGGTGAGACCTATATCTTGCAATTTACGGCCTAGCGTATCATCTCTAGCCAAAAGTAATAAGTCCTCTTCTAACTTAAGGCAAAAGAGAACACTAGCATAAGCACCAAAGGTTACACCGCTATCGCCATTTTCAATTTTACGCAAAGTTGTTCGTGTCATTCCAGCACGCTCTGCTAACATGCTTGCTGTGATTTTACGGCGCAAACGTGCCAGTTTAATATTCTCACCAACAAGTGGTAATAATTTTTCAAGGGTTGGAGATAATGTTGCTGTTTTTCTACCCATCTTCGCGCTTTCAATGGTTATTAAAATGTCCAAAAACATAGGTTAATGCAAACTATTATATACATTAACTAACTTAAGGATAAGTATAAGATGCTTTATATTTTTTGTTTATTCCAGCCTCATACGCTTCCTGTAAAGCATCTTTCAAAGACCAGACGGCCACATGGTGGAAATCAATACTGTCGCTGTTTCTGGTCTCCAGCGTGGCGATGCTCAAATGTTTCTTGGCAATGACAGGAAGTCCATAAAATTTAGAATCAGGCTGCCTAATTAATAGAGTTCGGTTCAAGTTAGTATTTATTTATTTTTAAAACTCCTCCAGTAATACCAAGTCCAGCTCCTCCTCCTTGTATTCCTCCAATCATACATAGTCTCTTCTTAGAATTAGAATAAAACAAGCCTAGCTTCGCTCCTACTCCAACCTCTGCTTCAAGTTTAACTCCTGAATACTCACCAACAAGAGAATCTCCATCCGTAAAAGGGCAAGATATAAAAAAGTTTTGGAATCCAGCTAAACGTAGAGAAACCCCTCTACTTCTCAATTGTATTGTGTATCCAGAGTTATTACCCCAGTTATCCCAACAGTTGGCCTTAAGCTCATCAATAATTCCAAGTCCAGAATTATTTGTATATGGTTTTGGTGCGCAAATTAATGTTGCGGCAAAAGTAGACATTGGACTTCCCCAAATATAGTAGACAGATTAGGAAGTTCCTATGTAGCCCTAAAAGAGGCTGAAAGGGATGAGAAAATGTCAGAGAAAAGAAAACATAAACACTATAACAAAGAATTCAAAATAGAAGCTGTAAAATTAGCTGAGACAGTTGGAGTAATGAAGGCTGCTGCTGAACTAGGTGTAGCAAAAAAATCTATTCAAAACTGGATAAATGGGATCTATATGGGTGGAGCTCAATGTAAAAAGTCAAAAATGGCCGAAATGGAAGCTGAGCTTAGAAGGATTAAAAAAGAAAACAAAAACCTAAAGTTAATCAATGATGTTCTAAAAAAAAGCACTGCGATATTCTCCAAAGACCAAATTGGAGATTAGAGATGATTTTAAAGTTAAAAAATCAAATGAGTGTGAAGTTTTTAGCAGAGCACTTTGGGTTGTCTAGACCTTCTTTTTATAAATGGTTGAAGCTTAGGAGTAAGTCCACATCTGGTTTGAACTCTAAAACTGAAATCTGTAAAGAGATCAGATCTATTTTTAGATCTTCAAAGCAAACTTATGGATCCCCTAGAATTTACGCTGAACTCAAAACTAAAGAGGTTTTCATCAGTGAAAACACTGTGGCTAAATACATGGGTGAGATGGGCTTAAATGCAAGATTGAAGAAAAAATATAGAGTGATGACTACAGATTCAAACCACGCCCATGCCATAGCCCCCAGACTTTTTAAAACTGAAGATGAGCACTGTCTTCCAACAAAGCCAGGGACTGTTTTAGCTGGTGACATCACTTATTTGAAGCTCTCAAAGCACAACCATGTCTACCTTGCTGTGGTTTTAGACCTGTACAACAGAGAAGTTGTGGGTTGGTCTATGAGCCTCTCGCTGGACACTAGAGTTGTTATGGATGCCCTCCACGGAGCCATTAAAAAGACGAATCCAGATGCAGAGGTGATCTTCCACTCTGACCGTGGTGTGCAGTACGCGTCTGACGCGTATAGAAAGTTTTTGAGAAACCAGAAGATCAAGCCATCAATGAGCAGAAAAGGAAATTGTTATGACAATGCTTATGTGGAGAGTTTTTTTAGTTCACTTAAGAAAGAATGGGTGTACAGACAAAATCCTGAAACTGAAGATGCTATGAAGGCCTGTGTCTTCAATTATATTGAAGCTTGGTACAATGCAAAAAGACGACACTCATCACTTGATTATATGAGTCCATTAGATTACAGAATTAAACAACAAAAATGAACTTCCTAATCTGTCTACTTTTTTGGGGAAGTCCACATTGATGTAAATGAGATCAGTAGCACTGTTAATATTCTTTTCATATTATTCTCCTTTGAATTAGTAATTACCTATTTCTTCTTTTAAAATAAGAATTTCGTTTCGATGATAGATAAAGCAAGGTCTTTGCCAAAAGTTTAAGTTACTGTAGTTATTTGCTTTGGTATCTTTTCTGGATTCTTTTTTCGTTGTCTTATGAGTTTTTATGTTTCATTTTGATAAATTTGTAGTCAATCAACTAACAAAAATAGTCATTATCTTACTCAAGTAAAAACTAAAACCTTCTGAGAATAAAATATTGTAAAAACAAAGATACTGAAATTTAAGATCAAAGAAAAAAAGTGGCAGCCTAAGTCTAAAAAAAGATTCTGCTTGACATATACACATAAAATATGTATAGTATATGTATTCCTGTGATACTAAGATTTAGAAACTATATATTTAGAATATACCCTCTGGATCACAACCCTCCTCACATTCACATCACAGGCCCTGATGGGGAGGCAAAAATTTTAATTGAAACTGGGAAGTGCATCTTTAACAAGGGCTTTTCATATAAAACAGTGAAAAAACTAGAGATTCTAGCTAAAAAAAACTCAGATTATTTTATGGAGGTTTGGAATGAGTATCAAGAATAAAAATAAAGATATTACTTATGGCAATGCTGACGTAGATTTCCCAGACTCACTCAACAATAGAGAGGTAAAAGTCAGAATTACAGCTATGATTGATGGCGATGTAAAATCTAAACTGCAAAGAAGAGCTAAAGAAGAAAATACCAAGTACCAGACACTTCTAAACCAAATTTTAAGACAACACCTCTTTGATGAAAAAAACCCTATAGAAAAAAGGTTAGAAAAAATAGAAGGCGAGTTGAGTCAACTAAAAGAAAAGATAGCTTAGTTTTTATAGATTAAACATATGGCCTGCCAATTTTTGTTTTTTTATTCTTAATTTGTATAGGGACTTCGTTAGAAGCATGAGCATCTATACTCGACATTTTTCCAAGTAATAAACATTAGCACGTTTTGAATGAAGAATAGCCTTTAGATCAGTTAATTGATCCATAATAATTTCTTAAAGCAATACTGTGTGTACCTTACTTGCACAAACTTTCCTAATAACAAAATGTATTTCTAATAAAAATAAATTAATGCTAAGCAGCTTTATAAACTCTTCAAAAATTAAAATCAATTTTTTTTAATCCTAACAAGACTTAAGCACTGCAAACCCTTTTGCATGCCTACTCATTACGCCCCTGTTTTTAAAAACATTTTCTTTTCATAAGGAAATATTAACACAAGGTTATACTTTAAATTGTTAAAACCTTTAAGATATTGAGCTAACATATCCTTATAGGTTTCTAATTGAGAAAAGCCCTTTTCTAAGCCCTTAGAACTTCCTGTTTTATAATCAATAATCCAAACTTCATCATTAATTTTAGACCACAAGTCAATTTTACCAGAAATTTTAAATTCTCCATTATAATCAAAGCCCCATTCTCTTTTCCCTGTTAATAGAATTTGACTAAAAGGAATTTTTTTTTGCTTAAAAAGATACCCCACAGCTTCTAAATGTTTTTCTTCATTGTCTTTAAAAGAATTCTTAATTTCCCTCTCTGCTTCCTTTAAATTTTGAACTCTTTCCATCATCTCATGGAAGAAAACCCCTTCTGATATGGCAAAAGAAAGTTTTAAAAAACGACTAACATCACCTTCATAATTTTTAATTTCATCTTCATTTTTTTTTGTAGCCCCTCTTTTTTTCTTATCTAAAAACTCACTAAACCCTTCCCTTAAGAAAAACCCCTCATGGTTTTTCTCTACAACTGTGGTCTTATCAGAGGTTTTAAAAGGTTTTAATTCACTAAAAAATTCTTTTTCTTGTTTAGTTTTAGTTAAAAAATCTAGAGTTAAACTAAGCCAAGATGGAGCAGTGGATACTTTTGAAATTTTTTTTGATCCAATAAGTGACAATGTTTTTTTTGCTCTTGTCATTGCCACATAAAAAAGCCTTTTATTTTCAGTGAGCATTTGAGTTTTCTCACTTAAAATTAAGTCTTTAACGGCCATGGGAAAGATTGTTTTATTTTCATTGACAGAATAGCCCTTTAAGCTAAATAAGTTTTTTTCTAAATTAAAATAATACGAATTAGATTTAGAAAAATTTGATTTATTCATTCCTATAATATACACATGATCAAATTCAAGGCCCTTTGACCCATGAGCAGTCATAAGCAAACAGCCACTACTTGGTTTTACTTCTTCACTCTCAAACCCATAAGATCCTGATAAAATATCATCAATAAACTCTTGTAAATTAAAATTATTTTTTTTCTCCTCTTGTTCCAATGCTGACACCAACTTTAAGACATTAGACTCCCTAGCCTTAGTAGGATCTAAGTTTTGAGAAAAATCTAAAAATCCTGATGAACCTATAAATTCTGAAAGTAAAACTGAATAAGATAGATTTTCAGACATTTTAAAAAGTTTTTTTAAATTAAGCACTCCTTTTTTTTCAGAAAAAACACCCCATAATGATTTAATCTCTTTATTTTTTATTTTCCTCATTGCAGTTTGTATCTCTAAATCAGACACCTCACACCAAAGCGACATAAGTAAAACCAGTATGTTTTCATCATTATGAGGATCTAGTAAAAAACTTAAAAAACTTAAAAGTTCAATGATTTCTAAGGAAGTTTCAAAGCCCTTTGAAAATGAAAATTTATACTCAATTCCTGCTTTTCTAAGTTCTTTACTAAAATCTAAAAGGTCTTTAGATCTCTTAGATAAAATTGCAACTGACTCCTTCTCTAAATCAATGGCTTTTAATCCTTTTATAACATATAAAAACTCATCACTAAGAGCCCCCTCTTTAAAGTGCACTACTTTAACACTGCCTTTTACGTTCTCTACGGTGGTTTTCATTTTAACAAAATCTGGAAGTATAAATTTAGTAAGTCCATTTGCAAATTCTACTACTTTAAGAACTGATCTATAATTATTGAGCATATACTCACTCTGCCCTCCAGACTCCTTTATTTTAACAAATTCTTTTAAGAAAATTTCTTTTCGAGCTCCTCTAAAAAAATAAATACTCTGAAAGGGATCTCCAACAAAATAATTTCTAGATTTTTCAGACAATATATTAATAATTTTTTTTTGTATTGGGCTTATATCTTGATATTCATCAAAAAAACAAAAATTCCATATTTTTTCATTAAACTTATTCTCAATTAATTTATTTAGAAGCTGTTTGAAAAGTCTAATTTGACTTGATTTAATAAGGCAAGAACTTCAAGGAAGAGGTAAAAATGTCTATTAAAAAAGGTTACGGAAGCGATTTAACAGATACTCAGTGGAAACAGCTCAAAAAATATTTACCAAAAGCAAAATCTGGAGGTCAACCAAGAGAAGTTGATCTTAGAGAAATAATGAACGCAATATTTTACATCAACAAAACAAGCTGTCCGTGGATGAAAGAAGATGCCACGCGCACCACTCTTCAAGTGGCTCAGCAATAAATAGCTCTGTTGCAGACACTCAGGAATCGAACTCACGTCCGAAAGGAACAACCTCTAATAATGGTCCTTTAAAGCATTCAAATGATTTTTTTGAATATGCAATACTATCCATATTTGATTTTCACTACCTCGCTCAGCCAATTCAAAACGAAGAACTTTTAAGGAAGCTCTACATAGAAATGAACTTATCAAGCTATCAAATATCAGAAATTTCAGGGTGGTCAAGAACAAGTATCAGCGATGCGATGAGATCACTTGAGATTGAAAAGGATGGAAGGAAAGGGCCTATGCCTCAGTATGGAATGAAAAAGGATGGGACTAAACATGTAGTCCATAAGGGAGAGGAAAAAATAATCAAGAAGATGCTAACTCTCCGCAACAAGGGTTTCTCATATATCTCTATTGCAGAGAAGCTAAACGAAGAAAATATACCTAGTAAGCTTGGTAAAAAATGGAATAAATCAACAGTCGCAGACATTATAAAACGTGAATTAAAAAGGAAGGTGTAACATGCGCGCAATTATTGAAATAGCTTTGGCAGTAATTTTCTCTCTAGTACTTGGCTCAGGATCACTTAAAATAATTAATAAAAAAGTGAAGCGAGAAGCCCTTATTAAAGTTCAAAAAAGTCTCCCTTCATTAGAGTCATTTACAAGAAAAATGACTCACACAAATTAGCTTTTAATTCTAGTCACCAATCAATGAACAAAATGAAATAACAACTTCTAAAATTAAAAAAATCATCTTGTTTTCTTTCTAAGGAGGCCAAATCTATAGCAAAAAATGGAGTCTATTTTTTTGTGGTTATTTAACATTAAACTCAATTTAAAGAACTCTTTTTCCATAAAAGTCCCCAGTCCTTTTGATCTGGAGACTTGTTTTATCTATAGATCATATATCTTTTACCTAAGGTGAGTCTTGTGGGATATCAAATCCCCCTTGAACTCCCAGATGTTTTATAAAGTGAAAGCATCTCTTTAAATTTCCCTTGGCAGAAACTACCAACTTTCTTTCCTTGAACTTCGTTCGCAATTTTATGATGAGCATCACGAAGTGTCACTCCGTCAATTACAAGTCTCTCCATTTCTATCGTGGCATCAATAAACCCAAGACCCAGAGATCTTTCAATATTCTCTTCTTTAAATTCGATTTCTTTAAGAAATTGATGAAAAATTTCAAGTAAATTCAATATCTGTAAGCTATTAGTGAACATATCATCTTTAACGATTTGCAAATCTCTACTATAACCACTTGGCAAAGATGATAATTGAATTAAGAGTTTATTTGGCCACACCAACAGCTCTTTAAAATCACATCTTATAAGTTCCAAGAAATCTGGATTCAACTTATTAGGCATCATTGATGATCCTGTACAAAACGTCTTTGGTAAATCAACCCAATCAAAGTTTTGATTAGACCAAACAATTAACTCGTTGATAAAGCTAATTAAATGTAAGGACAGTTTTGAGCATATATTGGCATAATCAATAATCTCATCTCTACTTGTTGTTGAATACAAACTATTTGTTGATGGCATCTCAAACCCCAACATATCAGCTTGGACTTTTCTATTTATACCAATACTGCTACCTACGCATGCTCCGCTTCCTAGTGGACATTCTTTCATATTTTTAATTTTAAGATAATCTATATCCTTAAGTACTTCTGACAAGGATTTCTCTCTCATCATTAAATAATGGCCAATACTACCAAGTGCTGCTTGTTGAAAATGTGTTGTCATCGGCATTGGAACTTTATTATAAGTTTTCGCTTTTAATGACAGCTCCTCCATTATGCTTTTTGTTTGCTGCCCCAATTTCTCCAACGTATCTCCTAGATACATTTTAATAAGTGTGGCCACCTGATCATTTCTTGACCTTGCAGTATGAATTTTCTTTCCAAAAACTCCTACACATTCACATATTTTAGACTCAACAAAAGAATGAATATCTTCATGCTCAAGAGCATAATCAGGAGCACTAGGATATTCATCTAAGCTATATTTTAAAGATAACTCTTCAATACTTTTTATTAAGTTAGAGTATTCAGCTTTACTTAAAATCTTAGCACTATAAAGACATTCAACATGGGCCAGTTGAAGCTTCCACTCGAATTCAATTAAGCACCAATCTTTTTTCACACCAAAAGAATAGGATTTAAAGAATTCATTCATTTTTGATTTACCACTCCAAAGCGTTTTCATAAAGAGCACCCACCATCTACACTTAACCATGATAAATTAATAAATCCGCTGGCATCAGCATGGGAAATGTCTCCTTCTTCAAAGGTACATAACTCCTCTTTAAAGAATGATTTATTAGCCAATACTTTACTTAGATGAAGAAATGGCTTTGTCTCAATAATAACTTCACCTGAAACATGCTCCATTAAGCTCCTTGTTCCAGCAATAATTGATTGATATTGAAGCGAAAAGTACTCCCCATTATATACCGTATTTGCAAAAGCTTTTGATAAATACTCATAGTGATCAAATGACTTTTTATTTAAGCTTGCTGCTACAAGTCCCTCAAACACCTTATAAAGTATTTTTGCCCCTGGAGTTATATACAAACCTCTAGACTTAATACCAGTTTGACGATTTTCAATAATTAAATCTGCTGCCCAACTCTCGCCCATACATTGCCCGTTTAAAAAGTCTATCGCTTGAAAGAATGAATATTTCTCAGCATTAATAAATAGCTCATTATCTTGAAACTTAATATTAAAAGATTTCGCTTCAGGTCCTTGATATTTTATTTTATTAAATTCAAGAATTTCGGTAATGCTTAGTTTTTCAAATGGTTTCTCAAGTTCACTTCCTTCGATACTAATATGCCATACATTTTTATCAATACTATAATCTTTAGTTTCAGAGAAACCGAGATTAAATCCTTTTTCTTTTAGATAAGAAATCAAACATTTTCTAGAAGTAAACTCCCAATACTTCCAAGGTGATAGAACTTCTATGCTTGATGCTAATGTCTTATATGCATATTCAAAACGTATCTGATCATTTCCTTTACCAGTTGCACCATGAACGAGTATGTTGCAACCAATACTTCTTGCATATTCTATTTGGGCCTTTGCTATAAAGGGTCTAGTTAATGCTGTCCCTAAGAAATACTGATTTTCATATTTTGCATTTAAAAATGAGCTGTATTTAAAGATTTCAGATAAATTATCGCCACAAGAAACAACTTCACAGTCCTTTGCGCCCAATAAAAAGGCGTTTTCTTTAATTTTATCAAAATCGTCTTTTTGCCCTACATCTGCCAATACACAATAAACTTCATAACCTTGTTCTTTTAACCAAGGAATCATCACACTCGTATCTAGTCCACCTGAATACGCTAAAACACATTTTTTCATAAGTCCTCCACTTGAAAATCTATGAATGAAAACTACATCTACTTTTATCTGTAAGCAATACCATTATTAATGGTATTACTTTACAATACTTCCAAGAACAGGTATTAATACTAATATGAACGATAGCAAAGAAATTATTGAAACGATTAAAGAATTATTAAAGGCTAAAGGTATCACTTACAAAACTTTGGCTATAGAGCTTGATATTAGTGAAGCGAGTGTAAAACGTATATTCTCAAATAAAACATTTACACTAGAGCGTCTTGGTGAAATTTGTCAGATTCTTGGTTCTTCTATGTTTGAGGTGATTGCCATTGCGCACAAGTCTCATTCTCTTGATTCATATGAGTATTCATTTGTTCAGGAAAACTTTTTTGCTAATAACCCAAAATACCTTGCCTACTTTGATCTTATTGTAAACGGCAAGACTTCCAAGTCAATCCAAAAAAAATACGCCTTATCAGATAAAAATAATTTTCGCTATTTAAAGAAGTTAGATCAACTTGGATTAATTGAATTACATGAAAATAATAAAATAAGACTTCTATGCTCTAAAAATATTAAATGGCGAAAAGATGGTCCTTTACGAAGGTTATTTTTCAATAAAGCAAAATTTGAATTTCTAAACTCCGACTTTAAAGAACAGCAAGACTATTTAAAACTATCAATAACTAAACTAAGTGATGAGAGCTGCAAGAAGCTTGAGTTCGAACTTACAGAGTTATTTCAGAAATTTGAACGTACATCATTGCTCGAATCTAAGTTGAAAATTAAAACGAAACCAGTTGGTATATTAATGGCATCTAGAAAGTGGAATTTCTCATTATTAGAAAGTATCACTCCTTAAATTTAGCATAAACGCTATATTTTATATAAAATAATAGTTTTGAATTGGAGGATAAGAGATTCACACTTTAATATCTTAAATACAGGTGAACACAGAGATAATCTTTGACAAAATTTTAACGATAGAAATATTTAAAAATTGATTTAAATTTCTTTCTGATAAGGGCAATTACCATATCTTCCTTAAATTACATACTTTAGGGGCTATTTCCTGACTTCGACACAACACGGCGCATAAAGTTAATAAAATCAAGTGCTTAGATTTTGCTGGGGTCACTACATTTGCTCTTTAACTAGGTGAATACAGTCCTTTCTCTTAAGGTTTAAAACTTGGTAAATTTTCTTTAAAACAGGAGTAGTCTTAGATACAAGCTCATAAAATCGCCCCGTACTAGAGTCTTTTAAAACACTGTACTCATCTCTATTTAACTCCTCTTTAAGATCTAAAAAACTAAACTCTAATTGGTTTTCCTTAATAAGCTTATTTACTCTACAAACAATTGCATATGCTAGAAAACAAATTCCAATCAGACTTCCAATGAAAAATAGGTCGCATCTTTAAATCTGTCTTATTTATTCTAAACGCTTGTTCTATTTTCCACAGCCCTCTATAACGCTCTAAAACTTCAGCTGCAGACTTGTCTTCAAGATTTGTAATGACACCATGAAAACCATCCCACTGAGCGTCTCTACTAATCTTACACTTATCAACCTCTACATCCCCCTTAAAAGACTTAAGGTACTTTTTCGTTCCATAATTAGTTATAAGGTCACTTGCTTTAAGTTTTCCATCTTTGGCTTTCTTTAAAAGACGAACAATTATCTTTTTCCGGTCAAAGTTGTGACATCAAAGAACATAACGTCAACCTGGTCATTAAAAAGGTTTAGAGTGGAATTTAAGACTTTTGATTTTAGTCTTTCTTCGTTTAGAAAAACCCTGTCCATCATACGGTATATCTTATGAAGAGGAAGGGGTTTTGAGAAAACTTTTTTTAAGCTATCTGCTGTTTTTCTTTTACTCTGCGGCCTAGAGATTCTTGCTAAAACACAATCTTGAAGAATAGAGTTCCACTCATCATCTTTTTTTGTGTTTTTTATGATATCGTTAAAGTTCATTTGATTATAAACTTTGCCTAAAACTGTGTGAATGCCTTGGTTAACACGATCTTGCTCAGATAGATTCTTTATATCCACTAGCTCTGGGTTTCTTGTGCTGGCTTTTTTTGTGCAAGTCGTGGAGTGCACAGTTTCTTCCATTCCAGGAAGGGCTGGGTTTCTTGTGTTTTTTAGCTCTATTATTAAGTCCTGTGCTGCTTTCTTAATAATGGCTATTTCTCTTGCATCCTTGTGTTGTCCCAGAGTTCTAATGACTTTTTGAATAACTTTATTTTTACTCGAGTAGATTCAACTATTCTAATTGAAACACTTCCGTTTGGTTTTTTTACTTCTCGAATAAACATGGCTATTAAAATTACTAGCCTCAAAATACTTGTAAAGAAAAAAAAGGAGTCACTACATTTTGAGTTTTAGACTTTTTAACCTTCTCTGGTGCGTATATTTGAACTCAAGAGGGGTTTTTTAACAGGAGTGTCGAAGTCAAGATAAAAAACACTATAGAGTTCATCATGGAAAAAATGAATTTTCAAAAGCTGAAGGAAAAGTTAAAACCATATTAATGGAATTGAAAATTTTTGGGGCTTAGCCAAAGTAAGGCTTTCTAAATTTAGAGGAATGCATAAGAACACTTTTTATTTGCATTTAAAGGAGTGTGAGTTTAGGTTCAATCACAGAAATGAAGACCTCTATAGATTATTGTTAGAGAGTGTACGAAATAAACCCCTTAAAGTGTCATGAACCTTAATTAATATACTCTCTTAAATAGACAACTATAGCTTTATCAAATTGCTATATTTCTGCTCAGACTCACTTTGGTAGATATTTTTTTTATTTTCTGAAATATTCAAGGTTTTAAAGGGGCGCTGAATGGAAAGCGGGCTAATTCCATTTTTAATAGAATTTAAAACCCCTGCAGCCTCTAAGTAGTTCTTTACTTGAATAAATTGCCCAGGCTTCCAAGGTAATTCCTTCAAATTATTTCTCATAATATTTCCATTTTCCTCAACAGCGACAACCTTAATTCCTTGCTCCAAAGCTGCTAAAGTGGGAAGACCCAAACAACCATCTGGAATAACCAAGCAAGAAATATCCTTTGCTGAAATAATATCTTCATAATGAAACACATCTGGTTCAGTAATAATCTTAGGGCTCTTATAAAGTCCTTTAAGAATACAGTGAAAAAAAGTTGTAGACACAGCTTCCGCAGACATTCGAGCTTCAACAACCCCAGCATCCATATTAGCAATTTCAGAAGATTCAAACATGGGAGAGTGAGCAGAAGGAATATTAAATTTATAAGAAAGAGCATGAGTAAGCATAGCTTCCACTCCACCCCAAGGATTAATCATGTCTCCTTCGCTACGAAAATAATCCATATGATAATTTTTAGGAACTCTAATTATAGATGAAATAGCTACTGCGTCATAATCTCCTTCATGTTTTCTTAAGATTGAAAATAAATTATTAATATCCTTAATAGTCCCCACAGCCCGTTCAGATGATGAATATTCAGATTTCATAACAATTGAAGGATTTAACTTTACTATACCTGAACACTCAATCCCCAAAATAGCTCTAGCCGCATTAACAGAATTAATAGCCGCATTTTCAAAAATTTTATTTTCATTTTGGTCTATAACCGCTAAAATCCTATTAGAACGCACTGGCTGCAACCCTACAGTTCCCATCATTAAGCGACAAATTGTACTTCCTTCAATATAAAGGCTATTCTCGGGCATTTCATTAATATCGGAAGCATTGAAAACGTTAGGATGAGTAATAAGGCTGTCACAACTAGAAGATAAAAGTCTAGCAACAGGAGTGGCATCTCCTGCGTGACCACCAATCTCACAACCAATTCCTGTTGGAACTAAAAAGACTACATTAAATTTTTTAGTATTTTCAAATTTACGTTTTTTAAATTCAAACAACAACTTTGCTTCTTCAAAGCCGCTTATACTTTCAGTATTTAAAACGCCAACCTCACATTTATAGCTTGAGCCTAAACTATCAGCAATGGCAATTCTTATAGGCAACAGCCCTTCCTTACTTAAATGAGAGGAGGTCTCCTTTTTAAGGTGCGAAAGTAAGTTCTTATTATTTTGAATTTTAGGAATAGATATTTCTTTTTCCAAAAGGTGCATAATAGTCAACTCCTGTAGTGGCTCACATACTCTTCAAATGTAAAACTTTTTACCTTTTCTAGTCCAGTACTATCTTCTAAGCAATAAATATCTGGTAGATTGATTCCATTGAATGTATGTGCTTTTACCAGAGAATAGCTGCCTACTTTTTCAAAAAACACCTTTGAACCCACGCTTAACTCATTTTCAAAACAATATGTGCCAAATACGTCTCCTGCTAAACAACTACATCCAGCCAATATATACTCATTCTTATTATGAGACATATGCTTATAAACGTCAGGCTCATATTGGTACTCAAAGACTTCTGGAAGATGATTTACAGTAGTATCTAAAATAGCGATTTTTTTTCCATTTCTTTGAAATAGATCTATCACAGAAGAAAGAAGATATCCACTATCTTTAACAAGAAAACCACCGGGTTCTATAATAATATCAAAATTATAATTCTCGTTAAGTTCGTTAACAAGCTCGTAAAAAAGAGAGAGATTTTTGGACGTATCAAATAAATACCCTCCTCCCAAATTAATAGATTGAAATTTACTAATCTCAGCTCCAAATTCAGTTTTCAGCTTCAAAAAAGTCTTAATCAAGTGAGAAAAATCCTCACTTTCACAATTCGTGTGCAAATGGATTCCTTGTATTTCTTTTAAAAAACTTGGATCTTCATAAATCTTCTTTTTAAGACCATTAATAGGAGTGCCAAGCTTTGAAAATTTACTACAAGGATCATATCGGGCATCCTTAGCAAAAGAAATTTCTGGATTAATTCTGACTGCGTAATTCTTTTTTTTTTGTAATCTATCTTTAAAAAAAGAAAACTGCTCTAAAGAATTAAATGTCAAGTGTGTAGTAGTATCTGAAATAGCCTCCCATTGCTCACTTTTAATGCTAGGACTAACAAAATGAATCTCCTTTTTACCTTTATAAACTTTTTCAATAAGTTTAGCTTCAAAAAAAGAACTCACTGAAAATCCATCAACAAAAGGCTCAATCTCTTTTAAAACTCTATATAAAGGTAATGCTTTTACTGAATAAAGAATTTTACAATTTACTTTTTTTTTTATTTGGTAAAGAAATTTTGCTTTCTCTCTTACTTTATCTAAATCATAAATAAAAGCTGGAGTTTCAATTATTTCTTGCTTTGATAATAAAGAATCTCTCACTAAAGAAGTCCTTTTTCCTTGAAATAAAATCTTGCAAAACCAGAAAATTGACTTTTAGAGCAAGTGTATTTATTTATATATTTTTTATCGTCCTGAAGTTTTGACAATAATAAAGCATCTTCATAGCTTTTTATTTTTTCTGCTCTTTCCTCCATTACTGACTTGTCATTAATGCCGGTTAAATCATTGATTGTTTTCTTTGCTCGCTCACATTTTCCAATAGCTTTTATCATGATCGGATCTTCTTTTGTCAGATCATATGTTATAAATTCTTCTGGGTTTTCTTCTAATGGATTAATTAAAAGCGGTTTCTCTTGATTAAGATCACCGTTTTTACTAGAAACTCTTTTTGATTCATTTTTTAGTGGAAATTTTGTCCCCTTATATCCTTGATTACATGTTTTACAAGCTATCAGTAAGTTTTTCCATTCATAAGCTAACCACCAGTAGCCTGGATGCTCTTCAGATTCTTTAACTTTAGCTTTAGGACGAAAATGTTCTACATCACTATCTCTTTTTTTATCTCGTTTTCTTTCGCAATAACAACACTTACCATTTTGAGACTCATAGAGAAAATCTTTAACTTTAGAGTTTGACCATAATTTTTCAAACTCTAATTTCAGTTTTTTTTGTTCTACTAAGGTTTTAATTTTATCAAGCGCTTCCTGTTTTTTGGTATCCAAAACAGTATTTTCTGGAGGGTTATCTCGTTTAATTTTAATCATTTCTTAATTGTTTTCTTACTCTTTAGTAATTTAATCAACTCTTCTCTTTGTTCTCTATCTTTCATATTTTCCCACATAGGAAGGTTCTCTAATTCATTTTCAATTTCCCCAAAGCTTTTCTTTTCTGCTTCACTTCTGTTTTCTTCTTTTTTAAGATATATCTTTTTGTACTCCTTGAGCTTATCTTCAATAGAGATACTTCTTGTGTCTGAAATACTGAAAATATCTGAAGTTAATATTTGGTCGGCTCTATAACCTTTAAAATCTTCCTTAAGATCAAAGATTTCTGCCTCACTATGCTTATCCACATAAGCAACTTTAACAAGCTGAGATTCACACTCTAAATCACTAAGACCTAAGGAGCAAATAGGGGAATGCGTACTACATATAAATTGTATTTTAGGGAATTGCTTCGAAAGAGTTTTTATAATATTTCTTTGCCATTTAGGATGAAGGTGCTGTTCTAGCTCATCAATAATAAAAATACCTGAAATCTTATCTAAATCAAGCTCATCATCAAGCAATCTCCAAGATAAAAAATCTAAAATAACAGCGGTCATTGACTGATAGCCGTCACTCAAAGCATTAAAAGAGATATTTCCCCAGCCATTTTCCACAAAAAGTCCCTTTTTATTTAAATTAATCTGACTATCCTTAGATAACATTAGAATTTCCTTTAAAATATTCTTTAATTTTTCAAATTTATCCTCGCCTTCTTGAGAAATTCTTCTCATCCCAAGCTCTGGATTTTGTAAGCCATGGTCATAATTAAAAAGACCATATACTGAATCTACGATTGCATACTCCTCATAAGATTCTGTGCCTGTTATTGTTCTTCCTGATCCATAAGCTACAGCAAAAATTTTCCCTCTAATCTCATCCATCTCATCTGAGCTTAATTTTTCATTTGATTCATCCGTACACTCCTGAGTTATAGACTCATTTCTGCCATCTAATTTTATCGTAGTCTTAATTATAGCTGTTTGTTCCTGTTCATCATTTTTTAAGAATACTTTAATAAAGCCTTTCTTTTTACCCTGCCTTAAAAGCCCACCATGAAGCTCAACTAAAAGGCCTGATGCACCAGCCTTATCACACAAGCCTATTGCCAAACATCTCAAAATCGTTGTTTTTCCTTGCCCATTATCCCCTACAATGAGAGACCAATTTTTATCCTCGAATGAAATTTCAAGCTTTTCAAAACATTTAATATTTTCAAGCTCTAGCTTTGATACCTTCATTTTTTGATCTTCTCCCTATCTCTACTCTTTATAATTTTTCACCATAAGGCAAAGAGCTAATTGACACTAGATAAAAATTTCGAATTTTTTGATCCTTAAACTATTTTCCCCAGCTAATATCGCGCCAAGTTGCGCCGCATTAACTTTAACCCCTGTTTAGCAGTCACATAATTTACAAGCTCTCAAATACCATCATTTAACAAAACTAAGTGGAATTCCTGTCATTACCAAGGGAAACTGACGCTCACACAGCGTTAAATTATTGTATTGTATTTTAAACAATAAAATGAAGGGGCGAGGTAGGCAGTGATTATAAATTCAACAAAACAGCTTAAAATTGATATAATAACCAAAATTGATAATAAAAAAATAAGTATTCTAAATGCTCAAAAAATTTTAAATAAATCAAGAAGAACAATTCAACGATATTTAAAAGGCTACCGCAAACTTGGCGTCAGTTTTATTCTTCATAAAAATATAAATTCTAAACCTAAAAATAAAATTTCTGATAAAATAAAACTAAAAGTGCAAAAATTAATTAAAAACAAATATTTTGATTTAAATCTTGCTCATTTAAAAGATTTAATCTTAAAAAAAGGTGTTTTTAAGACCTTATATGTTCATAGAACTGGTATTTTTGGTGGGCCTAAGCGATGTTATTTTTCATAAGCACAAAGAGCCTGTGAGGAGCTCGGTATTCAAATTATTTTTGCCAACTCTCCAGAGGGCAAAGGACGAGTTGAACGCTCCTTTAACACTCTACAAGACCGTTTAGTTCCAGAATTAAGACTAAATAATATTACCACTATGAAAGAAGCTAATAATTTTTTAAAAACTAAATTTATCCCTTTATATTGGAATAAAAAAATAACTGTTATGCCTGTAGAAACAACCTGTGAATACACTAAAGTTAGAGATAAGAAGAAACTAACCAGCGTATTTAACATTAAAGAGTA
The DNA here is from genome assembly GCA_965205365.1 of Bdellovibrionales bacterium. Lineage (GTDB taxonomy): Bacteria > Bdellovibrionota > Bdellovibrionia > Bdellovibrionales > UBA1609 > JALZUR01. Next base: position 458,879 of record CBDBGT010000013.1, read on the forward strand.
TAGAAAAATAAATAAAGACCATACTTTTAGTTATAAAGGAGGGGACTACTCTATAGTTTCAAAATTAAAAAATTCTCTTGTTAATTACAGAGTAGAAATTAGAACAAATTTAAATGGAGAAGTAGGTTTTTATTTTGCAGATAAAATTTTAAATGTATCTGAAAATAAAAGATCAAAAGTTGTAACCTCTAGGGAAACTGAGGCCAAAGAAATAGTTAAGGCAGTTAGGCTTTCTAAAGAATTAAATAGTGTGAGTAAAGCCTCACAAATAACAAAAATTTCTAGGCAAAAAATATATCGAGTAAAAAAAGTTATAGAGACTAGGGGAGAGTTTTATTTTATTAAAACGTTTAAAGCTGAGTTTTATTCTAAAAATAAAAAGATGATGACAGATGAAAAACTTGTTGTTAATTTTTCTATACAGAATCCTCATCTTGGAGAAGCTTAAGTTTCAAAATTTATAAAAAAATATTTCTCCCTAAACTTAAGTAGGGGAAAGATTAGATATATATGAGTGATGGAACAACCTTCAAACTATTGCATTAAGAACCAGGGAAAAGCATGGGCCCACAAAAGGTAGTTTAAAGGCTTGTATAGATTGCTGGTTAAGTTAAGTGTTTTTTTAACCCACCGATACTGACATAATCCCTTGGTAATTAAGGTGACAGTTTCCCTTGGTAATGACAGGAACCTCAATGAAAGAAAGTTGTTTGTTCAAATTATAGAGGCATTTAAGCCTTTTTCTGTTTTAGAGTCTGAGCCTACTAAAGAGTTTTTAGATGCCATTGGTGAGAAGTCCCTAGAAATCACTCAGTCTATAGATAAAAGAGCAAAAGAGCTTTTAAGAGAAAAAGTTGCTTTGAAAGAAAGAGTGGAGCAGATTAAGAAATTTCAAGAGGAAAGCTTGCTAGACAATGAAGAAGCTTTAAAACTTCTAAGGATGAAGAAAGCGGCTATTGCAGAAAATAAAACTAAATTAAGGCTTGTTTCCCAAGATGAGGACTCTTTACTGCATCAGGGTAAAAAGGTTATCGAACTCCTGCAAAAGTCTTATGATTTTATGCAGTTAAGTGATAATGAACTGGCCAAAGCAAGGCTTGCTAAAATTGTCTTATCGAACCCAACTTTAAAAAACAGAAGTCTTAGATATTGTTACCAAAATCCGTTCGATAATCTCTTAAAAATCTTGACAGTTCCTGAATGGTGGAGGCGGGGGGAATTGAACCCCCGTCCGCAAACGATTCACATTAAGGCACTACACGCTTAGTCTGTAATTTATGACGGAAGCGAGGCGATTTACAGACACTCTCAACGCAACCCTTTCTTGCTTTATTTAAACTAAACACCACAAGTAAGAATGTTTAATCGAGGCCGTTAAAGTGACGACAAATGCTAACCCCACAGCCCCAGGAAAGCTTGTCGGCTGCCTTATATTAGGCAGCTAGTTGTAGATCGTTGCCGATTACGGTTTTGCATGTTTTTATCGAGGACCTCATGCTCCCCGGCGTGCTCCTTAAGCTGCAGCATCCACGTCGAAACCAAATGCGCCCCCAAGTTACCTATTTAATCTAACACACTGTAATGTTTCTAGCTAGTGCTAATTTTCTAAGCGATATTTTTGACTTACCGAAGACTAAGAGTTTGTAGTTTTTTAACTCCGCCCTTATAAAGAGCTTAAACATTTAAGCTAACCCTTTATAAAGCATTTATTAAGGTTAAAGTGGGGTATTCTCCCTTAAAAAGACCTTAACCAACTCACTAAGACTAGATTAATTATTTTTTTCATTTAAAAGAATGTATGGATTTTAAAACTCCTCTTCAAAAAGGTATTTTACTTAAGCGTTATAAACGATTCTTTGCAGACATTAAGTTTAAAGATAAAATAATAACAGCTCATCTTCCCAACACTGGAAGCATGAAAACAATACCTCTTTTTAATACTCCTTGTTATTTTTCAACTTCAGACAATCCAAAAAGAAAATTAAAGTACACATTAGAATTGATACAAACCCCCACAGGACTTGCTGGTGTAAACACAAGAACTCCAAACACCATTACACATGAAGCTTTACTTGAGGGTCTAAACAAAAAGTTTACTCATGTCCAAGCTGAAGTGAAAATCACAGATAAAACCAGAATTGACTTTGTATTGTGGACATGGACTGGAGAAAAAATAAAAGAACCTAAAAAACTCCAATATCCAGACTACCTAAATGATAAAAACCTACAACTACACTTCATAGAGGTGAAAAATGTAAGCATGGCAGAAGACGGTGTTGCAAGTTTTCCTGATAGTGTTACCTCTAGAGGAACTAAGCACTTAAATGAACTGATTTTTTTACAAAAATCCAGGCACACTACACAAATTCTCTTTGTAGTACAAAGAGAAAATATTAAAACCTTTATTCCAGCCTTAAAAATCGACCCAGTTTACACAAACACTTTAAAACTTGCTAAAAAAGAAAGCGTTACTCTCTCTGCATTTCCAGCTCAAATGACAAATAAAAAAATCCGCCTTAACTGGGCGGATTCCATTAAAATTAATTTATAGGGTTACTTATTTTTTAGCGCTTAAATGCCTGTCTATAATTTCTTTAAACTTTTCGACAGGGTATGCTCCTTTTAAGAAAACACCATTTACAACAAAGGCAGGAGTTCCATTAATTTTATACTTTTGAGCCTCTTTTCTATCAGCTGCAAGCCTTGCTTGAACTTCATCATTTTTAGTATTTGCAAAAACTTTTGCAGTGTCCTTGCCCATTATACCTTTAACTATTTTTTTAAGGTATTCAGGTCCACCTTTTCTTAAGGCCCCTTGATCTTCAAAAATTTTATCATGAAAAGCATAGGCTTTATATTTATCTATCATAGCAATGGCTTCAAAAACCTCTGCAGCAGGAAGTGACATAGGAGCACCTGTTACAGGTAAATGCTTGTACATAAGTCTAATTTTACCTTTATACTCTTTCTCCATAAGTGTTTTTAAAGTGTTAAAACCCCTTCCACAGTATCCACACTGAAAGTCTGAGTATTCAACAATGGTAATTGGAGCTCCAACAGGACCACTTAAAGCTCTTTTTTCATCAATTTCAGGTTTTACTGGGTTGGCAAATTGATTCTCCATTTCCATTTGCGTGTTTTTTTCTTCATTAGACCGCCTTTCTTCTTGAGCAGCTTTTGCAGCTTCGTTTAAAGCCTCCATAAACTGAGCCGGATTTTTTTTTATTGCATTAGTTAAAATATCTGGATTTTTTTCAATGGTACCTCCAATGATTTTTGAGCACCCCAATAACCCAAAAATAGATACAGCCAGTACTATGTTTAAAATAGATTTTTCCATTATAATTGTCTCCCTTGTACATGATTAAAATTTACTTAAATAATGAGCTTAAATTTTGTCTTCTTTTCTTTTCTCTGTCTACCTACTTGACTCATTGGTGCCATATTTAGGAAAATAACTCTTATGAATAAAATAATTAGACTGTTTTTAATAACCTTTGTTTTAATTTTACACACAACCTCGACCTTAGCCATAAACTATAACTACACGACGCTTATTTTTAAAGATTACCCTGACCTAAAACCCTTAGTAAGCAACGCTCTTAATGAAAGTCGACGCTTTAAATACCCTCAAGATGGGCTAAAAGCCACCTCTCCGTTGAAAAAATCTCTACGCATGGTTCTTTCTAGGCCCGATGGGGACAACTTAATTTCAAAACTTAGCCCTGAAATCATTAAAGACCTTGAGTCAATGGGTGTTTTTCATACTACAGTTGATGAGCTTATTTCTGAGGGAAAAGAGGATATTTTCAACAAAGCTTTAAGCCCTAAAGTTCGAACTACATCATTAATCATGGTCAACAACCTCTTATCCTTAATACGACCACGAACACTTACAAGCCTTCCACTGGCTAAAAGTGTCTGTAAACTTGCTGATGAAAATTTAAAAATTCCACAAGAAATTTTACACGCTACCCAACTTACAACAATGCTTACGGAGGCTTCTCCAACTAGTTTAGCTAAAAAAATTATGCTTTGGTATGCAAAGCAAAAAAACAAGAACATTCAATCTTTAAAAAAAGGCTGCCCTTTTTCAAAAAGAACTTAGAATAATAAGAACCTACCAAATCAACCCTCTTTGCCGCTTATAAAAAAAGTAGTCTAAACCTCCAACTCGCCCTGATCCAAACACTAAAAGAGATAGGAGAATCACCATAAGTGGAAATATCTGAGCTTGTTCAACAGGTCCTGATATAAACCATATGACATATAAATAAAACGTAGCAACAATTGCCCCTGGACGATTTAAAAACCCTACTAAGAAAATAAACCCAAGAAGCCACTCAAGGTTTACAATAACACCTGCTGAAAGCGCCCAGTTTTCTTGGACATAATCAACAAAAAAAGTTTCCACCCACACTGGAGGCTCTAATGAATATAAAAATTCATCAATAAGTGCTGATATTTTAGGCTTGCTTAAAAAACCCCCATTTAATTTTTCCCCATATCTAGAAAAAAAGAAATAACTCACATAAAGTCTTAAAATCAATATTGGCCACAAATGATTTATATACCGCAGGCTTTCCACTTGATCTTTAATTAGTTTCACTAACACCTCTAGCTTAATGAATTGTAGTAATAGCATTTTTTCTTAAAGGCACAATTTATGCAATGAGGATTTACTGCTCTACAGACTTTCCGCCCATGAAGCACCATCTGATGTGCAAACTTTACCCAGTACCTTTTATGAAGTATTCCCATAAGTTCTCGCTCAACAATCACAGGATTCTCACTTTCCGTAAGCCCAAGTCTTTTTGAAAGTCTCTTCACATGAGTATCTACAACAATTCCTTCAGATTTATTAAAAATTTCACCTAAAACAACATTGGCCGTTTTTCGACCAACACCAGGAAGCTTTATAAGACAACTCAGTTTATCTGGTACTTTGCTTGAATATTCATTCACTAATATTTGACAAAGACTTTTTATGTTTTTTGCTTTGTTTTTATATAATCCAATTGATTTTATTTCTTTTTGAATCTCTTCTCTACTAAGCTTTGCAACTTCTTCAGGAAATTTGTACTTTTTAAAAAAATTCTTAGTGACTTTATTTACTGTAACATCCATACACTGAGCACTTAATACTGTTGCCACCAATAACTCTACAGGACTTGAGTACACCAACGCACAGTAAGCATCTGGATACAGGCGCTTTAATTTAGCAACTACATATTTAGCCTGTTGTTTTAATTTTTCATTATCCATAATCAATAAAACACTAACACCTTTATTAGACAAATCACTCTCCTACGCGTTATCTTCTTTTTAAAATACAATAACAAGGGCTTATCATATGAAAAAAATTGCTGTTATCTTATCTGGCTGTGGATATTTAGACGGTTCAGAAATCACTGAATCTATCTCCCTTTTTATAGAGCTGAGTAAAAACAATATTCTTTATGACGTCTACGCACCCAATAAAAGTATTGACCCAGCCCCTCACTTAGATGGAAAACTCCTTAAGCCTTCACCAAGAAACGCCATGGAGGAATCTGCACGAATCACACGAGGCAACATTCGTGATCTAGAAGAATTAAACCCTTTAAAATACAATGGCCTAGCACTTCCAGGTGGCTATGGTGTTGCAAAAAATCTTTCCACTTGGATACATGATGGACATAAGTGCTCAATAAATAAAAAATTTAAAGATGTTACCTTAAGTTTTTTCTCCAATTCAAAGCCAATTTTAGCAATTTGCATAGCGCCTGCTCTTGTAGCAAAAATATTATCCAGTGAAACTCGCCCCACTGTCACCATTGGAAATGACTTAGACACTATTTCTGAAATTAAAAAAATGAACACAGATCACGTCAAATGCAGCGTAACTGACTTTGTCACAGACCGAGAATCTAAAATTATTTCAACTCCAGCATATATGTGTAAAGCAAAAACACATGAAGTGTTTAAAGGAATTCAAAAAGCCACTCTTGAATTCCTAGAAATGTGTTAAATCAATATTTTTTGCAAAAAAATCAAAACCACTGTTTAGCAATTAAAATATGAAAGGACAAATCTAAGACCAAGTTCGATTTTCTTTTCCGGCCCATTTTCCCCTTGGACGATAAATTCTATTGTTGGCATACTGTTCAAAAGTATGTGCCAGCCAACCAGAAGTTCTTGAAACTACAAAAATTGGAGTGAATAAATCCATAGGAATGCCCATGGAGTAGTAAACTGTAGCAGAATAAAAATCTACATTTGGCAAGAGTCCTTTTTGAGAAAACACCTCTTTTTCAATAATATCAGAGATTTCATACCACTTAGAGTTTCTTGTACTCTTAGAAAGAGTTTTACTCATATTTTTTAAAATTTTAGCTCTCGGATCACCATTTCTATAAACTCTATGGCCAAACCCCATTATTTTAGTTTTGTCTTCAAGGGCTTTTTTAACCCATAAGGCTACACTTTTAACTTCGTTGATTTCAAAAAGCATATGCATCACTTCCTCGTTAGCGCCACCATGAAGGGGACCCTTTAAAGAACCAATACCCGATGTAATTGCAGAATATATATCACTTAAAGAAGATGCTGTAACTCTAGTAGAAAAAGTAGAACAGTTAAGCTCATGGTCTGCATGCAAAATTAAACATGTGTCCATAGCCTTAACCATTTCTGCAGAGGGCTCTTTGCCTTCCATTGTATAAAGAAAATTCCAAGCTATTGTTTTTGCCTTAAGAGGCTGAATAAAATCTTTACCTTCTCTTTTTCTATGAAAGAAAGAAACTAATGTAGGCATTTTAGCCATTAACTTAATGCCTACTCTTGTTTGATTTTCCTCAGAAAGATCTTGAGATTGAGGATCCCAAAGGCTTAAAGCCGAAACTGCTGACCTTAACCAGGCCATTGGATGAACACCTTTCACCGGTAAAGTATTTAAAAACGAGAGGGTCTGCTCACTTAGCTGAGCATTATTGGAGAGCTCATTTAAAAAAGAAGTTGCTTCAAGGGCTGTTGGCCGCTCATCATTCCATAAAAGCCAGATCACTTCTTCAAAACTGGCGTTGACAACTAATGACTCTATTGTGTGCCCTCTATAGGATAAAACCGCATCAACAATAGATGAAACAGATGTTGTACAAGCCACAACTCCTTCTAAACCTTTATCTAAAGCACCTTCATACACTTTTACAGCCACACTAAAACCCCCTTCTTTAAACCAGTTTTATAATATTATTGTCTACTGAGACTACAATAAGTGAAACATCTTGCATAGGCCTGCGGCCACCTAAATGCTGGTCTAACCTATAGAAAATATCATTTCTTAAATCATGAACTGAGTTTTTTAAAGGCGTTTTTGTCAAAGCCTTTAAAATTGGCATAGACGTAAAAGCAGCTCCTTTAGCGTTGGACACTGTTATTAATCCTGGAGAAGCGATAACAATTCTATCATAGGGCTTTAATTTAATAACCTTTTCATCATCAAAGTCTTTAAAATCCACAGTCTTTCCTGTTTCCCCATCTTGAAAAAAACAACAAACCTCTCCATGAATTTTATGGGTAAGCTTATAAGTTTTTTTATCAATAAGCATACATGCAATTTGTATATCGCTAATACTTTCTTTTTTTCCTTTAATCTCTTCTAAAACTTTATTAATAAAATGCACTGGTGATGGAGTTGTGCCATCACCTAAGTCTCTTCCATATTTTAATAAAAAGGCTATTAATAAGGCTGTTAAAGATGGCCCTGTGGAAGAAGACAAAATCAAATTAAATTTAAATCTTTCTTTTTGTTCAAAAATATCTAAATAGTCTCTATTAAAACGTATTCCTGATAAAAACTTAGTGCTAAAGTGAAAACCTAAGATATGAGGAAACTGTGTAGGAATAAGATACTTAAAAATATTTTGAACTAGGCTTAAATCATTGCCTAAACCTAGCAAAATTTTTGACACCTCTACATTTAAGCGCTTAACTTCAATCTTATATGTGCTTAAATCTTGCTCTCTTTCTAAGAGCTGCTTCTTAACTTTCCTTAATTCTCCCTCTAAAATTGCTATTTTTCCATGAGATTCCATATTTACCCCTAGTTATTTTTAATAATCACTATACTCTTAATTGTAGAGTCAACAAACATATTGTATCAATACCCTTAACGGGAAGTATTCTTACATCTAGGATAGGGGGGATAAAGGGCATGAACATTAATGAACTTACTAAAAATCCAGCACTCTTATTTAAGGAGTCTTTTGTCCCTGTTGAGCTTAAAGTACCTCTTTCCTGGGAGGAAGAACTTAAAAAAATTATTTCCTTTTGCCGTGAGAAAAGTTTTTCATCAAGCCTTGAACTCTTAGACTTAATAGAAACCCCTTCACAAGCTACGTTTCTTTCAAATAAAAACCACTTTATATTCACACCGCCTAACAAAAAACCTATTTACTCTGAACTTTTAGGCAGCCTACTTATGTACCTTATTTGGTTTGATATAAAAAAAACTTTGCCAAAAATAATTTTATCCTCAGAACAATATTTTTTCTTAACACCCAATAATGACGTTATACAAATCAATTCCAACAAAAAAAATACTCTACCAACTTCAAAAAAATTTAATCTTTTCAATTCTGATAAAATTGTACAACTTAACTTTGTAGACTTAGTGAAGCACTATTTTGAAAAACTTTGCTCTCAACACATTGAAAATAAAAACTACCAATCTTTACAAAAAGCTCAAACTTATATGATCTTTTTTGATCCCAAAGAAATTAAATGGTACGCAAGAAGAGGGCTTTTGCTTAAAAGACTCGGTGATTTTTCAGGAGCATTGTCTGACCTTAAAAGATTTCTTTCTTTTTGCGCTTATGAAGATGCGCCCATGGTCGTTAAAAATGCTATCATTGAATTAGAAGGGCTTAATGCCACTAATAATTTTAGTGAGTACTCTATTCATTAAAAGCATCACTTAAACAACAGGTTAATTTATCTGTAAAATCACTTAAAAAGCTTGCCTATTTTTTGCATTCCAAGAGATAAGTTCTTTTTAAAACCTTTTTTTATTTCAGTATTTGCCATATCAGTAACCACTCTAATTTCTACAAATGGAATTTTAAGCATGTGAGCAGCTTTAAAAAAACCAGCAGACTCCCATGTAACAATATCTGCATCAAATGACTCTAAAAGTCTATTTTTATCTTTTTGAGTTACAATATCTTTATCACCACTAGCACAAAAAACTCTTTTTAAATGAATAAAATCTTTAGAACTCGAGGTGTACATAGGTTTTTTAAAAAATAAAGACTCAAAGTCATGTTCAACAACACTAGCCACAACAACCACCTCTAAAATGTTAAAAGCTTTTAATCCTCCACAAGAACCTAGGGCATATAATTTTTCAGGCTTATACAACTGAGTGTATTTACAAGTGTTTAAAGCAAAATTAAGTTTCCCCATTCCACCTAAAACAAATTGATAATCCTTATAACTATAACCATTAGTATTTTCCTTAGCACCGCTTAAAACTGAGACTAAGTGTTTAAGTTCTTGTTCTAAAGACACTAAAACTAATTTCATTATTTTCTCTTTTTATTTTTTTTTCTAAGGGAAAGGCCTCTAGCTGAAGCTGAAGACATTAAGACCACTTTGCCTGAGTTTGCTTTATTTTTTTTAGATTTAAATCCTCGTGTTGACGTCTTTTTTTCAACAGTTTGAGTTTTAAGCTTATGAGCAGCAGGATTTCTAACAGTACTTTTAAAGTGCTTAACTAATGAAAAATCAATTTTACCATCTGAAGTATCAACATTTAAAACTTTAATTCTAACCTTATCTCCAACCCTAAATGTTTTTCCCGTTCTTCTCCCCCTTAAAGTCCATGTGTCTTCATTATAAACAAGGTAATCACTTGAAAGCTCTTCAAGCTTAATCAAACCATCTAAAGGAAACTCCCTTAATGTCACAAAGGCTCCAAACTTAACCAAAGAATTAATATAGCCATCAAATTCTTTACCAATATAAGATTCAAAAAATCTACATTTTTTAATTGATATAACCTTACGCTCACATTTAACAGCACGTTGCTCAGCAGCACTTAAAGTAGTTCCCATTAAAGCAACGTCTTCTTGAGAGTATGGAGTATACTTCTTATTTAACTGACTTTTAATCTGCCTATGAATGACTAAATCTGGATAACGCCGAATGGGAGATGTAAAATGTGTATAGTGCTTAAAGTTTAAACCAAAATGCCCGCAATTATTAAAAGAGTATTGAGCCTGCTTCATTGATCTTAAAATAAAACTTTGTGCAATAGATGAAAGACTAGGGTCTTTAATTTCTTCCATTTTTTTTGAAAGTTTTTGAAAATCAAAATTTGTACTCACCTTATCAATGGGTATATTTAAAAATGAGCCTAAGATTATATGAAGTTTTAATAAGTCTTCTTTTTCTGGAGGTTCATGAACTCTATAAATCTGAGGTGTTTGTTTTTTATCTAAAAACTTTGCAGAACAAATGTTTGTAATAAGCATCAACTCTTCAACCAATCTATGAGAAAAAATACGTTCTTCTTTAATTAGATCTGTGGGCTCTCCCATATCATTTACTAAAACTTTTATAGCAGGAACATTAAAATCAATACTCCCTTCTTTCATTCGTTTTTCATTTAAAACTTTAGCTAATTGTGCTGCCATTTTAATATTATTACAAACTACTGATGAGTGCTTACTTTTATTTCCCTCTAAAACCTCCTGGGCTTCACCATAAGTAACTCTGCCATGGGAGTTCATAAGTCCTTCAAAAAAAGTATAATTTAACACTTCTCCTTCTAAATTGATGTTGATTTCACAGCAAAAACACAGCCTATCTACCTTAGGGTTTAAAGAACATAGCCCATTACTCAACTCTTCTGGGAGCATTGGGCAAACATAGTTTGCTAAATAAACACTTGATCCTTTTTCGTAAGCCTGAATATCTAAAGATGAGCCCTTTGGAACATAATGGCTCACATCTGCAATGGCAACTAAAAGCTTATACCCTTTAAAAACTTTAGACACATAAACAGCATCATCAAAATCTTTTGCCGTAGCACCGTCAATTGTAATTAAAGGCATGTTGCGCAAATCCCTACGACCTTTTTTATCACCTTCTTTAACTGAATCACCGTATTGTCTAGCATCTTTTAAAGTTTTTTTAGAAAACTCAACAGGCACAGAATATTCATATAAAACTCTAATATTGTCTGTATTTGAATCAAGCTCACTACCAATAACGCTTATAATCTCTCCTATAAAACTAGAATCTTTTATTCCATTTACACGTGGTTTTTTACAAAGATTTGGGTATGTAGTTACTTTAACTAAAACAAGCTCTCCTTCAACTGCCTTAATGGGATTTTTAACTAAAAGCTCTTGTCCCCAATTATAAGAACTATCTTTTAAGAAAAAACTCCCCTCTTTATCATTAAAACAAAGCCTTCCAATAAATTTTTCACAAGCTCTTTTAACAACCCTAAGTACTTTTCCCCTACGGCCAAATTTACCAGGACTATTGTTCACAGTGATTTCAACAAGATCATTTGAAAACACCCCAAACATCTCTTCTTTTGGAACATAGACATCGGCCATGGTTTTATCTTCAGAAACAAAGAAACCAAATCCATCAGGATTTCTTTTAATTTTCCCTAAAAAACTCTTTTTAAAAAGTTTACTCTTAGCACCACTACTTTCTTTAAGTTTTAATGGGGATTTTTTTTTACCACGACTTTTCTTTAAAAAAGCTTTTTTAAAAGAGTTTTCTTCCCCCTTAACATTAACTTTCCTTGTTTTCTTTTTACTACTCATTATTTCCTTATTCACTATCCAAACTTAGACGTGATAAATGCTCTGTTAGAAATTGCTTTTTTCTTTCTAATATCAAGACTTGTTTTTTATCTTCTTCAACAAGATCTTGGGGAGCATTTTGTAGATATTTTTCATTTAAAAGCTTTTGTGAAACTAACTTTAAATCTGTTTCAATTTTTAAAATATTTTTTTTAATTCTTTTAATCTCTTCAGCTATATCAACAAGTCCTTTTAATGGAACTACAACCTCAACTACATATCCTGATATTTTAAGAAGAGTAACTGCACAATTTTTCAAAGATTCTGGTTCGGTAAAACTAAGGTTGTTAATCAATGCAAGTTTCTTAATGGTGCTTTTATGAATCTGTAATACTTTTTGTGATTTTTCGTCCCGAGGAATTAAGATAGCATCAATAGGCTGACTCACTTTAATTTGATTCTCACCCCTAATATTTCTAACTGATGAAATACACTGCCTAATCACATGAGCATTTAAATTTGAATCTTCACATGTGTTCATGATTTTAAAGATCTGAACACTTGGGTAATCAACTAATGCTAAGCTTTTGCGGTCTTTTGTTGGCAAGCTTAAATAAATCTCTTCCGTTACAAAGGGTATAAAGGGATGAAGAAGTTTAATAATATTGTCCAAACAAAAAGACAAAACACTAAGGGCAGTTTCTTTTTCTTTAACATCTTCACCATAAACTCTTATCTTTGAAAACTCCAAATACCAATCACAAAAATCATTCCAGACAAATGTATAAAGACACTGTGCAGCTTCTGAAAACCTTAATCCTTTGATTTTCTCATTAACATTTTTTATTGTTACCTTTAATGACTCTAAGATCCAAAAATCAAAAGTATTAAAATCTGATGCTATAAATTTATCTTGATTAAATTTATAATTATTCTCTTCTACTAAGTTTAAATAAAAACGCGTGGCATTCCATATCTTATTGATAAAGTTTCTATAGCCCTGAAGCCTTTGCTCAGAAAACTTAAGATCTTTTCCTGACGCCATTTGAGATATTAAAGTAAACCTTAAAGCATCAGCCCCATGATTTTTAATAAGTTGTACTGGATCAATTGAGTTTCCTAAAGATTTTGACATTTTTCTTCCTTGAGAATCTCGAATTAAACCATTTAAGTATACAGTTCTAAAGGGCACATCTCCTTGATACTCTAAACCCTGTATCATCATTCTAGCTACCCAGAAGAAAATAATATCAGGCCCTGTAACTAAAATATCCGTTGGATAAAATGTTTTTAATGCCTCAGTTTTTTCTGGCCACCCTAATGTGCTAAAAGGCCACAGTGCTGAGCTAAACCAAGTGTCTAAAACATCAGTTTCTTGATTTAAGTTCATACTCCCACAAGCACTGCATTTTGTGGGGTCAGTGTCTTCAACAGTATATTCATTGCAATCTAAACATTGCCATACAGGTATTCTATGACCCCACCAAATTTGCCTTGAAACACACCAATCCTGAATGTTGTTCATCCAGTTAAAATACGTTTTAGTCCATTTTTCTGGATAAAACTCTGTTGTACCTGTTTCAATGGCTCTTATGGCTGGCTTTGCAAGCTCATCCATTTTAACAAACCACTGATGAGATAAGTAAGGCTCTACAACACAACCAGATTTTTCACAATGACCCACAGACTGCTTATGGGGCACCACTTTTTCTAACAACCCTTTAGCTTTTAAATCTTTAATAATCCTCTTTCTAGCCTCTTGAACATGAAGCCCTTGATATTCACCACAGTTTTCATTTAATGTTCCATTGGGGTTTAGTAAATTTATTTGTTCAAGGTCGTGCCTTAAACCAACTTCATAATCATTAAAATCATGAGCTGGAGTAATTTTCACAACACCAGTTCCAAATTCAGAATCTACATAATCGTCTTTAATAATTGGAATTTGTTTTTTTATTAAAGGAAGAGTCACAGTTTTTCCTACTAATGCTTCATACCTTTCATCCTCAGGATGAACACAAATTGCAGTATCTCCTAGAAGAGTCTCTGGCCTTGTTGTTGCAACTACTAAGAACTTATGTGTCCCTGAAACCTTATATTTTATATGCCACATAGAGCCTTTTATATCTTTATACTCAACTTCAATGTCAGAAATTGCAGTTTCAAGCTTTGTACTCCAGTTAACAAGCTTTCTTCCTTTATAAATAAAACCCTTCTTATACAAACTTACAAAAGTCTTACGAACAGCCTTTGAAACATTATCATCTAATGTAAATGTCAATCTATCCCAGTCAAAAGAGCCTCCTAATTGTTTCATTTGTGAAACTATTCTATTTCCATACTCCTCTTTCCACTTCCAAATTTCTTTAATAAATTTTTCACGACCTAAATCTAAACGATTAAGGCCCTCTTTTTTCAACATTTTTTCCACAACAGACTGTGTTGAAATCCCTGCGTGATCCGTTCCCGGAAGCCATAACGTGTTGTAACCACGCATTCTATGCCAACGCACCAAAACATCTTGAATAGTCTGGTTTAGAGCATGCCCTAAATGTAGAAAGCCTGTGATATTAGGAGGTGGGAGAATAATTGAGAAGGGAGGCTTTGTAGAAACATCTTGAGCTTTAAAATCATCACGACTCTCCCAAAATTTTGTTATTTTCTCTTCAATATCTTTTGAATTGTATTTACTTTCTAACATAAAACCTTAACCTGGATGAATAAACGCTTACTTGTCTAGTATAATCAAAAAGGCACAATAGCGCATTAAGTTATATAAACGCAATGTACTCAACGCTTTACAGGCTTTGCATAATTTTTAAGCCTTCTATGGCTATTTTTATCCTTACTTTTCCCTTTGTTAAATTTTAGATAAGGAAAGCTGTGTCCAGAATATATTACGGAAAACAAAAGCTTTAAATTCATAAAAACCCTAAGCCCTCGAGCTGCAGATTCACCAAATAAAGCTTCACTAAAACCAACCTTAACTTCTCCTCCTTTCACAGGTTTAAACCTAAGCCAAGCATTTGCTCTAATAAACTGAGGGTTGACTGAGTGATAATAAAAGCTCCCTGCATTATACTCATCAATTACTCTTAGTCTGTTTGTTAAATTGTCTTTAGCTTTATCTTTAATTATTGGTATTTGCCCTTCTAAACCAACGCCCCATGTTTTATCCCCAAGCTTAAATTCCGGCTGTACAATAAAAATAAAGTTTTTTGAAAATTCCCTAAAAGGCCAGTTTACTCCACCATATAACCAAAGATAAAAGTCTTTAAAAGCGTCCTCCACCCCTGCCCAGACACCAGCTTGAAGCCAGTCTGTTCCATCTCCAATGGAAACCTCATCAGAGCCGTATGAGTTTTCATCAAAACTAATAAAGAATTTTAAATCACCAACTATACGAAGGTCTTGAATATTCAAACCTCCTGGAATAGTTAAAACCCGCTTTGTTCCAAACTGAAAACCTTTAAAATTTGTGTTTATACGAGTCTCCTCCTCAACACTACTTTTAGACAGCCCAAATAAAAAACCTAAAGAAAATGACCACTTTAAAGACAAGTCGCTCTCAATTCCTAAATAATAATTATGAGCCTCAAAGGAGCCTAATAAATCCCCACTGCCTTTAAAAAAATTATCTTTAGCTTGAAACCTGTCCATTTCATACTTCACAGCAAGCCTTCCTACCTTAAAAGGAGAGGGCTCAGTTTGCCCATATATCCTTTCCCCAAAAGCTTGTTCTGTGGTAAATAAACTTAGAATGAAGCTAAGCAGCAAAATACTGTAAAGTTTATTTCTCAACATAGATTTAAAGGGTAACAAGAAGTCCATGATTAAAACAACTGCTTCTAAAAAACCTTCTTTATTAATTTTATTTCTTGTGGTCCTCATAGACCTTATTGGTTTTGGTATGATACTCCCACTTATTCCCTTTTTAGGAAAAAGCACTGGGGTCAGTGCCCCCATGGTTGGCCTTCTTATGTCTATTTATTCAATTATGCAATTTTTATTCTCTCCTTTTTGGGGTGGTATAAGCGACCGCTTTGGCAGAAAACCTGTGTTGCTCCTCAGTATTTTAGGTGCAGGTGTTTCACACATAGCATTTGCTTTTACCACAAGCTACTGGGCTTTATTTTTAACCAGAATGTTTGCAGGCTTTTTTAGTGCCAACATTTCAACAGCAATGGCATCAGCTGCAGATTTATCCCATGAAAAAAACCGAACTCAAACCATGGGATTTATTGGCGCTGCTTTTGGCCTAGGTTTTGTGTTGGGGCCTTTTTTAGGTGCACAAGGTGCCACACTTGGAGAAAGTTTTGGCTTTGGTAATCAATTCTCCTCTCTTTTAGCCGGGCTCTTATGCCTACTAAATTTTAGTTTCTGCCTCTTTATTTTTCAAGAGACTCTTAAAAAAAAGCACACTACTTTAAAAATAAATTTAAAAAAACTAAACCCTTTCTCAGCCTTAATAAACGTCAACAAGATTTTAAAAACCTCTATTCTTTTATTTTTTGTAACCACAATGGCCTTAGCTATTGTTGAAATAGTTTTGTTCTACGCTGTTAAGGAGGAGTTTAACTGGGGTTATAAAAAAGCCGCCCTTGGCTTTGCTGGAATTGGTTTAGTTATGGCCATCACCCAAGGTGGCCTTATTAGGCCTTTAAAAAAAAGGCTTTCTGAAATTCAAATTATCTATATTGGAGGTGCTTTATTCTGCCTAGGGCTACAGGGTGCTTTTTTATTCTCAAGTCTTTCTTTATTTGGAAGCTCTATTTTACTTATGAGTTTTGGTTACGCGTTATTAAACCCTGCTCTAAATGGTTTTATAAGCCTTCAAGGAAGCCAAAGCTCTCAAGGTCAGGTTTTTGGAGTTACTCACGGGTTTTCAGCCTTATCAAGAATCATAGGTCCCATACTAGGAACCTATATTCTTCAAGAATACACTGTTAAAACACCCTTTTTACTATCTTCAATACTTATGGCATTTTCTCTTATAGTTTTTCTTATTTTAATTTCAAAAAACGCCTTAAAATAAGACTACACAGCCTTAAGACTAGCTATAGGTTTAAATAACATTGTTATAAAAGGCCTTACTAAAGATCTAAGTCTGGTGCCTCTTCAAGGTTTGAAACCCTAGGCTCTAAATCTTTTAAATCTTTCTTAAGCCTTTGGTCATCTACAATAGGGTCTGGAATTGTTCTTTGACCTTGCTCAAGCATTGAAATATGAGAATTTAAAATAGCTTTTAAATTATTTTCAAACTGTAAACGAACCCTACGAAGTTCAGAAATGTCTTGATAAATACGTTTTAAAGAATCCTTAGCATCTCTTGTGATCATTTCAGCCTTATGATGAGCATCACTAATAATAAGCTTTGCCTCTCTACTTGAATCATCTTGAATCCGTGTGGACATTTCCGTTGCGTTAGATAAAGTCTTTCTTAAAAGCTCTTCTCTTTCTTTAAATTCTTGAAGCTCAACTTCAGCCTGTTTAAGGCGTTTTGTCATATCTTGATGATCTTCAAAGTTTTGCTCAAAACTTTTAGCCACTTTTTTCAAAAACACCTTAACCTCAATAGGATCAAGCCCTCTAAAAGTTTTTGAAAATTTCTTAGTATTGATTAAATTAATAATTTCAAAAAAATTTGTTTTCAACTTAAAGCCTCCTAACTAAACAATAATATGAAAACATACTAAAACCCTTTCAGGCAACAGTTTTAAAATCTAAAAAACCTCCTCTAGAGGCAGTGCGTCTTTAGTCTAATCCTATAAAGACAAAAAACAAAAAGCTTTTAGGTATTGAACTCATTAAGGAGAAGCTTCATAGAACATATCCAAGGTGTGAGAAATCTAACATTTTTATTTACTCTGGTTTGTCTCCTGACTTCGACACTCCTGTTAAAAAACCCCTCTTGAGTTCAAATATACGCACCAGAGAAGGTTAAAAAGTCTAAAACTCAAAATGTAGTGACCCCTTTTTTTTCTTTACAAGTATTTTTAGGCTAGTAATTTTAATAGCCATGTTTATTCGAGAAGTAAAAAAACCAAACGGAAGTGTTTCAATTAGAATAGTTGAATCTACTCGAGTAAAAAATAAAGTTATTCAAAAAGTCATTAGAACTCTGGGACAACACAAGGATGCAAGAGAAATAGCCATTATTAAGAAAGCAGCACAGGACTTAATAATAGAGCTAAAAAACACAAGAAACCCAGCCCTTCCTGGAATGGAAGAAACTGTGCACTCCACGACTTGCACAAAAAAAGCCAGCACAAGAAACCCAGAGCTAGTGGATATAAAGAATCTATCTGAGCAAGATCGTGTTAACCAAGGCATTCACACAGTTTTAGGCAAAGTTTATAATCAAATGAACTTTAACGATATCATAAAAAACACAAAAAAAGATGATGAGTGGAACTCTATTCTTCAAGATTGTGTTTTAGCAAGAATCTCTAGGCCGCAGAGTAAAAGAAAAACAGCAGATAGCTTAAAAAAAGTTTTCTCAAAACCCCTTCCTCTTCATAAGATATACCGTATGATGGACAGGGTTTTTCTAAATGAAGAAAGACTAAAATCAAAAGTCTTAAATTCCACTCTAAACCTTTTTAATGACCAGGTTGACGTTATGTTCTTTGATGTCACAACGCTATATTTTGAAAGCTTTACTTCAGATGAACTTAGAGCCAATGGTTTTAGTAAGGATGCTAAGTTTAAAGAAACTCAAGTTGTTCTCGCCTTGGTTACAAACTCACAGGGACACCCAGTAACTTATGAGCTTTTTCCTGGCAACACTTATGAGGGCAACACATTAATAGAGATAGTTAAAAACTTAAAAACCCGTTTTAATGTAAATCAAGTTACCCTTGTGGCTGATAGAGGTATGTTTAATGAGGCAAACTTAGTTTTACTAGAAGCTGAAAACATTCATTATATTGTGGGGGCTAAGTTAAAATCTTTACCAAAGAATTTAAAAGAAGAAATCTGTCATAAAAACTTTAAACCCCATGTGGTGAGCAATGAACTGCAGTGGGTTAGAGAGTTTGAGCACAAGAAAAGAAGGCTTGTTGTTGGGTATTCTAATAAAAGAGCTTATAAAGATGCATTTGACCGGGAAAAGATAATTGTTCGTCTTTTAAAGAAAGCCAAAGATGGAAAACTTAAAGCAAGTGACCTTATAACTAATTATGGAACGAAAAAGTACCTTAAGTCTTTTAAGGGGGATGTAGAGGTTGATAAGTGTAAGATTAGTAGAGACGCTCAGTGGGATGGTTTTCATGGTGTCATTACAAATCTTGAAGACAAGTCTGCAGCTGAAGTTTTAGAGCGTTATAGAGGGCTGTGGAAAATAGAACAAGCGTTTAGAATAAGTAAGACAGATTTAAAGATGCGACCTATTTTTCATTGGAAGTCTGAGAGGATTAAGGCTCATATTGGAATTTGTTTTCTAGCATATGCAATTGTTTGTAGAGTAAATAAGCTTATTAAGGAAAACCAATTAGAGTTTAGTTTTTTAGATCTTAAAGAGGAGTTAAATAGAGATGAGTACAGTGTTTTAAAAGACTCTAGTACGGGGCGATTTTATGAGCTTGTATCTAAGACTACTCCTGTTTTAAAGAAAATTTACCAAGTTTTAAACCTTAAGAGAAAGGACTGTATTCGCCTAGTTAAAGAGCAAATGTAGTGACCCCAGCAAAATCTAAGCGCTTGATTTTATTAGCTTTATGCGCCGTGTTGTGTCGAAGTCAGGAATAATATGAAAACATACTAAAACCCTTTCAGGCAACAGTTTTAAAATCTAAAAAACCTCCTCTAGAGGCAGTGCGTCTTTAGTCTAATCCTATAAAGACAAAAAACAAAAAGCTTTTAGGTATTGAACTCATTAAGGAGAAGCTTCATAGAACATATCCAAGGTGTGAGAAATCTAACATTTTTATTTACTCTGGTTTGTCTTTTTCTTTCATTTTTTTTCTAAAAATGTTTGGAAGAATCTTTGTGCTCATATTCTCCTTAATTCTAACAGTCCCACTTTATCCACCAATATTGATAAATTAGGAAAGAGGGTAGAAACTGACTATTTTCTTAACGATTTTAAATTTCTTTTTATAAAATTTACATAAACTTTTAAATATCTAGGGAAAATAACCCCTATCAATTACATTTAAACATCGATAAAAAGTTCAAACTAACTAAAAAAGGAAGTAAATTATGAACAGCCTAAAAAATATCTTCATAACCATTTTAATTTTTTCATTTTCTTTAGATAGCCTTGGACAAGACTCTGACTGGATTCAAGATATTTCTACTGAAGGTGAGTTCATTAAAGCTGCTACACAAAATAATTTACAAACCCTTCCTGCTAATGAACTACCAGATGAGATTAAGAGCGCTCTATCAAGTGGAATTAACAACACTGCCAATGGAGTTGTACTTTTAGCTGAACTCATTAGCCTAATTGTGAATGCTGGAGCAGTGGCTTCTACTATTAAAGAAGCTGTTGTGCATACAATTGATACCATGGCTGTAGATAATTATGAAATCAGTACTAAAAATGTCATAGCAGACGCACTCATTAAAACTGAGATAGATTTAGATAATCAAGATCACCTTGGGAGAACAGCACTACATAACCCGAGTTCGAACTTTTTTCAGGACCTAAGTGCTGGATAAATAAAAGATCATCCCAGCCTTTTGTAAGATTTAGTTGTTTTTTACTGATCTGCAAAAAGGAGCCGGGAATGATCGAAGAGAATCAAATTATAGAAGTTTTTACTCTTGTTGACGACTTTATTTTAGGGTTAAACAAAGAACAGTCCAAACTCATACCCAGCAAAAGAAAGAGAGGTTTTCCATCTGCGTTATCTGAGTCTGAAGTCATCACCATCTGTTTATTATTCCAATTTTCCGGCTTCAGAAATTTTAAAGCTTTCTATACAGGTTATGTTCAAAAATTTCTAAAACCTTATTTCCCAAAACTCTTGTCCTACAATAGGTTTGTAGAACTTAAAAAATCTTCAGCACCTCAAATTCTTATTTTTTTACACTCACTTATGCAATCAAATATTTGCACAGGAATATCTGTTGTAGACTCCAGTCCCATTGTTGTTTGTAATAACAAAAGAATCGGTCGTCACAAAACCTTTAAAGGACTTGCAAAACGTGGGAAATCAACAATGGGCTGGTTCTTTGGTTTTAAAGTTCACATAGTAATTTCTCACAAAGGGGAGCTCTTAAGTTTTACCATAACCCCAGGAAATGTTCATGATACAAAGCCTGTAGAGGGTTTAGCTGAGAATATTTTTGGAAAATTGTTTGGAGACAAAGGATATATATCCCAAAAGCTATTTGAAAAATTGATGAGTAAAGGGGTTCAAGTCATAACAAATCTTAAATCCAATATGAAAAATAAGTTTGTTCCTCTTTTTGATAAACTACTCCTGAGGAAAAGGTACATTGTTGAAACTGCTTTTGGGATTTTAAAGGAGGAATTTCATCTTGAACACTCAAGACACCGAAGCCCAAAAAACTTTGTGGTAAATTTACTTTCGGCACTAACGGCGTACTGTTTGCGTCCAAGAAAACCCTCTATTAGACTTCAAGTACTTGAAGAAAGGCTGCTTCAGTAGGTTTAGAAAGTTCGAACTCGGGTTACATAACGCTATAATGATAGGTAACAGCGTCATTGTAGAGGCACTCATTAAAGCTGGAGCAAATTTAGATGTTAAAGATATTTTTGGTAGGACAGCTTTAATATATGCTGTAAGAATAGGCGAAACAGACGCTGCAAAAGCACTCATTAACGCTGGGGCAAATTTAGATGTTAAAGACTATGTCTATAATAGGACAGCTTTAATATATACTGCAATAATAGGCGAAACAGACGCTGCAAAAGCACTCATTAACGCTGGGGCAAATTTAGATGTTAAAGACTATGTCTATAATAGGACAGCTTTAATATATACTGCAATAATAGGCGAAACAGACGCTGCAAAAGCACTCATTAACGCTGGAGCAAATTTAGATGTTAAAGACTATGTCGGTATGACAGCTCTAATATATGCTGCAAGAAGAGGGTTCACCGTTATCTAGAAGGGTGTGATCCATGCCAACAAGCCTAAAGTCCTGAAAAAGATAAACAAGCTCCCTCCACACAATTAAAATTTGGTTACTAAATAAACTAAATTGTCGGAGGATTAAATGGAGCTATTTGAAAAGTTAATCGTAAAATCACTAGGTCTTCAAGGTGTAAAATTAGAAAACTGGGAGGCTTGTGATAAAGAGTTAAAACTAGTCCTTTACGCAAAACAAGATCGTGAAAATGTAGGCTGTAATCAATGTGGCTGCCAAATATCTCATGTCCATGAGTGGAAGCTTCGAAAAATTAAAGCTTCTCCAATAGGCTCATATGAAGAGGTGTGGATTTACTTAAAACAGCTTCGAGGGCACTGCTTAATGTGTGATGATAAAGTCAGATCAGCTGGTGTTGATTTTACTCACCCTAATTTTGAAAACTTAACTTACTCACTTGTAGAAAAAGCAGGACGTCTTTGTGAAGAGATGACTTGTGAGTCAGTTGCTAGAATTTTAAGAATGAACCCCAAGACTGTGTGGAATTTGGATCAGTACCGGATGAAGCAAATAAAACCTCTTTTAAGCTATGCTGAAAGAAAGTTAGATTTAGAGCAGATGTCATCTGATGAGGTGCACTTTAGAACTATTTTTGGAAAGAAGTCTTGTGACAAGAATACGATTAAGTTCATCACAAATTTAGTCTGTACGAAGATGAGAAAGGTGCTCTCAAATGCAATGGGCAGAAAGGGTTCAAGCTTACTTAATTGTTTAAAGGTATTAACAAAAGAGCAGCTAGATAAGATCAAGTTTTTTGCAGTTGATATGCATGATGCTTTTATTGAGGCTGTGATAGGTAAATGTGAGAATGCTAAGGTCTGTGTTGATAGGTTCCATGTTGCAGAAGGGCTAAATAATTTTTTTGATGATGTGAGAAAATTTGAGTTTAAAAAAGCTAAAGAAAATGAAGATAAGTTTTTAATGGATGTGCTAGCACCTCATAAAAGATATATTTTAGTGGAGCGTGAGAAGAATTTATCTAAAGGAGATTTTACTAAATTAGAGAGGCTTTTAGATGTGAATAAGAACATTTTTAAAGCTTCAGTTTTAGTTGAGCACTTCCATAAAGTTTTAGATCAAAAGAATGTAAAAGACTTTAGAAAAGCTCTGGTTCTTTGGTACCGATATGCAAGAGAGTCAAAATTAAAGCCCTTTTTGAAATTTGCAAAAACCTTAAGAAAGTACAGAGGTTACATTGAAGGATATATTATGTCTGGGCTCACAACAGCAGTAAGTGAAGGCTTAAACAACAAGATTAAAGTGCTTAGAAGGATGGGCTATGGTTACACAAACCCAGAGTCATTTATGCACAAAATACTGCAGCGATGTGGACTTTTAAACTCAAATTACATCAATACTTCAAGTTGGTACTGGCCACCTCAAATGAGATTGGCACAAACTACACCCTTCTAGATAACGGAGAGGCCAAGAAGAGGTACAATAGACACTGCAAAAGCACTCATTAACGCTGGGGCAAATTTAGATGTTAAAGACAGGAGTTTTAATAAGACAGCTCTAGAATGGGCTAAAATGATTGGTAGGCGGCCTATTGTAATACTTTTAAGAGGAGTAGTAGAAAATCGAATATTTTCAGACTCTATCGGCCAGAACCACCTTTAAAAAAACGGAGAGGGTAAATTGAGAGTCAAGAAATGTCATTGCTAATGAAATTATACATGAAAACTATAGTCAAAAACGTATACATTTCACCTAGTGTTGGCAAGAAACTTGCCTTAATAGCAACAATAACAAAAGCTTTAATAGTTTATGGACATGGGGTGCATAAAAGAATTAGAAAGTAACAAATAATGGATATGAGATTTTTATTATATAAAGTGTGATCCATATCTTAAATAAATCAAGGAGGTTTTCTTATGAAAACATTAATTTTAATAATGGGACTTTTACTGCCCTTTATAAGTTTTGCCATTGGTGATGGTACTAATTCCGCTAAGGATTGTGAACATATATTATTTAGCAATAGGGCTAAAGCCGTTGAGTACTTTGTCAGTAAAAAATCTGGCTGCTTAAAATTTATAAATAATCAAAACGACACAGGCGGCACGTCTCTACATATAGCTGCAACGAGAAATGACGACACCATTTTAAAAGCGCTTATTAAAGCTGGAGCAGATTTAGATAATCAAGATCACCTTGGGAGAACAGCACTACATAACGCTATAATGATAGGTAACAGCGTCATTGTAGAGGCACTCATTAAAGCTGGAGCAAATTTAGATGTTAAAGATATTTTTGGTAGGACAGCTTTAATATATGCTGTAAGAATAGGCGAAACAGACGCTGCAAAAGCACTCATTAACGCTGGAGCAGATTTAGATATTCAAGACCGTCGTTTTGGTATGACAGCTTTAATACATGCTGTAAGAATAGGCGAAACAGACGCTGCAAAAGCACTCATTAACGCTGGAGCAGATTTAAATATTCAAAGTAAAACGGGTCTCACAGCTTTAATGACGGCTGTAATCTTTGATAACACAGCCACTACAAGTATACTCGTTAATGCTGGGGCAGATTTAAATATTCAAAATAAAACGGGTCCCACAGCTTTAATGATGGCTGCACTCCTTGATAACGCAGCCACTGCAAGTATACTCATTAAAGCTGGAGCAAATTTAGATATTAAAAATATTTTTGGTAGGACAGCTCTAGAATTGGCTAAAATGAATGGTAATCGGGCTACTGCAATACTTATAAAAAAAGCAGCAATTCAAAGGTTTTCAGACTCTCTCGGCCAAAACTACCCTTAAAAGAAAAGAGTAATGCCTACAAGGAGGCTATTGGTTATTACAAAGAAGGTAATTAATTTAATAGCTTTTCCTTTAAATTGTTTTGTCGAGTAGAACTCATAATAACCTCCTTAGGTTAAATTTAATTTTAACTTCGGCTATCTGAGAACCCTCACAGAACCCTGCATGAAGTTTTCCCTCACAAGGCTCTTCAGCTAAATATTCACTTACTTCGTTATCGAGTATACAAGTCATACTTAATCCTTGGTTGTGGCAGAGGATTACAATCAAGATAGCTAACAAATATCTCCCACGTCATGCTTCTCTTTTGGCTTCTTCTGTTAATCCACTTAAAAATTAATTTCATAGCCTCCCACTGAAACTATATTTCTAATTTTCTTCAACCAGATATTTAGTTCTGTTAATCCTTTACGAAGTTTTTCTTTCTGGGTTTTATGTCCCATAATAAAATAACCTCTTCGACTTGCGGTACAGTAATGAGTAAAACCCAAGAAGTTAAAAGTTTGCGTTCGATCGCCTTGCCCCTTCTTAAAAGAGTTCCAACCGTCTCTTCCAAACCTTACATTTGAAGTCTTTTCTTTAGACACATTCAAATTAAATTTTAAAAGTCTCTTTTCAAGGTCAATTATAAAACTATTCCCATCCTTTTTATTTTCACAGCAAACAATAAAATCATCGCAGTAACGAATCATTCCAACCCTGGCTCTACTTGATAGCTGAGATTCCTGTCATTACCAAGGGAAACTGTCACCTTAATTACCAAGGGATTATGTCAGTATCGGTGGGTTAAAAAAACACTTAACTTAACCAGCAATCTATACAAGCCTTTAAACTACCTTTTGTGGGCCCATGCTTTTCCCTGGTTCTTAATGCAATAGTTTGAAGGTTGTTCCATCACTCATATATATCTAATCTTTCCCCTACTTAAGTTTAGGGAGAAATATTTTTTTATAAATTTTGAAACTTAAGCTTCTCCAAGATGAGGATTCTGTATAGAAAAATTAACAACAAGTTTTTCATCTGTCATCATCTTTTTATTTTTAGAATAAAACTCAGCTTTAAACGTTTTAATAAAATAAAACTCTCCCCTAGTCTCTATAACTTTTTTTACTCGATATATTTTTTGCCTAGAAATTTTTGTTATTTGTGAGGCTTTACTCACACTATTTAATTCTTTAGAAAGCCTAACTGCCTTAACTATTTCTTTGGCCTCAGTTTCCCTAGAGGTTACAACTTTTGATCTTTTATTTTCAGATACATTTAAAATTTTATCTGCAAAATAAAAACCTACTTCTCCATTTAAATTTGTTCTAATTTCTACTCTGTAATTAACAAGAGAATTTTTTAATTTTGAAACTATAGAGTAGTCCCCTCCTTTATAACTAAAAGTATGGTCTTTATTTATTTTTCTATACTCTTTAATGTTAAATACGCTGGTTAGTTTCTTCTTATCTCTAACTTTAGTGTATTCACAGGTTGTTTCTACAGGCATAACAGTTATTTTTTTATTCCAATATAAAGGGATAAATTTAGTTTTTAAAAAATTATTAGCTTCTTTCATAGTGGTAATATTATTTAGTCTTAATTCTGGAACTAAACGGTCTTGTAGAGTGTTAAAGGAGCGTTCAACTCGTCCTTTGCCCTCTGGAGAGTTGGCAAAAATAATTTGAATACCGAGCTCCTCACAGGCTCTTTGTGCTTATGAAAAATAACATCGCTTAGGCCCACCAAAAATACCAGTTCTATGAACATATAAGGTCTTAAAAACACCTTTTTTTAAGATTAAATCTTTTAAATGAGCAAGATTTAAATCAAAATATTTGTTTTTAATTAATTTTTGCACTTTTAGTTTTATTTTATCAGAAATTTTATTTTTAGGTTTAGAATTTATATTTTTATGAAGAATAAAACTGACGCCAAGTTTGCGGTAGCCTTTTAAATATCGTTGAATTGTTCTTCTTGATTTATTTAAAATTTTTTGAGCATTTAGAATACTTATTTTTTTATTATCAATTTTGGTTATTATATCAATTTTAAGCTGTTTTGTTGAATTTATAATCACTGCCTACCTCGCCCCTTCATTTTATTGTTTAAAATACAATACAATAATTTAACGCTGTGTGAGCGTCAGTTTCCCTTGGTAATTAAGAGGTGACAGTTTCCCTTGGTAATGACAATGATAGCTGAGATTCCCCAAGAACACTGGACAGTTTTTTAAGTGCGAACTAAGCCTAAAAAGGAAGTTAGAAAAGCATGGAAGACAGAAACAAAGAAGAAGGTATCATAGGGCCTGAGAAAAAGAAAAAAAGATTTTTTTCAGAAGAGTTTAAGAAAGAAGCTGTAGAGCTGACTGATAGGATTGGAAACTCTCAAGGAGCATTAGATCTTGGAGAAAAAAGTTAAATCCAACTGCTTTGGACTCATTTAAGAGTAAAAATAAGAAATCTTATTCTGAGCTTGAAAAAGAAGTTAAACGTCTTAAAAAAGAGCTTGGCTAGATGGAAGAGATCAACAAAGTTCTAAAAAAAAGCACTGCAATCTTCTCATCTTTTTTTTACAGTGTACCTAAACCCTGATCTTTTATACAGAAGGGTGACCATCTGACAAAAATTGGCACTCCCTTTGCTACATAGTTTGTGTTTTAAATCACTTTAAAGGGGAAACCAAAATGAAGGCAATTATACTGTCAAAAAAGTTAACACCTGCTAAAAATATTATTCACTTTTTATCTGTATCAATGCTTATATCTTTTTTTAATATATCAGTTTCTGCTAATGAAAATGAATTAGGAAGCTCAAAAAATGAACTAAGTTATCAACAATATAGCCTAGATAGATGTGATCGTTTAAATAGTGAGGAAAGCCAGGCACGCACAGATCTTATTAAAGCATGTACCAAAGCTGGATTAGGAATGACTGCGGCAACCTGCTCTGATCGCTTAGAAACTTGCTCTAGTAGCGATTCTAAAGAGCATCCTTATTGTTTAAATAATGCAACATCAACAGATGAATTAAAAACAGCTGAGGAAAGAGTTGATAAAATTAGAACCCGTTTAAACAGTTTACAAGGAGATTATGAGGAACTTACTGAAAAAGCTGTTGATATTGCTCGTCTCAAACTAGAAGCCCACTCAAAGCGTGAACAAACACTAGCAGAAATTTCTTCTGGTCGAGCAAATGCTTTACAAATTGAAATTAATAGTCTGGAAGTAATTAGTACTAACATAGCTCAAAAGTATGAAGAGCTTAATTTAATTCAACTAAACTTAAGAAAGTTTGTTTTGGACAATGAACTAAAATGCCGTGAAGATGCTAAGAAAGTTAAATCAGCATATATTAAAGCAATAAACTCAAACGGTGTAAATGGACAAAAACAATACCTAACACACACACAACTCATAAGCCGCGCAGGTTTAAGTGTTAGTGATGCTGGCACTATTAAATACAACCGGCACCTTAGAAACTGCACAGCTTTATACACAAAAGATGGGGCTAGAACAGGCTTTGGATCACAGTACAGGTTTCAACAACGCCTTATTAATAGTAAAAAATCTATTATTAATAGAGAATTAGCCAAATTGCACCAACAAAAAACTAAGGTTAAAGCTCAAAAAGCTAAAACTCTAATGACTCTAAATGCCTTACAGGCTCAGGCTGTTATCGAACACTCAAGAGCCTTAGAAAATATTGAAAACCAATCCCTTGCTGTTCGCGACAAAGGGTCGTCTATCCAATCAAAAATTCTAAAAACTCAACAGGAACTAGGGTCTGCTAGAACAAATGCTGGAATGACGTCTAATAACTCTCTAGTCCATGCAGCTTTAAACCGCATATTTAAATCACCAGCACCACCTAGTATAACAGTGGCTTCTGAGTCTAAAATTGATGCTTTTAATAATGCAAATGCACTGCGCATTCAACTCAAAGACGCTGAAAGAAGCAACAATGATTGTGATTCAATTGTAGAGGAACTTAAAGATGTTGCTCAAAATACCACTCCTCCTCCTAGCCAAAACTAATGATTTTTAACTAGAAAACTATACACAGCCCCTGTTTAAGCAGTAGTATTTAATCTTTCAAGGGGCTTTTATGGGTAAAATTCTATTCAAATATTTTATTGGGTTTTGTGTCCTTTGTGGAATTATTGGCGCAGCGCTACTCTTTGGCACTTATTTTTGGTTTTCAAAAGAATTGCCTGATGTTGCACAGCTTGATGAGTATAACCCAAAAAAAGTTACTAAAGTTTTAGACCGCAATGGAAAACAAATTGGTGAATTTTTTAATATTGAAAAAAGACGTCTTGTTTCTGAAGAGAATATTCCTAATCACTTAGAGCAAGCTTTCATATCTGCTGAAGACTCTGATTTTTATTCACATAATGGAATTAACTATCAAGCCATTCTTCGAGCTGCTATTAAAAACTTTTTTGCAGGAAAAACTGTACAAGGTGGATCAACTATAACCCAACAGGTGATAAAACAAATTTTTTTAACCGATGAGCGCTCTTATGAAAGAAAAATCAAAGAAGCTATCTTAGCCAAAAGGCTAGAGCGCAGGTATTCAAAAGACAAGATTCTAAACCTATACCTCAACCATATTTATTTAGGAGAGGGCGCTTACGGTGTTGAAATGGCAGCTCAAAGGTATTTTAATAAGAATGTAACTGACATCACTGTAAAAGAGGCTGCTGTTCTTGCCGGCCTTACAAGTCGTCCTTCAAAAAACTCTCCCCTTAAAAACCCCAAAGCCGCTAAAAGGCGACAGCGTTATGTTCTTTTTAGAATGGCTGAGGAAGGGTATATTTCCAAAGAAGATGCCGAAGCTGCAGTAAATGAAAACCTAATCATTTATATTAAACAAAAAACTAAGGCAGTAGCACCATATTTTGTTGAAGTCATTAGACAGGTTCTCTCTGATGAAATTGGTAATGATGCTCTTCTACAAGATGGACTCACAATTAAAACCTCTTTAGATTTAGAAAAACAGCAAAGTGCGCAAGAGGCCATGAAAAAAGGACTTCACCAACTAGACAAAAGACAGGGCTTTAGAGGGGCAAAAATAAACTACAGCACTATTAATGAAGTTAAAGCTTTTTTAAGTAAATCTAGAAACACCTTTATCCGAAATTTTTATAAAAAAATTGAGATCAACCCAGAGGGTGAAATTGTTGGCCCCATAAAAGAGCCCTTAAACCTAACTGCTTTTAACATTAATTTAGAAGACAATAAGGCCAGCTTAAAACCAAACCTTCCCCCTTATATTAAAAAAAATAGTACTGTTGATGCCATTGTTACTAAAGTTTCAGATAAGAAAGGCCTTACCTTTGTACGCTTTGGAGAGCATAGAGGGGTTATAACTTTTGATTCCATGAAATGGGCGAGAAAACCAGATAGTCAAGCCCATTGGAAATATACTTTTTTAGAAAAACCTTCCCTCGCACTTAAAGTGGGTGATGTTATACAAATAAAAATTATATCTGATAAAATTAAAGATTCAAAAATTTTAAAAACCAAGGCTGTAGATCATATAAGTTCTCACGCCCTAGTGGAACTTGAGCAAGAGCCCATAACCCAAGGTGCTTTATTATCTTTTGACCAAAAAACTGGAGAAATCATCACCATGGTTGGTGGCTATAGCTTTGAAAAAAGTAAATATAACAGAACTTATCAAGCTTTAAGGCAAACAGGCTCTGCGTTTAAACCCATTGTCTATGCCTCAGCTTTAGACTCTGGCTTCACTCCCACTACTGAAATTTTAGATATTCCAAGAGTGTTTGAAGAAGAACTGCCTCCAGAGGCTGGGAGTGAAGAGGCTCTCATTAGAAAATACAAACCTTCTAATCATTCTGGAGATTTTAGTGGAGATGTTATTTTTAGAGATGCACTGGTTCGATCATTAAATGCTCCTACAATTGAAATCATCAACAAAATATCTGTGCCCTGGACGGTAAACTATGCCCGTCGACTTGGAGTTTTTTCTCCACTAAATAATGATCTTACCACAGCCCTTGGATCAAGTGGTTTAACCCTTTATGAAATGACAAAAATCTATTCACTTTTTGGCCGCTTAGGAAAAGAAATTTCACCAATACTTATTCACTCTGTTGAAGATGAAAATGGCAACACACTTTTAATAGATTACAAATTTGATAAGCGTTTTGAGGAAAAGATTAAGACCTCTAAAAAAATATTTAAAAAAATGACTTTTGAAGAAATGAAGTTTGGAGATCAAACAAAGGTTTTTCAAGAAAACACCTTAGGACAAGTCATCAAGCCTCAAACAGCATATATTATAACAAACATTCTTTCCGATGTTATTTACGGCTCAAGAGGAACTGCCCCTAAGGCAAGGGTTTTAAGACGCCCTGCAGCGGGTAAAACTGGAACCACAAACGCATATTATGATGCGTGGTTTATGGGCTACACTCCACAAATTGTAACTGGTGTTTGGGTTGGGTTTGATAATGAACAAAGCCTAGGCAAAGGTGAGGTTGGGGGAAACACAGCTCTTCCTATTTGGATTGATTATATGCTAAAGGCACACAAAAATCTCCCAAAAAAAGATTTTACAGTTCCTCCAGGAATCATTTTTTCAAATATTGATGAGGACACTGGAAAACTTGCAGGGGCTAAAACAACGCGTGTTGCCAGGCAAGCGTTTTATGAAAACTTTAAGCCCTCTGAAACAAACAACACAAACACTGATGTAGATGCAAAAGACTTATTTATGGAAGATTTAGACGAGTAGAAATGAAAAACATCATTCTTAAAGGCGTTAGACAAAACAATTTAAAAAACATCAATGTTAAAATTCCCATAGGTTCTTTTGTAGTCATTTGTGGTCCAAGTGGATCAGGAAAAAGCTCACTAGCCTTCCAAACTCTTTTTGCTGAAGGTCAGCGACGCTACCTAGAAAGTCTTTCAAATTATGCAAAACAATTTGTTGGACAAGCGCAAAAACCACTCCTTAATTCAGCTCAAAATATTCCTCCTGCAATTGCACTCAAACAACGCAACTCCATTAAATCATCAAGATCTACAGTTGGAACTCATACTGATATATATGATTACATTCGGATTTTTTTTTCAAAAGTAGGCAAGCCATTTTGCCCTAATCACAACACTGAAATGAAAAAATTTAACCCTTCAAATGCAACAACCAAAGTTTTAAATGAACTCAAAGACAAAAAAGTTTACATAACTTGCTCAATTAAGCAGTCAAAGCCTTTAGAGCTAGCTAAACTTAAAAATACATTGCTTAAGCTTAGTTTTTATAAAGTGCTCCAAGTAAATCATAACAATGCTGTAGTTAAAACTCTAAACCTTGAATTTGATTCTCTCCCTGTATGTGAGGATGAATATCATATTATTATAGACAGGTTAAAGGTAGGTAAGGATTCTGAGCTGCGTATTTTTGATGATCTTTCTCAAGCTTTTAAACTTTCTAAAGATTTATTTGGTCTTAAAAAAGCCTGTGTTATTTCAACTACAAAAGAGGCCTTAGTGTTTAAAGACATCACTTCATGCTGCCAGTGTGATGAAAACTTCTGGGACCTTAGTCCTTCTCTTTTTTCTTTTAGTAATGTTGCCGGGGCTTGTCCTCAATGCAGGGGTTTTGGCAACAAGCTTAATCTAGATGAGAATAAAATCATTCCCAATGAGTCTTTAAGTATTCAAGACGGCGCCATAGTTCCATACACTATGCCATCAACAGTTAAACTGCGTTCACAACTTTTAAAATTTTGTAAATCCAAAAACATCAATCTCAATATTCCCTGGAAAAACCTCTCAAAAAGTGAAAAAAACTTAGTGTGGAGGGGGCAGAAAAAAAGACACTGCATTCAAGGTTTTTTTGATCACCTTGAAACCAAAACATATAAAATGCATGTCAGAGTATTTTTAAATCGCTTTAAAAGCTCAAACACATGTTCTCACTGCAGTGGCTTTAGGCTTAATCCAAAAATCAATCAAGTTAAAATCAACAACAAAAGCATTAGTAGTGTTTGTAGTCTAGCAATAGAAGATCTTTTACATTGGTTAAAAAATTTAAAACTAGATAACAACACACAAATACAAACAAAACAGCTTCTTAAAGAAATTAAAAATCGTATATCTTTCTTAAACAGTATTGGACTAAACTACTTAACACTCTTAAGAGAAACTAAAACACTATCCGGGGGAGAGTTTCAACGGTTAAACATTTCTAATCAATTAGGCTCTGAGCTGTCAGACACTCTATATGTTTTAGACGAGCCTACCATTGGGCTTCATCCAAGAGACAACACCAAACTCATTAAACTTCTTAAAAAACTACACGGCAATAAAAATACATTAGTCGTAGTCGAACACGACAAAGAGGTTATCAAAGCGGGCGAGTATATTTTTGAAATTGGCCCTCAAAGTGGAAAAGACGGAGGGGAAATTATTTTCTCTGGAACAAGCACAAAGTTTTTAAAAAGTAAAAAATCTTTAACCTCTTCTTATCTAAATGGTGATAAAAAAGCCTTTTCTTTAAAAAAAATGAAAAAAAACACCTTGCCTTCTATTTGTATATCTGGATGTCATGGTCACAATTTAAAAAACGCCTCTTTAAAACTACCCATTGAAAAAATGGTTTGCATTACCGGCATAAGCGGGTCTGGAAAATCAAGCCTTATCACACAAACTCTCTACCCTGCAATTTTAAAAAAGCTTTTAAACAAACATCAATCAGACTCATTACCATATAAAAAACTCACTCTTCCAAAGATCTGCAGGTCCATTGATTTTGTAGATCAAAGGCGTGTTTCTAAATCCAAAAGATCTTTTGTTGCTACCTACCTTAAAACATTTGATTTAGTTAGGAAAATCCTATCAAGCACCATGGAGTCTAAAATTTCAGGATACACACCAGGCACTTTTAGTTTAAACACTGAAGGTGGTCGATGCCCTAACTGCAAAGGCTTAGGTGTTGAAGAAGTTGATATGCTTTTTATGGACGATATCTGCTTACCTTGTGATTCATGCTCTGGCTTAAAGTACACCCCTGATATTTTAAAAATAAAGTACGGCAACAAGAACGTATATGAAATATTAGAGCTCACGTGCTCAGAAGCTTTAAGTTTCTTTTCAACAGAAACAAGTTTAATCAAACCTTTAAAAATCTTAGAAGAGCTTGGCCTTGGCTATTTACGCCTTGGGCAGTCCTTAGACACTCTAAGTGGAGGGGAGAGTCAGAGACTTAAGCTTTCTAAGTACCTACTTTCCTCTGATCTAAAAGGACGCATTTTAATATTTGATGAACCCTCTACGGGCCTTCATTTTAAAGAAATTAAACTCTTACTAAAGGTTTTTAATAAGTTAACCGCTGCAGGAGCTTCTTTAATCATTATTGAGCACAATCTTGATCTCATAGCCAGTAGTGATTGGGTCATAGATATGGGCCCTGAAGGAGGTTTTAGCGGAGGAAATATCACCAGTTTTGGCCATCCTCTAGACATTTGTAAGACCAAGACCTATACCGGTAAGTACTTAAAAAAACACATTAACACTTAAAAAGGATTTTCGTATTTTAAACTCCGTTCTAAGCATGTTTGCAGATTTAAAAAAGCATAAAAAACTCATGCTCTTAATCATTTTCTGTGGTGCTCTTTCAAGTGCTTTTAAAGCAAGTGCCACAGGCTTGATTCAAATTCTTGGAAACTTAATATTTAAAGCCCCCAGCATTCCTATTAAAGATCTACCTGATTTAGAAATATTTTCTTTCTACACCAAGTACAACTGGGACCCTTTATATTTCACAGTTTCACTCCTATGTCTTTCCTTTATTATTACAAATATATTTAGATATATTTTTATGTATAACATACGTGCCTTAGCAGAGACTAAGGCTGTCAACACCAGAGAACAGCTTATGACTCACTACCTTTCTTTAGATGCAAAATTTAAAAACTCTTTAAGTGATGGCTCTGGTGGACTTATTAGCAGAATTTTAAACGATGTCTTAATTTATC
Source organism: Bdellovibrionales bacterium (assembly GCA_965205365.1). GTDB lineage: Bacteria > Bdellovibrionota > Bdellovibrionia > Bdellovibrionales > UBA1609 > JALZUR01. Next base: position 493,563 of record CBDBGT010000013.1, read on the forward strand.
AAGAAGGAATTAAAAAGCTTGCTGATTTATTAAGGGAGCCTTTTTTAATACTTTTTTCCATAATTTGGCTTTTTGCAATCAATTGGAAAATTGCTCTCTTCTTACTAATTGCTTTTCCACCCATTTTAATTATTATAAAACGCCTTGCAAAAAGCCTTAGAAGGCATAGTGCTCAAAGCCAAGAAACCATGGAAACTCTTACAATGACACTAAAGGAAGGGTTAGACGGTGCACGAATTATCCATTCTTTTAATCTTGAAAAAAAGATTCTTAAAAAATTTAGTGCTCAAACTCAAAAATACCTCCATACTATTAAAAAAATTATTACTCGTGAAGAATTATCTGGTCCCATTACGGAATCTTTTTCATCTATTGTCTTTTGTGGATCCTTTGTATTAGTGGCATATCTTGTCCAAAGTGAAGGCTTAAGTTTTGGAGATTTTTTAGGAATTTCTGCAGCTGTTGGATTCTTAACTGATTCTTCAAAAAAAACACAGGCTGCCTTTATTCGTATTCAACAAGCCTCAGTAGCAAAGGCTCGCATTCAAAATATCATAAGCCAGCATGAAAACACAAAGCACCTTAGTGGCTTAAAAAATTTTCCAGATTCTTTAAACTCCATTGAATTTAAAAATTTAAATATTTTTATTGGTTCAAAAAATATTTTAAAAAATATTAATTTTAAAACTTCTTCAAAAAAAACCATCGCTCTTGTTGGACCAAGTGGCTCTGGAAAATCTACTCTTCTAAACTGTCTAGATAGCTATATAACTCCAAGCTCTGGAACCATACTTTTTAATGATATTCCAATATCTAAAATAAATAACATTTCCTTAAGAAATCATATCTCACTAGTTTCACAAGATCCTTTTTTATTTAACACCAGTGTTTTTGAAAATCTTAAATATGCAAAAAATGACCTTACACAAGAAGAAGCCATTAGCGCCCTAAAGCTTTCAAATGCTCAATTTATTTTAAACCTACCAAATGGCATACATACTAAAGTAGGTGAAGCAGGTTCTCGCTTTTCAGGAGGTGAGCGTCAGCGCCTCAGTATTGCCAGAGCACTTATTAAAAACACTCCTATTTTACTACTTGATGAGGCCACAAGCGCTCTTGACACACAAAGTGAAAAAGAGGTTCAAAAAGGACTTGATTCTTTAAAAAAAGGGCGTACTTGTTTTATCGTAACCCACAGACTTTCTACCATAAAAGATGCTGATATTATTCTTGTTCTACAAAATGGCCAAGTAATTGAGTCTGGAAAACATTTGCAGCTTCTTAACAATGAAAAGCTTTATAATTCTTTATATGATAAACCAGACCTTAATCCTAAAAAAATCTAGACTTTCTATAAAATCATAAAGTTTTAAAAAAAATCTGACGATGAGCTCTGTAACAAGCAGGAGAGTTTTATAATGATACAATGGGATGAATTTGAACATATACATGTAATTAAAAAGCTAAGAAGCATTATTGGTTCTTGGTGGAATGTGGATATTTTTTTTACAGATGAGTCTGGAAATCCAGTTTTTTCTGATTTTGACAAAGCCACTGCATACAACCCTGTTACTCCAAGTTTTTTCAAAAAAAAAGACTTAACTGATTCTTTTAAAGAGGTTGTTTTAAGGTGTATTGATGATCTAAAATTAACCGACAACAAATACAATGTTAAAAGATGGACAGACATTGGTTTTGATCTCATTGTTTTTCCAATTATCATAGAAAATGATTTTATGGGAACTGTTGTTGCTTCTGGATTTTTAAAAGACAGCTCTAAAGAAGCTCTTGTTGAGATTAAAAAGAAACTAAGCGCTTTAGAGTTTTCTGATGATATAGTTCAAGATTCAGTATCCAAAGTTACTCACATCAGTAGTCAAGAGCGTGAACATTTTATTGAACTCATTGAACTTGTTGGCCAAGAGATCATTACTCTACATCTAGAAATTACTCGCCGTGAAAATAGAATTAAAGAATTAAATAAAGAACTTAGCAATCGCTATAATTATGAGGCAATGATTGGTAAATCTAAGCCCATGCAACAGCTTTATAATCTTTTAGATAAGATTAAGCAATCTGAAGCAACTGTATTGATTAATGGAAGTAACGGAACGGGCAAAGAACTTATTGCTAAATCCATCCACCACAATTCACCAAGAAAAAATGGACCTTTAATTATTCAAAACTGCTCTGCATTCAATGACAATTTGCTAGAGTCTGAATTTTTCGGCCATACGAAAGGTTCTTTCACAGGAGCTGTGAAAGATAAAAAAGGACTTTTTGAAATAGCACACAAGGGAACTTTTTTCTTAGACGAAGTTGGAGACACTTCTACACAAATGCAGGTAAAACTTTTACGTGTATTACAAGGAGGCACCTTTACCCCTGTGGGAGCTACTACAGAAAAAAAAGTAGACGTAAGGATTCTTGCAGCAACAAACAAAGACCTTAAAAAAATGGTTGAAGACGGAACTTTTAGAGAAGACTTATACTACAGATTAAATGTTATTAACCTTAAGGTTCCTTCCTTAAGAGATAGAAAGGAAGATATTCCACTACTAACAGAAAGCTTTTTAAATGAGGCCAATAAAAAAGATGGTAGTAAAAAAATTATTACAAAAAGAGTTTTAGAAAAACTTTATGACTATGCTTGGCCCGGTAATATTCGTGAGCTTAAAAATGAAATCGAGCGGTTAGTTGTTTTAAGTGGAAATGAGCAAAAAATTACATACGATATGCTTTCTGGAAAAATACTGGAAACTGGAAAGGATCCTAGTTTACAAGGAACACGTATTCACGGAAAACTAAAAGATGCCTTAGAAGAGCTTGAGAAAAAAATGATTCGTGAAGGACTTAGAAGAACTGGATGGAATAAATCCAGACTTGCAAAAGAGCTTGGTATAAGTAGAGCTGGCTTGATTATGAAAGTAGACAAGTATCAACTGGAAAAAAGAAAGATTGTAAAATAACTACGATTTTAAAACTTAGCTTTTAGAGTTTACATTGCACTAATTTTATCCCCTTTTTTCATTTCATATGTAAACCTTTTTGGCCTTGCCTTTGAGAAAAACTTTATATTCTTAAAAAAGATCTCTACAAAATTGTTCACATTATCAGTATAGTTTAACTGAATCAGTGTTCTTTTTTTTAAATTAATTATCATTTCTATTTCTAAAATGTTAGGAATTTTTCCTTTAGGATTTACTTTAATTTTAGCTGTTTTTTTAGAAAAAGAAATGTACCCCACCTTAAGTTTAGACCAAATAGTTACATCTGAAAAAATAGAATCAAAAATACTTGGCACTGCATTTTTAACACTCCCTGTGGTCACATCTTTACCACTAATATGCCAAAACTTTTCATGACCTTTAATAAAAACACCTTCATTCTCCCCAACCATTTCTAATCTAATTTTTTTTTTAGAGTATTCTAAACTTCCTCTTGTTTTCTCAACAGTGCCTAGGAGCATTGATTTAGAAAGTTTATTAAAATTACTCTTCATATACTCAACCTGACTGTAAGTAAGAGTCATACTTTCTAAAACTTTTTGAGCTGAATCATGGGTTTTTACAGGCCCCTTGGCAAAGGAAAGTGTTAAAATGAAAAATATTTTAAAAAGCATTCTTTTCTTCTCTCTCAATTAGTGGTCTGTAAAAAAGTGTTATAATCATTTCAGGCAAACTCTTTATTTCAGATCTTACTCTATGATAGGTTGCTCCTGTAACAAAGACATCATCTATAAAAACCCATTGACAGTCTAGTAATATTTTTTTTTTAAAGCTCCTCTTAACTTTTAACCGCTCTATGCGAGTCTTTCTCTTCTGAGCCCCTAAAGACTCCCCTATTTCCACAACACTCCTTAACTCTAAGGGATTTTTTAAACTCAAAGCAAATTCTTTAGCATGATTTAAAGCCCCTTTAGAAGACGATTTAGGAACAAAGGCCCTCCTAGGCTCAATAGAATTTATCTTAGCAGGGAATAAACTTGTCCACTGATGAAATTTTTCAGCTTCTTGATGTTTTAAAAAATAAGCTAATTTTCTACAAAAAAAATCAGTTTCTAGATTCCATTGAAACAAGTAATAATGGGGAATCTTTTCTTCATATCTTAAAAAATAAGTTTTTCTACGAGACTCTACTTTATTCTGACAATACGTACAAATTACATTTTTTCTAAATTTTAAAATATCACAAATTATACAAAAAAATTTACCCATAGATTTAGTTTGCAAACTAAAATAACAACTTATTTCCTATTCATTATGATACGGATGTCCGGCAATTAGTGAAAATAACCGGTAAACCTGTTCTGACAAAACAATAGTGGCTACCTTAGAATTAAAGGTGAATTCAGAAAGTTTAATTTTTAAATTTGCTCTATTTTTTATTTTATCGCTAACCCCATAAGGGCCACCAATTAAAAAAATTAATTTTTGAGCGCCTGGATTATTTTGAAGATGTTCTAACTTTTTACTCAATTCAACTGTTTGAAAGGCTTTACCTTGCTCATCTAAAACAATGAGAAAATCCTTATGTGAAATTTTCTTTAAAATCTCCACCTCTTCTTGTTCTATCTTATATTTAGGAGATCCATTTTTTTTAGTTTTAAATTCTTTTAAAATACATGGAATAAATCGATTTGTCATAAGAACATAGTGTTCAATAATCTTAGAGATTGTTTTTAATTTTTTAACTTCAGGACATAGTATTTCTATATTCATTTACAGCTTTGGATATGAACTCCAAAGTTCCTCTATCTTATACTCATACCTTAAATATTCGTAAAACAAATGAACCATTACAGAACCATAATCAATGGCAATCCAATTGGCCTCATCTTGACCATCAACAGCCATGGGCTTAACTCCAAACTCGTCTCTAATAAAATCAATGACTTGATCCCCAAGACTCATATTAGCTCTTTTACTTTCAGCCGATGCAACAATAGAGAAATCTGTTATCTGGTTATCATTTGATAAATCAAAACCTAATAAATTTATACCACCATTTTTCTTCAACACCTGAATAATTTTTTGAGCTAAATGCTCAGAATTGTAATCAACACCCTCCTCCACTGTGTAAAGCTTCTTCTTATTAATATAAGTTTCTACTTGAATGGGAACATATTTATTAATAGACTGATTTAATCTAATTCTCTTTCTAACATCAGAAGAACTCATGTCATAATCTTTTAAGCGAATGAAACTAATTTGGCCACCATTTTTTAAAATTGCTGTATAACCATCAAAATCATCTACTTTTTCCTTTAATCCTTGAGGAAACTCCTCTTTAGACAAAGGAAAAAAATAACCACAACGAGATGTTACAACAATATTTACAAGGTTAATGATTTTATTAAAATCTTTCCATGAGTCAAAAGTTTTAAACTGATCAAGGCCAATAATAAGATAAAGTAAATCATCAGGGTTTTGGTTCTTTAATGCTTTAACTGTATCTATAGAGTAGCTAATTCCACCTCTTTGAATTTCATCAGCGTCAACACTCACCTCATCTAAGTAATCTGCAAGCCCTAGCTTTACTAACTCTAGTCTTTCTTCAGGGGTAGGTTTTTTAATGACTTCTTTACCCGGAGCTTGAAACGCTGGGATAACCCTGACTTCATTAAGCTTCATTTTTTCTTTCACATTTAAAATACTATTAATGTGTCCAAAATGAATGGGGCTAAATGTGCCACCAAAAACACCTATTTTATTGGCCATGGTCTCTTATTCCTTCTTCAATCAAATTGTCTTTTAAGGCTTCTATATTTTCATGTGATACAGATGAAACCACCATCACTTCAACACCATAATTACGAAACTCATCTACTGCCTCTTTTTGTAGATTCCAGGGGCATATATCTGCCTTAGTCAAAAGAACTCTCTCTTTTAACTTATCTACTCTTTTTTCACTCTCTTTTATATATTGATTCTCATATTGTTTAAGCTCCTTACGAATAACTGAGTATCTTTTATAAGGGCTTTCTTCCTCATTAGGGTCTAAAGAAACCAAATGTAGAATTTCACTTGTTCTTTCAATATGCCTTAAAAACCTATATCCCAACCCCACACCACCTGCAGCTCCTTTAATTAAACCTGGCAGATCTGCAATGACTAACTCTGTGTGCTTATGCTCCATGACTCCTAGCTGAGGGTTTAAAGTAGTAAACGGATAGGGTGCAATTTTTGGATGAGCTTTTGATAAAACCGAGATCAATGTTGATTTGCCTGCATTGGGAAAGCCCACTAACCCTATATCAGCTAAAAGTTTTAACTCTAAAACAACCTCCACTGATTGGCCCAAAAGACCACCTTGTGCATATTCTGGCGCCTGCAACCTTGAATTTTTAAAATGCCAATTTCCAAGACCCCCCTTACCACCCTTTAATAATAAGTGCTTTCCCTCATTGACTACATCAACAACAAGCTCTTTAGTTTTTTTATTTCTAATTTGAGTTCCTAAAGGAACCGGTAAAACTATATCTTCTCCAGCTTTTCCGTAACACTTAGCCCCAAGCCCTGGCATACCATTTCTAGCAAAATAATTTTTCTTATACTTATAATCTAAAAGAGTATGCTTACACCTATCCCCCACAATGTAGACATCTCCGCCCCGGCCCCCATCGCCACCATCAGGCCCACCACGTGGAACCTTTGCCTCTTTACGAAAACTTACACAACCAGGGCCACCATTACCTGAAGCAATTTTAATCTCAATCTTATCTATAAATAAAGGTACCAAAGTGCTCATAATATTAATTCTCTAATTTATTTAAATATTTAAGACTTAAAAAAGATATGGCCCCACAAACTGTGCGACCATACTTTTTTTTAAAAAAAATTGAACTATTATGCCACACCATTTTCTAAGGAATAAACACTCACTCTAAATCTTTTCTTATCCATTCTTTCAAATTCAACTTTTCCCTGAATTTTTGCAAAAATTGTAAAATCCCTACCCATTCCAACATTATTTCCTGGATGAACTTTTGTTCCACGCTGCCTAATAATAATAGTTCCAGGAAGAACACTCTCTCCACCAAACCTTTTCACACCAAGTCTTTTGCTTTTACTATCTCTTCCATTTTTTGAACTACCTGCAGCTTTTTTCGATGCCATAGCTAAACTCCTATATTTAAATATTGAAAATAATAACTACGCTTTAGTAGTATAAATTTTAGCTTCTTTATCTGCTTTACTCACGTCACTATTAGGAGAGTGAATACTTTTAATAAACAGCTCTGTAAAACCTTGCCTATGACCTTGAAGCTTCCTATAACCTTGTCTTCTTTTCTTTTTAAGAACCATGATTTTTGAACGTCTTGCTTGCTTAGCAACAACCGCCATTACAAATGCCTTATCCACCATTGGTGTCCCAATAAACGTCTCATCTCCACCCACCAATAAAACTTCCTTAATACTAATCTCAACTCCAACTTCTTCATTAAGCTTCTCAACTTTCAATGAGTCACCAGCTTTAACACGATATTGTTTTCCTCCTGATTTTAAAATAGCGTACACAAACCACCTCCTCATAAAAGCTTGTTTCTGCCATGGACCTAGACACTTGTCAATTTAACTAAGCCTTATAAAATAAATTATTCAATAAAATTGATAAGTTGCACTAACCCCTGTAAACCATGGAGTGTGCCCATAAAATTCACCATCAATAATGTAAGCACCTTCATCTTTAGACGACGTTTGATAAGAGACATAAGCCGAACTAACCCACTTACCTCCAAGACTCACAAAAGAAAAACTTGTAGACAGCTCATGTTGATATTTGCATATTTTATCACCAAAACCAGTAGAAGAGTCACAATAATTCATGCTTAGGCCAAAGTGAAGAGCTCTATGTTTAATTATATATTTTCTCATCTTAAAGCGAACCCCATAGCGCCCTACAATTGGATCCACTCTAGGATAAAATTTTAAGATAAAATCTTGAATATCAAAATCCGTATTCAGCAACTTCCCATCACTACCGCCAAAACTATCCAAATCTAAACTTGATGCTCCAGCATCAACAGTCTGCTCTAAAAGCCAAATCTTTGCCTTTTGATTAAGGTTAAGTTTAGTTTTTTTATAGGGCTCAGTTATACGATCCCTAAGCCCATATAAAATAGGCTTCCTAATTTCTCGCCAAAATGCAGAACTTAAACTCTTATTATTTTCAACCACCTGAAACCCTATATCTCTTAAAGCTCTTGCTATACGAACTCTTCTTTTCACAACAAGCCTACTCACTTTAGTGTCAGGACCCCACCCAAGCCCTTGGAGTAGGTCCTTAGATTTAAAATTTCTATAGTTCAAGGCATTGACTTCATCTTCTTGTGGTGTGGCAATGCTTACAATTTCAGGAGCAAACAAACGAGAGTTTCTTTCTCGCTGATATAAATACCCTTCATAATAATTTGGACTTGAAATACACAAGCCCCCACAAGTGCTTCTCTCCCCTAAGGGATAAACTTCATCACGATAAAATCCCCCACTGTCTTCATAAGCAAAAATATGAAAAACAAAACTCAGTAAAATAAAAACAGTTATGCTTCTGATATAAGCCATCACATATCTATAATCGGTTTTACTCTATTTAGTCTTAATATTTAAATTTAAAAAAACGCCCTAAATAGGCCCGAATTGACTCATTATTACGACACTAAGAGGCTGTATGGCGTTTTATTAGGGTTTCACTTGGTCTAGACTCTAAACCCTATATACGACACCAAGAAGTTGATAATTACGCCATACTATCTACATATGAGACATCTGATAAAATCAAGAAAAAAAAGATCTTAAATCACGCAAAACTCATCACAAAAAAACCCAGAAAGTGTCTCATCAAAAGATTAAAAAAACTTGCTAGTAATAAAGAAAGTCCCATTAAAAAAGAATCAAGACGTCCACTTGTTTACTCACGTTCTAAGCTTATTTCTTATATCAAGTTTTTATGGATGGAGATGGAAAAGATCTCAGCTAAGGGAATGAAGGAAGCAATGCCTCATTGGCTCCCAAAGTATAAAGACTGTCTTAGACAGATACCGTTGCTCACTGTGGAAATAGCCCAGCAGGTCTCTTTATAAGTTTTCTTAAAGTGACTGATATTTTTTACCACATGGACTTAAGAGTAGGGCCACTAAAAAAGGGCACAAACTCTAACAACCTTAGGCTCTTATAACGCAGATTAAATTTATTTTAAACTCACTGTAAACTCTTCAATGTGAAGCTTATGGTTCACTTTAAAAACCACAGAGCTTTTAAGTTTTAATTCAATAAAATCAAGGGTCAAAGCATCTTCTTCATAGATCCAATCTGCCACATCAGAATGGCATTCAACATAAGCTTTTGAAGAAGTTTTCACCCCTTCAGCTTCACGCTCTAGGGCCCTAAAAATTTCATTAGCTACTGTCATTCTACGCTTAATATAGCCTTTTCCATCACAATATGTACAAGACTTTGTAAGAATTGAAACTAAGCTTGGTCGTATTCTTTTTCTTGTCATTTCAACCAAACCAAATTCAGAAATTTCTGTGATTTTTGTTTTAGCTTTATCTAGCTCTAATTCATCTTTAAATAAGTTAAAAACCTGCTCCTTGTGGGCCTCTTTTTCCATATCAATAAAATCTACAATTATAATTCCACCACAATTTCTAATTCTAAGCTGATGAGCAATTTCTTGAGCCGCCTCTAAATTAGTTTGAAGAATTGTTTCACCTAAATCCTTTTTACCAAGAAAGCGACCTGTGTTCACATCAATAACAACTAATGCCTCGGCCTCGTCAAAAACCAAATAACCTCCTGATTTAAGCCAAATCCTTCTTCCTAAAGACCTTTTAATTTCTAAATCAATATTATAAGCATCAAACAGTGCCTGAGGTTTACTGTAAAATTCTGTAATATTTTTAAATTTAGGCATGAATTGATTGATGAATGCAGTAGTTTTCTTATAGCTCTTACGCTCATCAATAATTATTTTTAAAACCTCTGAAGTTAAATTATCTCGAACAGCACGAAGCTCTAAATCTAAATCTCTATAAAAGCAGCCCGGAGTTTTTCTTTTTTCATAGCTCTTTGAAACATCTTTCCAAAGACGATTTAAATAATCCAAATCTCCTATTATTTGTTCTCTAGACAACCCCTCTGCAGCAGTTCTTACGATTACACCCCCAAGGGGCTTAGCTTTTTCAATAATACCTTTTAACCGGTTTCGCTCTTCTTCTTGTTCAATTTTTTTAGAAATTCCTAAATGAGAAATATTGGGCAGGTATACTATGGTTCTACCTGGTAAGGAAATATGGGTTGTAATTCTAGCGCCCTTTGTTCCTAAGGGATCTTTTGCAACCTGACATAAAATCATTTGCCCTTGTTTTAAAAGATCTTGAATAGGTGTTTTATGCTCTACTTGAGATGATTCAAATAGCTGAACTGGCAAACCCGCCTCATCAACCACAGCCTCCTCAAACTCTTCCACATCGGCCACTTCTTTTGCTAAAACATCCCCTACGTGTAAAAATGCTGATCGCTTAAGACCTATGTCTACAAAAGCCGCCTGCATTCCAGGCAAAACTCTTTCAACTCGACCCTTATAGATGCCGCCAACTAAAGTTGGGAAAGTGCTTTGATCAATTTGCAAATCAATGAGCCTATTGTTGTCTAAAAACGCGACTCTAGTCTGGTTAGGCCTAATATTAACAAGAATTTTTTTACTCATAATACCTTATAACGCCTATTCTAGACTAAATAAAAGTACTTATTTGTGCCGATTAGATTTTAGAACTAGGAAAGGGGCTTTATGGCACAAATTGATGAACTTTTTAAAATTATGGTCCAAAAAGAGGCTTCAGATTTACATATTACAACTGGAGAGCCTCCTTATTTTAGAATTCATGGTGAAATAATAAGAACACAGTATAAAACTTTTACTAACAATGAAGTTAAATCACTTATTTTTGAAATATTAACAGAGCGACAAAAAGCTAATTTTAAAAAAAACTGGGAGTTAGATTTTGCTTATTCTTTAAAAGACCATGGCAGGTTTAGATGTAACCTCTTTATGCAAAGGCGTGGACTAGGGGCTGCATTCAGAAGCATTCCAGATAAAATTATGACCCTAAAAAGCTTAGGCCTTCCTAAAAGTTTAACCGAACTCTGCCAAGTTCATAAAGGCTTAATTCTTGTTACAGGGGCAACAGGAAGTGGTAAATCAACTACACTTACAGCCTTAATTGATCACATTAATAAAACTCAAGCTAAACATATTATTACAATTGAAGATCCCATAGAGTTTATTCATTTAAGTCAACAGTCTTTAATCAATCAAAGAGAAGTTGAAAATCACACAAAATCTTTTAACGCCGCACTAAGATCCGCACTCCGTGAAGATCCAGACATTATTTTAGTCGGTGAAATGCGTGATATAGAAACCATTCAGCTAGCCATCACTGCAGCGGAAACTGGTCATTTAGTTTTTGGAACACTACACACAAACACTGCTGTTCACACGGTCAATAGACTTATAGATGTATTTCCTCAAGGGCAACAAAAACAAATTCAAACTATGCTTGCAGAAAGTTTAAGAGGTATAATCACACAACGCCTTCTTCCTAAGGTAAACGGAGGTCGTATAGCGGCCATGGAAGTTTTAGTAAACAACATGGCCATATCAAATCTAATTCGTGAAGGAAAGGCTTTTCAAATTTTATCTACAATGCAGACAGGAAGAGTAGATGGTATGCTGACCATGGAGTATTATGTTCAACAGCTTTTAACTAAAGGTTTAATAACTGAATATACAGCATCTAAATGTTTAGAGCGCACTGTGCGCGCCGCATAACAACCATTTAACTATGTCCATTTAAAGCAATAAAAAGTAATCATGTGCCTATGAATTTAAATACTTTCATAGACCACACGTTACTTAAAAACACAGCTTCTCAAGCTGACTTTAATAACCTTATCACTGAAGCTATGACCTATGAATTTTTTTCTGTTTGCATTCCACCACATATGGTAAAACACACTCATAGAAAATTAAGCAATAGCCGTATAAAAACCTGCTCTGTTGCAGGTTTTCCATTTGGATACAATACTCTTGAAAACAAAAAAAATGAAATCAATCATTTATACTCTATTGGATGTGATGAGGTTGATGTGGTTTTAAATATTTCAAACATACAAGATAAAAATTGGAGCCTAGTTAGAGATGAGTTTCAGGTTTTTTCAAATTTTTCCAAAAAAAAATGCTTAAAAGTAATTATTGAATCTGGGATTTTATCAAAGGATGAGATTATAAAAATCTGTGAAATCACTGCCAAGCACCCAGTAACGTTTTTAAAAACTTCCACAGGTTTTGCAAAAACACACTCAACACTTAATGCCGTTAAAATTATGCGCACAAACTTACCTAAAGAAATTTTAATCAAAGCAAGTGGTGGAATTAAAAATCAAAGCCAAGCACTAGCCTTTATAGACGCTGGCGCAAGCCGCCTTGGATGCAGTGAAAGTATCAATATTATAAAGGAAGATACTTAATATGTATAATATCCCCACATCTCTTCTTATCCGAAAGGTACAAACAAAAACACCTTTAACAAAAGAAGAGATAACAAGCCTCATCCACGGTTTTGAAAAGGGAGCTGTTCCTGAATATCAAATGTCTGCTTTTTTAATGGCTGTATATTATCAAGGTTTTTCAAAATCTGAAAAAAATTCTTTAACAAAAGCCTTATTAACATCAGGACACCAAATAGTATGGCCCAATGATGGAAACTACGTAGACAAACACAGCACCGGTGGTACTGGAGACAAAACAAGTTTAATCCTAGCCCCCTTACTTGCAGCTTTAGGCTATAAAATTCCTATGATGTCAGGACGTGGCCTCGGCCATACAGGTGGAACACTTGATAAACTAGAAAGTATGAAAGGACTAAGGACTAATCTTTCTTTAAAAGAATTTAAAAACCTTACACATGAACATAAAGTTTCTTTTACAGGGCAAACTAAAGAACTCTGCCCAGCAGATAAAAAACTCTACGCTTTACGTAATGTAACCTGTACGGTCTCATCTCTTCCTCTAATTACTGCAAGTATTGTATCTAAGAAAATAGCTGAAGGTGTTAAGGGCTTAGTTTATGACGTTAAAACTGGCAGCGGTGCTTTTATGAAAAATTTTCAAGATACAAGGGCTTTAGCCTTATCTCTTGTAGAAACCTCTAAGGAACTTGGTGCAAAAGCTGTGGCCTTAATTAGTGATATGTCTCAACCTCTAGGTCGATATGTTGGAAACACTTGTGAGGTGTATGAGTGTTTTAAAATCATGGAAGCTCCTAACGAGCATTACGAAGAGTTTAAAGACACCATTGAGCTTACCCTACATCTAGCAGCACGGCTTATGAGTTTATATGAAGGGCAAGAAAACTATAGTGCCTTATATCAACGAGCCAGAAACTGCTTATGGTCAAAAAAACCTTTAACAATTGCGACTAATATTTTTAAAGCTCAGGGGTGGGATGGCTCATACCCTAAACTTCATTCTCAATATCTTGATTGGTCACTAGGAGAAACTGGTTATATCCTCGCAATGGAAAATGAAACCATTGGCTGGGCCAGTGTTGCCCTAGGCGTGGGAAGAAAAACTTTAACTGATAACATTGATTCTTCTGTTGGATTTTACTTTTATAAAAAAATTGGAGATGAACTTAAAAAAAACCAGCCACTTATTAGAATATTTTATTCAGATGAAAAAAAACTCAAAGCCTCAATTAAACTTTTAGAAACAGCTTTTACATTTTCAAAAACTTCAGTTCCTAAACCTAAATTAATTCAAGAAATCATTTACAATGAACAACATTAAAATAAGGAAAAATATACACGGCTGCCTATGGACACTATTTTAAAACTAGATAAAGCTAAGAAATTTTTAACAGAAAAAATAAAACCCACTCCAAAACTTGGAATCATACTAGGCTCTGGACTAAGTGACCTTGTAGAATCATTAGAAATTTTACAAATCATCCCTTTTACAGATATTCCATATTTTCCAAAATCCACAGTTGTTGGTCATAAAGGTAATTTAATCATAAGCTCTTATAAAGGTTTAGACATTGCACTCTTTCAAGGAAGAGTGCACTTTTATGAAGGCTATACCTTTGAAGAGGTTGTCTTTTCTACAAGGCTGTTTAAGTGGATTGGAGGAAAAGATTTAATTCTCACCAATGCTTCAGGATCATTAAACCCCAACTGGCCTCCTGGAGATATAATGATTATCAAAGATCAAATCAATTTCACAGGGTACAACCCTCTCATTGGTAAAAACACTTTAAAGCTCGGCCCTCGCTTTAACGACATGTCTAAAGCTTATAATGAGAACCTATCTAAACTTTTAAAGGCATCATGTATAAAAGCCGGTTTAAACACTCACCAAGGAACCTACATTGGTGTTACAGGCCCTTCATATGAAACACCTGCTGAAATAAAAGCCTTCTCTATACTAGGAGCAGATGCTGTGGGAATGAGTACTGTACCTGAGTGCATAGCAGCAAACCATGCAGGATTAAGAGTTGCTGGCCTTTCTTGTTTAACTAATTTTGCAAGTGGAATTTCTAAAACTGCTCTTTCCCATGAAGAGGTTACAAAAACTTCTATAAAAACTAAACCTTTATTAATTAAAGCTTTAAAAGAGTTTTTTCAAACTTATTAAAATCCTATTTTCCTAAAAAAAGCTAAAGAGCTCATGAGCCCTTTTAAGCCTCAAAACGCCGTACACAACGAACAAAGTGAGAACCGTTCTTACCATCGGTACTCTGACTACCATTATAAAACCGCTGGATCCACGCACCGTTATCATTGAACTCCGCAGACGACCAATAATAATTACCACTTTGATCTAAACCTGGAAGAGCAGAGCGATTTGTGTACATTAAATTAAGCTTATAACGATTAGGTAAATACCAATCATCATAACCTCCATAAACAAGCTTATGACAATACCTTGCTGCGGCATGATAGCCCCCTTGAGACCCTGAAGTGATAGCAACAATTACATCTGTATTAACCGAGCCATAATTTACATCTTTATTAATTTCACCATGACCAGTTCCAAAAGTTGATGTGTAGTTTTCTAATCCTGGAATATCATACCAATTAAGCGAACCATCATTCCAATCCTTACTTAAACTATCAGTACCAGAACAAGTCACTGTAAAATTATTTAATGCATAAGAGTTTGACCCCGAACCCCCTGAAACACTTCCTGATGGAATATCTCCACAACCCCCAGGGGTGGTCATATAACGATCTGTTCCACTTCCACTAGTAGCACCTGGGCTAAGACTTCCAAGATAAATTGCTCCACCCTTACACACAGCACCTGGCAAGGGGGAAGAACTAAGACATGGATCATCAACACCTAAAACACTCCACACGCTTCCGTTACAAAACTCCATTTTCTTTTCACTATACCTTAAAGTCCCCTCGTTTAAAGTATTGCAAGTTGTTTCCTCTGTTCCAATTTTTATTCCATTTAAAAGTACAACACTAGATCCACTAATAGACCCCACAGCAGCAATATTTCTAGAAGCAAAAACATCACCATCACTGTCCACAGTGATTCCCTCATTATCACCATCTTCACTTAAATAATGCTCATTAAGATGTATATTCTCTTGAGCCTCACCATTTCCCATATTGTCAGCACTACTTGGTAAGTTTATAAGCTGACTCCCATCTATCCTTGGTAACTTTGCTGATCTATTAAGCTTAACAAGCTGGTTGCTCCCTCTTCCTACGTCTAACCAGGCTTGACTCTTTTGCTATGTCATTACCGAGGGAAAGTGTCGGTTTAATTGCTAAGTGATAATGTCGGCATCGGCACATCATCTAGTTAGCTTTAATCTTATGCAACCTCGGGCAGTTTAAGCTTCTTAAGCTTCGTCCTCTGCTCTCGAAGTTTCTTTTTGTACGCCGAAGCCATGTTAAATGTTTCTATGAAATATTGTTCCCCCTGGGATTCAACAATGCTTTTTGTCCGAAAAAAAGCAAATTTTTAGAGTTTTAACTCAATCTCTGCCATGAAAGCGGCAGTTGTTGTAGGTTTAAATTTTGAAAAAAATCGTGAAATAAAGGCAGCACTTTTAAAAAAGTTAGTGGATAAGGGGTTAAGAAAAACTTGAAAGTGTGGGAGCAGGAAGATTCAAGGCTAACGGTAAATGTCATGGAGTAAGATAAGTATATAAACGAATACTGGAGAAAAAATTGAAGGTCAGAAAACTTTAGCGAAACATTTTTTTAAAATTGGTGTGCGTTTTTCTTTTTTGAGGTTCAAGTCTATAGGCCTTGATCTTTTCTTTCCTACTTTCTTTAGAACCCTTAACGCTTTATCTTGATTTATAGGCCTAAGCTTTGTCATTGTCGTGTTGTTTTAACTTTTACACTTTTCTTTGGTGGAGTGTTTTAAGCTTTTAGGGTGCAACTCATGTGCACGCTGCTTTTTATTAAACCAAGCTTGAGCAGATGATGTATCAATATTGAATTTTTTAAAACCGGGAACAATTACAGAGTCAAAAGTTTCTTTAAACTGTTCAACTCTAAGATGAAATGGCAACACCCCGTCTTTGACTATGGAGCTTAGAATATTATCATGCTTTAAGTGCGGTAAAA
This sequence comes from Bdellovibrionales bacterium, assembly GCA_965205365.1. Classification (GTDB taxonomy): domain Bacteria; phylum Bdellovibrionota; class Bdellovibrionia; order Bdellovibrionales; family UBA1609; genus JALZUR01. Next base: position 510,218 of record CBDBGT010000013.1, read on the forward strand.
AAAGCTCATCATTTATTGAATTTTCAAGCATTTGAGGCAAATATTTTGAAATATATTCACAATTATTTTTCACTACTTCTGCTGCAAGAAACGCCCATCCCATTTGTCCATGTTTAACTTCATCTTTTAAAATCTCATTGATAATTTTACCTATTTCTGTATTTTTTGAAGAAGCATAAATCGTGTTCAAAAGACTAGCATTTGCTGTCTCTGTTATACAGCACATTAAGACAACGTCTATTACTAGAATTTCTCTCTTTGTTCTTTCTAAAAGCCAGGCCTTCTTCTTATTTTGATTATTCAAATTTACTAGCTCAAAGCCAGTGGAGTGACCAAATTTTTTAGCAACATCAAAACACATTTGAGAGTGCCTTTTTTCATCTTTTGCGGCGCTAACGGCTAATGAGATGATTTTTTTGTCAATATCATAGGCTATAAATCTTTTTATGAGTTCTTTAAATTTTTTTTCAGCACCGAGTTCTGCTTGAGCTCTTTGAGCCCAAGTAGATGCAATTAATTTTTTAGAAGCTAAATTCATTAGCTCTTATTATCCCAACCAACAGCCACAAAAAGGACTGAAGCAAGTATCCTCATTTTGATTTGGAGGCTCTATATGGTCTTTTGTTTCTTCTAATATTTCGTTTAAAGTTAGATTTTTATCAAAATCATCCAAACATGTTATTCGGTTAAAAATTTGTTCTGTATTCTTTAGTTCAAGTTTACAGTGAGACTTTTCACTGGCTGATATACTATCTGAAGCCATTAGTGCCCCTCCTACAACTAACACATTAAACATTTTAGATACGTTTTTTTTAATGTTCATTTTCTTCTCCTTCTTTTTTTTGATTATAAACTTTTAATTGTAATATTAAACTGCCCTACTTTAGGAGCCTCTTTAATATTACCAAATTGATCTGTTGGTTTCTTAAAATCTATAACAACTCTTTTCTTCTCTTCGCTACTCAATGATTGAAGAATTCTATCTCCTATATTATGGGGATCATCTTTAAAATACATTTGAGTTGTTAACTCTTCATACCCTCGTTTATGAACCTTTAAATGAATATGAGAAGGCCTTATCCAATTACTTGTTGCTTCATACTGGCCTGGTCTAATGGTTTTAAAACTGTATTCCCCTTTTGAGTTTGTAATAGATCGCCCCCAGTATTGAAAATTTGGATCTAGTTTTGCAGGATTAGGGTCACCTGGATGATTATATTTACCAGTTAAACATGCTTGCCAAATTTCCACCAAAGCATTTTTAACAGGGTGGCACTCCTCATCGCTAACAAGTCCAGAAACAATAATAACCTCTCCCTCTGCTTTTTTATTAGAGCCTTTAACCACTGTTAAATCATTGTCTTTATCATTTTGATCACTTATAGGGTAAAATGGTCCCTCTGTTTGCTCAGGTGTTAAAAAACATGAATTGGCTTTGGCCACATTCGCTAGGGTAATAATTGAACCAGCAGAAAGAATTGCCTTTTTTATATGCTTTCTTCTCGATAATTTTCCCATTTATAAACTCCTTTATTTTTATTAAACTATTACTCTGTAACAAAACACTAGCTAACTCACAGTGAACATTTATTACTTATTTAAGTTAATAAGTACAATACTTTCATATTATTTTTGTGATAAACTTTATTTATATCTTAGATTTAGACAATGAAATGATTTAAAAAAACAGTGGCTTTTAAGGCTTTGATATTTTTGAGGAAATTACTAAGCTTTCTAGATCTTACAGGGGTTACGTATGAGATTTTTTAAGCAGCCTAGACTATAAATATGGAAATAGCCTCAATTGAAGTAATATTCTTCTTTTAAGAAAGAAGGAGTTTTTATGGAAAAGAGCAACATTATTTTTTCACATTAGCAAACTTGAAGATCCTAGAGTGTATAAAGCCTTAGGTCTTCCCTATGGTGTAAATCTAAATAAGGAAGCTAATATTTTTAGATTAATAAATTTGAGGTATCAAAAGGCTTTCCCTGATATAGCGTTTAGCTTTGACTATAGTTTTTTCATAAAAGAAAAAAAGACGAAGATAAAGAAAAAGAAAGGCGGTATTTAGTTAAAGCACTGCTTTTAAGATTTATTTTAAGTCCTGGCCAACAACACGACTCCACTAAAGCTAAAAACCTAGTTGATGGCTTTAAGGCTATGTATTGGCTCATAGGGCTTATGACAAAAACACTTTTCTAGAAAAAGTAGAACTTGAAGTGGGTGCTAAAGTTGTTGTTCCACCCAAATCAAATCGTAAAGTTAAACGTAAATACGATGAGATTACTTATAAAGATCGAAATATCATTGAGCGGTTATTTTGCCAACTTAAGAACTACAGAAGAATTGCAACTGGATATGAAAAAAACAGCTAAGAATTTCTTAGCCATGCTTGATGTTGCAGCCATCTGCCTTTGGATAAAATAATTGAGGACGCGCTCTAGTAAGAACTCAAAAAAAACAGAAAAGATAAAAAGCACTTAACATTAAGTCGAGACTCACAAGAGCAGTGTCAGAGAGTCTAAACTACCGCATATTTAACAGTAGCCCTTTTCTCGATATCAAATTATTCCAGACCCTGGAGTGACCAGTCTATGTTTTTAAAGTACAGTATAGAAAATAATATTTCAACTTCAAGTATCATAGATGATCCTATAAATGATCTTAATGAAATACTTAGTAATCTATCTGACTATGATCGAGAAAAACTAAGAGAAGCTTTTCCTAATACTTTAACTCTTTATAAGTGTAAAACTATCTTAATACAGTTGTTATCCGGAGGAACCGGTAATGAATGTTTAAAAATTGAGTTCACTAGCGAAGGTCAAATAAGGGTGCAAAAATACATGAAAATTTCAAATATTGAGCAACTTTTGAGGTGAGCCTCTAGGAGAAAAGTTTTATTTATAGTAAAGCTTTTTCACTATATTTTTTCAAAAGTTTTAAGTTTTTCATATTCACTACGCAACATATTAATAACTTTGGAAGGTCGACCTTCCTTTTCCAACACAAGCTCTTTAAGGGCTCTTTCAAGGGTAACAAGAGCTTCTTGGTTTTGTTTAAGTCCTTGTAAAATTTTTGCTTTTAAACTCATATTATAGGCCCATAAAGACCCATAAGAATATGTCAAAGCCTTTTTATTATAATCTAATGCTTTGTTGTAATCCTTCTTTTTTAAATAATAAGAGGTTAGCTTTCTTTGAAAAGTTTCCTCAAAGGGATAGTCTCTTACTAAGGAAGTTAAAACTTTAAGTGACTTGTCTGTGCTGTCATCATCAGTTAAGCAGCCTAACTGCTGAAACCTTATGGAGCGAGATTTTTCCTTAAGAGGAGAATATGGGTAAAGTTTCTTGTAAGTGCTAAAGCATGATGCGTAGTATTTTTTAGTGGTCTCTTTATTTTCTAAAATTTTAGATAAAGATGCCTTTAACTTAAAATACCGCGCCTCTGATAAAATTTGTTCTGCTTGAGAAAGTTTAGACCAATGACTTTGTCTATTTTTATCTAAATATATTGAGTAGTTTTTTAAGTAATCTAAACACTCTTTTGAAAGGGTGTTGTTTTGACTAGACTCACAAAAAGATTTTAAAACGTAAAAGTAATAGTCTTTATCTTTAATAGGCTGAGACAACAGTGTTTTTCCACGGTTATTTCTTTGAAGTTTAACCTCCTCTTTAGATAATGAAGCCTCCTGCACTCCAAATAAAAAGTCTTGTTGTTGAGCCAGAAGAAGTTCATCTTTATATTTTTCACTACCAAAGGCTTTTATATATTTAATCTGCTCTTTAGTTTTTCCACGAGCAGATAAATAATCTAAAAATCTTTTTTCGTCAGATTCAATAACACTTTTAGCCTTAAAGAGATCTCGTGCTTTTTGAAAAAAATTTCCTGAAAGTCTATTTTTAATACGAGTTTCTAAGGACTTATAGGGGTCGCCTAAAACCTTTAATGAGGCCGCAAGTTTTTTAGAAAAATCTTTTAAAGTAATATCACTAAAAAGCCCCACACTTTCAAGATTTTTATTTAAAACAACAAATGTCGGATAAAATCTAGATTTTAAAATAGAAGACCAGGCATCAGCTTTAGGATCATCTCCATCAACATACACAAGAAGAAAATCCTTAGTTATGGCCTTAAATTCCTCAGCAGGTAGTAAAAACTCTTTAACCATGTTGCATGGTGGACACCACTCAGTGCTCACTAAAACAATTGCCGCTTTTTTAGTGGAGACAGCTTGTTTTGCCTCATCAGGGCTCATGGATTTAAATGAGAACATAAGAAGTTGTTTAGTTTTTTTCTGCATTTTTAGAGTTTCAAGGACTGGGGAAGTTTTAATTCGTGGTGTTCCTGACTTTTTAGGCCTTACAGATACGTCTATTAATTCTTGCTTACAGTATTTTTTTTCATTGTCACAAACACTAAGGCGAACTTTTTTATTTCCAGAATCATGAAACTGACAAGTGATCTGTCTTGCTGTTGCATTGATGGTGCTATTTTCCCCACAGCCTTGGGGAGCCTCTAAATTAAAATGATGCTCCTTAATGGGCTTATAAATAATCACTTCGTTAATCAAGGGGTCTTTAATGGCAGCTTGAACCAAGCCACCCTTTAAAGAGTCCATGGTTTTAGAAGTATTGGCTAAGGCTAAGAGGTTTAAACAAAGAATAAATTTAAGCATACACAATTCTCCTCATAATTTAAAAAGAGCTTATATAAAATGAATTAAAATAGAAAAAAGGCCCAGTCAAGACTGAGCCTTTTATTTACGTTTACTTGTTTAAGCTTATATTTATTGACAAAGATCCGGCATAATTGGGCAAATAATAGCGCATGTTTGAGGATCAAATGGACAGCTTCCACCGCCACCATCATCTACAATATCAGAAAGATCAGAGATTCTAATTGTTAAAGAACTTACAACCTTACCAGAAGCATCTTTAGCTGTAAGAACAGTTTCTCCTTTTGCCACAGCAGTTAAAGCACCTGAAGCATCAATTGTTGCAGCATCAGTGTTAGAACTTGTGTATTCAACAACATCCATATTTTTTACGTAAAAATTCTGAGTTTCCCCTGGATTGACATAAGTAGTGGCTGGAACAAAGTATGGAGTGTTTTTGCTTATTGCAGTAAAAGCGTTTAAAACATTAATTCTACAACCACACGCAACTTGTAATCCATCAATTTTATCACCAGTTGACTGAACTAAGGCTTCCATTTCTTCAGGAGTAAGGCTCATATCCTGAGCTTTTAAGAAAGCCAACGCACCAGAAACAAATGGAGTAGACATGGAAGTACCAGATAAGTTTTGATATTTGTTCCTTGGAGTTGTGCTTATAATGTCCACACCTGGAGCAGCAATATCTACCCTATGAACACCATAGTTTGAAAAGCTTGCAAGTTTGTCATTTGCATCTGTTGCAGCAACAGAAATCACGTTGGAAAAAGGGGTATTTGTAGGATAAAAATTTGCAATATCATTATTTTTACTACTATTTGCAGCTGCAGCAACAAAAATGATTCCAGCAGCTTGAGCTCTTTGAATGGCTTCAGTAATAGGCTGTGCTTCAGCCGCACTTACTGGAGCTCCCCAACTATTAGACATAATATGAACACCCTGCTCAATTGCAAAATCAATTGCTTTAACAGCGTTCATTAAATCTCCCCCACCATTTTCATCTAAAAACCTAATTGGAACAATGGAAACAGTAGGACTTGCCCCTTGTGTTCCATTATTAACAGTCCCTGTCGCCCCTACTGAACCAGCACAATGAGTTCCATGGCCAGGATTTTGAAAGCTTGTTTCATCCATTGGATCATCATCATCTTTTGCAAAGTCATAACCAGGAAGCATATTCGCTTTTAAAGATTCATGGTTATAGTCAGCACCTGTATCAATTACAGCAACCTTAACCTCTCTTGAACCTGTGTTCCCAGCAGCAGCCCAGGCTTCTTGAGCACCCGTAATAACATTTGCATATTGATCTCTTAATGTAGCAAGTGGTGTGTAGTTTGCTTGAAAAATTCTAACCTCATAGTTTTTAACAACATACTCAACGCCTTTTATATTTTGCAAACGAGCTTTTTGACCCAAAGGAGCCTCTATTTTTGCAAGGTTTGCTGGATAATGAACCTCAGTAATTTCAGAGTTATCCCCTACGCCCATTACCTTTACTTCATTGAAAAGTGCACTAAAAGTCTTTTCATCCTTAAACTTTACAATATACTCTATGGCACTTACTGAAAATGCTGAAAATAAAACACTAAAAACAAGCAATACTTTCATACCCATAATAAACGTCCTTTCTTAAATGAGTTTTAAATTACTGTTACAACAAAGGTATTCTCTCTACTATTCATAAGACCTGGCAAGAATGCTCATTACATAAGTCTAGTCTATTTAGACCTAGGCCTTTATGGATTAAAGATAGGTGGTGCCCTTTAGTCTTTTTTGTGCTCAATGGACAAGCAGTCATCCGTAGATACTTCTTAAAAAAATCTGTAAAGTTTTCAATTGAAAAATAACCTTATAAGGGGAAAAAATGAAAATAATGACTTCTATTTTAGTTTTATTATTGGGCCCAAGCCTAGCTTTTGCAGAAATCAATCATAGCGTAGACTCTTTTTTCGGTGAAATTAATCATATTATAGGATCTATTATTTTCTTTGATGCGCTATTTTTTATAGAAGGAGTGTCACTGCCTTTAGCAGTGGCATGGCTTGTTGTAGGCGCAATATTTTTTACATTTAAAATGGGGTTTATTAACTTTACCCACGTTAAACATGCTGTGGATGTTGTTTGTGGAAAGTATGTGTCTAAGGAGAAAAACCAAGATGACATTGGTGAGGTCACCCACTTTCAAGCACTCACAGCAGCTCTCTCAGCCACAGTTGGTCTAGGAAACATTGCAGGTGTTGCGGTTGCAATTAGCTTAGGAGGTCCTGGGGCAACGTTTTGGATGATTTTTGCAGGCCTTATAGGCATGGCCTCTAAGTTTACAGAATGTACCCTTGCACAAATTTATAAAATTAAGCGACCCAATGGCAAAGTTTTAGGTGGTCCAATGGAGTACTTATCAACAGGCCTTAAAGAAATTGGGTATACTAGACTAGGAAAAATACTGTCCGTTGTTTTTGCAGCTCTATGTATTGGCGGATCCTTTGGTGGCGGAGGTGCTTTCCAAGTAAATCAATCTTTATCAGCAGTAAAATTATCAATTCCTATTTTTAGCCAACACCCTTGGCTTTACGGTGCTTTGTTCTCACTTTTTGTAGGAATTGTCATCATTGGTGGAATTAAAAGAATTGCCCTTACAGCTGAAAAAATAGTTCCCATTATGTGTGGGGTTTATTTACTAGTGAGCCTCTATATTATTCTCACTCATTTTTCACAAATCCCAGAGGCAATTGCTTCCATTTTTGCAGGAGCCTTTACACCTGAAGCTGGCTACGGTGGTTTTGTTGGAGTTTTAGTCGTAGGCTTTCAAAGAGCAGCCTTTTCCAATGAAGCTGGTATAGGCTCAGCTCCAATTGCTCACTCTGCAGCAAAAAGTGATCATCCAGTAAGAGAAGGTGTCGTGGCCTTATTAGAGCCACTAATTGATACAGTAATTGTATGCACCATTACAGCCCTAGTTATTATAATTACAGGAGCTTATAATGCCCCCGAGTACGAAACCTTAAGAGTGGCTAAAGAAGGAGCTGCTCTTACTTCAGAGGCTTTTTCTTCTGTGATCTCTTGGTTTCCATGGGTGTTGTCAATAGCTGTAGTGCTTTTTGCTTTCTCTACAATTATTTCATGGTCCTACTATGGTGAGCGGTGCTGGGTATATTTATTTGGAGACAAGTACTCAATAGGATATAAAATACTGCTTTTAGTTGTTATATTCTGTGGAGCAATCACATCATCTACAAACATTTTAGAGTTTGGTGATTTAATGATCTTAGGAATGGCGTTTCCAAATATTTTAGGCCTTTATTTCTTAAGTGGAAAGGTAAAAGAGTCTTTAAAAGATTATAACAACAAATATATACCTAAGAGTAAAAACACCACCTAAAGGTAACTCTTCCCTCACTTAGGCCTAAGACAAAGATTATAACCATTGCGGTTTTTAAATCCACTGACCCATTATTAAGGCACTAAAAAATAAAGAGCTACTTGTTAATCATAAGGCTATTTAACCAGTTTAAACAGGTTTTTATGGAGTTTGATTCTAACATGGCCCTCTCTTACAAGCCTTATACACAAAAGCATTGAGGATTTAACGCTGTGTTTAATTTTAAAAAATTTGACTCTATTTCTATGTACTGGCATGAGTGCCACAGGACATTGCAATTATGCTTTATGACCAAAATTTATAAGGAGACACGAAAATGAATATCAAAACTAAAACACTAATAACCCTCATTGGGATGGTTTTTTCAGTATCAGCATTTGCTACCAAAGGTGGAATCACTATTGAAGGTAAGTCAGACTATATTTGTAACATCGATTTTAAAGATACTACTGTATTTACAGGCGAAGTGTTCACAAACGGGCAAAGTTTACAAATTTTTTTTATAAAAGGTAAAGAAGTAATTAAAATTGTTTACGCTGACACTGAACAACTTCCTGTAGGTGAAGCACGAAAAAAATTAGATGATTCTATTGCTGTTTCAGTATCACTTCTTGATGAAGTACCTTCTAAAAATGAAAAAGCGTTACTAATTAACATAGGTAGGGTTAACTGGTCTCAAGAAGAAATTTTATCCAACTCTTCTATGGCTAGTGGTTTACATAAGGGGTTTGTAATATTAGCGGATGAGGCTAAAAAAATCAAAGTAAACTGTTTTCATAAATCAATCCTATAGCAATTAATTTGTAATCAAAGAAGCAACAATGGTTGCTTCTTTTGATAATCATCAAGAGACCTATACTTACAAAACCAGACCATACAAGAATAGCCAATATAGTGACAAACCTATTTAGTGGATGACTTTTCTTTTTCAAGCCTAGAAATTAAATTGTGTAATTGTGATTTAGTTTCTAAACTCATTTAAAAACCTTAGCTTTAATGAGACTTAAAATTATAAAACTTAGCTGTTTTAACTCTATATTAACCTAAGTTTTGAATAAATAAAAGATCACCTTAAGCCTTTTGTAAGATGTAGTTGTTTTTTACTCTGATTTAAAAAAAAGAGCTTTGAATGATCAAAGAGAATCAAATTGTAGAAGTTTTTACTCTTGTTGGCGACTTTATTTTAGGACTAAATTACGAACAGCACAAACTCACACCCAGCAAAAGGAAGAGGGGTTTTCCCCCTGGGTTATCTGAATCTGAAGTCATCACCATCTGTTTATTATTCCAATTTTCCGGCTTTAGAAATTTTAAAGCTTTCTATACAGGTGAAAATGCATATATTGAAAGTTGGTTTTCAAGTTTAAAAAAAGAATTTTTATATAGAAAAAACTATACTGGAGAAAGAGAATTAAGATGGTTAGTATTTGAATATATTGAGGTTTGGTATAACAAGAAAAGAAGACATTCTTCTCTTGATTATCAAAGCCCTAAAGGGTATGCAATTAAACACAACCTCCCATAGGAAAAAGTGCCCTATTTCTTTGGGGAAATCCAACTTATGGAGGTTTTTCACATAACCAGAAAAGTTTTATCCTGACTTCGACACTCCTGTTAAAAAGCCCCTCTTGAGTTCAAATATACGCACCAGAGAAGGTTAAAAAGTCTAAAACTCGAAATGTAGTGACCCCTTTTTTTTCTTTACAAGTATTTTTAGGCTAGTAATTTTAATAGCCATGTTTATTCGAGAAGTAAAAAAACCAAACGGAAGTGTTTCAATTAGAATAGTTGAATCTACTCGAGTAAAAAATAAAGTTATTCAAAAAGTCATTAGAACTCTGGGACAACACAAGGATGCAAGAGAAATAGCCATTATTAAGAAAGCAGCACAGGACTTAATAATAGAGCTAAAAAACACAAGAAACCCAGCCCTTCCTGGAATGGAAGAAACTGTGCACTCCACGACTTGCACAAAAAAAGCCAGCACAAGAAACCCAGAGCTAGTGGATATAAAGAATCTATCTGAGCAAGGTCGTGTTAACCAAGGCATTCACACAGTTTTAGGCAAAGTTTATAATCAAATGAACTTTAACGATATCATAAAAAACACAAAAAAAGATGATGAGTGGAACTCTATTCTTCAAGATTGTGTTTTAGCAAGAATCTCTAGGCCGCAGAGTAAAAGAAAAACAGCAGATAGCTTAAAAAAAGTTTTCTCAAAACCCCTTCCTCTTCATAAGATATACCGTATGATGGACAGAGTTTTTCTAAACGAAGAAAGACTAAAATCAAAAGTCTTAAATTCCACTCTAAACCTTTTTAATGACCAGGTTGACGTTATGTTCTTTGATGTCACAACGCTATATTTTGAAAGCTTTACTTCAGATGAACTTAGAGCCAATGGTTTTAGTAAGGATGCTAAGTTTAAAGAAACTCAAGTTGTTCTCGCCTTGGTTACAAACTCACAGGGACACCCAGTAACTTATGAGCTTTTTCCTGGCAACACTTATGAGGGCAACACATTAATAGAGATAGTTAAAAACTTAAAAACCCGTTTTAATGTAAATCAAGTTACCCTTGTGGCTGATAGAGGTATGTTTAATGAGGCAAACTTAGTTTTACTAGAAGCTGAAAACATTCATTATATTGTGGGGGCTAAGTTAAAATCTTTACCAAAGAATTTAAAAGAAGAAATCTGTCATAAAAACTTTAAACCCCATGTGGTGAGCAATGAACTGCAGTGGGTTAGAGAGTTTGAGCACAAGAAAAGAAGGCTTGTTGTTGGGTATTCTAATAAAAGAGCTTATAAAGATGCATTTGACCGGGAAAAGATAATTGTTCGTCTTTTAAAGAAAGCCAAAGATGGAAAACTTAAAGCAAGTGACCTTATAACTAATTATGGAACGAAAAAGTACCTTAAGTCTTTTAAGGGGGATGTAGAGGTTGATAAGTGTAAGATTAGTAGAGACGCTCAGTGGGATGGTTTTCATGGTGTCATTACAAATCTTGAAGACAAGTCTGCAGCTGAAGTTTTAGAGCGTTATAGAGGGCTGTGGAAAATAGAACAAGCGTTTAGAATAAGTAAGACAGATTTAAAGATGCGACCTATTTTTCATTGGAAGTCTGAGAGGATTAAGGCTCATATTGGAATTTGTTTTCTAGCATATGCAATTGTTTGTAGAGTAAATAAGCTTATTAAGGAAAACCAATTAGAGTTTAGTTTTTTAGATCTTAAAGAGGAGTTAAATAGAGATGAGTACAGTGTTTTAAAAGACTCTAGTACGGGGCGATTTTATGAGCTTGTATCTAAGACTACTCCTGTTTTAAAGAAAATTTACCAAGTTTTAAACCTTAAGAGAAAGGACTGTATTCGCCTAGTTAAAGAGCAAATGTAGTGACCCCAGCAAAATCTAAGCACTTGATTTTATTAGCTTTATGCGCCGTGTTGTGTCGAAGTCAGGAAAAGCATTGAGGATTTAACGCTGTGTTTAATTTTAAAAAATTTGACTCTATTTCTATGTACTGGCATGAGTGCCACAGGACATTGCAATTATGCTTTATGACCAAAATTTATAAGGAGACACGAAAATGAATATCAAAACTAAAACACTAATAACCCTCATTGGGATGGTTTTTTCAGTATCAGCATTTGCTACCAAAGGTGGAATCACTATTGAAGGTAAGTCAGACTATATTTGTAACATCGATTTTAAAGATACTACTGTATTTACAGGCGAAGTGTTCACAAACGGGCAAAGTTTACAAATTTTTTTTATAAAAGGTAAAGAAGTAATTAAAATTGTTTACGCTGACACTGAACAACTTCCTGTAGGTGAAGCACGAAAAAAATTAGATGATTCTATTGCTGTTTCAGTATCACTTCTTGATGAAGTACCTTCTAAAAATGAAAAAGCGTTACTAATTAACATAGGTAGGGTTAACTGGTCTCAAGAAGAAATTTTATCCAACTCTTCTATGGCTAGTGGTTTACATAAGGGGTTTGTAATATTAGCGGATGAGGCTAAAAAAATCAAAGTAAACTGTTTTCATAAATCAATCCTATAGCAATTAATTTGTAATCAAAGAAGCAACAATGGTTGCTTCTTTTGATAATCATCAAGAGACCTATACTTACAAAACCAGACCATACAAGAATAGCCAATATAGTGACAAACCTATTTAGTGGATGACTTTTCTTTTTCAAGCCTAGAAATTAAATTGTGTAATTGTGATTTAGTTTCTAAACTCATTTAAAAACCTTAGCTTTAATGAGACTTAAAATTATAAAACTTAGCTGTTTTAACTCTATATTAACCTAAGTTTTGAATAAATAAAAGATCACCTTAAGCCTTTTGTAAGATGTAGTTGTTTTTTACTCTGATTTAAAAAAAAGAGCTTTGAATGATCAAAGAGAATCAAATTGTAGAAGTTTTTACTCTTGTTGGCGACTTTATTTTAGGACTAAATTACGAACAGCACAAACTCACACCCAGCAAAAGGAAGAGGGGTTTTCCCCCTGGGTTATCTGAATCTGAAGTCATCACCATCTGTTTATTATTCCAATTTTCCGGCTTTAGAAATTTTAAAGCTTTCTATACAGGTGAAAATGCATATATTGAAAGTTGGTTTTCAAGTTTAAAAAAAGAATTTTTATATAGAAAAAACTATACTGGAGAAAGAGAATTAAGATGGTTAGTATTTGAATATATTGAGGTTTGGTATAACAAGAAAAGAAGACATTCTTCTCTTGATTATCAAAGCCCTAAAGGGTATGCAATTAAACACAACCTCCCATAGGAAAAAGTGCCCTATTTCTTTGGGGAAATCCAACTTATGGAGGTTTTTCACATAACCAGAAAAGTTTTATCAGATTCTTTATGGAGACAACTTGAAGTTATTTTAGTTTCTCACAATTGCAGAAGATCAAAAAATAATCGTAACGTTATGGAAGCTTAGAACTGACAGTCCTTAGAGAGATGTTCCAGAAAAATTTTGCCCTTGGAAAACAGCCTACAATCACTTTAACCGCTGGACACAAAAAGGCTGATGGGATAATTTTTTTGCTGTACAAGAAGAAATTGATACAAAGTGGGTGTCCATTGACGGAACTTACATACGCACTCATCAGCATGCTAGTGGAGCTAGGCGTGGAGAAGAGCGTGCAATTGGAAAATCTGCAGGTGGAGCCACAACAAAAATACACATGGCCTGTGATGCCCATGGAAATCCGATCTGTTTTGAAGTCACTGGGGGCCAAGTGCACGACAGTAAAGCTGCACCCAGCTTAATTAAAAAAGTAGAAGGTGAAAACCTTCTAGCTGACAAAGGTTATGACTTAAAAGAGATACGGCAATTAGCACGTGATAAAAATATCAACCCAATGATTCCAAGAAAATCAAACAGCAAAAAGTCAAATCATGAGTTAGATAAACATACTTATAAAGCAAGACATCAGGTGGAGAATGTGTTTGCAAGACTTAAACTGTAATAGTTTAGAAGTATTGCCACACGTTTTGAAAAGCTAGCAAGAAACTTCAAGGCAACCCTCTCTCTAGCCTGTACTTTTATTTGGCTAAAGCTTACCACTGTTGGTCCAGGGTTATGAGGACACGCCTTAGTCACTCATCTTAAAGCAACTTTTGTTTTTTTTGAAAACCTTTAAGTTCTAAAACACCCTCTTTTAAAATCTCTGCAATATCTTCTAAGTCTGTAAATTCATCATTTTCTCTAAACTTAAAAGCTGCGCACAAAAGAAGTTTAAAAGTCTAAAACCCAAAAAAATAATCTGTACCTTAAAAATGATCTATTCCATTCTTGCACAGTCCATTCTATGAGTCTGAACTTTTTATTTTCTAGTCCGAATCAGAACCTAGACTTTCTAAAATTTTTATTTCTTTGTCGGAGAACTTACTTAACTGTTGCTCTAATACTTCCTTTATCAAATTTAATACATGAAGATTCGTAGGTTTAATCTTTCCCAGGGCCCAGGCGGCGCTCATACGAACATATTTATTTGGATTTTTTAAGACCTCAGCTACTGCCAAGTGAATTTGAGGATCCGTAGGTTTAATCTTTCCCAGGATCCAGGCGGCCCTGTCACGAACATATTGATCTGGATCTTTTAAGGCCTCAGCTAACCTAAATGCGACAAAAATTTAAAGAGTTTTAAAGAAGAAAAAGATTGAAACCCCCGGTTTTTGGATAGTTGGGACCTGAGAGAAAAATTAATTATTTAAAATTCAGTTTAACTTTTGAAATCCACTTTATTTAAACAATATCAGGGGCTTAAAAAGGAAAACACATGAAAAACAATAACCTCAATAAAACTTATAATGAAAACTTTAAACTCAACGCTGTGAAAAAATTACTCGCTGACAAAAAAGGACTCACTTACACCGCTAGTAAACTTAACATTGCCTCTTCAACCCTCTATGGATGGAAGAAAAAATATGCTAATTTAAATTCTATGACCCACAGCAACAGCAATAAAAAACTCTCTCTTGAAGACAAACTTAACTTTATTAAAAAAACTCAATCTTTAAATGAAAACGAACTTGGAAAATTTCTTAGAGAAAATGGACTTAACTCTTCAGACCTTATTAATTTTGAAAAAGAATTACTTGGACAAAATCCTGTTGGAAGACCTTCACTTGATCCTGAAATTAAAACTTTAAGGAAAGATAAAATAAACTTAGAAAGATCTTTAAATCGAGCTGAAAAAGCTCTAGCTGAACAGTCTGCTAGAATCATCTTGTTAAAAAAAAGCCACGAGATCTGGGGGGTCAAAGAGGACGAAGATTAAGTCCTGATGACAAAGAAGTTTGTCTTGAATTAATTAACACCTCTTCTAAAAATGGCTGTAGACTTAAACTTGCCTGCAGCGATTTAGAAATTGATATTAAAACTTTCAACCGCTGGAAACTTTCTTTAACTGATAAAAGAAAAGGACCCTTATCGCCTCCAAAAAATAAATTAAGTGATAAAGAAAAAGATGAGATCATTAACACCTGTACTTTAAAAAAGTATGTTGATGACTCTCCTCATGTGATAGTTTCAAAACTTGCAGATGATGGAGTTTATTTAGCAAGTGAATCAAGTTTTTATAAAGTTTTAAAAGAGAATAAACTTTTAGTTCATAGAGGAAGAACAAAACCAAAAACTAAACAAAAGCCAAAAGGAATGACTGCAACGGAAGTGAATCAAGTTTATTCTTGGGATATTACTTATTTAAAAACTTCGGTGCGGGGTCGGTTTTATTATTTATATATGTTTATGGATGTGTTTAGTAGAAAGATTGTAGGTTATAAAGTACACGTTAGAGAAAGTATGGATTTATCATCAGAGTTAATTAAAAAGATTTGTGAGAGAGAAAAAATAAAAAGAAATGAGCTAGTATTACATTCAGATAATGGCGGCTCAATGAAGGGAGCAACGATGCTAGCAACACTTGATTGGTTGGGAGTTTCAAGTTCATTTAGTAGGCCGAGTGTAAGTAATGACAATGCCTATTCAGAAAGTTTATTTAAGACGTTAAAGTATGTGCCGGATTATCCAGAGTTTTTTAAAAGCATAGGTGATGCAAGAGACTGGGTTGATAGTTTTGTTAATTGGTACAATGAAGAGCATCGTCACAGTGGAATAAAGTTTGTGACGCCATCAGAGCGTCATTTAGGAAAAGATAAAGAGATATTAGAAAAGCGTAAGGAAGTTTATGAAGCAGCAAGAAGGTTAAAGCCAGAGCGCTGGAGTGGCAGA